>JBGAIG010000004.1:0-103008 GCA_044225595.1 Gammaproteobacteria bacterium
ACTATCGATCCGATGACTTTGTTGCCGCATAAAATTGATTTGGCTCAACTAAAAGCATTTGCTGAAGAGCAGATTCTACTTGCTAAAGCCGTATTAAACACTTCTTAATTTAACAGGTGGTATTTTCAGGCGCATACGTTTAAATTACAGGAAAGAATAGAGGGTTATGCAATTTTTAAAAAGTTTGGGCAAAAGATGTGATCAAGAGACAGCTTTCCTGAAACAGGGGGATAGTGAGTTTAGTGGCAGCAAAGTGTGGAAATAAGCCGACACATTGTGTGCATATGCAGGTATTTAACTATAGGTTAGCGCGATAGCCCTGGAGTATATAATAGTTGGACTAGATTAAGCATAATGACAAAGTTTAAATGATTTTTAAGTGTTTTTCAATCCTCTTCTTGAGACAGAATAAGATATCGCGTAGCACAGGTTGCTTCTGCAATATCACCACCTATTAATATTGTGTCACAATTTTTACTTAAAACCTCATTATAAAATAGCTTTCGTTTCTGTTTATCAAGAAAATTAAGGTGAATATCGGTTAACCAAGCTAATTTAGTAATACTCATTTATAAATATCCTATAGGAATCGCATCAACATCGTGCGATAACGGTATATCTTTTCCTGTTAAACAAACCACCATTCCATGACCAATATTTTGTTGCAATATAGATAAGAACTTGAAGTTTGATGAGGCGTTAGCAGTTGGATTAGCTGTTTTTTTTATCTCGATTGGATGTAACGTATTATTTTGATCAATAATTAAATCAATCTCTCTATCATCTTTGTCGCGATAAAAATTAAAATATGCCTCTTTGCCATTGTGCCAATAACTTTTTAAAATTTCTGTAAACACATATGTTTCTAAAATATGCCCAGACATAGCCCCAGCTTCTAGCGATTCTACTGATTGCCACCGTGTTAAATACGAACATAATCCAGTATCTAAAAAATACAGCTTTGGCGTTTTTATTAAACGATTTACTATATTGTTGTGATAAGGTCGGAGTAAATAAATTATTCCTGATGTTTCTAAGATATTTAACCAATCCTTTACAGTTCTATGGTTTATATCTGCATCCTTAGCAAGCTCTGCATAATTAAGCAATTGTCCTGTGCGCGCAGCGGTAGCCCGCAAGAAATTATAAAAACCAGTCTCGTTAGTAATATTAGTAATTTCACGCACATCACGTTGAATATAAGTCTGTACATATGAACTATAAAATAAATCTCGATCTGTACTAGCCTGAAGAGCGATTTGTGGAAATGATCCGGTCCATATTCTTTTGTATACATCCATTAGGTTAAAATTTTTCACAGTATGCAATCTAGCATTATCTAGCCATTCAGTTGCAGGCAATAATGGCTGGCTATCATGAGCACGTTTGAATATTTCAGCTTGTGACAAACCTAACAAATCTAATATAGCAACTCTACCGGCTAATGACTCAGATACGTTTTGCATTAAATGAAATTTCTGCGATCCTGTTAACCAAAATAATCCCGGTTTACGTTCACGATCACAAATTATTTTTATATAGGTAAATAATTCAGGTGCGTACTGCACTTCATCAATTAATATCGGTGGGGGATTTCTCTTAAAAAACAATTCCGGATCATGTTTGGCTAATGTTCTTTCATTCAGATCATCAAGAGTGATATAACGCCTGCCAGGCTCGGCACAACGTTGCAATAAAGTAGTTTTTCCTATTTGTCTAGGTCCAGTCACCATTACTACCGAGAAGCTCGCAGATGCCTTTTTTATGGCCGCCTCCAGGGTTCGCTCGATGTACATATTTTGTCCAATCTTGTAGTAAATTACAATTTTAGACGGCTTAAGGCATTCTTGTCAATAACTTTAGTGTAATAGCACTATACCGTCATTGATCCTATTCCAAATAATCATCAAAACCTTATCGGGCGCTATGTGGTTTCTTAAGCTTATGGATAGCTGGCTTAAAAACTATTCGCGGCACCGCGTCTTGTGGGGATTTTGTGGGCATGGGTACTGTCCATACCGGATACATAGGTTACAGATGATACCGAAGACATGGGTAACACTCTAGGCCCAAAAGGGTTGTCCAAAGGTTCCAATTTACATGTCTGCTCATCAAAATATCCTAAATCATCATCCATAAAACTAACCAGCCAAACTTTATCATCAACTTCTTTTATGCCAATATTTTGCCCAGCAAAAACTTGGCTCAAATTTATTTTTTTTCCAAACAAGCAGATCCGCCCACAATAAGTAACTGTCACCGTTTTATCATGGAAAAGATAGCTGACATCAGGGAGGCCTCTGTATTTTTTTAATGAGGGCTCATAAATTTCAGCAGGACATTTCATCTCTAATCCTTGGTGTGGCCTTTCTGTATTATATTCCGCAATAAAGCTATCAAATCTTTCTTGCTGCCAGTTAACAGGAAAAAATATTTTATCGAGATCTTTTATAAGATATTTAAAGGCTTAGAGATCCCCTCAAGTTTTAGCTTGTACCACGATCAAACCATACTAAAAATAATATAGGTCTCGTTGATTTTTTAGAAAAACGGGATCAAAATCATCTGATCTTTGAAATTATGGAGAAAGATCATGATGAAGTTTCATGGGGAAGTATTGGATTTTATCGACGTTGAAAAATTTGTTGGTCGAGTATTTTCAGAAACTCAACATGCAAAAAGAGTCGTTTCTATAGCGAGAGCAACACTTGGGGTGATATCAAGTGCTTCCTTAATTGTGAACAGAATAGGAAGAGGATTAGCAAAAACGCTCAATTTATCGGATAAGCATGCTGTGAAACAAGTAGATCGGCTGCTCAGTAATAAGAAGCTTCAGCTTGAAGAAACGGATAAAAGTATGGTTCAAATGATTGTTGGTAATCGCAAAGAAATTAAAGTGACTATGGACTGGACAGACTTTGATACCAGTTCGCAAGCAACAATTTTTTTAAATATGGTAACTTCTCATGGGAGAGCGACTCCTTTACTTTGGAAGACGCATGATAAAAATAAATTAAAAGATTCTAGAAATGATTATGAAGATGAGATTTTGTTGCGTTTAAAAAATGCATTACCTTCAGATGTGAAGGTAACGATATTGGCAGACAGAGGTTTTTTTGATATTAAGTTATTTCGGTTTTTAGAAGAAGAGCTTGGATTTGAGTATTTTATAAGAGTTAGGAACAATGTTTTAATAACAGATGAAGCAGGAGTTACTCAAAGTGCTGCTGAATTGGTATCTCCAAATGGGAGGACAAAAGTTTTAAGAGATGTGACGATAACAGCAGAAGATTATCCTATAGAATTGGTGGCAATTAAACATAAAAAAGGAATGAAAGCACCTTGGTGTATTGTAGGATCTGATAAAGATGTGTCAGGTTCAGAACAGATCCGCTGGTATTCTAAGAGATGGGGATGTGAACCTTTTTTTAAAGACAGCAAAGACATCCATTTTGGGATGGGATTAGATGCGACTCGGGTTAGTAATCCTGAGAAACGAGATCGGATTTTTTTAATTGGTGCGCTTGCAACGATACTATTGACTTTTTTAGGTGCTGCTTCAGAAAAGATTGATTTAGATAAATATTTAAAAGTAAATACTTCGAAGAAGAGGACAGTATCTTTACTACGTCAAGGTTTGATTATTTTTAATCGATTAGAAAAAATGGCTAAAGAAACAGCAGAAAAATTAATGATGGCATATAGTGAATTAATATTAGAAAATCAGGCAGTCACAACCATTCTGGGAGTTGTTTAAAATAAGGGGATGTTTAAGGGTGATTATAGCTTTTATTCACCGCAAATTCACAAACACTTGCAACATTTTGAGTATTTCGAATAGATTTAACTAATAATATTCCCAAGAAAAACCAAAGGTATCGTTGATACATAAGCTCGGAGGCTAAAGACCCTAAGCTGCAAGCCAAAATTATCGCGCATCCGCCAGCTGCAAGCGTATTATTTTTGGATAAGAACCTGGAGGATTGATCAAGACTTTTTAGTGTGGCATAAATAAGAATTAACATTAGAATAAGCCCAATCAAACCTGTTTCAGTGAGCAGCCACAGTGGTGTTTGATGGATTGCGCTAAGCTGCGTCATACCTTGTTCTATTTGACGGTTTAAATAACTACCAAGCCCGATACCCATGAACGGGCTTTCAAGCCACCAATTGAATGCAAGCTTGATATGATGTATTCGTTCTGTGACGCTGCCATCTGAAAATTTCCAAAAACGCGGATCAGAATAAATATAGCTGTAAAATTTGGTAGGGAATAAATAATTGAGACAAAAACTGCCAAATAAAATACTTATGCCCGCCATAAAAATTGAGAAAACAGTGCGAGGAGAAATGATTTCATATAGGGTAAGTATGACTAAACCAAAAATCCCTGTTATAAAAGCACCTCTGGAACCTGAACCAATAATACAAATAAGGCTAATGGTATAACCAAAGCGTGTTAACCATGGCGAAAACAATAATTTTTGACGATTGATCGTAATATAAAGCAATAACAGAACAGCATTAAAAAATCCAAAAGCATTTGGGTTTTGAAGAAATCCTATAAAGCGATGATTAGCATTACTCCCTATATTTAGCGCCGGGAAATATGTATACAACATTATTGCCCAACTAAAAATACAAAATAGGCCGATAAGCCAACTGCTAACAAACAACACTTTAAATATTCGCATCAGCATCTCGTGTGTCAGGCGTTTAGTTAATCCACCTGATAAAAAATATCCCATTAATAGGAACCACCCGATAAATTTATTACCGAACGCCCAGCTAGATAGAAAACCGGCTTCGAGATACCCTATCAGTAAAGAAACGCTCAGCCACAAACTAACAATGGTAAACCACAGTGGGAGCCATTTAATTTTCCATTGTTGTTGAAAAATATTTGTAGGCGAGGTATACACCATCATGGCTAAAAATAATGGCACGAAAAAATCAGAAGCGCCTATTCGAAGAGGTATCTGGGAGATGCGCATGTCGAGCTGAAATTGCATCAGAATAACGATGACATACATGCTCATGAGCAAGAATGGTGGATATGAATTTCTGTCCAAGTTCATTGATTTATATCGTCGTCATGAATAGATAAAACATGCTGATAAAGACTGCTAGTATAGGGTACCAGAGGCTTATGTTAAAATCCTCTGTTGTATGCAGTAAACGATATTTTTTTAAAATAACATAACGTACCCATTGGCCTGCAATCGAGCTAAATCCTAACGAAAATAAGGCGCTTAAAACGCTATTATGTGAATAATAAAGCGATATAAAAAAAACAGATCCGCCAACAACCAATGCTATTAAGTTTGCGCATGTGTCCCAAAAGACTTTTTTATTACTGATCAATATTTCATGTTGAGGCCCCCATAATAATTCACTGAAGCGAATAATGAGACAAAAACACAAAGGTAAAGCCATATCTTGAAAAGTTTTTCCCAAGATTACTAATAAAGGTTTGGCAATAAAAATGAGCAAGATTAGAGCAGGGAAAGCGCTTAGTACTAATAACAATTGTCTTAGTTTTATAGCTTGTGTTCCCTTGCAATAGAGATTATTCGGGCTTGCTTTACGAAGTTGCCACGGGAAAGCTAAAAACACATAATGTTGAATCATATTAAATGCATATGCAAAATGTGTGATAAAACGATATTGACCTGCCAAGACCATAGACTCTTGCTCTGCAAGTAAAAGCGCATCTTGTCCATTTGCTAAACGTGCGAGTAGATTATTTAAAATGAGGGCTATTGTGTGTCCGATAATGACTTTGTGAAACAAATGTCGATGCCAACACGTTTGAGGAAAATAGCGATGCCTTTTTGAAAATATGAGCTTTGATAAAACCCCGAGTGTGATTGCACTAATTGCAAGAGCAATCAGGAAAAATTTTTCTACTGTATTGACTTGAAAAATGACAATTGACACGATCAGGGTAATAGGCATAAAAAAATCACGAATAATGAAGAAACGTTGTATCAAGTGTGTGGTGCGTAAAACCGCTAAAAGAGTTTCAATAATACCTGTTGTGGCAGCCCATCCAAGACACCAAGCAATACCCCTGCCTGTATTATTAAACGCTTGTGTATTGAAAATTCCGAAATAGAATGCCATTGAAATAACAAGGCCGGCTAAGCAAATGCTAATTTTGAGATATAGCCGCGAAACGATTGGTGCATGATTTTTAACTAAGTGCCGGGGACGGCTGAATCGATTCAACCACATGTCACCGCCACAACTTACAAACGCTGTAATTAAATTGGCGACGAGTAACAAGATAACAAAGAGCCCAAATTCTTTTTCAGGCATCATTTGCGTATTGATAATGGTAACCAATAGCATGGAGTATCGTGATACGACTGCTGCCGTAATGGATAACAAATGCTCAAATACAGCAGGTTTGTAAAAAGCAGGTCTTAGATGTGACGTATCAAACACAAATATGATATTCCTTAATTCTATATAAAAATATTTAGCTTTCTAAATTATATGTTATATTCTTTACAAAACCTTTTTTGTAGCCAACCATCGACGGATATTTTCCCAGAACCGTAAAGCATAAGAACGCCAATTAAAATTCCCCAGATTACATTATCCTTTAGTGCTGCAGCAAACTCGGGCTTTAATAATGTGGGGTAGTAAATAACATTAAAGATATTAAAAACAAATAAGGCTGTTGCGGGGATTCTTGCCCCGAGGCCAAGCATCAAGAAAATAGGTAATGTGATTTCAGCAGCGGTTCCAAGATAGGCAGCCATGTGGGGCGACATACCTACTATTTTGTATTCGTGTTCAAATAAATATAAGGTGGACGACCAAGATGTTAACTTAAGCCAGCCGGACCAGAAAAAGATTTTGCATAAATAAGCACGGATGCCAAGTGCCACGAAATGCGCGCTAAAATTTAAGCAATGCGTGAATAAATTAGATACTTTGCAAAAAAAGGCGATTAAAAATTTCATGTTTTTCATTGTAGCATAAATTTTTTTTAAGATAAGGCACAGAATAAATTAAAAAAAATGTGGTGTTTTTTTTGTTAATATAACTTACACTCATACCTAGAGCTTGATGCCATAATGTTAAAAGTAAGTTTATTAACATGAATAAAGCGATTGTTATTAAAAATTTAAAAAAAACCTATGCTTCAGGACAAATAGCCTTGAAAGGTATTACGCTTGCAGTTGATCAAGGCGATTTTTTTGCATTATTAGGACCGAATGGCGCTGGAAAAACGACTCTGATTGGGATCCTGACTTCTTTAGTGAACAAATCAGCGGGTCAAGTTTCGGTATTGGGCTTTGACCTAGAAAAAGAGACAGTAAACGCTAAAACCTGTATTGGGGTCGTTCCTCAAGAATTTAATTTTAATCTTTTTGAACGGGTTATAGATATCATTATCAATCAAGCGGGATATTATGGTATAGCGCGCCATGTTGCATACCCTCGAGCGGAGCAGTATCTTACACAGTTAGGGCTATGGGATAAACGTCATATTGTCTCAAGAGAGTTGTCAGGTGGCATGAAGCGTCGTTTAATGATTGCGCGTGCATTAATACACGAACCTAAAATACTGATTTTAGATGAACCCACAGCAGGCGTTGATATTGAACTTAGGCGTTCGATGTGGGCATTTTTGCGGGAAATTAATGCGAAAGGCACGACGATTATTTTAACAACGCATTATTTGGAAGAAGCAGAGTCTTTATGTCGCGGGATTGCGATTATTAACAAGGGTGAGATTATAGAACACACGTCAGTGAAAGAATTATTATCTCGTTTAAATACAGAGACGATTGTACTTGATCTCAAGGAACCATTAGCAGAAGTACCTGTTATACTTGGGTGTAAAACGATTGCTCAAGATAAAGCAACTTTGGAAATCACTTTTCCTAAAACGCTTTCTTTAAATTATATTTTTACAGCACTTTCGAATCAGTCTATTGAAGTGATCAGTATGCGTAATAAAGCAAATCGATTGGAAGAATTGTTTCTTGATTTGGTAAATCCATCGTGAAAAGGTGTACAGCAAACATGATTGGTTTTTATACCATTTTACGACGTGAGATATCGCGTTTTATTCGTATTTGGTCTCAAACATTATTGCCATCTATGATTAGCATGACGCTTTATTTCGTTATATTTGGTCATTTAATGGGCGATCGGATTGGCAAAATAGCAGAAGTTTCGTATATAGCGTATATTGTTCCTGGTCTTATTATGATGTCAATTATCACAAATGCTTATGGAAATGTTGTTGCTTCTTTTTTTGGTTCTAAATTTCAACGTAATATCGAAGAGATGTTAGTTTCGCCTTTGCCGAATTTTATTATTTTATGGGGATATGTATTGGGCGGATTAGCGCGCGGGATGGCTGTTGGCATATTAGTCACCGGGCTTTCATTGTTTTTTATAACGCTACCATTAATGCATCTTGGTCTTATTATTTTAGTTGCGGTGTTAACAGCGATATTATTTTCTTTGGCTGGTTTAATTAATGGTATTTTTGCCAAAAAATTTGATGATATTAATATTGTACCAACCTTTGTTTTGACCCCGCTTACCTATTTGGGTGGCGTATTTTATTCTGTCGATTTTTTGCCGCCTTTTTGGCAATGGGTGTCTTATAGTAATCCCGTTTTTTATATGATTAATGCATTTCGATATGGCATGCTCGGAAAATCAGATGTTGATCTTTACGTTGCGCTTTGCGTGATTCTTAGTTTTATCGTTGTGCTGTATAGTTGGGCAATTTGGTTGCTCAACAAAGGTATTAGCATAAAAACGTAAAGCAGATTTAAGTTTTATTCATAATTTGTTTCAACAAGTCAGCAATATAGTTTTAAGATTTCTTCATGGATGAGCGTATCTGAAAAGTACTGTATAACGCGGTTTCTGCCAGCTTTCCCCATTTGTAATCTTAAAGCCTTATTTTCGATGAGAACCATTAACGCATTGGCTAATTCCTCACTATCTTTTGCGGGGACGAGTAATCCATTTTCGCCATCTTGCACGACTTCGCGGCAACCAGGTACATCAGTTGTAACAATTGGGCGGCCACAACTCGCAGCTTCCAACAATGTTTTCGGCAGTCCTTCTCGATAAGAAGGTAAGACAGCGATGTGGCAATTCGCATAAGCTTTAGCGACATTATCGCAATGTCCTTGCCAGCTAATTAAACCAGAATCATGCCAAGCTTGTATCTGTGTTTGTGCGATAGAAGTAGGATTTTCAGGATCTGGCATGCCGTATAACATTACTTTTGCTGAAATGTTTTTTTCTTGTAGTATTTTAGCTGCAGCCACTAATTCGCCAATACCTTTATCCCATAATAATCGAGAGATACAGGTAATAATGACAGGCGGTTCTGGTGGAAAAGAGGTTTCTGGAAAAGCGTTGATATCAACGCCCGAGCCTCGAATAATACTAATTTTTTGAAGGTCACTAACACAATGTGTTTTCATTAAAGTATCGAGGTCATCTTGATTTTGCAAAATTAATTTTGTATTAGACTTTGAAAAAATAAAACGAAATAGTCGACAAGTTAAAGACTTTAACAATTTTTTTTTAAATTTTGCCGTTATTCCTCCCTTTGAGTCCATAAACAAATATCCAAGCCCCCCCAAGGCATTAATAATCGTCGGTACGCGGCACCAGAGTGCAATCAACGAGCCTAAGATAACGGATTTCATTGCAACCTGATGGACAATATCTGGGCGATAGCTTTTATAAATTTTGAATAATTCTAAAATAAGAAGACATTGCTGAATAGGATTTAAACCAGCGCGTGTAAAATGCTTGAGTGAAAATAGCGTGAAACCGGCATCTTGGATTTTTTGAGTATCTTTTATGGTTTTAGTTGCAACGGCAACTTCGAACCCGGCTTGCAGTGCTGCGCACCCTAAGCTAAGTCGATGCGAACAAAAATAACGATCTTCAGAAACTAAAAATAGTATTTTTTTCATAAATTACTTTTCCAGAGAAGCGGGAATTTTATAATGTCCAGTAATGCATTTCTTCTGGTAGCTCTGTCTTGCGCCACATATTTTTAATATCAGCGATAAGTCCCTTCGGTGCTAGTAATTGTACGAAATCTTGGCGAGTCAACTTTAAGTAGGTTTTATGTGGTACGGCGCCAATAATGCAATCATAATGGGTGTTATTCGAAAGGCTGGGTAACAGATCAATGCCGAGATGCATGTGTGCATGATGTGGGTCTGCCAATGGATCATGTACATCAACGTTGTGTCCAAATGTTTGCAGGCTTTTAATGACATCGGTGACCTTAGTATTTCTAAGATCGGGTATATCTTCTTTAAAGGTAAGACCTAAAACTAAGATATTGGTTTTGTTTTTATGAGCATCTATTTTTTTTAATTTTTCATGAATAGCTTGTGCAATGGTATGTCCCATGTTTTCATTCGTATCTCGTCCAGCCAGGATGACTTCGGGATCCAATTGTAGATTGCGGGCACAGTGTGCAAGATAGTAAGGATCAACACCAATGCAATGTCCACCTACAAGCCCAGGCTGAAAATTTAAAAAATTCCATTTTGTATTCGCGGCATCTAATACGTCATAAACAGATAGCCCAAGTTTTCCAACGATTGTTGCAATTTCGTTAATAAAAGCAATGTTAATATCACGCTGCGCATTTTCGATGACTTTAGCGGCTTCGGCTGTTTTAATATTTTGTGCAACGAAAATATTGCCGCCGTTAATCGCGCCATAAATCTGTTTGAGCTTTTCTGCAACAGCGGGCGTTTGTCCAGAAACCACTTTCGTGATTTTATCAATGGTATGTAATTTATCCCCAGGATTAATGCGTTCTGGCGAATAACCTAAGTAAAAATCTTGACCTGCTTTAAGATTTGATCCGGCTTCTAAAATAGGTCCGCAGAAATCTTCAGTCACGCCCGGATAAACGGTACTTTCGTATACAACAATGGCATTTTTTGTCAAGACTTTTGCGATGGTTTCAGATGCTTTTTGCAAAGGCAACAAATCGGGCAAATGATTTTCTGTTACTGGTGTTGGAACTGTTACGATGTAGATATCGTGTGCATGGAATGTCGCAGGATCAGAGACAAACTTTAGCGCTGTTTTCTTGAGAACAGCTGTTTCAATTTCATGCGTGCGATCATAACCATTTTTAAGCTCTGCAATGCGTCCTTCATCAATATCAAAACCTGTGACGGGGAAATGATTTGCAAGTGCAATGGCCAAAGGTAATCCGACATAACCAAGGCCAATAATGGCAATCTTAGGCTGGGTACTAGCATCCATAATAATTCCTATACCAAGAAACAAAATGCGTAAGGCCTTCTTCAATATTCGTTTTAGGCAAAAATCCGAAGTCACGTGTGGTGTCTGAAATATCTGCAATGGTTTCTTTAACATCGCCCGGCTGCATAGGTTCAAAACGCATTTTTGCTTTTTTGCCAATAATATTTTCAAGGGTTTGAATAAAACCCATAAGCGGTTCAGAATGGTTATTACCAATATTATAAATGCGATGCGGTGCTCCTTGCTGAGCACTAGGCGGGCTATCTAAACACGCAATCGTTCCCGCCAAAATATCATCAATATAAGTAAAATTACGCCGCATATCACCTTGATTAAAAACGGGGATTTCTTGGTTATTAAAAATCGCGTCTGTAAAAATAAAAGCAGACATATCGGGGCGACCCCACGGACCGTAAACGGTAAAAAATCGCAATCCTGTTGCTGGGATGCCAAATAAATGGCTATAGGTGTAAGACATTAATTCAGTAGAGCGCTTTGTTGCCGCGTATAACGAAATAGGTTGATCAACGCGATCGTTAACCGAAAATGGCAGCTTTTGGTTTGCACCATACACAGAAGAACTGCTGGCATAAACCAAATGTTGAATCGGTAATTTTCGGCAGGCTTCTAAAATGGCGAGATGCCCGACAACATTGGCTTCGGTGTAGGCAAAAGGATTTGTGAGTGAATAGCGAACACCGGCTTGCGCTGCCAAATGCACAATTTGGGTAATATCGGCATGTTGGCTTATAAAATGATCGAATTCCGTTTTATTGGCGATATCGATCTTATGAAATTCAAAACGCGGTTGCGATTGCAGTTCCGCTAACCGCGCTTCTTTAAGACGCACATCATAATAGTGATTTAGGTTGTCAATACCAATTACGTTTTCTTGGCGTTGCAACAATTTTTGGCATACATGGTACCCGATAAACCCAGCGGCACCAGTGACGAGAATAGTCATTTATTTCTAGCTCTACTGCTTGATATTAGTTGACGAAAGCATACTCAAAATAAAGCTTTCAGTCTAGAGTGAGTGCTCATTATCGGGGGCTTTAATGATTCTAGTTAAATGACAAAATAAGAGGGGGTTCATTGTTATTAAGCTATTTTAATGATAAAGTTTGAGAATGAGAGAAATATAGAGAATACCAGTCAAGAAGGGGGATGTAGGTGAAATTGTCTTCTGAACAAGTGTCGAAATGTGTAGAAAAAGCACGTGATCAATGGATAGATGCAATCGAACTTAAAAAACAATGCTTGACGGGTACCTACTTGAATACACTCGTTTCAATGGCTGAAATGACAGTGAGCGCAATCGCTAAAGGCGGTAAGTTGATGTTATGCGGCAATGGCGGTTCAGCTGCGGATGCGCAACATTTGGCGGCAGAATTATTGGTGCGATTAAGATCGCATACAAATCGAGATGCTATTCCCGCCATGTCTTTAGTGCTTGATACTTCAACGATTACAGCGTGTGCAAATGATTATGGTTATGAATGTTTGTTTGAGAGAATGGTGCAGGGGCTAGGCAGAACAAACGATATCTTGTTGGGTTTAACGACATCTGGTCGATCAGTCAATCTGATAAGGGCTTTGAAAGTAGCGCGGGAACGCGGTATTGCAACATTGGGATTTTTAGGTGGCGATGGCGGTCAGACGACACAAGAATGCGATCTTTCCATTATTGTACCTTCTACTGATCCCAATCGTGTTCAAGAAATCCACATTACGCTGGGACATATTTTGATGGATCTCATTGAAGGATTGATAATCAAAAAATTATAGTGATATCTCTGATGTCTTTGCGCGTCCATACACATCTTCAATGCGGACAATATCATCTTCGCCTAAATAAGATCCCGATTGCACTTCAATCAAATGTAGTGAGATCTTACCTGGATTTTCAATACGGTGTTTCATGCCCATTGGTAAATAAACCGATTCGTTTTCGTGTATCAAAAGTGTGTCATCGCCTCGCGTGACTTTCGCAATGCTTTCCACGATTACCCAATGTTCTGATCGATTATAATGTATTTGTGTAGAGGTTTTTTCATTAGGCTTTACCATGATGCGTTTAACTTGAAAACGCTCTCCGCAATCAATGTGCTGATAATATCCCCACGAGCTATAGACGCGGCTATGCATATTTAATTCTTTTCGATTTTGCAGTTTTAATTGACTAGAAAATTCGGCCCACCTGCCGTACTCTTAGCAGAGGCTGGCGGAGAGAGAGGGATTCGAACCCTCGGTACGGGTTAACGTACACACGCTTTCCAGGCGTGCTCCTTAAGCCACTCGGACATCTCTCCAAATTTAAGGGGTGTAGGATATCTCATTATCATGAGAAAATTCAAGTAGGCTGATTAAATAACTATTAATTTTCCCACTTTATTTCTTCCCAACTGTGTTCACAGGCGACATTTCTTGGAAAATGCTTGACGGAGACACAAGCATCCTGTAAGTTCTGTTCATGAACAGAGAGACCGTCTCTTCATTATTTTTATTTGAGGCCTAAGGTATAAATGTCAGCTTTCCAAGATACACGAGAACAAACAGAGCAAAAAGTGATGGTGCACCTCCTGAGTGAGATTGATCGTAATCCTTCGTTTACGCAACGCAGCTTAGCATTCGAGCTTGGTATTGCCTTGGGGTTAATGAACCACTATTTGAAACGATGTATCACTAAAGGTTGGATCAGAGCCTCCCAGATTTCACCACGTCGTATCAGCTACTTTTTAACACCTGAAGGTTTTGCGGAAAAAAGCCAAATGGTAACAGGTTACCTTGCGCGTTCGCTTACTTTTTTTCGGGATGCGCGTACTCAGTGTGAGGGAGTATTTCTTCAAGCTAAGGCGCAAGGTTTTCTCAATATTGCTTTAGTCGGTGCTGGAGATTTGGCAGATATTGCTAAGTTGGTTGCGCATGGAACAGGTTTACAAGTTAATGTTGTTGATGTAGAGGAAGATTTTAAAAACTATGATGCTGTATTGATTACAGACGTTATTGACCCACAAGGCACCTATAATTTGGTTAAACATAAAATTGAGGCTAGCAGACTTTTAGCCTTAAAATTATTGCATATATCCAGGGTAGCTCCATGATTAGCTGGTATGTTGCACACACTCAACCATTAAAAGAAAAAAAAGCCGAATTGCATTTGTTGGAGCAAGGTTTTGAGGTCTATTTGCCACGATTTAAGAAAATTCGCCGTCATGCACGTAAAGTTGATGAAATTATAGCGCCTTTATTCCCGCGATATTTATTTGTTGGTATGGACTTGGAAATTGCTCGATGGCGCAGCGTAAATGGGACCCCAGGTGTTTCTTATGTATTGATGAACCAAGAGCGCCCTGCATTGATCTCTAATAGCATTATTGATGATTTAAAAAGACAAGAAAGTGCTGAAGGACTAGTGTCTGTTGACAGCCTTGTTGTGTTTACAAAAGGCGATAAAGTTCGAATTTTAGAGGGAACTTTTAAAGATTACACGGCAACTTTTGAAAAATTAGATGATAAACAACGTGTGCATTTGTTGTTATCGTTTATGGGCAGAGAGACAAAGTTTTCTTTGCCGGTTTATGCGGTGGAAGCAGCATAAATTTATTAGGTTGTAAAGTATTAAATTGCAGCAGTCTTGGTGCCGGAAAAATAAAAGTGCACCCGGGCTGCGGTAGCTATGGTGGAATACGATGAGTATAGAAATGACATTAGATCCCAAAGAACGTTTTGCTTTTGGTAAGAATTGGTCACGTTTTTTAAAACATTTTGATGAAGACCGGGTTAAAGAAGCTGAAAAAAGTCTTCAAGAAAAACTAGGGCTTGTAGATTTAACAGGTAAAAGCTTTCTTGATATTGGATCAGGCAGCGGGTTGTTTAGTCTTGCTGCTCATCGTTTAGGTGCACGTGTTTTTTCATTTGATTATGATCAAGATTCTGTGAGGTGTACCCAATATCTTAAAAAAACTTATGGTGGAAGTGATTCTGAGTGGTCAGTGGAGCAAGGCTCAGTGCTTGACGAAACTTTTTTAAAGAAATTTGGAAAAGTTGATATTCTTTATTCTTGGGGTGTTTTGCATCATACAGGATATATGTTTCAAGCGTTTGAGAATGTATCTCATTTAGTTAAAAATGAGGGTATTCTCTTTATTTCCATTTATAATGATCAAGGCAGACGTTCACGTGAATGGAAAATAATTAAAAAAATTTATAATAAAACAAATATTTTTTTCAAATATACAATTTTATTTTTGTGTCTTATAAGGCTCTGGGGAATAACTTTTATTAAAGATTTTTTGAAAGGCTTTAATCCCCTTAGAACTTGGTTGAAGTATGGAGGAAATAACCGTGGGATGTCTGCTTGGCATGATGTGGTTGACTGGGTGGGTGGCTATCCGTTCGAGGTTGCTAAGCCAGAAGAAGTGTTTGATTTTTTTAAATCTAGAAATTTTCAATTAGAAAAATTAAAAACATGTGGGGGTGGATTAGGCTGTAATGAATTTGTATTTATGAAAAAATTAATTGATGATGACATGAGCAAATTTAATCAAGATTAATATTCTTATGATGGACAGTATCTCAGCAAAAAAGACATTGCTATTTTCAAGATATTTAGCAGCTTTATCAATGGCTGCTGAGTTGCACCAAAATCAAACTAGAAAGGGAACTACAGTCCCTTACTTTTCACATTTTTTCGGGATGCGCGTACTCAATGCGAAAAAATATTTGTGCAATGTAAGGCACAGAATTTTATCAATATTGCTTTAATAGGTATTGGAGATTTAGCGGATATTGCCAACCTGGTTGCCTATGGAACAGGTTTACAAGTTGCTACTGCTGATGTGAACGAGGATTTTAAAAGCTATGATGCTACATTAATCACAGATGTTTTTGACCCGCAAGGCACCTATGATTTGGTTAAACATAAAATTGAAAACGACAGGCTTTTAACGTTAAAATTATCGCATATATCGAGGGTGTTGCCATGATCAGCTGGTATGTTGCGCACACTCAACCATTACAAGAAAAAAAAGCCGAATTGCACGATTTAAGAAAATTCGCCGTCATGCACGTAAAGTTGATGAAATTATAGCGCCTTTATTCCCGCGATATTTATTTGTTGGTATGGACTTGGAAATTGCTCGATGGCGCAGCGTAAATGGGACCCCAGGTGTTTCTTATTTGTTGATGAATCAAGAACGTCCTGCATTAATTCCTAATAGTATTATTGATGGTTTAAAAGCACAAGAAAGCTTGGAAGGATTAGCGTCTGTTGGTAGCCTTGTTGTGTTTATAAAAGGCGATAAAGTTCGAATTTTAGAGGGAACTTTTAAAGATTACACGGCAACTTTTGAAAAATTAGATGATAAATAACGTGTGCATTTGTTGTTATCGTTTATGGGTAGAGAAACAAAGTTTTCTTTGCCAGTTTATGCGGTGGAGGCAGCATAAATTAATTAAGTAGTCAGGTATTAAATTGCAGCAGTCTTGGTGCCGGAAAAATTAAGGGTGCACCCGAGCTGCGGTAGCTATAGTGAAACAAAATGATGGCAGGAACGGTTAGCTTATTCAAAAATAATCGCGGCATGTCATGCTTGGTATAGAGCAGAAAGGGAGCTGAATTTAATGTCAAACACTAAAGTTGTCGTTGTGGGATGCAGCCACTGGGGCAAAAATTTGGTAAGAAATTTTACCGAACTGGGCGCGCTATCTATTGTTTGTGATGAAAACGAAATGCTTGCTAAGTCCCTCGCAGCGGAATACAAAGTGATTCATAAATCATTCCGACTAAATTTAGGTAAATTTTTTCATGAAGAGAACATGTTGTGGGGCTTTGCGCTCCACGATATTCCGATGATTTTAAGCTTAGCGGGTGATTCGCGAGAAACTGTTTATGCAACAAGGGCTTATCATCTAAGCCCACGGATTCATGATGTTATTACTCCACAAGGAAGCAGGTATCAAATTACCGACGGAAACTTAATGGAGATAAAAACAAATGATAGGGCTAGTAAGAAAAGCTATGAAAAAGGTCATTTATGCAGTTTATAGATTTAAAATCTCAGCTTGAATGCATTCGGCCTCAAGTTGATGCAGCGATTAAGCGCGTATTGGATCATGGTATTTTTATTATGGGACCTGAAATCTATGAGCTTGAAAAGCAATTAGCTGCTTTTTGTGATGTGAAGCATGCTGTAACATGTGCAAATGGGACCGATGCCTTAGCTCTTGGGTTAATGGCAAAAAATGTTGGTTCAGGAGAGGCTGTATTTGTTCCATCGTTTACTTTTGCAGCAACTGCCGAAGTTGTTGCATGGGTGGGGGCAACGCCCATATTTATTGATTCCCTTGAAGATACTTATAACATAGATCCCAAAAGTCTTGAGCAGGGGATTCAGCTTTCTAAAAAATTAGGACTTAAACCTGTAGGAATCATTCCTGTCGATCTTTTTGGTCAACCTGCAGATTATGACTCTATACAATCGATTGCTGATAGCCATAGTTTGTGGATTTTGGCAGATGCTGCTCAGAGTTTTGGAGCTACTTATAAAGGACGTAAAGTAGGAAATATTGGTGATATTGCTACCACCAGTTTTTTTCCGGCAAAACCTTTGGGATGCTACGGAGATGGGGGCGCTATATTTACGAATGATGATGAGTTAGCGCAAATTATTAAAAGTTTGCGTGTGCATGGGCAGGGTTCAGACAAGTATGAGAATGTTCGTATAGGCATAAATGGCCGCTTGGATACGTTGCAAGCAGCTATTCTATTAGAAAAGTTGAAAATTTTTCCAAATGAACTTGTAGCACGTCAAAAAGTTGCAGATGATTATAGTTCAGCCTTGAAAGATATTATCCAGATACCCTATGTCAATAATCATTTAAAATCCAGTTGGGCTCAATATACGGTTCGCTTGCCCAAAAGAATAAATCGTGTAAGAGTAATGGCAGAGTTGGCAGGAATGGGCATACCAACAATGGTATATTACGCTAAACCTTTGCATGTTCAAATAGCCTACAGCCACTACCCAACTGCAACAAGGGGTTCTCTCCCCGTATGTGAAATGCTTTCAAACGAGGTGTTAAGTTTGCCCATGAGTGGATATATCGCGCAAGAGGAACTTTACATCATTTCAACGATCCTAAAAGAGATTATATGAAAGATATAGATAATCCTACAGCTTTTATTCATCCCTCAGCTGAGGTGAGTACAGATTCCCGCCTAGGTAAGAATGTTAAGATTTGGAACTGTTCCAAAATTAGAGAACAAGTTAGAATAGGGGAACTGACAAATATTGGGCAGTGTGTTTATATTGATAAAAATGTTGTAATTGGTCGTTGTTGCAAAATTCAAAACGGCGTACAAGTTTATGATGGTGTGATTATAGAAGATGACGTTTTTGTAGGCCCAAACGTTACGTTTTCAAATGATAAGTATCCAAGAGCATTCAATATAGAATGGGAAATTACAAAGACAATAGTAAAAAAAGGAGCATCAATTGGAGCAGGTGCGACTATCGTTTGTGGTGTAACCATTGGTGAATACGCAATGGTTGCAGCAGGTAGTGTGGTAACAAAAAACGTGAGTAGTTATACGCTCGTTGCTGGGAATCCGGCAAAAGATATTCATTCTATAGATTTATATGGAAAGAAGATTGAACATGAGTAATAAAAAACTTAAAATTGGAGTTGTTGGTACCGGTTCAATGGGTATGAATCATGTTCGTATTTATAAAGAATTGAAGGAAATTGAAGATATTTACGTTTTTGATATAAATCCAGAAAGAGCATTAAAAATCGCAAGCTTTTTCCAGGTAAAACATGCGAATTCTTTGGAAGAATTATTAGTTTGTGATGGCTTAAGTATATCAACACCTACGGAATCGCATACGCCTATAGCTACGTTTTTCTTGAAAAATGGAATACATTGTCTTGTCGAAAAACCTGTCGCTTCTTCCTATCAAAATGCGGTAGACCTTGTGAATACTGCACAGCTTCGTGATACCATTTTGATGGTGGGGCATGTAGAACATTTCAACCCGGCTTTTTTACAATTGAAAAAAATAGTAAAAAGAGAACATGTAGAGATTTATTCTATTGATTCTAGACGTTTAAGTTATGCTAAACCAGGCCTAGATAAGACGATAGATGTGATATCAGACTTAATGATACACGACATTGAATTAATTATTTCACTTATTGGAAGCGGTGTAAATAAATTAAACTCGCATTATGTGCGAGGGCCAGATCCTTGGGGACACGTTTCTGCGCTTTGGTTATCCGATTCAGGGGCGCTTGTAAATGTTACCGCAAGTCGAATTACGCAAACTAAATTAAGAATTATGAATTTAAATACTAACTTAGGTTTCTTTCATCTAGACTTTCTCAGGCAAGAATTGTTGCTAAATAAAAGTAGTGCGACTCAAGAAATAATTGATAATGGCGACCTTATTTATAAACTTGATATATCGTCCGATAAAATTCTAGTTAGGAATGAAGAGCCTCTTAGGGCTGAATTAAAGCACTTTTTGTATTGTATATTAAATAATCAAAAACCTGTGGTAGATGGAGAGGCGGCTGCCAAGTCGGTTCATATCGCGGACAAAATCAGAGTGTCTTCATCTGATGCAATGTATTAATAATCAAGTTTTTTTATTGGTAGGAGGCGCAGGATTTATAGGTAGTCATCTTGCTGACAATCTATTGGCTCAAGGCGCCGATCACGTGGTAATAATAGACAACTTTTTCTTAGGACGTAAAGAGAACCTAGATTTTGCCATAAAAAGCTTTCCAGATAGAGTTACTATAATCGAAGCAGATGCTTGTGAATACCAAACTTTATTTCATTCTATTAAGTCCACTAAGCCTGATGTTGTAGTTAATCTTGCTACTAAAGCACTGCTACACTCTTTTGAAGATCCTGCAGATGCCTATAAAGTTAATACAGATATTGTCCTAAATCTTTTAGAACTTATTCGTAAAAATTATTATTCTAAACTTCTACATATATCGACTTCAGAAGTCTTTGGTTCTGCTGAGTATATTCCTATGGATGAAAAGCATCCTCGTAAACCGGAGACAACATATGCGGCTGGAAAATGTGCTGCAGATATGGCGGTGGAGTCCTATATTAATATGTTTGGCATTGATGCAATTATCTTGAGGCCTTTTAATAATTTTGGACCGCGTCAAAATACAGAAGCTTTAGCAGCAATTATACCTAAAACAGTTAAACGAATTATTGCTGGGCTATCTCCTATCGTAGAAGGGGATGGATTACAAACAAGAGATTTTATATATGTAGAGGATACTGTGAAGATTATTTCTCATTTTATATTTAAAAGAGATTTGAACCTGCGGGAATTTAACATTGGGAGCGGTATTGAAACAAGGATTATTGATTTGATTGAAAATATTTGCCGCTTGATGGATTATAAAGGTAGTATTTTATATCAACCCGCAAGGATCGCAGATGTTAAGAGACATTGTTGCGATATTAGACGTGCTGAGTTTTTCTTGGGGAAACTTAATGTGAGTTCTATGAAGACGTCGTTAGATAAAACAATTAGTTGGTATTTAGAAAATTTGAAGAGGTTGAATAAATGATACGACTAAATAAGCCTAAAGTAGACTTTTCTACTGTCATGGATATGCTTAAAGAAGTTCTTAATAGTGGCAATTTAACTCAAGGAAAATATTTGCACGAGTTTGAAAAATGTGTTAGTGAATATATAGGTGTTAAACACGCTATTGCAACAAGTTCAGCGACGACAGCACTTCACTTATCGCTTGAAGTCTTAGGGATACAAGCTAATGATGAAATTTTGGTTTCCGATTTTACATTTCCAGCGACAGGAAATGTCATTTGTCAAGTGGGTGCTAAGCCTGTCTTGGTTGATTGTAATTCAGAGTCTTTTGATATGTGTTTAAGCGATCTTAAAAATAAGATTACGGATAAAGCTAAAGCTATAATGGTTGTTGATCCCTTTGGACAACCTGTAAATATAGAAGCGATAATGAATATTGCTTCGCAACATAATCTGTATGTAATAGAAGATGCAGCGTGTGCTCTCGGAGCAAGGCGCGGGATTTGGAAATGTGGTAATTGGGCAGATTTCGGTGTATTTAGTTTCCACCCTCGGAAAATAATTACTACTGGCGAAGGGGGAATGATTACGACAAATGACGATAAGCTAGCAAAAAAAGCAAAAATTTTACTGTCTCATGGAAGCATTGAAACGCCAAATGGGAAATCTTTTATTTTAAACGGATTCAATTATCGCATGTCAGAAATTAACGCGATACTTGGTATAGAGCAAATAAATAAGGTGGAAAAAATTATAAAAAAAAGGCAAGATCTTGCACAAACTTATATAGAGAAACTGCAGCCTATTCTTAATTTGTCTATCCCCCTTTCGGCTACTGTTGAGGAATGTACGTTTCAATCTTTTGTTATTTTATTAGAAGAATCCCTTGACCGAGATAAGGTAATAAAATTTATGAAGAGTAAGGGAATCGAGACAACTATTGGGACTTACGCTATGCATACAGAACCTGCATTTTCTCGATTCGGTTATAAACCACAAGATCTCTTAAACTCATATAAATTCAGAAAACATAGTTTAACATTGCCTCTTCACGAGAAGCTATCAAAAGAAGATATTGATTATGTTGTAAGATCATTAGCAACATATATTGCCCAAAGGGATAATTAAATCACATGGAAAGTATAGGACCAAAATTGCTTCTTTTTGGGGGGACAGACTTGACTTTGTCTGTTGCAGAATATTTATATGAAACAGGAATGTTATCCGGTATAGCCGCTGTTTCGAGAGAAATATCTCATTTAAAATCTTCCACAAAAAAAAATTGCAGATATGTGGACTTGAAAGAGTGGTCTGCTACAAGAAATATCCCATACGTCACTTATGTCAATAGCGATTCTATTTTAGAATTTTTAGCTGCCTATAAATTCTCATTAGCCATAGTAGCAGGTTTTCATTATTATTTGCCACCTAAAGTTATTAGATTATTTGATTCTGGTGTTTTTGCATTCCATGCTTCTTTATTGCCTAATTTAAAGGGGTGGAGCCCTTTAAATTGGGCTATTTTATTAAGAAAAGAAGTAACAGGTGTTACCCTTTTTAAAATGAACCAAGATATTGATGGAGGGGAGATATATATTCAATCTTCTTTTAATATTAAGGACCTATATATTAGAGATGTAATAGCGTTAGCAGAGAAGCATATTTTAAAAATGTTGAAAGAATTTGTTGCTGATTGTTTAGCAGGGAATTTGATATCAAAGTTGAAGCCTCAATCAATAAGAGAAGAATCTTTTGCTTTACAACGTTGTGAGGAAGATGCCAAGATAAATTGGTCAGCGAGTGCTAACGAAATAATTGCTTTAGTGCGCGCTTCTTCCAAGCCTTATTTTGGTGCCTTTACCTTTATCGGGGGACGAAAAATAAGAATATGGCAGGCGCAGACATCTAATGTTATAGTGTATGGTAGAATTGGCCAAATTTTTAGATTTTCGAAGTCAATGCCTATACATATTCTATGTGGAAATGGTGTTATTAAAATTTTAGAATATAGCATAGAAGACCTTTCACAAGAAGAAAGTGTTTTATTTTTAGAAAAACATTTAAATCTGGCATTTTCATGAGTGGTGCAAATAGACACGTCATTATCATTGGGGATCTTGCTAATTATGATTTTACTCTAGGAGAACTTTTATTACGATATGATATTCCATTCTACATTTATAGACAAGAAGATCCTACTCTTCTACTTCAAAAATATCCCTTTAAATTGTTGTCAAGAAAAAATTTTATTATTGGAACTCGAACAGAGCTGTTAACTGCCATAAATAAAGGTGATGTTGTTATTAGCATTACAAATGCCTTCTTTCGTGTTTTAGGTGTGAGAAGATTTTTATATTCGCTTTTAATAAAAAAAATAGTGCATATTCATTATCAAACAGGGGCTGATATTACCGAGCTTTTTTTCCGTTCTAAAATTGAACAGTTTTGCTATCGAAATATTTTGAAAAATGGGAAATTCAATGTGTTTACGCCATACCCAAAATCTATAGAATTTTTAAAGAAAATAAATGATAAAAATTTTTTTATCTTAAGATATCCCTATTTAGTACATGAACGATCTATGCGCGATTATAAACAAAAAGAGGATAAAATAATCTTTTTACATCCAGCTAATATTGACTTTGGGTATACAGATTTTAAATTAAATAGAAATACAACTAAAGGTTCAAATCGGTTTTTTTCAGCTTTTATAAAAGCAGCGCGAATGAGCCCGAATATAAAGTGTGTTATTGTTGACAGAGGTCCTGATCGTCTTATAGCACGGAAATCAATCCAAAATCAAGGCGGAGAAAATTATTTTGAATGGGTTCCTAACACAGATACAAGAGGGCTTAAAACTTTAATAGAACAAGCAAATGTAGTTGTTGATCAATTTGATGTTGGCGGATTTGGAATGATTTCTATGGAAGCAATGTCTCTTTATAAACCGGTAATGTCTTATATTGAAAAAAATTGTTGGCCGTTAGTTTATGCTGAAGAGCCCCCTATTATTAACTGTTGTACAGAAGATGAAATTTATAATGCCATCTTGGACTGGGCAGATAAGAAAAAGCTGAAAGATTTAGGTGAAAAAGCAGAAAAATGGGTCCGCAAATATCACGACGTACACACTGCTGATTTTTCTGAATTTATCTTACGAGTTTGTTTGGCAGCTGGCCTTGAGTGGCCAAGAAAAGATTTAGCGAAACAGGGCGCATGATTCCCTTCACCCAAACGCCTTTATGGGCTGATTTAAACGAATACTTTAATGGGGTGGAACCCTATAAGTTTACTTTGAGAGGTATGTCATGTTTGTTTGGACATGACAACAAAAGTAGATCCATCACTTCTTTTGGCGGACCTGTCATATCAAGCAACGTATCCGAGCAAGATTTTGCGAACTTTATTAAAGAAATTTTGAAAAGACTTAGGAACGACAATATTGATCAAGTAAATTTTAGAGCGCTTTTTCCATTAAGAAAGTGGCCTAAAAGTTATGAAAATAAATTCATAAACTTTAAATTCCAACATCATCCATGGAAGACCTTGGTAATAGATTTAAAACCATCTGAGGATGAATTATTTAAAAGGCTACATCATGCAGCCAGAAAAAATATCAGAAAAGCCCAACAAGTAGGTGTATCTATTTATAGATGCGAATCTTTTGAAGATTATTATACTGATTTTCTAGTTCCTTATCTAAATTCGACAAAACGTTCCATCAAAGAAAAAATCTTTTATCAAGGGGGATGGGAGTTGGATAAGGGCAAATGCTACAGTTACTGGGTTGCAAAAAATCAACAAAATCAGCTATTGGGATTCCTCGGAAGTTATCGTCACGATGGTGTGGCAACTGAGATTATGTCTGCACTAACTCCCTTAGCGTGGGAGCAAAAAATACCTGTTCAAGATTTGTTGCATTGGGAAATAATTAAATATCACAAAAATCGTGGTGACTTATATTTTGATCTTGCTGGGTTTAACCCGAATCCCATTTCTGAAAAAGAAAAAAATATTAAACGGTTTAAAGAAAAATGGGGGGGCATTGAATATGATACATCTTCCTATACCCTAGATTTAAGATCCCCACTTAAAAAACTGCTTTGCAAAATAAGAGATAAGATTTGTGGCTAATTTTTGGAAAAATGCAGGAGTTTTGACAATTGCTGAGCTTTTTTTAAAGCTTAAAGCACTTATCATGATGCCATTTATTACAAAATATTTTGGGGCTGTAAATTATGGTATTTGGTCTCAAGTTATGGTTATTGTCTCTGTTGTTTCCCCTCTTGTTTTTTGCGGCATGGATAATTCACTTGCAAGGTTTTTACCAGGAAGACCGTTGGAGAAGCAAAAAAAAGAATTTACAGGTTGGTTATTGTTTGGGCTGACAAGCAGTTTGCTTATATTAAGTTTGATTGCAATTTCACGCTCATGGGTTTCAAAATTATTCTTTGGTGCCGACAGAGAGTATCCACTGTTTGTCCTCTTAGCTGGTGTAAATGTTGTAACAACAGCAATGTTGACAGGGATACGCAACTGGTTTCGCGTTCAAAACCAGGCTAAATCATTAGTATTTCTGACAATTTTGCAGAACATTATTCAAATGGTTGTGCTCATTATTATTTTGATAAAAAATCTTAGTATTTATGATCTTGTTTTATGGAGTCTGATAGCAGATCTTTTTATTGTTTTCGGATATATAGGCTATTTATTTCTTAAGAAAGTTTTTAAATATCCTTCATTGCACTGGTTAAAACCTTATTTCCGTTTTGGAATTGCTTTTTTACCTTCTGGATATGCAGTGTGGGTTTTAAACAGTTTAGACAGAGTCTTTTTGGCTCACTATCATGCGCTCGCAGATATTGGTATTTATTCTATATGTTTTACTATTGGCTATACGCTCATTCAAGTCGTTGTTAACCCCATATGGAGTCTTTTTCCAACAAAAGCAGCAGAAATGTATAACATAAATAAAATAAGTGATATTAACATTCTTTTTAATCAATCCATAAAGCTTATATGTTGGATTATTCTTCCATCTATTACGGGTTTGATTTTAACAAGTGATATACTTTTATCAATTATTACAACTGATGATTTTGCAAAAGGATATCTTGTTATTCCTATCATACTCGCGGGATATTTATTTCTTATGTTGTCGGCGTACTTTGAATCTGTTCTTGTGTTAAGGGATAAGCCTTTTCTTAGCACTGTATTTACAGTTATTGCTTGCATTACGAATATCATCTTGAATTTTGCGCTTATACCTAAATTTTCCTATACGGGGGCTGCCATTGCAACGACGCTCTCTTTTGGGCTGCAGTTCTCACTTAGCGCTTTTTATGCTTTAAGAGAAAACGTTGTGATATTAAAGCTACGACCAATTTTTAAAATCTTTTTAGCATCTTTGTCTATGTTTACTTTGGTTTTTCTTGCAAAGGAAACTTTACTTCATGATTTAAGCGTTTTTTCGCTCATGGGCCTAGGTATAATCGGGTTGTCCTCTTATCTCGTTTTTACTCAACTTATGAATGTTTATAGGTTGAAAAATATTTTAACAGAAATAAAGAGGAATGTTGTCTATGTCTAGAGCTCCTGATTTTGTTGTTGCAATTATTAAAAACTATTGGGAACCTGGCCAAAAAATTTTAGAAATCGGTTGTGGACCAGCATTTTTAAGAGATGACTTTGGAAAAGATTACATCGGAACAGATATTACAGATGAGCCTTATAATATAGAC
The DNA here is from genome assembly GCA_044225595.1 of Gammaproteobacteria bacterium. Taxonomy (GTDB): domain Bacteria; phylum Pseudomonadota; class Gammaproteobacteria; order UBA6186; family Azoamicaceae; genus CADEGZ01. Next base: position 26,624 of record JBGAIG010000004.1, read on the forward strand.
TTACCAAGAGATGTTGATATTGTTTGTCCAGCAGATTGTTTAGATATTGAAGAAAATTCTGTTGGTATTGTTATTATTAAGTCAGCATTTTTCTTGTTTGAGAATCACGAAAAATCCTTAGAAGAAGTTATGCGTGTTCTAAAGGCGAGAGGGAAGATTATTATTTTTGATTACAATAAGAGAACTCAAAAAAATTTGCAGCTAAGAGAAAATCATTCTCGATATCCTTGCTGGACACAATGGGGACTGAAAAAGCTTGTGAAGGATCATCATTTTTGCAATGTAACCAACCTTATTGCTGCAGCACAACAACCATCGGGGATAAAAAAAATCTATCACTTTTTAAGACAAGAAATATTTGGCTCTTGGGCCATAGTATGTGGAGAAAAGGTTTGATGAGTAATAAGTCTTATTTAATAGATGGTAAAAAATATAATTCTCAAGAATTATTGGCTACTTTTAAAAAAAGCAATCTTGGAAAAAGAGAAGAAGTGGTTCTTTCAATGATTGATAATTCTACCAACGATAAATGTATCGTTGATCTGGGTTGTCTTTATGGTGGCTTTCCAAAAAGGCTTACTAAAACGTTTCCCCATTCAAAAATTATTGCAGGTGATTACTTAGATGATCATCTTGAAATTTCATGTCTTTTATACCCAGAAATTAAGCATATTTATAAAAAACTGAATGCTTATGATCTTGATATTGAAGATAGTAGCGTCGATATCCTGACCTTTCAAGAGGTTATTGAGCATTTGGAAGGCGCCGCGCAATCAATTAAAGAAATTAATAGGGTGCTTAAAATAGGAGGTGAACTTATATTGTCAACACCAACAGCCTATTATTGGCGTGATATGTGGCAAGCTTTTAAATATGAGATGCTAAGGAAATATCGCAAAAAAAGTTTACCGTTGTCAGATTCTGTGTATTTTCAGGAGCATGAATGGAATCGCCATATATACTGTTGGACACCTTCGACACTTTATACTCTTTTAAAAGTGAATGGGTTTGAATATGTGAATCATGACTATTGCAGAGAAGGTGGAGGGATTATTGAAAATTTGATCCTTAAACTGTTTCCCTTTTTATCGCCAACAATCATTATAAAAGTGCGCAAAATATCTACTGCGTCAGAGAAAATCATATGACAAAAAAACTCTTAGTCATTATCCCTGATCGATTATCCGTTCTTCTTCAAAAAGGCGAAGTGGTTCCTCGGTATTATAATCCAGGCAATCTTTTTGATGAAGTGCATATCATGATGACGAATGATGATACACCAGATCCAAGGTTAGTACAGCCTATGGTAGGAAATGCGAGTCTAGTATTGCATAATTTTCCTGAGCCGGCAGGATTTTGCAAAAAAACATTAGGTTGGAGTCCTGTTTTAATGAGGAGTTGGGCTCTAAAAGCGATTGAATTGGTTCGAACAGTTTCTCCGAATTTTATCCGTTGTCATGGATTGCACCTTAATACTTTTTTAGGAGTTTCGCTCAAAGAAGCTTTAAATATCGCTTGTATCACTAGCTTACATGGAAACCCTGACGTTGATTATCTTAGGGGGCGTCTCGCAAAAATTTGGAGGGATCGATTATTGGGATATTTCCAAAAAAGGCTAGAAATATATTGCTTGAAGAGGTTGGATCATGTTATTGCTGTCTATTCGCCTATAGAATCCTATCTACAAAAACACCGTGTAAAAAACTATTCTATTATCCATAATGTCGTAGGACTTAATGCTGAGCAGAAACGAAACTATGAAATTCACGGTTCTTTAAAGCTTCTTTGTGTAGGTAGGCAAACCCATCTTCAAAAAGACCCTACTTCTATTCTATACGCTTTGGCTTCATTGGAAAATGCGTATCTTACACTTGTGGGAGATGGAGATTTACATCAACATTTAGAAAGTTTGGCTGATAAACTGAGCTGTCGTAATCGAATAACTTTTATCAAGAATATGAATAATCATGATGTGCTAAAGCTCATGAAAGAATCTGATATTTATGTGTATCAGTCTATCAACTATGAAATTAGTAAAACATGTATCGAAGCAGCGCTCGTAGGTCTTCCTATTATTTTAAATAATAGGAAGCATTATCTCGCAAAGGAATTGCTTGACGCACAGTTTTATCTTGTAGATGACACTCCTCAAGCTTATAGGGAAGCAATTCTTATGTTTTATAATGATCAAAAAAAACGTGAACAATATGCCCAGATATCGCAGGCTTATGCGAAAGAGCATTGGGCCCCTGAAGTAACAGAGCAAAAACTTATTAACTTGTATACGAAATACATTCACAGATGAAAACGATACATATTATATGCGCAGCGCGTCCTAATTTTATGAAAATTGCGCCTCTTTATCATGTGCTAAACGGTGAATTATGGTGTAAGGTAGAAATTGTACATACCGGACAACATTACGATTATAAAATGTCACAGGCTTTTTTTGATGATTTGAGTTTACCTCACCCCCATCACCATTTAGGCGTTGGCAGTGGAACGCATGCCGAGCAGACAGCTCAAACCATGTGCTCCTATGAAAAATTGTGTCTTGAAAAAGGCAGTCCTGATTTAGTCATTGTTGTGGGTGATGTGAATGCAACTTTAGCTTGTTCAATAGCTGCAAAAAAAATTCACTTAAAAGTGGCACATTTGGAAGCTGGCCTTAGAAGTTTCGATCGTAGCATGCCAGAAGAAATTAATCGAATAGTCACTGACTCTATAAGCGACTATCATTGGACGCCTTCAGAAGATGGAAACGTAAATCTTCTAAAAGAGGGTATAAAAAATAATCAAATCAATTTTGTGGGCAATATTATGATTGATACGTATTGTTTAATGAAAAGTAGAATTGAATCAAGAAAAATCTATCAACAGTTTGATTTAAAGCCAAAAAATTTTGTGGTATTTACTCTGCATCGTCCAGTAAATGTTGATTCACCAGATACACTTCATTTAATAATAGAAAAAGTTGGCAGTATTAATTTCCCAGTTATTTTTCCGGTACATCCGCGCACAAAAAAGAACCTTGAACAAATGAATCGATTACCTAAAAATTTAAAAATTATTGATCCTATAGGTTATATTAATTTTATGAGCCTTATTTCAAATAGCGCGTATGTAATTTCCGATTCGGGAGGCGTTCAAGAAGAAACAACATACTTAGGTATTCCTTGTTATACCTTGAGAAATTCTACTGAACGTCCTGTGACAATAACAATAGGCTCTAATCAATTGGTAACCGTTGATAATTTATTGGAAAGAATTAAACACCCGAAAAGAGGAGCTATTCCTCCTCTATGGGATGGTAAAACGGCAGAAAGAATTAAAAATATTATTCAGAAAATATTATAATTATCATGTTAAATAATTTAGTTATTAAACTATTCACTCGTATTAATCCAAATTTTATTTGGTATTTATATTCAAAAAGGTGCAAAGAAATTTTTAATAAGTCATATTTTATTCTTTCCTTTGATTGCGATACTGAAGAAGATATCTCAGCAGTGTTAAAAGTACATTTAAAATTACAAGATATAGGTGTTACACCTGTTTATGCAGTTCCTGGAGAGTTACTCAAAAAAGGTGAAAACGTTTATCGTAAAATTTACGAAACAGGCGCTGAGTTTATTAATCACGGAGGACGTGAGCATACTTATTTTGATAAAAAATACCAAAGGCATGCTAGTTGTTTTTTTTATGACCAACAATCCTATGACGACTTAAAAGAAGATATCTTGTTAGGGCACCGGACACTGCAAGACGTTCTTGGTATCACAGCAAAAGGGTGGCGCACACCGCATTTCGGCACATTTCAAAAGCCTGAACATCTTAAGTTTTTATATGATCTCTTACAAGAATTAAATTACAAGTTTTCCAGCTCTACGAGTCCTATAATGGCTTATCGTCATGGACCTTTATATAAAAGTGGTGGCGTCATTGAGATTCCTGTCACGGGGATATATTCAGAACCCTTGAATATTATGGATACCTGGGCATATTTTGCCGGACCTGATCGGACAAAATCCTCTTTAGATTATATGAAAGCGGCACAACATCTTGCAAACTTTTCGAAAAAACATCCCATTTTGATTAATATATATGGAGACCCTAGCCATATTCATGATAAGCCAGATTTTTTTAAAGCCATGGCTTTGTTTTCAAAAACAGCTAAAAATATTAATTACGCACAATTGTTAGAGGGGTTTCATGAAAACATACGCGATATTTAATGATTCATTTTTTCAAAAAAAACCAGGGTGGATGCCTGAGAAGTTGTATCGTGCGGTATGCCAAAGAGCAAATCCGCGCTCTAAAGCATATATGCTAACGCTTTTATACGAAAAGTTTCCTGAAGCCGAACTAATCGATTTAGAACAACCCCGTTCATCTGCAAAGATCGTGTTGTTATATCCGGATGCAATTGGTCTTGGATGGGGGAAGATTGAAGAAAGAATCAAGGCTGAAACAAAAAATCCTATTGTTTTAAACGGAAGAAGAAAAGTCTTTGATTTAATACCATCAGTCCACAGAAAGCTCCTGTTATACCGATTTCTTGAGATAACATTTCTGCCAGAAATTCTATTAATGCCTTTTATACTGCTCTATGGAGCTCTTATAGCTATCAAAGATAAATTTAGGGTTGTGAATCATGATTGATAACAAAAAAGACATTCAAAAGTGGTGGGCTGATAATCCAATGACTTATGGTGAAACCCACGGTCAAACAGTTTTTAAAGAAGGCTCGTATGAAATGGGGACGCGTGAATTCTTTGATCGTATTGATCAGGAATTTTACAGTTGGAACAAACCACTTCACCATGAAAAGCCTTTTGATAAACTTTTTCCCTTTGAAAAATATCAGGGAAAGAAGGTTTTAGAGATTGGCTGTGGTCTTGGTGCAATGCTGATGAATTGGGCAAAAAATGGAGCAATTTGTACTGGAATTGATTTAAACCCAACCTCTATCGAACAGACTAGCAATCGCTTTAAACTTCATGGGTTACAGGCGGACATTCGTTTAGAAGATGCAAATAAGCTTCCTTTTGAAGATCATTCTTTTGACTATGTGTGGTCATGGGGTGTTCTCCATCACTCTCCTAACCTCGAGCTTTCGATTAAAGAACTTTTTCGAGTCCTCAAACCCAGTGGTGGATTTGGTATCATGCTTTATAATCGCAAAAGTTTTTATCAATGGTATATGACTGATTACGTTGAAGGGCTTTTACATAGAGAGTCAGACTTTCTAACGCCTTTAGAGCTAAACAGTCGTTATGGAGATGGACACCGAGAAGAAGGAAATCCGCATACATGGCCTGTGACAAAAGAAGAAGGTCTTACTTTATTACGCCCTTTTAGTAGAAATGTTGAGGTACGTATTTTAGGAACAGATCTTGATTGTGTTTTAAAGCTTATGATGCCTGGCATAAGCTCCTTTATTCCCAAGTTGATTATCAAAGCACTTGCCAGAAGATGGGGATGGAGTTTGTGGTTTCATGGTACGAAGAATATATAAATTATGTGCGGTATAGCAGGCATTATTGGTTCCTTCGAGAAAGCATCAGGCCAAGAATTTATCCAAAAAATGCTGTCTGTGATCCAACATCGTGGTCCTGATTCAAATGGATATTGGGTCCATGATGGTTTTGCGTTTGGTATGCAACGCCTCAGTATTATTGATATTAAAGGAGGAGATCAGCCTATTTGGGATCACGAAACTGGCGTTGGAATTGTTTTTAATGGTGAAATTTATAATTTTAAAAAACTAAAAGCGCCACTTGTAGATGCCGGAATTACGTTTCGCACTCATTCTGATACAGAAGTCGTTTTACAGCTTTATCTTCAAAAAGGGATCGAAGCGATTCACGAACTTGAGGGAATGTTTGGTGTTTGCCTTTATGATCCACGTATTCAAAAGATTTTTCTCGTTCGTGATCGTTTAGGCGTAAAACCACTTTATTATTATCATAATCAGGATAATTTTATTTTTGGAAGCGAAATAAAATCGATCATTGAAATCTTGAACCCAATGTCTAAGCTTAATAAACAATCTTTATGGCATTATTTAACGTTACGTTATGTGCCAGGGCCAGAGACTATTTGGGAAAATATTTACAAATTGGAACCAGGGCACTATCTAGAATATGATCTTAAAGATCATCTATGTAAGATTGAAAAGTATTGGTCTGTCAATTTTTGTTCAGAAAAACCGATAAGAACAAGAAATTATGAAAAAGAGTTCGAAACACTTTTCTTAGAAGCTGTTGAAAAAAGGCTTCTTGCTTCTGATGTGCCTGTTGGTATTCTTTTGAGCGGGGGACTTGACTCAAGTTGTGTTGCAGCAGCAGCTGTGGAACTGGGACATAAAAATTTTCACACATTCTCTATTGGCTTTGAGGATGGCGGCCAATTTAGTGAACTTGGTTATGCAACAAAAATGGCCGAACATATTCAGTCGAGTCACCACGAAATTGTTATTTCTCAAAAACAATTTATCGATTTTATTGATGACTTTGTATGGTATACGGATGAACCACTTGCGGATTTGGCTTCTATCCCTCTTTATTTTGTTTCAAGACTCGCGGCAAAGCATGTGAAGGTTGTGCTTTCTGGTGAAGGAGCTGATGAAATTTTAGCGGGGTATAATTTAGACAAATTTGCCGCAAAATTAACCTGTTTCAAGGCTCTAAGTTTTCTTCCACGTTTCATTCTAAATCAGCTTCCTTTTTCAAGTCTGAAGCATCTTGCAAAAGTTGGTTATTCTCATTTTCTTAAAGAAAATGCAACGCATATTACTCATGTATTTTCTGAAGAAGAGAAAAAGAAGCTTTTTTTGTTTCAAAAGCAAAAATCTTCAGTAGAATACATAAAAGAATTGTATAGGAAAAACTCATCATTAGAACCAATAGATCAGCTTCAACAGGCCTATTGCCAAAGCTGGCTTGTAGAAGATCTTTTAATGAAAGCTGATAAAATGAGCATGGCAACCTCTTTGGAATTACGCGTTCCTTTTTTGGATCACAAACTTGTAGAATGGTGTGCAACATTACCATTCGAATATAAGGTGGGATCATTGCTCCAAGGGTTTACCACAAAACGTATTTTGCGTTCTTTTGCAGAAAAAAGGATCCCTAAAGAAATTATCACACGTCCTAAACAGGGTTTCCCAGTACCCGCCTATCAGTGGATTCAGGCAGATCTTTTTAATTTTGTAGAAGAGAGCCTGTTAGCCAAAAACCTAGAAAATTTTTTCCATAAGAGTCAACTTATCTCCTTATTGAAAATGGTGAAAAAGGGTGATGTATATGCCGCCCATCAGGCATGGAACCTTATTATTCTTAGCAAATGGATGAAAAGATGGTACGTTTAAATATTTTATTTTTAACGTATGCTTACCCCCCTCAGAAGTTTCCACGATCCATACAAATTAGTCACCTTGTACAACATTTGCAGCAATATTTTAATATAACAGTTGTAACATCAGAGCCTGATAAGCAATATGATCGGTCTTTACTACATTTTACACCGCTTGATAATGTTAGGTATGCATCCAAATCGAAGCTTACAAAGTTTGTTGAAAATATGAAAGGCCATCGTATAAAAAAAGCGCTTTTGCCAGATGTGCAGTATTTGTGGCATTTTGATCTAATGGAAAAAGCCTCGAATATAATTAACAATTCGCAAGTTGACATGATTGTTACATTTGGTCAACCCATGTCAACACACATATCTGGCTTAAAACTAAAGCAGCAATATCCTCACCTTAAATGGATTGCACATTTTAGCGATCCGTGGGTTGACAACATTTTTAATAATTATAATAAGTGGATAAAGGAGGTGAATAGATATTATCAAAGTAAAGTTTTTACGCATGCTGATCAGCTGTTGTTTACATCCTTTGAGACAATTGATTTAGTAACAAAAAATTACCCAGATGTAATACGATTAAAGTCTGCTTATGTTCCTCACATGTTTAATGAAGCGTTATATAAGCATCCACCTTTTTGTGCGAACAAAAAGTTTAGAATTCGTTACCTTGGCAATTTTTATGGAAACCGGCAACCTGGGTGCTTGTTTCAAGCGTTACAAAAACTGCCGTATAAACAACGTACACAGATTCGCTTAGAGCTTATTGGATCTTCGACAAGTTCTTTACAAGAAATGATGCAAGATTATGACTTGGAAGATATTGTTTATATACATTCATCAATGTCATATATTGATTCTTTAGAATCAATGCAAACAGCGGATCTTCTCTTAATTATTGATGCTCCAACAGAAATTAGCCCATTCCTGCCAAGCAAGCTTATCGATTATATTGGAGCTAATAAGCCTATTTTTGGCATTACTTCTCCTGGTCCTTCTCAAAAACTCATCGAAGAAATGGGGTTTTTAGTGGCGCATCCAAACGATCCGGTTGATATCGCTAATAAGCTTATGTTAATGATCCAAAAGATTCAAGAGGGTGAAATATGCAGCGTTCCCCCACGTCTTAGGAATCGTTATTCAATGACAACAGTTGGTGCTCAGATGAAAGATATTATATATAAACTTAATCAAAGATAATTTTAAAATGCATATTACGCTTATTATTTCCTCACTCAATTCTGGTGGCGCACAGCGTATTTTATCTGAACTTGCCAATCTTTTAGTTTCTAAAGGATATCAGCTTTCATTAGTGACTTTTGCATCTGTTAGTTCTGTTCCATTTTATCCCTTAGATCCTAGTATTCATGTAATCCAGCTTAATCAAACTTATAGGCAATCTTTATTGTTCATGCGGCTTAAAAATAATGTTATGCGTATTATATCTTTACGAAAAACAATTCAAAAATTAAATCCTGATATTATTTTATCTTTTATAGATGTTACAAATATAACAATGCTAATAGCATCCATAGGTCTAAAAATACCCGTTTTAGTATCAGAGCGAACGCATCCGGGTTACCATAAATTGCCAATGATTTACCAGAAAATCCGGCAGATATTTTATCCCAAAGCAACATGTGTTATTGTTCAGACACCTTCGGTAGCGAATTATTTCCATGATGCTGGGTTTGGCAAGCTAAATTTAAAAATTATTCCAAATGTTATTCCAAAACCACTTTATACTAAGCCAGCTATTTCTGTATCTGCAAAAGTTAGAAATATTGTTTCGGTGGGTCGTTTATGCCCCTTTAAGGGATTTGATGTCCTCATTCAAGCCTTGTCCCAACTCTTGTCTGCACATCCATATTTAACTTTAACTATTTATGGTGAAGGTTATGAACGTTTAAATCTCGAGCGTCTAGTTCATTCTTTGGGTTTACAAGCTAAAATATTGTTACCAGGTGCCGTCCAAAATATTCAAGAAGCTTTGCTCAATGCTGATCTCTTCATTTTCCCTTCTCAATATGAAGGTTTTCCGAATGCGCTCTGTGAAGCGATGGCGGTGGGTTTGCCCGTGATTGCATCTGCTTGTTCTGGGAATATCGATATTATCCAAGATGGGATTGATGGCAGATTATTTCCAGTAGGTGATGTGCAAGCATTAACCAAAATTACTTTAGAACTTTTAGGGGATGTTGCACAAAGGCAACGGTTAGCTGAAAATGCAAAGCAAATCTGTGATCGATTTGAGTCTGATCGTATTTTTAAATTGTGGGATGAAGTGATTGTTGATGCAGTTCGTTCATATAATGAAAACCACAGTAAGACGAAAAACGTAAAATGAAAAAAAATATCATCATTGTTGTTAGCAGTCTTGATGTGGGTGGGACAGAACGACATTTAATTTCTATTTTGCCTAAGCTTATTTCCTATGGATGGCCTATTCGTGTTATTACAACATTTAAAAAAGGCGTTTTAGCGTCAGAGTTTGAAAAAAAAGGTATTTTTGTTTCTTGCGCAATAAATGAGAAATATTTACATTGGCTTGAAAAATTTCCTACAGTGTTGAATCGTCTCGTTCGGATGATTTTAGGTATTTTTTCTTTGGCATTAAAATTCAATAATAAGAATCAAAATTATAAAAATTCAATTTTACATTTTTATTTGCCAGAAGCTTATATTGTTGGCATGTTAGCAGCGCTATTGGCGCGATTTAAGGGATTCAAAATCATGAGCCGCCGTTCTTTGAATTGCTATCAACAGAAGAGTCGCTTTATAGGTTGGTTAGAACGAAAATTACACCCTAAGACTTCGGTCATTACGGGTAATTGTCAGGCACTTATTTCGCAGTTGCAAGCAGAAGAGTGTGTGCCATTAGAGCACTTAAGATTGATTTACAATGGCATAGATACGGCTGCTTTTATGCCTACGGAATCGCCTGGCGCCGTTAGAAATGCACTGGGTATTCATCAAAATGCTATAGTTATTGTAAAGACAGCTAATCTGATTCCCTATAAAGGCCACACAGATTTGTTGATTGCTTTGAGTAAAATTAAAAATCAGCTTCCAGAGTACTGGTATTTGATTTGTCTGGGACGAGATGACGGTATTGGCAATACTTTACAACAACAAGCGGAAAATCTCGGGCTAAGCAAACATATTTTGTGGTTAGGTACGCGATCAGATATTGCAAATCTATTGTTTTCCGCAGATATAGGCATTTTATGCCCTTTTAAAAACGAAGGATTTTCAAATGCAGTTTTAGAGGGTATGGCGGCTGGTTTACCCATGGTCGTAACTGACATTGGTGGGAATAAAGAAGCCGTTATTAACAATCAGACAGGTTATGTTGTAGAACCACGTAATCCAGACAGCTTAGCAATAGCCATTTTAGATTTGATCAACAATCCAGATAAAGCAAAGCAATTTGGGCAAGCGGGGCAGCAACGTGTGAGAGAACATTTTTCCTTGAATGCCTGCGTAGATGCTTATGAAAAGCTTTATAGTGCTTTATAAACAAGCAGAGGACATGCCCTTTTAAAAATGTTTTATTGCGTTCCACTGATCTAAGATTTTTTCCAGGGAAAACCGATCAAGAATTTCTTTAGCGCGATTGCCGTATTGTTGACGTAACTCAACGTTTTGGATTAATCGTAGTATTGCATGACTTAAAGCATTTATGTTTTGTGTTGGTAATACTAAAAGACCGTCAATGTTGTTTCGGATAATATCGGAAGTACCACTCACACAATCAAAAGCAATGGGAGGTAATCCAACGGCCATCGCTTCACATAAGCTATTTGGAAACCCTTCATACCGAGAAGGTAATACAAATAACGAACCTTCCGATAAAGCTTGGATTACATTTTTTGTTAATCCGGGCAGGTGTATGTGCGTTTCTAGCTTCAAGTGTGCGCATAACGCTTCCAGCGCAGATCGCTCGTGTCCCTCTCCCCAAATCACCAATTCCCATGCAGGGTATTGATCGTGAACCATACCAAAAGCTTGAATTAATAAATCAAATCCCTTTTGTATTTCTAAACGGCCGATGGTGATAATTTTCTTTTTTTCATAATTGATATTCGGTAATTGTGCGGTATCAACGGCTAAAGAAACAGGGTTTGGAATGATAGAAATGTGTTGATGCAGTTTTTTAGGAAAGTAGTTTTTGATTTGCGTGGTTTGAACAACAATATGGTGTGCTAAAGGATACGTGATTTTTCGTAGAAAATTTTGCAGGAAGCCGATAGGATGTTGGGCGGGATCTACACGTTCAGAAACAGTCACAGGAATCTTAAGTCCTAAAGCTGCTAGCAGTGTGGTAATATTGACAGTGTCTAAAAAGGCAATAATACAATCAGGCTGTTCTTTTTTAAAAAATTGGCGTAGAAACCAAACGCGCTTTAATAATTTCCAAAGAGCTAATAAAAAATCTGGATAATAAGCGCTGTCTTTTACTTTCAGGTCTAAATGGCAAAGCTTGACACCAGGGTTCACGAAATAAAAAGGTTGATAATCAGGTTTTTCAAAAGTAATTAAACTAACATTTACTCCTCGCGTTGCCCATGCATTCGCGAGCGTAGTAATGACTCGCTCGGCGCCGCCTGCATTGAGTGCGGAAATAACCAGTGCTGTTTTCATAGAAAAAATACGACCTTGCCTGTATAATCCAATAAAAATGGAGAAGTTAAAAAGTTTATCTTTAAACGTTATTTTTAGCAATTATTTGAAAAACCATAGTAGCTACTATTGAATTGGAGACTTTAAAAAACATGACGATACAAATCGCTGTGATTGGTACAGGCTATGTAGGCTTAGTTTCTGGCACTTGTTTTGCAGAACTTGGACACTCTGTTGTTTGCATAGACAATAACCCAGAAAAAATTTCACAATTAAAGCGTGCACAAATTCCCATTTATGAACCTGAACTTGCCGAAATGGTTAGCAAAAATATTAAAGCGGAACGTTTAAGCTTCGATACGCAGCTACAAAAAGCGGTGGAAAACACGCAGATATTATTTATCGCAGTAGGAACACCAACCGATCCAACAACAGGACAGGCTGACTTAAGTTACGTTAAAACAGTAGCTCGTGAAGTTGCGCCATTTATTAATGGCTATAAAGTCATTGTTGTAAAATCCACCGTGCCTGTGGGAACTTGTCATTTGGTTAAAACCATTATTCAACAGGTAAACCCACGTGCAGAATTTGATATTGTTTCTAATCCAGAATTTTTACGTGAAGGATTAGCAGTTTATGATTTTATGAATCCGGATAGAATTGTTGTTGGTGCTGAAACAGAACGAGCTAAAGTAATGATGAATCAGATTTATCATGCTTTTGATAAAAGAGATATTCCACTCCTCTTTACGGATTTAGAAAGTTCAGAGTTGATTAAATACGCCGCAAATTGTTTTTTAGCGACTAAAATTGCTTTTATTAACGAAATTGCGAATTTATGTGAAAAGACTAATGCGAATATTATTGACGTGAGTCAAGGTTTAGGCTTGGATAAACGCATTGGGTTAAACTACTTAAGTCCCAGTCCAGGATTTGGTGGTTCTTGTTTTCCCAAAGATACCTTAGCGTTAGTGCACACGGCACGTGAAATACAGTCACCGTTGTCTATTGTCGAAACCGTGATTTCATCAAATGAACGCCATAAGTCACATATGATCGAAAAAATTCTTGCAGCTTGTTGTGGTACAGTGCAAGGAAAAACGTTAGCAGTATTAGGCGTTGCTTTTAAGGCAAATACCGATGATGTGCGAGAAAGTTCTGCATTAGTTATTATTGAAGCGCTTCAAAAACAAGGTGCCCATATTGTTGTCTATGATCCTGAAGCAATGGAGAATGCTGCAAAAGTCTTGTCTAACGTTGTTTTTGCAAAAGATGCCTATGAAGCCATGAAGCGTGCGGATGCCGTAGTGATAGCGACAGAATGGCCAGAATTTTGCCATTTAACTTTTGAATGTATGGGTGACAATCCAACGGTTGTTGATTTAAGAAATTTATATAATCCTAAAACGATGCGTTCACAAGGCGTGCAATATTTTTCGATTGGGCGTAAACCTGTCATCCTGTTACGGGAACCTGTATGTGTGGATTAGTGGGTTTTTGGGATTTTAAGGCTAATATCGCCAAAACAGAACTATTAGCGATTGGCCAAAAAATGGGCACGGCCATTTCGCATCGAGGACCAGATTCTGAAGGCACATGGTGTGATGAAACCCTAGGTCTTAGTTTTGCACATTTACGTCTTGCCATTGTTGATCTATCTGAAGCGGGGCATCAGCCTATGATGTCGCGTGCAGGCGATTCTGTTATTGTTTATAACGGCGAAATTTATAATGCACCTGAATTGCGAGAAGCTTTAAGTTTAGAAGGTTGCCGTTTTCGCGGAAATTCCGATACGGAAGTGATTTTGGAAGCCTGTGAACACTGGGGTGTAGAAACAACTTGTCAAAAGCTAATTGGCATGTTTGCTTTTGCTTTTTGGGATAAAAAAACACATCAACTATTTTTAGCGCGCGACAGGTTAGGTATTAAACCCCTGTATTGGGGTTTTAATCAAGGTGTTTTATTTTTTGGTTCTCAAATTAAAAGTTTTAAAGCGCACCCGAAATTTAAACCCGAAATAGATAAAGAAGCACTGACTGTTTATTTCCGATTTAATTACGTACCGACCCCGCTTTCTATTTTTAAAGGCATTCAGAAACTTTTCCCAGGCAGTGTTCTGTCTGTTGATCGAACTCAAAAAATACAAGAATTTCGATTTTGGGATTTACAGAATGTCATCGTACACAGCAAAGAAAAGCAAGCAAAAATATCTAGCAGCGATGAAACTTTGATAGATGAATTAGATATTTTATTACGTGATGCCGTTAAAAGACGCATGATTACGGATGTTCCCTTCGGTGCGTTTTTATCTGGCGGCATTGATAGCTCAACGGTTGTTGCATTAATGCAAGCACAAAGCGACCGTCCGATTAAAACCTTTACGATTGGCTTTCATGAAGCGGGTTACGATGAAGCGCGACACGCAGCGAATGTTGCGAAGCATTTGGGTACAGAACATCATGAATTATATTTAGCCTCCACCGAAGCACAAGGCATTATCCCAGAGATTCCGAATTGGTGTGACGAACCGTTTGCCGATGTTTCGCAGATTCCAACCTATTTGGTCTCTAAGCTGGCGCGGCAACACGTGACAGTTAGCCTTTCGGGAGACGGCGGCGATGAGCTTTTTGCGGGTTATAATCGCTACTTTGTGGGGCAAAGGTTTTGGCAGCGTGTTAAAATTTTGCCATATTGGCTGCGTTATTTAAGCGCGTGCGGCATACGTCAATTCTCGCCTAATCGTTGGGATAGCATTGCAAAAATATTGCCTAATCGTTTACGGCCGCAATTAGCCGGCGATAAAGCGCATAAACTCGCAGATATTCTTGCAGTCTCAAATGCAAAGATGTTTTATAAGAACTTAGTCAGCCTTTGGGAAGAACCTGCGGCTTTAGTGATAGGTGGTAATGAACCAACGTTGTATCCCTGGAATCTTGAATCTGCTTTTGAACATGCAAATGATTTCGTGGGATCCATGCAGATGATGGATACTTTAACCTATCTGCCAGACGACATTTTAACTAAAGTTGATAGAGCAAGTATGGCCGTTGGTTTAGAAGCGCGTGTACCATTATTGGATCACCGCGTTGTTGAATTTGCTTATGGTTTACCAATGAATGCTAAAATTCGAAACGGTCAGGGTAAATGGTTATTAAGGCAAGTCTTAAATAAATATGTGCCTAGCCATTTAATTGATCGGCCTAAGATGGGTTTTGGTGTGCCCATTGATCAATGGTTACGAGGCTCTTTGCGAGATTGGGCAGAAAATTTATTATCTCCACAACGTTTAGCCTCAGAAGGGATTTTAAATACAGCCCCCATTCGTCAGCGTTGGCAGGAGCATTTATCAGGACAGAGAAATTGGCAATATTCCTTGTGGGGTGTTTTAATGTTTCAAGCGTGGCAAGAACGGTGGGGATTATCATGACAACGCGACATTTGATCTTAATTTTAAGTGTCTTATGTGCTTCTTGCGGTCACGTTTTGTTTAAATCCGTCGCCAATATTTTAAAAGTCTTAGATTCTGTTTGGAGTATTGCTTTGGAGCCTGCTTTTATTGCTGCGCTCTCTTTATATGGATTAGCGACTTTAGCCTGGATTTGGTGTTTACAAGAAATTCCCTTAACACAAGCCTATTTATTCATGTCCTTAGGCTATGTGTTTATTCCGATCATGGGATGGTTTTTCTTTGGAGAAGTGCTTTCTTTGCAATATATTCTGAGTGCTGGATTGATAATAACCGGAATTTTAGTCGCTATTCCAAAATAGCTGCGTATTTTAGAATAGCTATTTTTAGTGTAAACTAGCCGCTTAATGGTACCTATACCGGTTCCCTCGCGACGATACACTGTGAACCCCGCCAGGTCCGGAAGGAAGCAACGGTAGCAGTAGATTCGGGCGCCGAGGTGTGGCTGTTATAGGTGCCGCCTATGGTTTTTCAGATAGATAATATGACTCAACTTGCACTAGCTAGACGATATAGGCCTCGCACCTTTCAAGAAATGGTGGGACAAGACGTTACCGTACGTGCGCTTAGCAATGCCTTAGATCTCAAACGCCTACACCATGCCTATCTTTTTACGGGCACACGCGGTGTTGGTAAAACCAGCGTTGCGCGGATCTTGGCTAAGTGTCTTAATTGCGAACAGGGAATTTCATCGACACCTTGTGGCACTTGTTTTGCCTGCGAAGCCATCGATCAAGGCCGTTTTGTTGATTTAATTGAGGTGGATGCGGCCTCACGTACCAAAGTCGAAGATACGCGTGAATTACTCGACAATGTGCAGTATTTACCGACACGCGGTCGTTTTAAAATCTATTTGATTGATGAAGTGCATATGTTATCGGGGCATAGTTTTAATGCTTTATTAAAAACCCTAGAAGAGCCGCCGGAACATGTTAAATTTTTACTTGCCACGACCGATCCTCAAAAGTTACCAGCGACGATTTTATCTCGGTGTTTACAGTTTCAACTGTGGCGTTTTCCCGCTAATAAAATGGCAGCTTATTTGGCAAAAATTTTAGAGCACGAAAAAGTGCGTTTTGAAGAAGAAGCGTTGCAAACATTGGCGCATGCGGCAGATGGCAGTTTAAGAGATGCCATGAGCTTATTAGATCAAGCCTTAAATTATTGTGGAGATACTATCGAAGCACACACGGTGCGTTTAATGTTAGGTTTATCCGAAAAAGCGCGATTATTTGCATTATTGAGCGGCTTAATTCATGGTGATGCAAAAGCGATTCTATGCGAAATTAATGCGCTGGAAGAAAGTGCCCCCAATTTTTCAGGATTATTGACAGAATTTTTGACAGTGATCCAGCAAATCGCCATTGCACAACAAGTGCCAGGGGCATTGGACGAGTATACAGGAGATCGTGAAACCTTGTTGGCCTTTGCCAAAAGTTTGTTACCAGAAGAGGTTCAATTATATTATCAGATTGGTTTACAAGGGCAACGCGATTTGCCTTATGCGCCTAGCCCTAAAATGGGTTTTGAAATGATATTGTTGCGTATGGTAGCGTTTAAACCGGTAAAGGTTTCTCATTTTGGGGCAACATCTAAAATACAAGAACCGCATTTTGAAACCAAAGAGGTGATGTCTGAACCAGTTGTGGTTTTAGAACCAAAGGACCAGCATGGAGACCAACCTCTACAGGATTGGAATAGTATTGTGAATAAACTCCAGTTAAAGGGCTTAGAAAAGGTATTGGCTGATAATTGCAGTGTCGTTGCATGGGAAGCTGATTTAATCACCCTTAACTTAGATGAATCACAAAAGCCTTTACTTAGCAATAAACGCTATGAAGAGCGGCTGCAAGAAGCTTTATCGCAGCATTTAGGGCAACCTATTCGTTTAAAGATTAGTGCTGGAAAAGTCAATGCAGAAACACCAGCGTTGCAAACTAAACGGAGACGCAGCGAAATACAAGAAGCGGCGAGCAATCAAGCGGAAGCAGATCCCGAAATTCAAAAACTCATGAAAGCCTTTGATGCAAAGATTGAGCATATTGCCTTAAAAGAGGAACAATGGTGAGCATGCCAGTATGAGTTTTAGCCCACTGATTAATCAATTAATTAACGCTTTAAAATGCTTGCCTGGGGTTGGGCCAAAATCAGCACAGCGTATGGTTTTTTATTTGCTAGAACGTGATCGGAATGGCGGGCAGCTTTTAGCGCAAATATTGCATGAAGCCATTGCGAAAGTCGGACATTGCCAATCTTGCAGAACTTTATGCGAGGATGTTTTGTGTCGATTTTGCGATAATCCACTCCGTGATCGATCAATCATTTGTGTGGTTGAAACACCCGCCGATGTGTTGGCTATAGAACACACTGCAGGCTATAAGGGACTTTATTTTGTTTTAATGGGGCACCTATCGCCTTTAGACGGCATTGGCCCAGAAGATTTAGGCATAGATTTGTTTAGACAACGCTTAAAAGTAGGCGAAATACAAGAAGTGATTGTTGCGACGAACCCTACTGTAGAAGGTGAAGCAACAGCGCATTACTTAGCGGAATTGGTTAAAAAACAGCAGATTCGGGTAACCCGAATTGCTCATGGGGTGCCTTTTGGAGGCGAGTTGGAATATATTGATGGTGGTACAATAGCACGGGCCTTGTTGGCGAGAGCGCCGTTGTGAGATTCATCAACAGTCACTGAGATAAATAAGGAGAAAAAGATGTCAAAAGAAACTTTTGGTTTTCAAGCGGAAGTAAAACAGCTTTTACAGCTGATGATTCATTCTTTATACAGCAATAAAGAAATCTTTTTGCGCGAACTTATTTCAAATGCTTCGGATGCCGCGGATAAATTGCGTTTTGAATCTTTGCGTGATCCGATGTTATTAGTAGACGATCCAGATCTAAAAGTATGGGTTTTATTAGATAAAGAAGCCAAAACGATTACCATTCGAGACAATGGTATTGGTATGACGCGAGAAGAAGTCATCCAAAACCTAGGCACGATTGCAAAATCGGGTACGCGTGAATTTTTAAGTACTTTAACAGGCGATCGTGCAAAAGATAGCCAATTAATTGGTCAGTTTGGTGTTGGTTTTTATTCTGCTTTTATTGTGGCCGATAAAGTCGTGGTAACAACCCGTAAAGCAGGTGCATCTGCCTCAGAAGGCGTGCAGTGGAGTTCGACAGGTACAGGCGAATATGAGCTTGAAACAGTCTCTAAAGAAAACCGTGGTACAGAAGTGGTATTGCATTTAAAAGCAGATGAAGAAGAATTTTTAAATGATTGGCGTTTAAAACAGATTATTATGAAATATTCTGATCATTTAACATTGCCTGTATTGGTTAAAAATGATAAGAATGAAGATGAAGTGGTTAATCGTGCAACAGCCTTATGGACTTTATCAAAAAATGAAATTACGGATGAACAATACAAAGAATTGTATAAGCATGTTTCACATGATTTTCAAGATCCTTTGATTTGGGCACATAATAAGGTTGAAGGAAAACTGGAATATATTACGTTATTATATATTCCTGAACATGCGCCTTTTGATTTGTGGCACGTAGGCAAAACGCGTGGCTTAAAATTATATGTCCGGCGTGTTTTTATTATGGATGATGCTGAACAATTTTTACCGCATTATTTAAGGTTTGTACGTGGTATTATCGATTCCAATGACTTGCCCTTAAATATTTCAAGAGAAATTTTACAAAGCAATCGCATTATAGACACCATTAAAACAGCTGTTATAAAACGCGTATTGGGCATGCTAGAACAATTGGCAACGGACGACAAAGCGAAATATCAAACCTTTTGGAAAGCGTTTGGTCAAGTCTTAAAAGAAGGTCCTGCAGAAGATTTTGCAAACAAAGAACAAATTGCAAAATTATTAAGATTTGCGACAACGCATTCGGGTAACGCAGAACAAACTGTTTCACTAGAAGATTACATTGCAAGAATGCCTGCGGGTCAAACTAAAATATTTTATGTGACGGCTGATACTTTTAATGCAGCAAGTCATAGCCCGCATTTAGAGATTTTTCGCAAAAAAGGCATAGAAGTTTTATTATTAACTGATCGTGTAGATGAATGGCTAATGACGCATCTAACCGAATTTCAAGGCAAGCCTGTACAAGCGGTTACACGGGGCGGCTTAGACTTAGGGGATTTAGCCGATAAAACAGACGAAGAACAGCACAAAAAAACGGAAACAGATTTTGAAGAGACACTCAAAAAAATGAAGGAATTATTGCAGTCTTCTGTGAAAGAGGTGCGATTAAGTCAACGTTTAACGGATTCGCCGGCTTGTATTGTTTTAGATGAACAAGATTTAAGCAGTCAGATGGAGCGTATGTTACGTGCTTCGGGACAACACGTCCCAACACAAAAACCTATTTTAGAATTAAATCCGGATCACAGCATGATTAAACATCTTAAAAATGAACAAGATGCCGTACGATTCGAAGATTGGTCTCGAATCTTATTAGATCAAGCAATTTTGGCAGAAGGCGGTCAATTAGAAGATCCCGCGAGCTTTGTGCAACGCTTTAATAAAATTTTGTTAGCACTAACAACGGGATAAGTGATTTCGCTTTTTATGCATCCACACAAATAAAGCGGGCGGCAAGCAGCAAATAACAATGCCGCCCAATAACAGTAGCGCATATTGCGTTGCTGTGTATTCAAATACAATATCCGCTGGTTTTGCAAAACCAATCAGTAGCGCTGTCACACAGGTGATAGCACCAAGCCCGCCTACAAACCAAACGCCGATTTTACCACCAGGGATTTTATAGGCTCTTGGTGTGTGCGGCTGGCTGTAACGCAATTTAATCACTGCCAAAAACAAAATAAAATACATAATCAAATAGAGTTGAGCAGCTAAAGTATTAATAATCCAATAGGCGGCATGAATACTTTCGTTAAAAACAAAAAGAGAAATTAATAGGGTCCCAGAAATACCTTGTAAGCATAAAAGTGCCACAGGTGATTCATTTGCATTGGTGCGTGTAAAAAGTTTTGGCATATAGCCGTCTTTGGCGCTGCTTAATAACCCTTTGCTCGGCCCAATGACCCAGGTGTTTAAAACCGCAAAGCTGCCGATAAGCGTGAGTGCAGCCAGTAATGGCGCAGTCCAATTTAATCCAAAGGCATTAAAAAATAAATGAAAGGCTTGCATAGGTCCTGCAATTAAGCTCATTTTTTCTTTGGGAATAACTGCTGCGATAGAGAGTGACCCCAAAATATAAATGAATAAAATAATCAGTGTGGCCAAAAACATCGCCGCAGGATAATTTTTTTTAGGATTTGCTACATTTTTAACGTGGTACGCGGGTATTTCCATACCGCACAGCCCTAATAAAATAGCGGTGAAAGTAACCAGCGTACTGAGCTCTGTTCCTGGGTTTAAGCTTGCCAAAGAAAAGTGTAAGTAGCCAGATTCTGTGGCAAACGGTAATTGGCTGCATCCAAGGATAATCAGCACAATACCTGGAATCAGCGTGCCAAGCATCACACCGATAGCGCTTAAAGAGCTAGATGTTCTAATACTTTTAAAATTAACAAAAGTCGTTCCCCAGAGCACACTTAACATGACCCCCACTAAAAAAAATCGGTTGGTCTCTAAT
The DNA here is from genome assembly GCA_044225595.1 of Gammaproteobacteria bacterium. Classification (GTDB taxonomy): domain Bacteria; phylum Pseudomonadota; class Gammaproteobacteria; order UBA6186; family Azoamicaceae; genus CADEGZ01. The sequence continues at coordinate 47,706 of JBGAIG010000004.1, forward strand.
TCGGGTTTAAATAAATAAGCAGCGGTCGCTGCGATAAACGATAAAATGGTTGGCAGCCAAACGACGCTTTCCATCCATTGCAACCAGACCGCTAAAAATCCCCAATTGGGCCCAAAAGCTTCTTCAACCCAAAGGTATACGCCACCTTCTTTGTGCCAGCCTGAGGATAGTTCTGCACAAGCCAGCGCAACAGGTATGAAAAAACAGATGGCAGCAGCGAGAAAGAAGGTAATCGTCTGTGTGCCTAGTAAGGCGGTTGTCGGCAAATTCCGAAGGCTTACAATGGCTGAAACACTGAGCAGTGCAAGCGTGAATCTGCCTAGAAATTTAGCGGGCATTTTAGATGTAAGTTTTTTCACTAACTTTCTCTTTCATGATATAAAAACGGAAGTTTATCATATTTAAGCGTTTATTAACCGGGCTATACTAAATAAGGGAGGGAGCTATGGAAAAAGTATGGCTAAAAAACTATCAGCCTGGGGTGCCAGTAGAGATAAGCCTTGATAAATACAGCTCAATTAACGAAATGTTTGAAGAAGCGTGTAAACTTTATGCAGATCGTCCGGCATTTACGAATATGGGTACTATTTTAAGCTATCAAGCAATCGAAGAAAAAAGTCGTGCTTTTGCTGCATATCTGCAAAATAGTTTGCAATTAAAAAAAGGCGATAGCGTCACTTTAATGATGCCCAATATTTTGCAATATCCTGTCGCCTTATTTGGTGTGTTGCGTGCTGGATTAACTGTTGTAAATGTGAATCCTTTATATACGCCGCGAGAGCTACAACGCCAATTAGTGGATTCAGAAAGTACAACTATTGTGATATTGTCTCATTTTGCAAATACACTCCAAAAAGTAATTGAAAATATTAAAATAAAAAATATTATTGTGACAGAAATAGGTGATTTATTGCCATTTCCAAAATCGCTTTTAGTCAACTGCTTTGTAAAATATATTAAAAAAATGATTCCAAAATGGCATATTAAAAATACGATTCGTTTTACAGAGGTGTTGGAGGCAGGTTCAAAACAAATATTAACAAACCCTCACATGACAGGAGAAGATATCGCTTTTTTACAATATACGGGTGGCACCACAGGCATTGCAAAAGGCGCTATGTTAACGCATCGCAATATGGTTGCAAATGTAGAACAAGCAGTGGCGTGGATAAGTACCTTGATGAAACCAGGCAGAGAAATTATTATTACCGCTTTACCGCTTTATCATATTTTTTCTTTAATGGCCAATTGCTTAACCTTTATGAAAATGGGTGCGTTCAATGTATTGGTGACAAATCCCAGAGATATGTCAGGATTTATTAAAATATTAAAAGAACATCCTTTTACAGCGATGACAGGCGTGAATACGCTATTTAATGGTTTATTAAATCAACCTAATTTTAGCTCAGTCGATTTTAGTCATTTAAAACTGGCATTGGGGGGCGGTATGAGTGTGCAGCATGCCGTGGCATTGCGCTGGCAGACAGTTACGGGTGTGCCCTTAATTGAGGCATACGGATTAACAGAGACATCACCCGCCGCCTGTATTAATCCTTTAAATCTAAGGGAACATAATGGTAGTATTGGCTTGCCTATCTCTTCCACGGATGTTTCTATACGAGATGCGGCGGGTAAAGCGCTGCCTTTGAATACGGCTGGTGAGCTGTGGGTGTATGGCCCTCAGGTGATGAAGGGATATTGGAAGCAGCCAGAAGAAACAAGTCAAGTATTACAGGATGGCTGGATTAGAACAGGCGATATCGCTACAATTGATGAGCAAGGTTTTGTGCGAATTATCGATCGTAAAAAGGATATGATTTTGATTTCAGGATTTAATGTTTATCCTAATGAGGTGGAAGAAGTGATTACCATGATGCCAGAAGTAGCCGAAGTCGCTGTGGTTGGGATGCCTTGTGAATCAGGTGAAGAAGTCAAAGCTTATATTGTTAAAAAAGATCCGGCGTTAACAACAGAGAAAGTCTTAGCCCATTGTCATCGAGAATTAACGGGGTATAAGATTCCTAAAGAAATTGAATTTAAGACAGAATTACCCAAGTCAGATGTAGGTAAGATTTTGCGGCGCGTGTTAAGAGAGCAATTCGAATAATAGTCACAGGGCTTCGGAAATATTTACATGAAAAATATAACAAAAAGCAAGCAATTGATCGAAATGGGGCTAATTTCACCTGATAAACAAGCGGTCATAGAAAAAGTTGCAGAAAAATTCTCAATCTCAATAACGCCTCAGGCACTTGAAATGATGCAAATGGGAACGGAACACGATAAAACTGCCATTGCACAACAATTCGTGCCTTCTGAACAAGAATTATCGATTACACCATCAGAGTCAAAAGATCCTATCGGAGACGATATTCATATGCAGGTGAAGGGCATTGTGCATCGTTATCCAGATCGTTGTTTGCTAATGCCGCTTTTAAGTTGTCCCGTTTATTGCCGATTTTGTTTTAGGCGTGAGAAAGTGGGTTCAAACAGTAAAGCGTTATCAGAGGAAGAGTTGCAAAATGCACTTGCCTACATTACAGAACATCCAGAGCTCTGGGAGGTTATTCTAACTGGCGGTGATCCTTTGATGCTTAATCCCAAAAAGCTGAGTCAAATTTTGCAAGCATTGGATAATATTAAACATGTAGAAGTGATTAGAATTCATACCAGAGTACCCATTTTTGATTCAAACAGAATTACCGAAAACATGATACAGAGCTTAAAGATTAGCAAAGCGCTTTATATCGCTTTACATGCTAATCATCCGAGTGAATTAACAGAACGCGCACAAAAAGCCTGTGCCCAGCTGATAGATGCGGGTATCCCCATGCTGTCTCAAACTGTTTTATTAAAGGGTATCAATGATACGCCAGAAGTGATGGGCGAATTAATGCGTGTGCTGGTGAGGAATCGAATAAAGCCCTATTATTTACATCAAGGCGATTTAGCGGAAGGAACATCCCATTTTCGAACAACGATTCAAGAAGGACAAGCGCTTATGAAGTCACTGCGCAGTCGGTATTCTGGATTATGCCTGCCAACATATGTATTAGATATTCCCGGGGGTTTTGGTAAGGCACCCATTGGGCACACTTATTTTACGGATGGTACTGTAGAAGATTATCGAGGAAATTTTCATTCGTATGATGGTTAGACCTTTTTTAAAATGGCCCGGTGGTAAATATCGGCTGCTTGAACGTATTCAGCGTTTATTACCTCAAGGTAAACAATTGATCGAACCATTTGTTGGTGGTGGCGCTGTTTTTTTAAATACAAGTTTTGAGCATTATATTTTAAATGATGCAAATCCTGATCTGATTTCGTTGTATCAGGTATTACAAAAAGAAGGTCGCCATTTTATCGAAATTTGCCGTTCATTTTTTATTAAAAGATATAATACTGAAAAGCAATATTATAAACATCGCGCAAAATTTAATGCCTGTCCTGATCCGGTATTACGTTCGGCCTTGTTTTTATACTTAAATCGTCATGGTTACAATGGGTTGTGTCGTTACAATGCAGGGAAGGGTGAGTTTAATGTGCCATTTGGCTCTTATATTAAGCCTTATTTTCCTGAAAAAGAAATGTTGCATTTTCACGAAATCGCAAAGCGGGCAGTTTTTGTGTGTAAAGACTTTAGTGAAATTTTTAAAAAAGCCAAAAAAGGTAATGTTATTTACTGCGATCCACCCTATGTCCCGCTGACAGAAACAGCAAATTTTACACGCTATCAATCGAGAGGGTTTAGTTTAGAAGAACAGCAAACATTGGCAAGCTTGGCAAAAAAATGTGCTCAAAAAGGCATTCCAGTTTTACTGTCCAATCACAGTAATGATTTTACACGCGATATTTATGCAGAGGCAATGGTTGAGGAATTCGACGTGCGCCGGTTGATCAGTTGTAAGCCTGCGTGTAGACAGCCTGTCTTAGAGTTATTAGCATTGTACATTTGATAACTTATATTTAGATGGTTACTAATTTGAGTAGTGGTACAATCTTATTGAGCTGAATAAAGTCTTTATCGTTATGAAGTAACCATAAATCATGCTCAATAGCAACGTTTGCGATTAAGCAATTGATCGTACTACGGATTGTCACACCTTTAGCTCTACAGTTAAAATAATATTGTGCTGCGGTTTGATAGCTTAAAACGGGATCTTTTAAAACAATATTAGTACGCATATTATTTTAAAGCTGGTTCTCTTCCGATAATTTTGTTTTCGTTAGTGTTGGCGAAATCCGCGCAATTTTAATTGTATTCTCTTTTAGTTGTACGACTTCAATGGGATGTCCTGCAATCAGTACACAGGTCCCTTCCGGTGGAATCGATTCTAAGGTTTCAATAATTAAGCCATTCAATGTTGTTGGACCATCAATTGGCAGTTCCCACTGTTGCAGTCGATTCAAATCCCGAACGCTTATCCCACCATCGATTAAAAAAGAACCATCTTCTTGTGGCTGTATTTCTGGGACTTCTGCTGCTGCTTCTGTGGTAAATTGTCCAACAATTTCTTCTAGAATATCTTCGAGCGTCAGCAGTCCTAAAACATCGCCATATTCGTCAACCACTAATGCCATTCGGCGTTTATTTTTTTGAAAATTTAGGAGCTGTGTATGTAAGGAAGTCCCTTCGGGTACAAAATAGGGGTCTTCCATCACGCTTAATAATCCAGCTTCGTTTAATTCTCGTTGCGCTAAAATTTTGACAATATTGCGTGTATGTAAAATTCCTTGTACATTATCTAAATCGGAACGATAGACGGGCAGCAAGGTGTGCTGCAAATTTTTTAATTTAGCGATAATCTCGCTTTTATCATCGTCTAAGTTGATGCCCACGACTTCATTTCGAGGGATCATAATGTGTTCAACACGAACATTTTCAAGTTCTAGAATACTGAGCAACATGCTTTGATGGTTGCTTGGAATAAAACTACCCGCTTCGCTCACAATGGTTCTAAGCTCATCAGCAGTGACGGCTTCTGTTGATTTTGTAGAAACTTTCAGCCCAAAAAATCCCAACAAAGTACTCGAAATAGTCGCAGCTGCGAATACCAACGGGTACAACAGCCATTGCATGATTTGTAGCGGTAGAGAGACAAATCGCGAAGTTTGCTCAGGTCGTAAAGCAGCTACCGTTTTTGGCATCACTTCTGCAAAAACTAATAAAAATAAAGTAACAATAATTGGTGAAATAATAATACCAAGCTCGCCCCAGAGGTCTTCAGCAATTTGATTTGCAACGGTCGCCGCGATCGTGGTTGCAAATGTACTGCCAATCAGGATAACCCCGAGCAGTCGATCAGGATGGCGCAACATTTTTGCAACACGACGTGCGTATTTTTCTGTTTTAGCTAAATGTTTTAATCTAAAACGATTAAGAGATAAAATACCTGCTTCGCTTGCCGAAAAAAAAGCGCAAAGTAAGACCGAAAATATTAAAAACGAAAGCAATAGCTCATCAGATAATTTAAGATTATTCAAGGTTGTTGATATCCTTTAATTCAAACGCTAGATCCCAAGGTTTAGTGAACAATAGGTGATTGTTAGCCATCATTTCAGTATAATCTTCTCACGAAGAACCCTGTAAAACAACTGTGTGCAATATTTGCTAATATTAAGGAAAACCACGATGTTTGAAAATTTAGCTGAGCGTCTGACACGTGCTTTTAAGCACTTAGGCGGTGGAGCACGTCTAAAAGAAGAACACATTACAGCGACTTTGAAGGAAGTAAAAAAAGCCTTATTAGATGCAGACGTTGCTTTAAGTGTTGTAAAAGATTTTGTGCACTCTGTACAAAAAAAAGCAATTGGTCAGACAGTTAGCACACAGCTTTCACCACAGCAACATTTTTTAAAGATCGTCAATGATGAACTGATACACGTGATGGGCGAGGCTAATGTGGGTCTGCAGCTCAATGTTGTTCCGCCCGTTGTTGTTTTAATGGCAGGCTTACAAGGTTCTGGAAAGACGACCACTGTTGCTAAATTGGCGAAATATCTTAAGGAAAGTCAGCGAAAATCAGTTGCTGTCGTCAGTGCCGATATTTATCGTCCTGCTGCTATCGAACAATTAAGAACTTTGGCTGCAGAAGTAGGCACGTTGTTTATAGAAAGTGATTCGAGTGAAAAGCCGGTTAGTATTGTAGAAAAAGCCATTTTACAGGCTAAAAAACAACAGCAAGATGTTTTAATCATTGATACTGCGGGTCGGTTGCATATTGATGCTGCCATGATGGATGAAATTAAAATCTTAGCAAAAGTTGCAAATCCAGCTGAAATTTTATTTGTAGTTGATAGCATGACAGGCCAAGATGCGGTGAATACGGCCCGTGTTTTTAATGAAGCTTTGCCTTTAACGGGCATTATCTTAACGAAAACCGATGGCGATGCCAGAGGCGGTGCTGCCTTATCCATTCGTCAAGTGACGGGAAAACCCATTAAATTTATCGGTGTTGGGGAAAAAGTTGCGGCCCTAGAGCCTTTTCATCCCGAAAGAATGGCTTCTCGTATTTTAGGCATGGGTGATGTCTTATCGTTAATTGAAGATCTTCAAGCAAAAGTAGATAAAGAAAAAGCGGAAAAACTCGCTAAAAAATTACAAAAAGGGCATGGGTTTGATCTTAACGATTTGCGTGATCAAATTAAGCAAATGCTCGCAATGGGCGGTATGGCAAGCATTATGGATAAACTACCGGGTATGGGGGCATTGCCTCAGCATGTGAAAGCAAAAGTCAATGATAAAGAAATTAAGCATTCATTGGCTATTTTAGACTCGATGACGGCTTATGAACGTCAAAGACCGCTGGCGATTGCCAATTCGGGATCACGTATACGCCGGATTGCGGCAGGTGCGGGTAGTGATATTCAGGCAGTGAGGCGGGTCTTAAAGCAACATGCAGATATGGAAAAAATGATGAGCAAAATGTCTGCCAAAGGCGGCATTGCGCGGATGATGAGCAGCTTGAAGGGTCGGCTGCCACCAGGGATGATGCCTGGATAACACGAATGGGGATAAATGTTAGTTGTTTCACTTTTTATAAACCCCTTTCATTGAATCATAAAGTTGTGTTATCCTGAGTCGCTTGCCAAGAGGCAGCGTTAAAATGGGTTGCATATATTATGACGGCGTAACCCTAAGGATGAGTCAAAACCTTATTGACTTAAGGTTCTTGTGCTTGTATGATCCCGGTTCCCAAGGGGAATGGCCGAGGATCTGATATTTTTTCGCCAAATTTGGAGCAGTTAGAATTTATGTCAACCGTTAATCAGTTGGTCCGCAAAGGGCGGTATCGCGCGAAAGAGAGAACGAAAGTGCCTGCTTTGTCAGGATGTCCTCAGCGTCGCGGGGTTTGTTCGCGGGTATATACCCAAACACCTAAGAAGCCAAACTCAGCACTTCGTAAAGTCTGTCGTGTGCGCTTAACCAATGGTGCTGAAGTCACCTGTTACATTATTGGCGAAGGCCACAATTTACAAGAACACTCGGTTGTTTTAATCCGAGGCGGTCGCGTAAAAGATTTGCCAGGTGTACGGTATAAGGTTGTTCGCGGACATCTTGATACTAGCGGTGTTAAAGATCGAAAACAAAGCCGTTCTAAGTACGGTGCTAAACGAGCTAAAGCGTAAGCCAAAGGATAGATAAAGATGTCAAGAAAATCAGTTGCTACAAAACGCCGCATTATTCCAGACCCTGTCTATGGAAGTCAGTTATTAGCTAAATTTGTAAACCATATTATGATGCGCGGCAAAAAGTCGCTGGCAGAACAGATTGTCTACGGTGCGCTAAATATTATTGAATCTCGCTTGCGCCGCGATCCTTTGGCTGTTTTAGAGAAAGCCTTAGATCACATTCAGCCTATGGTTGAAGTAAAATCACGCCGCGTCGGCGGCGCGACTTATCAAGTGCCTATCGAAGTCAGTGCAGAACGCGCAATGGCTTTGGCGATGCGTTGGTTAGTGAAATATTCACGAGAACGTGGCGAAAAGGGCATGATGCTTCGATTGGCGGGCGAGATTATGGATGCTGCTGATGAAGAAGGTGGCGGCCAAGGAAAAGGAGGTGCCGTTAAGAAGCGTGAAGACACGCATCGAATGGCAGAAGCAAACAAAGCATTTTCACATTATCGTTGGTAATTTAAGCATATGTCGAAACGTACAACACCTATCGAACAGTACCGGAATATTGGCATTATCGCGCATATTGATGCGGGTAAGACGACGACCACAGAGCGTATTTTATACTATACGGGTGCTTCTCATAAGATTGGTGAAGTGCATGATGGCGCTGCTGTTACCGATTGGATGGTGCAAGAGCGTGAACGCGGTATTACCATTACTTCAGCTGCAATTACCTGTTATTGGAAGGGTATGGCGGCTCAGTATGCACAGCATCGTATCAATATTATTGATACGCCGGGTCACGTAGACTTTACGATTGAAGTAGAACGTTCATTACGGGTACTCGACGGCGCCTGTGTGGTGTTTTCGGCAGTAGACGGTGTAGAACCACAATCTGAAACTGTGTGGCGTCAAGCTAATAAATATTCTGTTCCCCGTATAGCCTTTATTAATAAAATGGATCGAACCGGCGCGGATGTTTTTCGTGTGCTGGATCAAATGAAAAAACGTTTAGGTGCCAATCCTGTCTTAATGCAAATACCTATTGGTGCTGAAGAACATTTTGAAGGTGTTGTCGATCTGGTGCGCATGAAAGCGATTTATTGGGATGATAATACACAAGGCATGACTTTTGAATTGAGAGACATTGCTGCTGATATGCAAGCAGAATGTGAAGAATGGCGTGAGAAATTAGTGGAAGCTGCCGCTGAAGCTTCTGAAGAACTCATGGATAAGTATATTGGCGGTGAGCAATTAAATGAAGAAGAAATTCGACGTGCATTAAGAATCCGTACTTTAAAATCAGAAATAGTGCCTGTTTTATGCGGTTCTGCTTTTAAAAATAAAGGCGTGCAAGCCATGTTGGATGCGGTCATTGATTATTTACCCGCACCTATTGATGTGCCGCCTATCCAAGGCATTTTGCATGATAAAAATAATACGCTTGGATCCCGTTCTCCTTCGGATACCGAACCTTTTTCCGCATTAGCCTTTAAAGTCATGACTGATCCGCACGTTGGTACGCTAACCTTTTTCCGGGTTTATTCAGGTATCTTAGAGTCAGGCGGGACAGTATTAAATACTGTTAAAGATAAGCGTGAACGTATTGGCCGTATTTTATTAATGCGTGCTAACGATCGCGAAGAAATTAAAGAGGTACGTGCGGGCGATATTGCTGCTGCGGTTGGTTTAAAAAACACGACTACAGGTGATACGTTAAGCGATCTCGAAAAAGTTATCACTTTAGAGCGTATGGAGTTTCCAGAGCCTGTGATATCTGTTGCGGTAGAGCCGAAAACCAAAGCTGACCAAGAAAAAATGAGTGTAGCATTGGGCAAACTGGCACAAGAAGATCCTTCTTTCCGTGTTCGGACTGATGAAGAAACAGTACAAACCATTATTTCTGGTATGGGTGAATTGCATCTTGATATTATTGTTGATCGCATGCGCCGTGAATTTAAAGTAGAAGCGAATATTGGTAAGCCACAAGTTTCTTATCGAGAAACGATCCGTAAAGCTGTTGAGCAAGAAGGCAAGTATATTCGTCAGACGGGTGGTCGTGGGCAATACGGTCATGTGTGGTTAAAGATTGAACCCGGTGAAGCAGGTTCTGGCATTGAATTTATCAATGAGATTGTGGGCGGTGTTGTACCAAAAGAATATATTCCAGCGATTGAAAAAGGGGTTCGTGAGCAAGCGGAAAATGGTGCCTTAGCCGGTTATCCGGTAGTCGATGTCAAAGTCACTTTATTTGACGGTTCTTATCATGATGTTGACTCCAACGAAATGGCGTTTAAAATTGCAGGTTCTCAAGGATTTAAAGCAGGTGCTTTAAAAGCATCCCCTGTTCTATTGGAACCCATTATGAAAGTAGAAGTGATTACACCTGAAGAGTATATGGGTGATGTGGTTGGTGACTTAAATAGACGTCGAGGTGTTATTTTGGGTATGGATGATAGCGTATCGGGTAAACATATTAGTGCTGAAGTACCGTTATCTGAAATGTTTGGATATGTCACTGATTTGCGATCGATGTCTCAGGGGCGTGCAACTTCTACGATGGAATTTTTGAAATATTCAGAAACACCCGCCAACATTGCGCAAGCAATTGTTGAAAAACGGGCAGGTTAATTTTAGGAGGATAGGGCAGTGTCAAAAGGTAAATTTGAGCGAGATCTACCGCATATCAATGTGGGCACGATTGGTCACGTTGATCATGGTAAGACGACTTTAACAGCGGCGTTAACAAAAGTATTAGCGGCGAAGTTTGGTGGTGAATTTAAAGATTATGGTCAAATTGACGCAGCGCCAGAAGAACGGGCACGTGGTATTACGATTGCGACGGCGCATGTTGAATATCGCTCAGCCAATAGACACTATGCACACGTTGATTGCCCTGGTCATGCGGACTATGTCAAGAACATGATTACAGGTGCTGCTCAAATGGATGGAGCGATTTTGGTGGTATCAGCAGCAGATGGCCCAATGCCACAAACCCGAGAACATATTTTGTTAGCCCGTCAGGTAGGTGTGCCCTATATTGTTGTGTTTTTAAATAAAGCAGACATGGTAGACGATGCTGAATTATTAGAATTGGTTGAGATGGAAGTTCGGGATTTGTTAACGAGCTACAATTTTCCGGGTGATAAGACGCCGGTTGTTGTGGGTTCTGCCTTAAAAGCATTGCAAGGTGACACGAGTGATTTGGGAGAGAAAGCGATTTTAAAGCTGGTGGAAGAAATGGATGCATATTTTCCGATTCCAGAAAGGCCAGTTGATCAGCCCTTTTTGTTACCGATAGAAGATGTGTTTTCGATTTCGGGTCGAGGTACGGTCGTCACGGGACGTATTGAACGAGGTATCGTAAAAGTTGGTGAAGAAGTTGAAATTATTGGGTTGAAAGATACACAAAAGACGACGGTGACGGGCGTTGAAATGTTTCGTAAGCTGCTTGATCAAGGACAGGCAGGTGATAACGTGGGTATTTTGTTAAGAGGTACGAAGCGTGAAGATGTTGAACGCGGGCAAGTTTTAGCGAAGCCGGGTTCGATTACGCCACATACGAAGTTTGAAGCAGAAGTTTATGTCTTGTCTAAAGAAGAAGGGGGCCGTCATACGCCATTTCTGAAAGGGTATCGCCCGCAATTTTACTTTAGGACGACGGACGTGACAGGCGAAGTGATATTGCCGGAAGGTGTTGAGATGGTTATGCCTGGGGATAACATCAAATTGGTAATTCATTTAATTGCGCCGATTGCAATGGAAGAAGGTGTGCGTTTTGCGATTCGTGAAGGTGGTCGTACTGTGGGTGCAGGCGTTGTATCAAAGGTGCTGGAGTAATTTTTAATGGCAAGCCAAGTGATAAAAATTCGTTTAAAGTCGTCTGATCATCGATTGCTTGATATGGCGACTGCAGCAATTGTCGCTACGGCGAAACGAACAGGTGCGCAAGTACGGGGGCCCGTGCCATTACCAACACGTCATGAGCGTTTTACGGTGTTGATCTCGCCGCATGTCGATAAAAATGCGCGCGATCAATACGAAATTCCAGAACATAAACGTTATGTTGAAATTGTAGAACCAACAGATAAGACAGTAGACGCGCTGATGAAGTTAGATTTAGCAGCGGGTGTTGATGTCCAAATAGCCGTAAGTTAGGGGTAAAAAATGTCAATGGGAGTCGTTGCGACTAAATGTGGAATGACGAGGATTTTCGATGTCGAAAGCGGTGTATCGATCCCGGTAACCGTTGCTTTTGTGGCGCCCAATCGTGTGGTGCAGGTGAAAACACTCGAAAATGACGGTTATAGCGCTATTCAAGTGACTTCTGGTGAGGTTAAGCCTCATCGTATGACAAAAGCGGAAGCAGGACATTTTGCAAAAGCAAAAGTTGTTGCAGGTAAAGGCTTAATGGAGTTTCGGGGTTCTGTAGAAGAATGTAATGCCTTTACTGTTGGCAGCGAAATTAAAGTCGATTTCTTTAAAGCTGGTCAAAAAATCGATGTTACAGGCGTGAGTCGTGGACGTGGTTTTACCGGTTGTATTGTTCGTCATAATTTTAGTTCACAGCGAGCCTCTCATGGTAACTCGTTATCGCATAATACGCCCGGTTCTATTGGGCAAAATCAAACGCCTGGGCGCGTGTTTAAGGGTAAAAAGATGGCTGGCCAGTATGGTAATACGCAGCGTACTGTTCAAAATCTAGAGGTGGTTCGTGTTGATTTAGAGCGGAATGTCATTCTGATTAAAGGGGGCGTTCCTGGGGCACCGGGTGGAAAACTCATTATTTATCCGGCGGTAAAACACAATGCTCAATCAACGGCGGCAGCCTAAGGAGAGATCGATGGAAATCGCATTTGCTGTGCCAAGTAGCGGGGCAGCTAAAAAAGGTCTAGAAGTATCAGCAACAACGTTTGGTAGAGATTTTAATGAAGCGTTGGTGCATCAAGTGGTAACCGCGTATTTGGCCGGTGCGCGTTCGGGGACACGTGCGCAAAAAACACGTACAGAAGTTCGTGGCGGCGGTGCTAAACCTTGGCGACAAAAAGGCACAGGTAGAGCGCGTGCAGGTACGATTCGAAGCCCCTTATGGCGAGGCGGCGGTTGTACATTTGCTGCAAAACCACAAGATCATAGCCAAAAAATTAATAAGAAAATGTATCGCGGTGCCATGCAAGCCATTTTATCGGAGCTTGTACGACAAGATCGCTTATTGGTTGTTGAGGCACTTGAAATTTCGCGCCCCAAAACGCGCGATTTGTTGGCAAAGCTAAAAGAATTAGGCTTAAAAGAAGCTTTGATTGTGACAGGACAATGGGATCCCAATTTGTATCTTTCTGCGCGTAATGTGCCTAAGATTGATGTGCAGCAAGCGCCCAATGTTGATCCGGTAAGCCTGATTAAATTTGATAAAGTGATTATGACTGTGGACGCGGTCCGTAAATTTGAAGAGGTGTTCAAATGAATGAGAAGCGCCTATATACGATTATTTTGGGTTCGCATACGACTGAAAAAGCAGTACGTGTTCCTGACCAAGTTGCGTTTCGTGTTGCACGAAATGCAACGAAAACAGAATTAAAAGAAGCGATAGAAAAGCTTTTTTCGGTTAATGTGGAATCCGTTCGTATGGTAAATGTCATGGGAAAAACAAGACAATTTAGACAAAAGCAAGGCGAAAGGTCGGATTGGAAAAAAGCTTATGTTCGTTTAAGCAAAGGCCAAACGATTAATTTAGAAGCTTTCCAATAAATAGCGGGATATTGAATATGGTAGCAATTGTAGTCAAAACAAAACCAACCTCACCAGGCCGGCGATTTGTTGTGAAAATCGTTAACCCTGAATTACATAAGGGAAAACCTTATGCGCCTTTGGTTGCTTCAAAAAAGCAAACAGCAGGTCGCAATTGTTACGGACGTATTACAGCTTGGCAGCGGGGTGGCGGTCATGCCCAACGTTATCGCATTATTGATTGGCGTCGTCAAAAAGAAGGCATACCGGGAAAAATTGAGCGTTTAGAATATGATCCAAATCGCAGTGCTAATATTGCCTTAGTGCTTTATGCAGATGGGGAACGTTGTTATATGGTTGCCCCGAAAGGATTATCGGTGGGTTCCAAGGTACTGTCTGGCAGTGATGCGCCTATTGCTGTGGGTAATTGTTTGCCACTTAGAAATATACCAGTTGGTTCAGTTGTCCATTGTGTAGAAATGAAGCCCGGCAAAGGCGCGCAATTAGCACGCAGCGCAGGTACTTCTGTTCAATTGCTTGCAAGAGAAGGCGCTTATGCAACGCTTCGTTTAAAATCGGGTGAAATGCGGCGTGTTTTGGTAGACTGTCGCGCAACTATCGGTGAAGTTGGCAATAGCGAACATAATTTACGTAAGCTCGGAAAAGCAGGCGCAAGCCGATGGCGTAATATCCGTCCACGTGTTCTAGGAGTTGCCATGAACCCTGTAGATCATCCATTAGGCGGTGGGGAAGGACGTACATCAGGCGGTCGTCCGCCATGTACGCCTTGGGGTATTCCAGAGGGTAAGAAAACACGTCGTAACAAACGCACGGATAAAATGATTATTCGTCGGCGTAAAGCAACGAAGTAAAAGGGGAAGGGTTTTATGCCACGTTCTTTGAGAAAAGGGCCATTTATAGATGCTCACTTGCTAAAAAAAGTAGAGCAAGTGATAGCGACACGCGTTAAAAAGCCGATTAAGACTTGGTCTCGGCGTTCCATGATTTTGCCAGACATGGTAGGTTTAACCATTGCGGTTCATAATGGCCGGCAACACGTGCCCATTTCAATTACTGAAAATATGGTTGGGCATAAATTAGGTGAATTTGCACCAACGCGGCTTTTTCGCGGACATTCGGGTGGTGATAAAGCTGCAAAAACGGCGAAGAAGCCTGAAAGTAAAGGTAAGTAAGGATTAAAGGGGATTGTGATGCTTGAAGTAAGCGCTAAATTAAGTAATGCACGGCTCTCGCCGCAAAAAGCGCGATTAGTGGCTGATCTTGTGAGAGGGTTACCTGTTGCAAATGCCTTAAATATTTTGAATTTTAGTCCGAAAAAAGCAGCGCAAATTCTAAGAAAATTATTGGTTTCTGCTATTGCAAATGCAGAACATAATAACGCCTTAGATGTAGATGCGCTTTCGATTAAACGTGTTTTTGTGAATGAAGCGCCGACTTTTAAAAGATCGATGCCGCGTGCTAAAGGGCGGGGTAATCGGATTGTTAAAAGAAACTGTCATATTACAGTAGTAGTTGCATAAAAGGTAAACATAATGGGACAAAAAGTACATCCAATTGGTATTCGTTTAGGCTATATTCGTGAAAGCGCGTCTAAGTGGTTTCCCGAAAGCGGCAAAGGCGGTGGTTCATTTGCAAAAATACTGGCAAGTGATCTTGAAATTCGTGCGCATGCTGCCAAAAAGCTGCCTGAAGCAGCGGGCGTAAGTCAGGTATTAATTGAGAGAACAGGTCGTAATGTTCGCATTACGCTCAAAACAGCCAAGCCTGGCGTGCTGATTGGGAAGAAAGGTGAAGATATTGAAAAATTTCGATCTGAAATTAGTGCCAAAATTGGCTTTCCTGCTGATCGGATTCATATCAATGTGGAAGAGCTTCGTAAACCTGAATTAGACGCAACACTTGTTGCTAGAAGCATTGCGCAGCAGCTAGAACGCAGAATTATGTTTAGACGTGCGATGAAACGGGCAGTGACGAGTGCATTACGACAAGGTGCTAAAGGTATTAAGGTGTACGTTTCGGGTCGTTTGGGCGGTGCTGAAATTGCACGCAGCGAAGTGTATCGCGAAGGCCGTTTGCCATTGCATACTTTTAGAGCCGATATTGACTATGGTACTGCAATTGCAAAGACCACTTATGGTGTGATTGGTGTAAAAGTCTGGATTTTTAAAGGTGAAATTTTGACGGGAAGACCGCAGCAAGCTGCACAAGAAGTTGCGTGATGACTCTGGGAGATTATTATGTTACAGCCTAAGCGAACGAAATTTCGTAAACAATTTAAAGGGCACAACCGCGGTGTTGCAACCCGGGGTAATAAGGTGAGCTTTGGCGAATTTGGTTTAAAAGCAATGGATCATGCGCGTATCACAGCGCGTCAGATTGAAGCGGCTAGACGTGCGATTAGTCGATATATTAAGCGCGGTGGTAAAATATGGATAAGAATTTTTCCAGACAAGCCAATTACGCAGAAGCCTTTAGAAGTGCGTCAAGGAAGCGGTAAAGGAAACGTAGAGTATTGGGTAGCGCTCGTGCAGCCCGGCAGAGTTTTATTTGAAATAGAAGGTGTTGCGCCTGAATTGGCTGCAGAAGCTTTTCGATTAGCAGCTTCTAAGCTGCCGGTTTCGACCGAGTTTGTTCCACGGGAGATTATGTAATCATGAAAGCAGCAGAGTTGGTTGGAAAATCCATGAGCGAGTTGAATGCAGCGTTAACAACTTTACGCCGTAAGTTATTTAAATTGCGGTTGGTTAAAGCCAGTGGCGAATTAGTGAAGACCCATGAAATCCGAGAAACGCGTCGCAGTATTGCAAGAGTAACGATGATGATAGCAAAAGAAGGTAAAAAGACATGAGTGAGCCATTAAAGAAAGCTCGCACTGTACAGGGGATTGTTGTCAGTAATAAAATGGACAAAACAATTACTGTTCGCGTAGAGCGTAAGGTTAAACATCCCTTGTATGGCAAAATTATGACTCGTTCCAATAAATTTCATGCACATGATCCAGAAGGTGTGTGTCAGGAAGGCGATCGGGTCATTATTGGAGAATCCAGGCCCATTTCCAAAACAAAAAATTGGATATTGGTAGAGCGGCTTGAAAAAATAGAGCGAGAAGTGTTATGATGTCCGACTTTGACGGAGGCGAGCAATGATTCAAGTGCAGTCCATGCTCGATGTCGCTGATAACAGTGGCGCACGTCGTGTGATGTGTATTAAGGTTTTGGGTGGCTCAAAACGGCGTTATGCAGGTATTGGCGATGTCATCGTTGTCAGTGTCAAAGAGGCTATCCCGCGTGGTAAGGTAAAAAAAGGGGAAGTCCTAAAGGCCGTTATTGTTCGAACGTCTAAGGGTGTTCGTCGTGCGGATGGCTCCTTAATTCGTTTTGATAAAAATGCCGCCGTGTTATTGAATAATCAGTTACAACCTATTGGTACACGTATATTTGGTCCCGTAACACGTGAATTACGGGGTGAGCGGTTTATGAAAATTATTTCTTTAGCCCTTGAGGTGCTATAAGCATGCGTAAAATTAGAAAAGGCGATACAGTCGTCGTCAAGATTGGTCGAGATCGCGGTCGTCAAGGCAGAGTGCTATCTGTACTGAGATCGAAGACGCAGCATGCGGACGCGCTTCGCCTTTTAGTAGAAGGCCTTAATTTAATTAAAAAACATACTAAGCCAACGCAAGAGAAGGCGGGTGGCATTGTCGAAAAAGAATCGCCCATTGCAATTTCGAATGTTGCGATATTGAATCCAGCAACGGGTAAAGCCGATCGGATTGGATTTAAAACTTTAGAAAACGGTCGCAAGGTAAGAGTCTATAAGTCGACGGGAGAAGTGGTTGATCATGCGTAAAACCCAGAGGTTGAAAGATTTTTATACCAATACCATTGTTGCAAAGCTAATGAAAGAATTAGGTTGCGCTAATGTGATGGAAGTGCCGCGTATTACCAAAATAACTTTAAATATGGGTGTAGGCGAAGCCGTTAACGATAAAAAAATGATTGAAAACGCTGTCGCAGATATGACTAAAATTGCTGGTCAAAAGCCGGTGATTACAAAAGCGCGAAAATCGATTGCGGGCTTTAAAGTGCGCGATGGATGGCCGGTTGGTTGTAAGGTTACATTGCGTCGTGGCCGTATGTATGAATTTTTAGAACGGTTGCTTTATGTCGCTATTCCACGTATTCGGGATTTTCGAGGCTTAAACCGGCGTTCTTTTGATGGACGTGGCAGTTATTCGATGGGTATTCAAGAGCAAATCGTCTTTCCCGAAATTCAGTACGATAAGATCGATACTTTGCGTGGATTAGATATTACGATTACAACCACAGCGAAGACCAACGAAGCAGGTCTCGCGTTGTTATCAGCATTTCAGTTTCCTTTTAAGGAGTAGAAATCTTATGGCGAGATTGTGTAAGAAAGAAAAAGACAAACGCCAGCGTAAATTGGTGAAAAAATACGAAGGGATCAGGAATGAGTTACGCCGTAAAATTCGTGATCAGGATTTAAGTTTTGAAGAAAAATTGATGGCGCAAGCAAAAATGCAAGCCTTGCCCAGAGACTCTAATCGCGTTCGTTTAAGAAATCGCTGCCTGGTAACAGGCCGTTCACGTGGCGTATATCGTAAATTTGGTTTGGCGCGTAATAAATTGCGGGAATACGCGATGAGTGGACTGATTCCTGGTTTACGCAAGGCAAGTTGGTAGGAGAATTAGAGATGAGTTTACACGATCCCATTGCCGACATGTTAACCCAAATTCGAAATGGGCAAATGGCTAAAAAAGAGACGGTGAGTTTTCCTGCTTCTAAAGTGAAAATGGCGATTCTCCGTGTATTAGAAGAAGAGGGTTATATCTTATCGTTTAAAAAATTGGGTGATCTAAAACCCGTGATTACGGTTTATTTAAAGTATTTTAACTTGAAACCCGTCATTGAAAAAATAAGACGGGTTAGCCGTCCGGGATTACGGATATATAAAGCCAAAGATAAATTACCGAAAGTGATGGGTGGATTGGGTATCGCAATTTTATCGACATCCGAAGGTGTAATGACCGATAAAAAAGCACGTCAGTGCGGGCAGGGCGGTGAAGTCCTGTGTGTTGTGAGCTAGGAGTAACGCATGTCCAGAATTGCTAAAAAGCCATTAACCATTCCAGCCGGTGTTGAATTTAAGCTGATCGACGGCCAAGCACATGCTAAAGGTGCGAAGGGCGCTTTGAATCTGCCTGTACATGAAGCCGTCACGCTGAGAATAGAGGGGAATATTATTTTTGTGGATGCAAAGGCAAAGCATCCTATGGTTGCAACGACTGTTAGACTGCTCGGTAATATTTTTGAAGGTGTTAGCAAAGGTTTTGAACGTAAACTTCAATTAGTTGGCGTTGGATATCGTGCAAAGACACAGGGCGATAGTCTGGAGCTGAGCTTAGGATTTTCTAATCCTGTTATATTTCCAATTCCCAAAGGTATTGTGATTGAAACGCCGAGCAATACGGAAATTATTATTCGGGGTATTGAGAAACAAGTTGTCGGTGAAATAGCCGCTAAAATTCGCAAATTTCGCCCGCCTGAATGCTATAAAGGCAAAGGGATACGGTATTTTGGTGAAAAGGTGGTCATTAAGGAAACCAAAAAGAAATAAGGTGAAATGAGATGAGTACTTGTAACGAACAGAAAACACGCCAACGGAGAGTCAATCGATCTCGTGGCAAAGTATTTGACTTACGTACCGTTTATTTAAGTGTACATCGGACGGCACAGCATATTTATGCTCAAGTTTTTGCGCCCAGAGGTGCAGCTGTTTTGGCTTCGGCTTCTAGTTTGGAAGCGGAACTCCGTTCTCAGAAAATAGGTCCGGGAAAATTGAAAATGGCAGAGGCCGTTGGAAAATTGGTGGCAGAACGCGCAAAAACCAAAGGTATTACAAAAATAGCCTTTGATCGTTCTGGTTATAAATATCATGGTCGTATTAAAGCTTTGGCGGAAGCAGCTCGAGCGAATGGCTTAATTTGTTAAGGGTTTTAGAGACATGGCAATTCCAGCAAGTTCAGATTTAAATGCAAAAGGCGATGGTTTCCAAGAAAAGTTGGTAGCTGTCGGTAGAAGTTCAAGCACAAGTAAAGGGGGCAGAACCTTTAGCTTTTCTGCATTGACTGTCGTGGGTGATGGTAAAGGCCGCATTGGTGTTGGCCGCAGTAAAGCACGCGAAGTACCGGTTGCAATTCAAAAAGCGATGGAAAACGCAAGACGTAATTTAATTCGTATTGAACTTAATGGTTCAACCTTGTTTCATCCAGTAGAGTCACGTCATGGTGCATCCAAGGTGATTATGCTGCCAGCTTCTGAAGGAACGGGTATTATTGCGAGTAGCTCTATGCGTGCGATATTCGAAGTATTGGGTGTGCATAATGTTTTAGCAAAATGCATTGGTTCTAGTAATCCGGTTAATGTAGTCCGTGCAACTTTAAGCGGTTTACAACACATGTCTTCTCCAGAACAAGTTGCTGCAAAGCGCGGTAAAAAAGTCAGCGAAGTCATTGGAACACGCGCGAAGAAGGAAGATGCCAGTGAGTAAATTAAAAGTTACCTTAATCAAAAGTAGTGCAGGGCGACTGCCTGTACATCGTGCAACATTGCGAGGGCTCGGTTTGCGAAAGCAGCGTCAAACTGTTGTATTAGCAGATACGGCGTGTGTGCGTGGCATGATTAATCAGGTTTCTTATCTTCTATCAGTGGAGCCATCTGTATGAAATTAAATACATTACAGCCGAATATTGGCGCCAAAAAGAAGGCTAGACGTTTAGGTCGCGGCATGGGTTCCGGCTTGGGGAAAACCTGCGGAAAAGGACATAAAGGGCAAAAGGCTCGTGCGGGTGGATACCATAAAGTCGGTTTCGAAGGCGGACAAATGCCACTGCAACGTCGATTACCTAAATTTGGTTTTACATCGCGTACCGCACGGTTTATGACAGAAGTCCGATTAGATGCCCTGAACAAAGTGACTGCGGATGTGATTAATTTAGAAGCGCTATATGCGGCTAATTTGATTTCGATGCCGATTAAGCAAGTAAAAATTATTTTGGCGGGTAAAATTGCCCGTCCTGTGACGGTGCAAGGTTTATCGGTGACCAAGGGCGCAAAAGCAGCTATCGAAGCGTCTGGGGGCAAAATCGAATAACCCATGCAAAGACCTCTGCAATCATCTGGAAATCTGCGATCTTTATCTGAATTAAAAAAACGTTTATTTTTTTTAGTGGGTGCTTTATTGGTTTATCGGGTTGGTGCCCAAATTCCCGTACCAGGTCTTGATCCCGTGCGACTAGCAGAATTATTTTCGGGTAAACGCGGCATTTTAGAGCTTTTTAATTTATTCTCGGGCGGCGCTTTAGCGCGTTTAAGTTTATTTGCCTTAGGGATTATGCCGTATATTTCAGCGTCCATTATTATTCAGCTACTAACTGTGGTTTGGCCAGCCTTAGAGCAGCTAAAAAAAGAAGGGCAAACAGGGCGCAAAAAGATTTCTCAATATACGCGTTATTCGACGCTTGCTTTAGCAACATTGCAAGCAGTTGGTATGGCACGGTATTTGGCGAATTCCGGCATCGCCTTAGATCCGAATCTAACGTATTATTTTATTGTTACGATTACCCTGGTGAGCGGCACGCTGTTTTTAATGTGGCTTGGCGAACAAATCACCGAACGGGGTGTTGGTAATGGTATTTCTTTAATTATATTTGCGGGTATTGTTGCAGGGTTACCAGGCGCTATGATTAATACCCTAGAGAAAGTGAGTCAAGGTGAAATGCAGGCGATTGGTTTAGTGCTGCTCTGCGTCATGTTAATCGCCGTGATTGCTTTTGTGGTTTTTGTGGAACGCGGCCAGCGTCGTATTACCGTTAATTATGCACAGCGGCAACAAGGCCGAAAAATGTATGCTGCACAAAAAAGTCATTTGCCCTTGAAGCTGAATATGGCGGGTGTGATTCCACCGATATTTGCCTCAAGTTTTATTTTGTTTCCAGCGACGATTGGTCAGTGGTTTGGTCAAACACCGGGTTTTGAGTGGTTGACAGCCATCAGTCTTGCTTTATCACCAGGACAGCCTTGCTATATTTTATTATTTGCAGCTGCTATTATTTTCTTTTGTTTCTTTTATACTGCATTGGTATTTAATCCAAAAGAAACAGCCGAGAATTTAAAAAAATCAGGTGGCTATATCCCAGGTATTCGGCCAGGCGAGCAGACAGCGCACTATATTGATAAAGTCATGACGCGATTAACGATTGTCGGTGCCATTTATATTACCTTAGTTTCTTTATTGCCCGAGTTTTTGGTGATGGGTTGGCACGTGCCTTTTTATTTTGGCGGGACTTCGTTATTGATTATTGTTGTGGTTGTGATGGATTTTATGGCACAGGTGCAGGCACACCTGATGTCCCATCAATATGAGGCTTTGATGAAGAAAGCTAACCTAAAAGGTCTGCGATAAGTTTTAAAAAGTTATCGGTCCGCCCATTTAGGACTAGCCTAAACGAGTTTATAGGCGTAGAATTACCATCTATTTATGCGATGGGTATCGAGGACGAGGATGAAAGTAAGAGCATCGGTTAAAAAAATGTGCGACGAATGTTGCGTTATCCGTCGTAAAGGGGCGGTCAAGATTGTCTGCAAAAAGACAAGTAAACATAATCAAAGGCAGGGCTAATTATTATGACCGTACGAGTATCAGGCGTTATACTTCCGCCCAATAAACATATTCGCATTGCATTGCGGAGTGTCTATGGTATTGGTAGCCATCGAGCAATGGCAATTTGCAAAAAAGTGGGTATTGAGCCTTCCAGAAAAGTCAGTGATTTAAAAGATGAATATACAACTGTATTGCAGGAAGCTGTGAATGAATATGTTGTAGAAGGTGATCTGCGCCGTCGCGTTGCGATGGATATTAAGCGGCTGGGGGATATTAAGTGTTATCGTGGTATTCGTCATAAGCGTGGTTTACCGGTTCGTGGGCAACGGACTAAAACGAATGCACGTACTCGTAAAGGACGTAAGCGACAAAGTCAAATGGTCATGAAGCCACAATCTGAGTCAAAAAAATAGTGTAGGAAATTTGTAAATGGCAAAGGCATCAACAGCAAAAGCATCAAGTTCTAAACCGACAACAGCAGTTAGAACGCGTAAAAAAGTAAAACGTACGGTTACTACGGGTACTGTGCATGTGTTTGCATCTTTTAATAATACCATTATCACCATCTCGGATTCTCAGGGTAATACGATTGCCTGGCAAACAGCGGGTGCTGCTGGATTTAAAGGTTCTCGCAAAAGCACGCCCTATGCAGCGCAAATGGCAGCTAGAAAGGCGGTTTTGCAAGCAAAAGAATTTGGGTTAAAAATGGTGGATGTGGATGTTCGTGGGCCTGGTCCTGGTCGGGAATCAGCTGTGCGTGCGGTAGGTGAAAATTTAGTAATATTGCGGATTACAGATAAAACAGGTGTTCCCCATAATGGGTGCAGACCTGAAAAAGAACGCCGTGTTTAATCATTGAGGTAAAGTAAAATGGCAAGATACCTGGGATCTACCTGTAGAGTACAAAGAAGATTAGGAACCGATTTAGCGTTAAAAAGTCGCGTTCGAGAAATTGCTTCTAAGTGTAAACTGGCAACACCGCCAGGGATGCATGGTGCTAAAAAAACGCGGCGCACAACTGACCATGGTGTGCAGCTTTGTGAGAAACAAAAGTTTAGGTACATGTATGGTGTCTTAGAGCGGCAGTTTCATAAATATTATACAGAAGCAGCTAGACGTAAGGGCGCGACCGGTGAGAATTTGTTTCAATTATTAGAATGTCGTTTAGATAATGTGGTGTATCGTCTTGGGTTTGGATCGACACGTGCAGAGGCGCGTCAATTGGTGCGGCATAAAGCCATCTTAGTGAACGATAAAATTGTCAATATTCCTTCTTGTGCTGTAAAAGCCGGTGATGTCATTACTGTGCGTGAAAAGGCGAAATCGCAAGTGCGTGTTCAAGATGCTTTGCGTTTAGCAGAAGGTGCCGGTTTTCCAGAGTGGGTAGATGTGGATGTGAGCGCTATGAAAGGCACATTCAAACGTATTCCTGATAGAAATGAATTGCCAACTGAATTCAACGAACAGTTGGTAGTAGAGTTGTACGCGAAATAGAGTAGGGGAGGACTGCTGTGTCCGCCCACCCGTAGAGGAGTCATTCATGCAACGTGCCGTAACAGAATTTTTAAAGCCAAGATTAGTTGATGTTCAACAAGCGGGCTATCAGCGAGCTAAAGTTGTGCTAGAGCCGCTTGAACGTGGTTTTGGGCATACTTTAGGCAATGCCTTAAGACGTGTTTTGCTCTCATCTATGCCAGGGTGTGCTGTTGTTGAAGCGCACATTGAAGACGTGCTTCATGAATATACAACCAAAGAAGGCGTACAAGAAGATATTATTGATATTTTATTAAACCTTAAAGGCATTGAATTTGTATTGGAAGATCGTGACGAAGTTGAACTTAAGCTCAATAAACAAGGCGAAGGTTCCGTTTTAGCCGCTGATTTTGAATTGCCACATGATGTGAAGATTATTAATCCTAACCATGTGATAGCGCATATGACAAAAGCAGGCGAACTAAAAATGACGGTTCGTGTTGTCAGAGGCCGCGGATACGAATCTATCAGTATGCGTCAGAATCCAGAAGAAGAAACAAAATCCATTGGATGGCTGCAATTGGATGCTTCATTTAGTCCGGTTCGCCGCGTTACCTATGTTGTTGAAAATGCGCGTGTTGACAAACGAACCGACTTAGATAGATTGGTTTTAGATTTAGAAACCAATGGCACGATTGAACCAGAAGAAGCGATTCGTTGGGCTGCCAGTATTTTAGTTGATCAATTATCAGTTTTTGTAGAATTAAAAGGTGAGAAGCAGGCAGAGCCGCTTCGTCTGAAAACAGAAATTGATCCCTTACTGTTGCGTTCGGTTGATGATTTGGAGTTAACCGTTCGTTCTGCAAATTGCTTAAAAGCAGAAAATATATTTTTAATTGGGGATTTAATTCAAAAATCGGAAGTAGAATTATTGAAAACACCTAATTTGGGTAAGAAATCTTTAACCGAAATTAAAGATATTTTAACGCAAAAAGGGCTTTCAATGGGTACCAAAATAGACAATTGGCCACCAGCCAGTACACAACAAGATTAGTTGAGAAAGGGTTATAGTTATGCGTCATAGAAATGCAGGTAGAAGATTTAAACGCACATCGAGCAACCGTAAGGCGATGTTTCAAAGTATGGTTAATGCTGTGATACGTCACGAAGTGATCAAAACCACTTTGCCAAAAGCCAAAGATTTAAGACGCGTGCTGGAGCCTTTTGTGACATTAGCTAAAACGGATAGTGTTGCAAATCGCCGCTTGGCTTTTGATCGGTTACGAGATAAAGATGTCGTTTCAAAATTATTTTCGGATGTAGGGCCCCGTTTTAAGGAACGTCAAGGCGGGTATATTCGGATTTTAAAATGCGGTAACCGTAAAGGGGATTGTGCACCTATGGCAATCGTAGAATTTGTGGAACGTCATAATCAGGCTGCGGCATAGTAGTTCGAGAATACGAATCAGAATCAAGGTTTTTTAGATAGGGTGGGGCTTAGTGTCTATGCAATCTCTGCAGCCTAAACCGTTTAGTAAACTTCGCAATTTTCTGTGGCCTATCTACAGGCACGAACTTAAAAAACTTTTGCCGATGCTGGCGCTCTTTTTTCTGATCACCTTTGTTTACAATGTCTTAAGATGCATGAAGATAACCCTAGTGGTTACTTCGGAAGGTTCGGGTGCAGAAGTCATTCCTTTCTTAAAAGTCTGGGCAGTTTTGCCTGGTGCTGTCTTGCTCACTTTTATCTATACAAAACTAACACATCATTTAAATCGCGAGCAGGTTTTTTATACGATGTTGGCTTTTTTTCTCGGCTTTTTTACTTTGTTTTTACTCGTTTTGTATCCCAATCGATCGGCTTTAGAACTAACAACCCTCGCTGATATTTTACAAAATAATTTACCCAAAGGATTAAGCGGATTAATTTCTATCATTCGTCATTGGCATCTCACGATTTTCTATGTCTTATCCGAATTATGGAGTACTGCTATTCTGTCAATGCTGTTTTGGGGGTTTGCCAATGAAATAACCTCTGTGAATGAAGCGAAACGCTTTTATGCCATTTTTGCACTCGCAGCAAATTTTTCTGGTATATTTTCAGGCCAAATGGCGCGATGGTTAACCCTAGAGGAATATAATGCTGAACTGCCCTTTGGTGCTGTTGCTTGGGAACAATCATTAGCCTTGCAATTAGGTGTTGTTTTGCTCATTGGTATTGTGATTGTCGTGTTGTTTAGATGGGTTAATCGGATGATAGCCAAAGAGCAGCAGCGTACAAATATTATAGTCGTTACAAGAAAACCTGTTTCTGAAGAAGCGCTTCAAAAATTTAGCTTGCTCGAATGTTTTACCTACTTAATAAAATCACGTTACATGTTGTACATTACAACTTTAGTCGTTGCTTATAATATTGTCTTTAATTTTGCAGATGTGTTATGGACAGATCAAGTAAAACTCCGCTATCCGAATGCAAGTGATTTTAATGCTTTTATGAATCAGATAGCCTCTATTACAGGCATCTTCGCAACTTTATCAGGCTTTATATTATCTGGGAATGTGATTCGTCGTTATGGTTGGACGGTCACGGCAATGATAACGCCAATGATTTGGCTGATAACGAGCGTTGGCTTTTTTGGATGCTTGTTGTATGAAAGCAATTTATATTTCTCTGATTTATTGTATTCTCTTTTTAGTATGCCTATCGCAAAGCTTGTTTTAATATTTGGCGCCGCACAAATTTGCTTAGGTAGAGCTTCAAAATATACGCTATTTGATGAAACCAAAGAAATTGCATTTGTGCCTTTATCGAGAGAGCAGCAACGAAAAGGTAAAGCGGTTGTGGATGGTATTGCTTCTCGTTTAGGGAAATCCGGCGGTTCGATTTCGATTCAATTTCTCTTAGTCATGTGTGGTAATTTAGCAGCGACTATTCCTTATATTGCAACGATATTTTTAGTGGTGATTACACTTTGGATTATTGCAGTTCGTGGATTAGGTAAAATGGTTAAGCATTCTATTGATCAATCCGGCGTAGACCCAGCTACACCTCCCTCTATCAATATAGCGCTGACAGAACCACAGTCTCCTTCAAATCGATTATAATACTGGCTTTAAATACAGCTAAAAAAATTTTGCAGATAACCGCCTAAACTTTTGTTAGATTCTATACTGATTATTAGTAATGTTGCGTTGGAGAGCATCATGCTAATGACAAAGGACGAAAAGAAACGTCTTGCAGACTTAGAATGGCGTAAGCGAAAAATTATCGAAGAAGAACAAAGTTGCTTAAATGATTTTAATGCCGATCAGCGACGATTGCTGATTTTTTCGCATATATTTCGAATTGTATTCAGATTAAAATTCTTATCTAAACGAATGCGCGGAAAATTAAAACCTCGGGTAATGCTTTTTAGTCAAAAATTTGTCGATGAAAACAAAGCAGTACATGCGAATCAGGTAGAAATCACAAAAGCCAAACATCAAAAATCAAATGTACATCTCAGTCTATTTCATCATCATAAGTCGCGTTATATGCAGAAACAAGTTTCTGAAGCACTTTTCAGAAGCTATGTCGCCAATTTAAAGAGCAAGGGCTTTAAAAATTGACCCGTATAGGACTTTTTAACTTTAGCGACAGCCTCGGGTGTACCGACTGCCACAATTTCACCGCCACCATCGCCGCCTTCGGGTCCTAGATCAATAATCCAATCCGCAGTTTTAATCACATCTAGGTTATGCTCGATAACAATAATCGTATTACCGCGCTCAGTAAGCCTTTGCAATATTTCAATTAAGTGTTTAACGTCATGAAAATGTAGACCGGTAGTTGGTTCATCCAAAATATAGAGTGTTTTACCGGTATCTCTTTTAGAGAGTTCTTTAGACAATTTTATACGTTGTGCTTCGCCACCCGACAGGGTTGTCGCACTTTGTCCAATTTTGATGTAAGCCAAGCCCACATCGGCTAAAGTTTCGAGTTTACGTGCGATTGGCGGGACAGCTTTAAAAAATATCAGTGCATCTTCAACCGTCATTTCGAGCACTTCGTGAATATTTTTACCTTTGTAAAAAACTTCTAAGGTTTCTCGATTGTAGCGCTTGCCATGACAAACATCGCAAGGCACATAAACGTCTGGTAAAAAATGCATTTCGACTTTAATAAGACCATCGCCCTGACAGGCCTCACAACGTCCACCTTTGACATTAAAACTAAAGCGCCCGACTTTATAGCCTCTGCTGCGTGATTCTTCTGTATTTGCAAAAAGATCACGAATGTCCGTAAAAAGACCCGTATAAGTCGCTGGATTTGAACGCGGTGTTCTGCCAATCGGACTTTGATCAATATCAATGACTTTATCCAGATGTTCGAGTCCGCTGATATCCTTATAAGTACGCGTTTCCATTTGCTTAATACCATTTAATAATTTTCCAGCAATCGGATATAGCGTATCGTTGATTAAAGTAGATTTGCCTGAGCCCGAAACGCCCGTGATACAAGTCATTAAGCCGATAGGAAAGCTTACATCCAGTTGCTTTAAATTATTACCTGATGCGCCATTTAGTGTAATCAAACGATTTTCATCCACTTTTCGACGCTTTTTGGGAATGAGAATGGATTTTTTACCCGAGAGATATTGTCCCGTGATAGAAGCCGCATTTTTCATTATTTGTTTAGGTGTACCAAATGCGACAACTTGACCGCCGTGTACACCTGCACCGGGACCAATATCAACGACATGATCTGCACCTAAAATCGCTTCTTCATCGTGTTCGACGACAATGACTGTATTACCCAAGTCTCTCAAGTGATTTAAAGTCTTTAATAAGCGTGCATTATCGCGTTGATGTAAACCAATCGAAGGTTCATCTAAGACGTACATTACACCCACAAGACCAGCGCCGATTTGACTGGCTAAGCGAATGCGCTGTGTCTCACCGCCAGATAATGTATCGGCAGTGCGATTTAAAGACAGATATTCCAAGCCAACGTTAACTAAAAATTCTAAGCGGCTGATAATTTCTTTTAAAATTTTATTGGCAATTTGACCTTTAGCACCCGATAGGGATAATTTTTTAAAAAAATTAAGGGCTTGTATAATGGAATAAGCAGTAATATTGGGCAGCGTATGATTTTCGATAAAGACATGTCGTGCTGTTTCTTTGAGACGTGTACCATCGCAGCTGGTACAAGTTTTATACGTGAGATATTTTGCCAATTCCTCTCGTACATAGTTCGATTCAGTTTCGTGATAACGTCGTTCCATGTTGGGAATAATGCCTTCAAAGGTATGGGTGCGAACGATGGTTTTTCCGTTGTCTTGTAGATAGCGGAATGAGATTTCAGTGTCGCCGCTGCCATAGCGTAAAATATCTTGAATTTTTTTCGACAGTTTCTTAAAAGGGGCGTCTAAGTCAAATTTGTAATGTTTGGCTAAAGAACTTAGCATATTATAATAATAAGAATTATGACAATCCCAATGCCGAATCGCGCCATTGCTAAGACTTAAGGTATTATCAATAATCACTTTATCAGGATCAATAAAGTGTTTAACGCCAAGTCCATCGCAGGTAGGGCAGGCGCCAGATGGATTATTAAAAGAAAATAAGCGCGGTTCGAGTTCTGTTAAGCTATAACCGCATTGTGTACAAGCAAATTTTGAGGAAAAAACAAATTCTTTGAGTATTTTATGGTTATCATCAACCACATGAATATTCACAAGACCATTGGATAAATTAATGGCAGTTTCTAAGGAATCTGCAAGACGACTTTGAATATTGGGATTTATTTTTAAGCGATCGACGACCACTTCAATCGTATGTTTTTTGCGCAAATCCAATTGAGGCGCTTCTGCTAATTCAAAAATTTTACCATCAATACGTGCCCGAACAAACCCTTGGCTTTTAAGTTCTTCGATTTGTTGGATATGCTCACCTTTGCGTGCTTGTACCACAGGCGATAATAATAAGATTTTGGTGTTTTCTGGCAAAAGTAAAATATTATCGACCATCTGACTAATGGTTTGTGCTGCGAGCGGTGTGTGATGTGTTGGGCAATGTGGTGTGCCAACGCGTGCAAACAACAGTCTTAAATAATCATAAATTTCTGTGATGGTGCCAACCGTCGAACGCGGATTGTGCGAAACCGATTTTTGTTCGATAGAAATAGCAGGGGATAATCCTTCGATGTGATCGACATCGGGTTTTTCCATTAAAGCCAGAAATTGTCTTGCATAGGCAGAAAGCGATTCAACATAACGCCGTTGACCCTCGGCATATAAGGTATCGAATGCTAAAGAAGATTTACCAGAACCAGAGAGACCGGTTATCACAATCAACTTATCTCTGGGGAGGGCTAAGTCGATGTTTTTTAAGTTGTGCGTGCGAGCGCCACGAATCGATATTGTGTGCATTATCGCCTAAACCCCGCTTAAACTTTCAGTTTTCACTCAGAATAAGAACTTGTTATTATAACGATCATTCGCCTTTATTGACATAGTTGATATGATGATAAATTCTGTAGAGCGTAAAAGCTTGTTAGCCTTATCGGGGATATTTTCCTTAAGAATGCTGGGATTGTTTATGATCCTACCCGTTTTTTCGATATATGCTAAACAACTAAATTCGGTTACACCCTTTTGGGTGGGCGTTGCACTTGGGGCCTATGGGCTCACACAAGCCTTACTGCAAATCCCTTTTGGGGTTGCCTCTGATCGTTTTGGCCGAAAGCCGCTGATTGTCTTAGGCCTGTTGTTGTTTGCACTGGGCAGTATCATAGCAGCCGTTACAGATTCTATTTATGGGGTTATCCTGGGGCGTAGTCTTCAAGGGGCAAGTGCGATTGGCTGCGTTATTATGGCATTACTTGCAGATTTGGTTCGTGAAGAAGTGCGTGTACGTGCGATGGCGGTGATTGGCATTACCATTGGTTTGTCTTTTGGATTAGCGATGATCTTGGGGCCTTGGTTGACGCAGTTTGGCGGTATTCAGGGAATTTTTTGGATCACAGCAATTTTTTCATTATTGGCGATTGTGGTATTGATTGTCTTTGTCCCAACGCCCGTATCTCTGCTGCAATCTGCTAAAACGCTTCAAAAATTTGAGCCGAAAATCTTAGTACATCCATCATTAATGCCGCTTTTTTTTGGCGTATTCGTCTTACATGCCAGTTTAATTGCACTCTTTTTAAAAATACCCATTTTTGTGCAAGCAATGGGATTTTTAGAAAGCAAAACCTGGCATTTTTATTTACCCGTATTTTTGAGTTCGCTCTTAGCAACAGCACCTTGTTTATGGGTAATGGAGAAAAAAGCTTACGTTAAATATGGGTTGACAGGCGCTGTATTTCTCTTTGGAATATCCGAATTGGGCATGATGTTTTTTTCTGGCTCGGTTGTGGGTTTTGGCTTAAGTTTATGGGTTTTTTTTACGGCGTTTAATACCCTAGAAGCCAGTTTGCCTGCATGGGTTTCGCAACTTTCGCCTCCCGAACACAGAGGAGCAGCGTTAGGGATTTATTCGTCAGCACAATTTTTAGGTTTATTTTTAGGGGGTATTCTGGGTGGTTGGTTGGATGCTAAATATGGTATGGTAGGAATATTCTATTTTTGCATTGTGCTAGCAATGATTTGGTTTACGTGGAATTTTCAGTTCATTTTAAGAGGGGTGTCAGATGGCAAGAGGACTTAATAAAGTAATGATCATGGGAAACTTGGGTGCAGATCCAGAAGTGCGGTATTTGCCGAGTGGTTCTGCAGTAACGAATATTCGTGTTGCAACCAGCGAGTTTTGGAAAGACAGTAAAACAGGTGAAAAACAAGAACGTACCGAATGGCATCGTATTGTGCTTTTTAATCGTTTGGCTGAAATTGCAGCACAATATTTACGTAAAGGTTCTAAAGTCTTTATCGAAGGTTCTATTAGAACGAACAAGTGGCAAGATCAAAGCGGTGCAGATCGCTACACAACGGAAATTATTGCGAATAATATGCAATTAATGGATTCCAAAGGGACGGGTGGCAGTGCGCCATTTGATCACAATGATCAAATGGGTGATATGCCGCAAGATATGGCGGCTATGCCAAGCAACGCTTCTCAGCGTGCGCCTGCTAAAGCATCTGCACCTGCTATGGCAGCATCAGATGAAGCTTTTGATGATGATGTGCCGTTTTGATTTGGAATAAAAAGTATCTCTCCCCTGGCGGCAGTAGAGGGGAGAGATGTCTTAAGTAGAAGGGGAGCTAAAAAATAGTGAAACAGTGGCGATTTTATACCGTAATTCGATTATCAAAAATAAAACATTCCCCTTGCCATGTGCTATTTTCAGCAGGGATTTTTTCGAGATAATTTAAAATCCCGCCTTGTAATTGGTAAACTTCCGAAAATCCTTGTTCTAGTAAATAGCTAGATGCTTTTTCACATCGAATACCACCCGTACAAAACATCGCGATTTTTTTATGTTTAGTCGGATCTAAATTTTGTTTCACATAAGCAGGAAAATCTCTAAAGACGTCGGTTTCTGGATTATGTGCGCCCGGAAAAGTTCCTAATTCGCATTCGTAAGTATTACGTGTATCAATCAAAAATATTTCGGGATCGGCAATCAAGGTTTCCCAGGCTTCTGGTTTTATTTGTATGCCTGTTTTTTGATTAGGATTAATATTCGGAGCACGCAACGCGACAATTTCTTTTTTGATGCGTACTTTCATTTTATAAAAGGGGTTGAAATCAGCATAGGTATAACGAAATTGCAGTTCAGCAAATGGTTTGTGGGAACGTAGAAAAGCAACGACAGTTGTAATGTCTTGATCACTACCTGCGATTGTGCCATTGATACCTTCGTTAGCAAGCAGGATAGTGCCTAAGATAGCGTGTTCTTTACAAAACTGCGCAACGGCCAATTGTAAATCAGATAAATTAGTTAGCTTAGTGAATTTATAGAATGCAATAACCGTATATTGCGATATCGTTGCGTGTTGCGACATGAAAAATACCCTTGTATTTTGATAGAATTAAGCGTCTATTTTCAGGGAAAAACCCATATTTGTAAATGGTTTAGTGCTGTTTAAGCACTTAAGATGATTTCAGAAGCCCATAAATCCTGCGCATTTTCTCTAGGCCGCACCACCTGGAAGCGATCGCCATCAACCATGACTTCTGCAGCGCGCGGTCGGGAGTTGTAATTGGAACTCATGCTGAATCCATAAGCGCCAGCATGACGGATCATCAGTAAATCTCCTGCTTCCAAAGATAACAATCTATCTTTACCTAGGAAATCTGCTGTTTCGCAAACGGGGCCTACAATATCATACAGGCGTGCAGGTACAGCAGGGTTGAGTTTTGTATTAACAGGCACAATGTCTTGCCAGGCGTTGTAAAGCGCAGGCCGCAATAAATCATTCATGCCTGCATCAACAATGGCAAAAGATTTTAGGGACCCCTGTGTTTTAATATATTGAACGCGCGTTAATAAAACACCGGCATCAGCAACAATGGCGCGGCCTGGCTCTATATGAATTGTTAAATCTGCAGCCTTATGTCTGAGCTTTTGTTGAACAGCAGCGACTATCGCATCAACGTATTCTTTAGGTGTTGGTGGCGTTTCGTTTTGATAACACACACCTAATCCACCACCTACATTGAGATGCGAAAATGTAATGCCTAATTTTTTAAGTTTTTCAATCAGCACTAATATTTTGTCTAGCGCTTCTAAAAACGGTGATAAAGTCGTTATTTGAGAGCCAATATGAAAGGTAATGCCTTGGATGTGAATACCTGATAGTGTTGAAGCTTGCTGATAAAGTTCTAAAGCTTCTGTGATGTTAACGCCAAATTTATTTTCTTGCAGACCCGTTGAAATATAGGGATGGCTTTGGGAATCCACATCAGGATTGACCCGAATCGCAATGGCTGCCTTTTTTTGAAGTGCAATGGCTAATTCATTTAAGCGTTCTAATTCCGCTTTAGATTCGATATTAATACAGCCGATGCCCGCTTCTAAAGCCATTTTTAGCTCTCGCACTGTTTTACCAACCCCTGAGAAAATGATCTTTTCAGGTAAACCACCGGCTTTCAACACGCGCTGTAATTCGCCTTCAGAGACGATATCGAATCCAGAACCTAACTTTGCCAAAATATTTAAAATAGCTAAATTGCTATTGGCTTTAACGGCATAGTTAATTTGATGGGGCTGATTTTGAAAGGAGGTATTAAACGCATACCATTGCTGTTCCAATATAGCTTTTGAGTAGACATAGCAGGGTGTATCAATTGCCGCTGTAATAGCATTCAGCGAAACCGCTTCTATATACCATGAATGATCGCGTTGTTGAAAACTTGTCATAACCCAATGTTAACATTATCCGAGATATTTAGATTGCCATTGTAGATAAAGATTTTCAACATGGCTGCAAAGAGCGGCTTTGTTTTCAAACTTTTTCGGATCAATGGCATCAAAAACGTAATAATTGGCATTTTTGTTTGGACTGCGCCAAATTTCCCAAAGCTTGTGTATCAGTAGTTGCTGTGGACGCCATTCAAAAGCTTCTTGCGCTTCATAGTGTAAAAAGACAGGAATAATGGGAACACCTGTTTGTATGGCAATATCAAAGCTGCCGTATTGAAAAGGCAGATGGATACGACGGCCCTTGCAACCGCCTTCTGGGTATAATGCAATACTTTCTTTTTGCTGCAAACATTGCATCAGTGCATTTTTGGAAGCTTGACGTGATTCGCGGGAGTCACGTTGTACATATAACGTTCGCGTGGCAACGCTGATTCGTCCCAATATCCACCAGTCTTTTAATTCCATTTTGGCTAAAAAGCGCGCTTTAAATAAAGCAGGCATACCGAGATCTTCAAAAGCAGAAGGATGATTGCCGATGAGGATAAATTGTTTTGGCAAAGGGAAGGCGTTTTTTTGATGTAGCTTTAAGTTGACGCCGAGTGCGCGAATAAAAATCCAACACCAGCCTTGAAATAGCGTAGGATACCAGGATCGTGTTAGTTGTTCTGGCAGGAAAGCTAAAAAATAGAGTATGAGTGTGGCAAGGACTAAATCAAGCCAGCAGAACATAATCAAGATACATCTTCCGAGAGTATAAAACATAACTTACAGCATAGCGCATAAATAAAAAGTAAGTTAAATTTATCACTAGTCAATTAGCTGCTTCAATGCCATACTGTATTGCTATGAGAGGCCTACTTTTTTTACTACAAAGCATTGCTTTATTAGCATTAACGGCTTGTACCTTGCCTTTGGCACCCCCACCCGTACCGCCTACCGTAGAAGGCGACAATATTAAATACAGCAAAGAACAAGATGTTTATTCTCACGGCAAAAGCCGAGAGCAATTGGCATTAGATGCATTGGTATATTGTGCAAATGAAGGCGATCCAGTTGCTGAAGCACGTTTAGGCGAGATGTATTTAAACGGCGAAGGTGCAGCGATGAGGAGCCCAAAAGCCGCTTTTTATTGGTTTTCTAGAGCAGCTGCTTGTGATTTGCCCTACGCACAAATTCAGATAGGTCATTTTTATAGAGATGGATTAGGTGTTGAAAAAGATATTCGCCGCGCGGTTTGCTGGTATGAAAAAGCGGCCTACCAAGGTGATATGACGGCCATGCTAGCATTGGGAGATCTATATGCGAAAGGGTGGTATGGCGTTAAAGTGAATCGTGAAAAAGCTTGTTATTGGTATAGTTCTGCAGCGGCTTTAGGGTCGTATGAGGCAGAATATCGAAAAGCGTGGTTATTGATTCGTGGCAAAAGCCGCCATCGTGTTGCAGAAGGCTTAGAAACACTGACAGCTGCGGCTGATCAGGGAAATGCAGAAGCCTTGACAGCGTTGGGCGATTTGTATGCCGAAGGACGTTTGATTCACAAAAATCCAAAATTATCGCGAGCGTATTATCTTTCTGCAGTCGAACAGGGTTCTGGTGAAGCCGCCTTTAAATTGGGCATGCTATCTGAAATGGGGCAGTATGTGCCGCAAAATCACGAAGAAGCAGCGCGTTGGTTTAAGCTTGCAGCCGAACGTGATTATGCGCCAGCGCAATTGTTAGTGGGTAACTTATATCGGGATGGCTGGGGTGTTGAACAAAACTATCAGCAGGCAGCTGTTTGGTATACCAAGGCAGCAGATCAAGGTATCGTGAATGCAGAAAGCGAATTAGGCGATTTGTATCATGCAGGTAAAGGCGTACCTCGTAATTTGCAAGAAGCAGCATATCATTATCAGATGGCAGCGGAACAGGCAGGGCAGCCTTATGCACAGTTGATGTTAAGCATCTTGTATCAAGAAGGACGTGGTGTTTCAGCAGATATGGTAAAAAGCATGCGATGGTATAAAGCAGCGAGTCAACAGCCGGGATTTTTAATGGCAGAATTTCGAGTGGGACGTCGTTATGCTACCGGGTTTGGTTTACCTAAAGATTTAAAAGAAGCGAATCGTTGGTATGCATTGGCAGCTAATCAAGGTTTTGCTCTAGCAGCAATTGAATTAGCAGAGATGTATTATTTTGGAAAATCGGTTAAGCAAGATTCCGAACAAGCCTATCAATGGTATCGTAAGGCTGCAAAAAAAGGGCATGCCTATGCGCAATACATGCTGGGATTAATGACTTTAGAAGGTAATGGTGTGCCTGGCAATGCAGCAAAGGCATCTATTTGGATTCGAAATGCCGCCTATCAGGGCGCCAGGCAAGCACAATATCAATTGGGATTATTGTATTTGAATGGTAATGGAATTAAACAAAGTGACATTCAAGCTTATGCTTGGATAAAAACCGGTTTAATTGAGCAAATGGATCAAACGCCGGAAGTCTTAAAATCTTTAATTGATGGTATGGCACCAGAAGATCGAATGCGTGCTGTTGCTTTGGGTGAGCAGTATACGCGCCGATATCCGGCTATCGTGCATCCGCCTCAGTTTTAATTTAATTGATCTTTTAACCCTTTATACGAAAGTCGAAGGATCACCAATTTTAAGTTCTTTATTACGTAAAAGATTTTTGTAACTCTCTTGAGTAGAATTTTCAGACAATGCCTCATTGAGCCTGTTGTCACTAAATAATGCTCTGCCAATTTTAATTTTATATTGTTTATTGTTTCCCGAAAAAATATACATTATTCCATTACTTAGTTTTTCACGTTCTACATTGCACCCATCAATTTTGTAACCATATTTAAGAAAATAACCTTGAATATTTTTAAGAAAATTCATGATTAATTTTTTTTCTATTTCATTTAAATGTCCCCGAAACTTAACTAAATCGTTTATTTCATTTTCTTTCAGAAAAAAATTATCTAAAGTATTTTTAAGTTTTGCAATTCTATCCATAAACAAAGGAATACTCCATAGTTTTAATGTTTTTCTATCTTGTTCATTTAGAAAAGATGAGACTTCATTTGCTGCTTCTTTCCAGTCAATACTATGGATTTTTTTTTCAAGCTCTGTCAGGTACCAGTTTGGCGTAATTTCTATTCCTTTTCCAGCCCAAGGACCTTGTTGATTAATGGCATCCTGTAAAAAGATAAAGTTTATGGGCGCTTCTTTAGCAACATACCAAAGAAAGTCATACCAATCGCGGCCTTTCATATATTTCCGACAGAGTAAAGCATGGCTTTTTCCAGCAAAATTACTGGAAAGGTCTTGGATCAGCATTTGAGAGGTTATAGGAAAGTCTAAAAATCTTATTTCAGTACCAGAGTCAGCAGGAGGGTTAATATCAATTTCTAACTTAATAGTTAGTTTTTGTTCTGATGGATATCGAAAAGACAGGTTTAATAGTTTAATAATGGAATTATCTTTCAAAAACATCTTCTGAACATTGTCCGCTTTATTTTTATCAATAATTTCTGGTGAAAGTCTGTATTCGGTACAAGTCTCTTCGATCGCTGCCAAAAAAGGTTGCCATTTAAAATCAGGGTTAGGTTTTTTTAAGATAAAATCTAAGTCTTCAGAAAAACGCCCGAGATTATGAAAGATGCGTAGAGAAGTGTCACCCTGAAAAATAGCTTCTTCAAAAAACCCCGCATTTGATAACCCACAAAGAATAATTTCCTGTAAAATTTCTTTTAGGACATGGCTTTCTTCTTCGGGTGTTTTGGGTGAATATTGTTGTACTCTTTCACTGATAATTGTCGACATTATTTCTCCAATTTTTTCCTGAGGTTTTGTAAAAAATATAAAACACGTTTTGCTGTATATACAGTAAGCACTTCGTCAAAATCTTTAGACGTTAGAGTTTCTAAATTTTCTTCTTCAATTCGCATGCTTTCTCGTAGATAATCGAGTTCTTCGTCTGTAATTTTTCTCGTATAAATATAATCAGCTAATGCTCTTAAAGGTGTTGCAATTAGAAACGGCTGATCGTTTAGCACTTTGCGAGTGACACCACTGAAAAATGCATCTTTATTGATTGGAATTTTGATATATTCAAATTCCCCAATAGGCGTGTGAAAGTTTTTTGTGCGTCCTTTTGAAATCACACTTTTCACAAGCGTTACTTTTTCAGGGATCCATCCGTGGTAAGATAAAGCGGTTTCGAAAGAAATAAAACTGTCTGGAGCCATTTGACCAGCGACAAAAAATTGACTGATACTTTTTTCTCGATACTTGGGTGCTAGCATATACATGCCGCGATGTAAGCGAACAATTTCTTTCTTTTTTAGTGCCTTATTAAT
This sequence comes from Gammaproteobacteria bacterium, assembly GCA_044225595.1. GTDB lineage: Bacteria > Pseudomonadota > Gammaproteobacteria > UBA6186 > Azoamicaceae > CADEGZ01. The sequence continues at coordinate 85,917 of JBGAIG010000004.1, forward strand.
CAAAGCATATCTTCTAGCGTCTGTGCCTGTAAAAACATCTAGTAAATTCCGATCTTTAATAACTTGGTTTCGGAATCCTTGTTCGATTAGCTTTTCAGTAGTTCTTAACATTTACACACCTCTTTAAGTACTAGTCTAGCTTTATTTTTATAAAATTGCAAGAAACTTCCCAATTTAGAAAGTTTATTACAATCATAATGATGTGAATCAGGGCAAGTTAAAGATGCTTGAAGCAGGTTACTGGGATAACGAAAAAGAAAGAGGATCAGTAGTTAGAGACCGTTTAAGCAAAGCGCGAGATAAACATCATCAAATGTCCACGTCCTCAGTTGGAAATTTACAAGCAGCCGAGGTTTGTCGTAAGGTTCGAGAGACAAATAAACAGATGCAAGGGGAGATACAAGCACTTAATAAGCGGCTTTTAGCAATACAAACACGAAACAAGCAACCCATTGAAAGAGAAAGGCGAGAGATATACACGCAATGGCGAAGAATCGAACAACAAGCAGAAACGCTTAAATTTTTAGCACAGATAGCTAATCTAAAACTCAATTCTTCCGGCATAACACGACGTGTTAACGATACGCAGGCAAACCAACTAAAAAATGCTTTTTTAAAAATAGATTTTAATGACTTTAGAAAAGCGCGTGGTACAGTCTCTGACGCACTTAGCCTTAATTCTACGCCAAAAGTACATCCGAACGCTTGAGAATAAATCCTCAAGAATACAGCATTATTGCAAAAACCAGGCTAGTTAATAAAACCGGCAGTTTTACCATCTGTATGTCTTTCCATTTATGCAGAATATTAAAAATGCATAAAACGATTAAAGCGGGATAAACAATGTTCAAAATAGGTACCGTTACACTCAAAATGCCCTGAAAACCAACGTTTGTCATTAAATAGGTTAATAACATGACGATGCTCAAACAGGTAATTTTAGGGACGCGTTTATGAAAAACTTCTTCATAAAGATAGATACTACAAACATCCGCCAGTGCGAGTGCCGTTGCCACACAGGCAAAAGAAACTGAGATGCAAACAAACAATGCGCCAAATTTACCTAGCACCAGCATAGAAATGGCGCTGATCATTTTTTCTTCAGGCAAGCCGTGCAAGCTTGTGGCATGATTATGTGCAATCCACATAAAACCGATATAAACAGCGCCCGTCAGGCAAGCGCCAACAACACTAGATTTTAAAGTCAAAGTGGTTGGGTTGAGTGCAGGGTTATGGTGCGTTGCCCGCTTGATAGCTTTAAAAGCAACCGCACAATAAAAAAAGGCGCCTAAGAGATCCATGGTGTTATAACCATTCATGATCGCTTTATTAAATGCTGTGATCGCATCTGATGAATGCGGTATGGTTGGTTCTATAGAAACAAAGCCTAAAATAATTAATGCCGTAAATGAAATAATTTTGACAGGGCTTAAATACAAGCCTAAAATTTCGACAACTTTGGCTTCTCGGTAAGCTAATAGAAAAACGACACTGCAATAAATCAGGCTAAAAACCGCGTTCTGGTTAAAAAAATTTGGTAAGTAAGGCTGTAAAGTATGAAAGGTGGTGACTTCTGTTCGGGGTAATGCACCTAAAGGACCGATGATAATAATTAAAAAAGTAATCAACAAAAAGCTCGGTGTTTTTCCTAAACGTGCAAAAAAGGCATGGTAACTGCCATTAAATAAACTGGTTGCGATAAGTCCTAAAAAGGGTACGCCTACACCGGCAATTAAAAATCCGAGCGTTGTAACGCCAATGTTTTGTCCCGCGTTAGCGCCTAGATACAATGGGAATAAAATATTGCCCGCACCAAAAAACATCGCAAATAAGGCAAGCGCCGTGGTAATCACAATTTTAGTTTCACTAATGTGGCTGCGCGGAAAGTTAGTTTGCGTATTTTTCGAGCTTGTTTGAGTTGTCATCTTGTAATACCACTTGCTTAAAATGAAAAAATCTAGTATGACCATTTAGCGTAAAGAAGGCAATGGGGTCTCTAAGCTTTGCAATAACAATAGGCTAATATTTTTTGTGTTAGCTGAGTTCTTAAGTAAAAACCTTTGGGGTTTATTAGGATTTCTTCACCATTTTCATTAATATGGACGTTTAAAATACGGCTGTGAGCTGCTTTTGGTCGGATTTGTAAATATGTCCCTGTTTTAGCGGATAGATTATCGGTTTGGCCCAGGTGTAACATATGTGTCAGTTCTTCCCAATCTTGGCGCAATCGCGCTTCGGTTTCAGGATCAGGGCTCCAAAGCTGTGCGTTGCCAATACAACGATCAGGGAGAGGAATAAAGGGATCGGCCTCAATAGGTATCCACAAAACGCGTGCGAGTTTTTTACGCACACGAGAATCTTCCCAGGTTTCGATTTCTGCTTGTAAGTTGATGGGGGCCGTGCAGACATAAGTGGTTTCACGAGGGCGGCCTTGCTTGTCAATGGGTATTGTTTTAAGTTCAATGCCTAGATTCGGGAAGTCGGGTTCTGGTTGATTACCCGCGCTTGCGCCAAGCGCGTATTCTAGCAGTTGGCCGATGAAGCCTTTTGATTGGGTGAGAGAATGAGGTAATGTTTGATAGTAGCGTCGTGCTAAAGCAGCAAAGGTGATGCCGCTTATTTGATGGCAGCGAGATAAAAGTTCTGCTTCTGTTTTAGGAGGAGTTGATTTAAGCATGATTGTGATAATATACGAATGACTAAGGATTATATAGAGCGTTCTATGTTAGAAGAAAGTTGGCAGCAAGTCTTAGGCACAGAGTTTGATAAGCCTTATATGCAGCAGTTGCGTTTGTTTTTGCGTCAAGAAAAAGATCAAAAAAAGATTATTTATCCAAAGACGGTAGAGGTTTTTCAAGCCTTTACCTTAACACCTTTGAATGCAGTCAAAGTCGTGATTTTAGGGCAAGATCCCTATCATGGGCCGGGTCAAGCCCATGGTCTTTGTTTTTCGGTGCAACTCGGTGTGCAACCTCCGCCGTCTTTAGTGAATATTTATAAAGAATTACAAGCCGATTTAGGCATTCTACCGGCAAAACATGGCTGTTTGGTAAATTGGGCAAAACAAGGTGTTTTGTTATTAAACAGTGTCTTAACGGTTGAGAAGGGTCGTGCTGCTTCGCATCAGGGGCGAGGATGGGAACAATTTACCGATCGTGTGATAGAAATCCTCAATGAAAGAATGGAAGGCATTGTGTTTTTATTGTGGGGTTCTTATGCGCAATGCAAAGGACAATTTATCCACGCCGATCGACATTGTGTTTTAAAAACGACACACCCTTCGCCTTTTTCGGCGCATCAAGGTTTTTTAGGATGCAAGCATTTTTCTAAAACCAACGATTATTTACAGAGCGTGCAAAAAACACCGATTGATTGGCAGCTGGCGTGATGTTGTTAAGATGTCTTGTCATCATAGGGGCTTTGAGTTGCGATATCGCACTAGCAGGTGTTTATCGTTGTCTGGATAAAAATGGTGTTGTTGAATTTCGTGATCGCGGCTGCGAGATAGCTTCGGCATCAGATGATTTTTTGCCTTATGTTTACAAGCTAACGGATCTCGATGTTGTATTGGAAAAAGAAAGTGCATTACCAGATACACAAAAGATCAGGCAAAAACAAGAGCTTGAAGCACAAAAAAAGATAAAATTAGAAGTACGCCAGAAAAAGACCATAGAAAAAGCCGCAGCTAAAACCGAGCGCCGCTTGATGCATTGCGAAAGAACCTGTGAAAAAATAAAAGCAATAGAAGCGGAATTACGTGGTGGCTGTAAACCGAGGCGCATGAAGACACTTAAAAAACAACTGATTCATGCACAACAAATGCAAAAACGCTACTGCAGCCACCCTAAGGGGAAATGATGTTAGAAACACCTCTAGAACATTTAAGTGGTTCAATCGAAAGATTAACGTTTCATAATGAAGACTCGGGTTTTTGTGTTTTAAAAGTCAAAGTCAAAGGCCAGAGGGATCTTGTGACGGTCGTTGGCAGTTCTGGAACGGTAGGACCCGGTGAATATGTTGATTGTAGTGGCACTTGGGTTACCAATCGTGAATATGGCTTGCAATTTAAAGCGCAGCATTTACGGGTTGTTTTACCTTCCACACTCGAAGGTATGGAAAAATATTTAGGCTCGGGCTTAGTCAAAGGCATTGGGCCACATTTTGCGAAACAGTTAATTCAAGCTTTTGGGATACATGTTTTTGATGTGATTGAAAATACGCCAGATCGTTTAATGGAATTATCGGGTATTGGTATTGTACGTCGAGATAGTGTTGTTAAATCTTGGCAAGATCAAAAAATGATTCGTGAGATCGTTGTTTTTTTACAATCACATGGTGTTGGTACAGCTCGAGCAGTCAGAATTTATAAAACCTATGGGCAACAAGCGATTAGTAAAGTACGGGAAAATCCGTATCGGTTAGCTTTAGATATACACGGTATCGGTTTTAAAACAGCAGATGCGCTAGCAGAACGCTTGGGTATTTCAAAACAATCGTTAGTACGTGCTGAAGCGGGTGTGCGGCATGTGTTGCAAGCAGGCAGCAACGATGGTCATTGTGCGTTGCTTTTAGAAAAGCTTGTAGAGAGTGCCGTTGCATTATTAGAAATCCCGGAAGATATTATTAGAGCAGCGATACAGGCAGAATGTAAATCGGGTCGTTTGGTGGCAGAAAATGTAGATTCAGAAGTGCTGATTTTTTTGGCTGCTTTTTATAGGGCTGAAGTGAATGTGGTTCAGCATTTAAAGCGATTATCACTTTACAATACGATTTGGAACAAAGGCATTGATATCGAAAAAGCGATTTTTTGGGTCGAAGATAAAACAAAATTGCAACTCTCTATGACACAAAAAGAAGCCATTCGTATGGCATTGCAAAATAAAATGGTCATTATTACAGGTGGTCCAGGTGTTGGTAAAACGACTTTAGTCAACAGTATTTTAAAAATCATTTGTGCAAAGACAAATAAAATATTATTAGGAGCACCGACTGGCAGAGCAGCAAAACGGTTGAGTGATTCCACAGGAATAGAAGCTAAAACCTTGCATCGACTGTTGGAATTTGATCCACAAGGACACGGATTTAGACGAGATGAACATAACCCATTGGAAGCTGATCTCGTTGTTATAGACGAAATGTCAATGGTTGATATTACGATGATGCATCATTTATTAAAAGCGATTCCGAACCATGCAGGTCTTTTGCTCGTGGGTGATGTGGATCAATTACCTTCTGTAGGTCCGGGCGCTGTATTGGCTAATTTAATTGATTCAGAACAAATACTGACGGTTCGTTTAACTGAAATATTTAGACAAGCGAAGACCTCGCAAATTGTGGTGAATGCACATCGTGTGAATCAAGGGCAACTGCCGCAGACGGCGGCTGTTTCTAGCGGATTAACGGATTTTTATTTGGTGCCTGCAGAGTCGCCAGAATTGATTCACGAAAAATTAATGCAAGTTGTCACTGAGCGTATTCCAAAACGTTTTGGTCTTGATCCGATTCGTCATATTCAGGTTTTAGTACCAATGAATCGGGGTGGTTTGGGTGCAAGAGCATTGAATATTGATTTACAAAAGCATTTGAATCCAAATGGACAAAATACCATTACACGTTTTGGATATGCATATGCAGAGGGAGATAAGGTTATCCAAACTATTAATAATTACAATAAAGAAGTTTTCAATGGTGATATCGGCTTTATTACCAATATCAATTTAGAGACCAGTTTAATGACCGTTTTATTTGAAGGGCGTTTAGTCGATTATGAATTTGATGAACTCGATGAACTTTCGCTTGCCTATGCAACGACGATTCATAAAGCACAGGGCTCAGAATATCCCGCCGTTGTTATTCCCATTGCTACGCAGCATTACATGCTATTACAGAGAAATTTATTATATACCGGTTTAACCCGAGGAAAATCCCTGGTAGTTATTATAGGTCAATTAAAAGCCATTGGCATGGCTGTTCGCACCCTACGATCGACCAAACGCCTAACAAATCTTACGAATAGGCTTGCAGGTCATTTTAAGGTGACTTAATGTGCATTTCTGGCTTAAAAAGTTGAAGAAATATTTTTTTTAGACTATTTTTAACGGTACATGTTTGTGAATTTTTTCTTTAAACAAGAGGGAGCGAGATGAAAAATTTATTAATCAGTGGCTTGGTGATAGGCTCGTTGATAGGCTGTCCGGTTGCATTTGCAACATCGGAACATAAAGCCGAACAGACGCAAGAAGTAATGGATCATGCTGTAGACCATGAAAAACATAAAGCTCAGCATCCTAAAAAACACCATGGTAAAAAACATCACCACAAACGTAAACATAATTGCAAAGGTGAACGTTGTGACGGTACTAAACATCACCATCATAAGCATCATAGAAAACATAAGTCTACAAAAGAAACACCCGCAGAAAAGAAGATAGATGAAGAAACAGACTTGACTAATCGTTAAACTTTACGATAGGGGAGAGAAAGAACCGTTTTCCTCCTTGTTGAGACAAAATCCGCGTTTCTGGTCTCTCCCCGTCGGTTTTAAAAATACGCTAGCATTTTATCCGCATAGTCAACAAAAAACTGATACAATAAGGCATGCAGAAATCAAAAATCTCTTATAGTTGTACAGAATGCGGTGCGTTAAGTCCCAAGTGGAACGGTCAATGTAGTGATTGTGACGCTTGGAATAGCTTAATAGAAGTCGCCACATTGGCTAAGCCATCGTCTGTTAGCCAGAATCCACGTTTCAAGGGCTATGCGGGGCTCGATGAAACACAAGTCATTGATTTGGCGTCGGTTCCAACGCAACACGCAATTCGGGTGTCTACAGGATTATCTGAGCTTGATCGCGTTTTGGGCGGCGGTTTGGTTTCAGGTTCTGCGATATTAATTGGCGGCGATCCAGGTATTGGTAAGTCGACGGTTTTATTACAAATGTTGGCACATTTGGGTAAACAAAATCGTGCTTTATATGTGACCGGTGAAGAGTCATTAGAACAAATCAAATTACGCGCTGAAAGATTAGGCGTTGGCGATTTTGGCTTACAACTATTAGCAGAAACACAAGTCGAACGGATTTTAGAAATTGCGGCACGTGAAAAACCGCAAATGCTAGTCATTGATTCTGTTCAAACACTTTATACCGAGTTATTACAATCTGCACCAGGTTCAGTAGGGCAGGTACGAGAAAGCGCGGCACAATTAGTGCGATATGCAAAACAAACAGGAACGGCGTTATTTTTGGTGGGGCATGTTACCAAGGAAGGTACATTAGCAGGACCACGTGTCTTAGAACATATGGTCGATACTGTATTGTATTTTGAAGGTGATGCTGATAGCCGTTTTCGCGTGATTCGTGCGGTTAAAAACCGTTTTGGTGCTGTTAATGAGCTTGGTATTTTTGCAATGACCGATCGGGGTTTAAAAGAAGTGAATAATCCCTCGGCTATTTTTCTATCACGTTATCATGAATCGGTTGCTGGCAGTGTTGTGATGGTAACGCAAGAAGGAACACGTCCGCTCTTGGTAGAAGTACAAGCCTTAGTAGACGAAAGTCATTTAGCCAATCCTCGTCGCGTAACCGTTGGTTTAGAACAAAATCGTTTAGCTTTAGCATTAGCCGTCTTGCATCGGCATTGTGGTATTGTTACTTACAATCAAGATGTTTTTGTTAATATTGTAGGCGGTGTGCGTGTAACAGAGACCGCTTCTGATCTCGCGATGTTATTAGCAGTTGTTTCTAGTCTTAGAAATAAACCTTTACCAAATGATTTAATTGTGTTTGGAGAAGTCGGTTTATCAGGTGAAATTCGACCCGTACAAAGTGGCCAAGAACGATTAAAAGAAGCAGTTAAACATGGATTTAAACGCGCGATTATCCCGTATGGTAATGCGCCGAAAGCACCGATAGAAGGCATGGAAATTATGGCAGTTAAACGTTTGGCAGAAGCGTTATGATTTAAAAAAAATAGGGTAGATAAATATCTACCCTATTTTATTAAACACGCTTAGTCCTCGGAGGATTTTTTAGTAATAACTTTATCTATTATTTTTCCGCCTTTTTTAAAGCATGCCTCTGGACTATCTGCTTCAATGTTACGTCCGTCTTTTTTTGAAACACATTTTATTTTTTCGTAAAAGCTTTGTTTTTCAATATGGACGTGGCCTCGTTTGTCTTTTACAGACTGTGTTGTTTCAGTTTCAACCCAATTTTTACCGCTCGTGGTTACTTCTTCTGTGACGATACGCTCAGATCTAACACAGCCGATTAACGAAGCGCAAAGAACAGCAGTGCTCAGCATCGTTAAAGCTATTTGGCTTGTCTTTACTTTTTTCATATTTAATTTCCTTCTAGGTTAGAGTGGACTGAAGTCTTACACGATAAAAATTTGTAAGTCAAACAACTTTATTCATAATACTAAACAACTGTTTTTAATTTTTTATATTTGATTCGATGTGGTGTCAGTGCTGCCGAACCTAATCGCGATTGTCGATCTTGTTCGTAATCCGTATAATTACCGTCAAACCAAGTTACGCTGCCTTCATCCTCAAATGCTAAAATGTGTGTAGCGATTCTGTCTAAAAACCAGCGATCGTGCGAAATCACGAGTGCGCATCCAGGAAAAGCTAATAAAGCTTCTTCTAATGCGCGGAGTGTTTCAACATCTAAATCATTCGTCGGTTCATCTAGTAATAAAACATTTCCCCCACTTTTCAGAAGTTTGGCGAGATGAACACGGTTACGCTCGCCGCCCGATAGATCACCCACACGCTTTTGGTGATCAGTGCCTTTAAAATTAAATCGGCTTACATAAGCACGTGAAGGCATCTCGGTTTGTCCCACCATCATAATATCTTGACCGTCAGAGATTTCTTCCCAAACAGTTTTTTGGGGATCTAAAGCATCTCGGGATTGATCAACATAGGCTAATTCAACAGTTTCACCTAATCGAATACTACCGGCATCTGGTTTTTCTTGACCTGTGATTAGCTTAAAGAAAGTAGATTTACCAGCGCCATTCGGTCCAATGATGCCCACAATAGCGCCCTTTGGAATGCGTAGGTTTAAATTTTCAAATAAAACTTTTTCATTAAATCCTTTGCAAAGATCATTGGCTTCAATCACCAAATCACCCAGACGTTGTCCAGGTGGAATGTAAAGCTCAGTGGTTTCTGCGCGTTTTTGAAATTCTTTAGAATTTAATTCTTCAAATCGCGCAAGACGTGCTTTGCTTTTTGCATGGCGTCCTTTAGGATTAGAGCGTACCCATTCTAATTCCGATTTCAGTGTCCGTTGAAAAGCAGATTCTTGGCGTTCTTCCATTTTGAGGCGTTTGTCTTTTTGATCAAGCCAGGAGGAATAATTTCCTTCGAAAGGTATGCCTTGTCCACGATCAAGTTCGAGAATCCAACCGGCGACATTATCTAAAAAATAACGGTCATGTGTGACTGCAACGACGGTGCCCGTAAAATCGTGTAAATAACGTTCTAGCCAAGCAACGCTTTCGGCATCCAAGTGGTTTGTTGGTTCATCCAGCAACAATAAGTCGGGTGTTGATAGTAATAACTGACAGAGTGCGACACGTCTGCGCTCTCCACCGGATAATTGTGTAACATTGGCATTCCAAGGTGGTAGACGCAGCGCGTCTGCGGCAATTTCCAGCGTCCTTTCGAGTTCCCAACCGTGTGCTGCATCAATTTTATTTTGCAATTCACCTTGTTCGTGCAGTAGCGCATTCATTTCGTCATCGCTCATGGGTTCTGCAAATTTTAGGCTGATTTCATTGAAGCGATCTAATAATGCTTTGACTTCTTTGACACCTGCCTCAACATTGCCTCGCACATCTTTGGTATTGTCTAAAGGCGGCTCTTGATGTAGATAGCCGATTTTAATGCCCTTTTGCGGGGTTGCTTCTCCGAGAATGTCTTTTTCGATACCGGCCATAATGCGCAGCAGTGTCGATTTACCAGAACCATTGAGTCCTAAGATACCAATTTTGGCACCGTGAAAAAAAGACAGTGAAATATTATCTAAAATTTTACGACTCGGTGCTACAACTTTGCCTACCCGATTCATCGAAAAAATATACTGCGACATGAACATACTCACTTAAGTTAGGTATTTAAAAAGTATCTGAAGACGTATAACTGTGGTAGGATTGTACCATATCCAGGGGGGGAAGGGTTAATTTATGCGGGCTGTTGCATACTGCACTTCAACAGGATTTGATATAAACAAGTTGGCTGCTTATCTTAAGTCATCTTCTTATGGTACGACTCGGATTCGGGAAGTCTTATACACGCACATTCCGCTGCAGCAACAACCTATTCACAAGACAGAGAACGAACAACCTAAAGGGGGCGATGTTTTTTTCTTTCCCTTTGGCGCGTTGGTGTGCTGGGGATTATCGGAAGATCGAGAACAACAAATTTTACAAGAGATTAGACCTTTTGAGCAGCAGCGCATCGATTTATTGGAAGAAGATGTTTTTTATTATATTTATGGCGAACACGCTAAAATTGAAGATGATGAAATTGTTTTGCCGAATCACGATTATTTAACCAAACTCGCATTTTCACATGGGTTAGCCCAATCGGTAAAATTAGGTGTCTTTGAACAAACGATTCAAAAGACCATTCATTTAACCAAAGAATTACCAGAATTACTTGCAAAGCAAGGTAGTATTAAACTATCGCGCTATGATATTCGCCGTATGATGGGGCGATTATTTATTGATAGAAGTTCTATTAATTTACATCAAGAACTTTTAGATACGCCCGAATTTTTTTGGGAACATTCAGAGTTGGAATCTTATTATGTCTTAGTTGCACATTATTTAGATCGTGAGCGTCGTGTGAATGTTTTAAATCAACGCTTGCGTATTGTACAAGAGCTGTTTGACATGTTGGCAGCAGAACTGAATCACCAGCATTCTTCTCGTTTAGAGTGGACGATTATCGGGTTGATTGTGATTGAAGTCTTGCTGCATGTAGTAACTGATATTTTAAAAGTGAGGATATTATAAATCATGCGTTATTTAATTTTGGGATTATTGTCTATTGCGCTGAGTGGATGTACAAAGTACGCAGCACCTGCTACGCCTGAAGAAGAAGAGGCCAAAGAAAGTCGGATGCGCTATTACCTAAAAGAGACTTCGCCGCGCAATTCGAGTGGGCTTCCGAAAGTGACACCTGAATTTAGAAAGTCCTTTAATCTCCGAAAAAATGCTAGCATCAACGAAAGTGCGCCGGTCGTTCCGTCAGCTGAAGACGACCTGCAGATCGAGTAGTTTTAATGTCGGCAATTGGCAGGAACATATTTTTGTGTGCCAGCGCCTGTTGAACATCCCCAGTTAATCAGACCTTGCGGTGTTTGTGTGGGCGCGAGATCGACGGCTAGCGCTTGTTCAGCAGGCAGGCCTAAAGTTTCGTTGTTAGCAGTAATCGTAATAATGCCATTTGCAACGGTAATATTCTGGATATTTTCTGAATATTGATTATCCGCTAATCCCAGCGTTTCGCTTGTAATACTGGCAGATGCTTTACCAGCCATTAATGCTTCTGTAACTGCTAGTTTTATGGGTTGTGCGATTGTAAAAAATTCTGTTACTTTTGCACGTATGACATAATCTTTGTAAGCGGGCACTGCAATACTACCTAAAATACCGACAATGACGATTACCACCATGAGTTCGATTAAAGAAAAACCTTTTTGTTGCACATGTGCTGTATTGTTTAGCTTTTTTAACTTTTCTGTTTTCATGTTTACCCCTTAAATTCAAAAAAATAAAAGTATTGGTGCATTTTTCGCGAAACGAAATGTCCTGACAATCCGATAAAGGGCGGATGATTTGCAAACTTGCAGAGGCTTTAGAGACAATGGATTTTTAAGTATGAGTGGCTTATAATTGCGCTTTTGTTTACGCTTGCGCCGGGGTAGCTCAGTTGGTAGAGCAACTGATTCGTAATCAGTAGGTCGGAGGTTCGACTCCTCTCTTCGGCACCATAAAATCAAGTGCTGAGATTACTTTCAGCAAATTTTCCAAACACACCTTGCGCGTGATTTTTGCGTGACTTTGTTGAGAAACCGTTTTTAACAAGGTTAACACGGGTCTATTTTCACCCGCACAAACCGTATTAGCGGCTTTCCACAAGTTCAACAATTCAGCAGCAGAATAATGAGTCGTAATCCGATGCGATTTATGACCCAGCAAATCCTGTCTGTCTTCAAATGATACCCCAGCTGATCGTAAACGCCTGCCGAACGTATGCTTTAAATCATGCACACGCGCAGGTATTCCCGTTAGCTTTCGTGCTTTTTTCCAGGCACTATTTAAGATGGGCTGTACTGGCTTTTTGTGGTAGACAAAAACAAACTCAGGATGTTTCCCGCGTTGTCTTTCTATCACAGCCCGCGCGATGCGATTAAGCACCACTAAGCGTTCTTCGCCATTTTTAACCCGTTCTGCTGGAATGATAAAAACCGAACCAATTTCTGCGATAGGTACTTGCACTTCCCATTCCCAGCGTAATTTGCATATTTCACCATCGCGGCAACCTGTATTAACAGCAAACGTTGCCATTTCTTGCAAATGCAAGGGTAATGCAGCAAACAATCGATCCTGTTCTTTCCAATCCAAGGGATACGGCTTTCTCGCATCATTTTGGGGTAACAATTTTATTTTGGGTGCAGCCGCTAACCAGGTGAGGCCGTATTCATCCATCCATTCACTCGCGGCAAGGTTAAGAATACGGCGTATTGTCTGCAAACCATAATTAATGGTGCGATTTTTAACGCCTTCTTTTTGCCTTGTCGTAATGTATGTTTGTAATGTACCCATGTGTACGGCTTCCAAAGCTAGATTACCAATATAACCATCGAGTATTTTTAACCCATCTGCATATGACTTGATGCTGCGCTTATGCTGATTCTCTAGCAAAAATTTAGTCGCTGCTTCCCTAAATGATCGCTTTGGCCTGATGCCATATACTTTTGCTTGACGGATATTTTCTAGCCGTCGCATTAAGTATTGTTCCGCTTCTTCAAGCCGACTAGTGCCAGTGCTTTCGCAAATTCTGACGCCGTCAACTTTTTTATCAATATGCCATTTCCCATCTCTATTAACGAGTCCTGACATTCTTTTACGTCCCATACGCTCCTCCTATGCGCCGGACGCCCGTTACAGTACGTATCATGCGCTGTTAAGACGTCTAAAATACCAGTGTAACGCAAAAAAAGGAAATTGTTTTACTTTTTTTAATGCAAATAAAAATTAAAAATCGTAAAAAATAAAGACATTAAATGATGAAAAATGACAAATTTTTAAAAGCGTCTTTAAGACAGGATGATGTTTAATGATAAAAAATGACGAAAAATGTCAAAAGATGTTAGATCCTAAAAAGATCATAAAATGTCGGCTGACACTTAATGATCTTTTATGACAAAACCTGCTATTTTTGCTTTTATATAAAAATAAAAAAGATAATGTTATCAATATATTAAGAACCATCAAATTGAAATGTCATTTTTTAGTATTTTAAAAGCAAGTTTTAACATTAAAACGCATAAAATGTCATTTATTTTTTAATCAAAATGGTTTTTTTGTTTTAGAGCAAAGAAAATTTCAAAAAAAAAAAACACCTTTATTTATAGATTTTTTGGTGCGCCAGAGACGCATGCGTCCGGTGTGCCTGCGTTTTAGTAATATACTTCAGTAATTAAATGAGATGTTTTTTCTAAAATATAATGCGATTTTTTTATTTTGAAATGAAATAAAAAGGTGAGCAAATATGGCGAGGAACTCCTAAGAATATATCTAATCACCTTTAGATTGATCTAAATTTAACTTTTTTCGTCCTATTTTGGGCTTAGGTAGACCGGCAAGGGTTTCGCGCAGCTTAGTGTCCGACAGTTTTGCTAGAACGCTGATGCCAGCCCGGACAAGCTCCGATTTGTTAGTCTCTATCCCTAGCAGCAGACATCGTTTTTTAACTTCAGCAATCAGATCGATATCGCTTTGCAGCACGGTAAAGTTGGCGCGGATTACTTCTTCCTTGGGGGCGGACATAAGACCTCGGATCAAACATATAATACACACGGTAAGTATAATATTTGACCGAAGTGTTGACAAATCTTTATTAGTGTGTATAATATATATTATAAGTATTTTTATGCTACATTTGGGTTTTAGTTATAGGTAAGCAAATCAGAGCAGGGTCGTCCTGTGGCTGAATTGCATAGGAGTAGATTATGGATCAAAATCAACGGCTAAATTGTCTATCGTTAACAAAGAGTCAATTCGTTTCGCAAGAGGCGTTGCTTGAGTACCACGCCAAGATAGAAGCAATGGTGGAAATGATGTTGGCAAAAGACTTGTTGGATTACCCGCGCGAAAAGCTGCATGATTATTTGTGGACAATAAGCGATTTAATTGGAAAAGCCAGGAAACTTAGCAGTGAATTACTTGATATGCTTACCAAATTAATGTCATTATTGGAGATGTCTGAGGGGTGAATTTCTGCATAACTGTTAATAAAGCTTATTGTGCGTTTTATCAGGCATTGTTGTTGTAGGAACTGCATCGAGTTTTTAGTGATTTTAAAACAAGCTTATTTGTAAATACAGGATCTGATTAATGAGTAATAAAAAGAAGATTCCAATAAAATCCGTGAAGTCGTTAGTATCTAAGTCCGTGGAGGTCTCAAGTACTAAAGTCGACGAAATTTGCAACAGGATAATAGAACGTGTTTATGCTGCAAGGCAAAATATTGCCCGAACAGTAGATACAGAAATAGTTAAAAGTCATTGGATAACAGGCAAGGAAATAGTAGAGGAAGAGTTACAAGGGAAAAAACGAGCCACTTATGGAGCGCAGCTGCTAAATATGATGGCAGAACGATTAACGCGTCAGCTCGGCAGAGGATACACGGTCACCAACTTACGCTACATGAAGAGATTTTACCTTATATATCAAAAGGTTAACCCAATTCGCCAGACAGTGTCCGGCGAATTGAGCCTGAGTAACGTTGATATCCTCCTTTCTTGGTCGCATTATTGTTTGCTCATAAAAGTAGATCGAAAAGAAGCGCGAGATTTTTACGAAAAAGAAGCTGTCGAAAACCGCTGGTCTTCACGAGAATTAGGGCGGCAAATTGGTAGCTTATTATTTGATCGATTAGCAAAGAGTCGAGATAAAAAAGGGCTAATGCGTTTGGCAAAAAAAGGTCAAGAGATTCAAAGCCCAGAAGATGCCATTAAAGATCCAGTCGTTTTAGAGTTTTTAGATCTGCCTGAATCACATAGGCTTGTCGAATCTAAACTTGAAGAAGCTTTAATTAATAATCTTCAAGATTTTTTACTTGAAATGGGCAAAGGTTTTGCATTTGTTGGTAGGCAGCAAAGGTTAACATTAGATAACGATCATTTTTATGCCGATCTTGTCATGTATCATACGATTCTGAAATGTTTTGTGATTATTGATTTAAAGACTAAGTCACTGAGTCATGCAGATTTAGGGCAAATGCAGTTGTACGTTAATTATTATGATCAAGAATGCCGTTCAGAAGGAGATAATCCAACAATAGGATTGATCCTTTGCACCAAAAAAAATGATGCAATGGTTAAATATACGCTGGGGGAAAAAGGGAAGCAAATATTTGCGAGCAAATATCAATTTCATTTGCCTACAGAGGCTGAATTGGAAATCGAACTTAAGAAAGAATTAAAAGAAATTAAATCCTTACCACAAGAGATACGAGAAGTATATACGTATCTTTTACAAGAAGGGGATGGATTTCTAACAGACTGGCAAAAAGTGAAAATTTCAGAAGCCATTGAATATTATAAAGCTGGATTTTTAAATGCTGCAAGAGTTGCAATAGATTTAGCATCAGAAGCACCTGACAATATTTCACAAGAAATTGGATATTTAACACGGGTGAAGGAAGCAGCAAGCAGGATTAATATTGTAAAAATGCTTCAAGAACTATAACTCTGCGCAAATCCGTTAAGAACTACAAAAAATGCGGCACTATTAAAGCTTGCACTGGTGATCGAGATAATTTCTTGCCATTTTTCATAATATAATTGCTAAAGGCTATCAATTACAATTAGTTGGTAAAATAATTAGAAGAGAATTTTAACCTAGCTGAAAGCAATTGATAACCTGTTAATGCGTATCTTAACTTATTGCTTACGCTGTTTAAGTTCTTGAAATCTTGCATCAAGTTCGAGCTTCTTGGTTAAGTTTTCTGGTCTGTCTTTTACCAAAGGTATGGCAATGCCTGGATGATAATGACTGTTAAAAACAGCCATTCCATTGTGATCTTTCTCGAAATCGCTTCCTAAATTAATTGGAGGATCCCAATCCATACCTGAAAGTTCATCATCTACACGAATAAAGGTGCCAGATCTGTTCCTGCTCGCTTTCTCGGCTATGTGGCGCGTTTTAAAAGCCTCAATGGCTTTCTGTTCATTGTCTGACCAAATCAACCGTTTTTCATTTTGAAAATTAAATATAAATATACTACCGTCTATCATACGAACTCCTATTACAGAAAATTTTTATCTATATGGGGACGGATTAAAATAAAACAAGTCATAAATGTATAAATATGCTTAAAATTTTTGCCCACATAGCATTATGGAAAATCGTACGATAATCCATAGCACACTGTCTGTTAAAGTGAGCTGAGAGTTTATATGCTCTTGCATGAATTTATTTCAATAAGGCATAAAGAATAATATGACCCAAAGAAATTGCGTGATTTTTGCGTACTTCGGTTATACTCTGTTGTGCATTGTCAGCCATTTGTAACGGGCAGCCGACAATTAAAAACATTTATAAATCAAGGTGTTAAGTTTAAAAACGCCGATTCGTAATCAGTAGGTCGGAGGTTTGACTCCTCTCTTCGGCACCATAAAATCAAGTGCTTAGATTACTTTCAGCAAAGTAACCCTTCACGGCTTTTTGGTTAAATTTTTATAAAAACAAGTTACCGTTCTCTTAAATTGTAACTATTGTAACAATATTGTTAAGCCGCAACAGCTAATATGGCGGTAGCGTTAACGAGATTTTGAGGTAATAGGGAA
>JBGAIG010000033.1:0-12700 GCA_044225595.1 Gammaproteobacteria bacterium
TATCAAAACGTTGCGTAGCATCATCCACACATTCAATTTATTTTTAAAAAAATCCTTGCTTTATTTTTTGTGATTCGTTATTGTAGGGTTCGTGAGGCAATTCGTTTCACATTAAGCGACAACTATCCTGAAAATTACCGTAAGTATTACATCACATGCGAATGAACATATTGATAAAGCGCTTATGCAACATTTAGAAAGGGGTGATTTACGTTATTTAGGTGATAACCAATTTACCACCCAAACCGCGCGTGACTTAGAAATTCAAAATACGGCTGCTATGCGTTTAGGTAAAAAACAAGTGGCACCTATTTTTAATAAACTCCCGGCTAAGTATTTTTCGCATCATTTCAAAACGACAAATGAAAAAAAGATATTTGAATCTTTATTAACGTGTAAAGACAGAGAATTGGTTTTGGATTATCATCGAAAATCGGATTTTAAAAACCTAATATCATCCTATATTCAACTGATTAGACAATATTATTTATACCCAACGGTATTAGCCCAAAGTGCGGTACGTGCCAAAGCCTTAGGAGAGGCTCTGGGCACTGAATATAGTCGTACCATTGCCGGATTTTTAAGGTCTTTAGACAAAAAACGACAAGAAAAACCAGAGTCTTCCTTATATCAACGTCAGCAAGCCCGCGCAGTCTGGATTGTGGATGCTGAGTCTCAAATTGGATTAAGCCAAGTGCGTGCACTTCAAGAGCACGCGACACATTTTGGGGCACGTATTATTTGGGGACAAACGCTTTTTAGAAAAAGAGCCGCGATTGAATCGCTTATTAGTCATGGTATTACAGGTCTTAGTTTAGCCAAACAACAGTCAGATAAGCAGTACGAAGACTTTAGTCAAAAAGCTTTAAGTACCGTATTCCAAGATTTAAAACAAAATCATCGCTTAATTGAGATGCCAGATGCAAAACAAAGAGAAGCTTCGATTGTACAGAGCTACGTAGCATTACCAGAGTCTGCCAGCATTTGGGTTTACTCAAAAATAGAACGCGATGCTTTAAATCAAAAAATCCGGGAAGCCAAACAAGAAGCAGGGACATTAAGTGGCGCAGAGCTTGCTCTTAATACCCTACAGCCCATCAAATTAACCCGCATACAAAAAAGCTTGGCGAAATTTTACCAACTAAATGATGTGATTCATATTCAAAAAGAAAATGTGCTCTTAAATATTAAAGCTAATAGCTACTTAAGCGTTAAAGATATTCAATTAACCGCTAAGACTTTGACTTTAATCGATGATGCAGGTCAAGAAATTCTGCTTTTTTTAAACCGAAAAAATGTGGGTGGTTTATCTTTATACCGTCCAGAAAATAAAAGCCTACAAGTGAATGATTGGATTGTCTGGAACAAAACTTGTCGAAATCTTGAAGACAGAGCCTTAGACAGACTAAGTAATGAAAAGGCCAAAGTGATCCATATTATCGATACACAAATAACGGTAGAGCTCCAAAATAAAAAGCGGATTACCCTGGACACAAATAATAAACAGGATACACACTGGGATTATGGCTATGCGCTTACCCAGAGACCAGAAGGGTCTTTAGATTCACCATTGATACTGGTGTTGAATAGCGATGCGGAACGTTTATATGAGACATTTGCTCAAACGCTGCTAAATGCTAATAAAGAGCTGATAGTTTTTTGCGATGATTTTGCTAAAGTTGAAGCCTGTTTAGTGCAAGCGCATCAGCCTTTATTAGCTTTAGATAAAGCTGTTGCGCATTATATGCCTGATGCACAAAACAATACAGTCCAGGAACAAATTAAAGAGTGTTTTCCCAAGTATAGCGCACGCTTAGAAGGCTATTTTACCGAGCATCGAGCCTTGCTAACAACCGTGATGCAAGCCTTTGATAAAGAAAAACCGGTTTTAACGCTCTCAAATGCTAAAGTTATCGAAAACTTTGAAAAAATTGCAAAAGAAGAGGCAACATTATCGAGTGCATCTTCATTGCTGACATCTGAAGCAATACATACAGAAGAAGCGTTGAAAGCTATTAAACAATCCCAAGTTATCAAAGCTTGCCAAATGATTGATTGGCTCTGTGCTAAGTATGCAGAGCGCAGTGCAGTGTTTGACTTAAATCATCTTCAAAAAGAATTGTTTAAAGTTGCAGGACTTAGTATTCCGCCCGAAATATTAAGGGAGCAATTAGCGTTTGCCCTAGACCAAGAGATTATATTGCCTGTTAGTCATGAGACAGATAGGGATGCTAGGGAGCAAGACAAAATCTTAGTTGCAACAAAGGAAATGATAGCCCTTGAAAAAGCCTGTCTTTATTTAGTAGAAAAGCAAAAAAATGTGCTCCCACCTCTGATGAATGCTTCAGAAATCACTAAAATCCTTGACGTTCATCAAAAATTAACTGATGGCCAAAGAATGGCCTTAAAACTGATTTTAACAAATGAAGATCGAGTGATTGGCATCCAAGGTGTGGCAGGCACAGGCAAAACAACGCTTTTAAGAACGCTGAACCGTGAAGCCAGAGCAGCTGGCTATACATTATTGGGCTTGAGCAACAGTACTGCGGCTAGACAACGCTTGCAGCTAGGCAGCCAAGACTTAAGTGCAGAAGAGCCTTGCTTAAAAACCGGTATTGAAAGTTTAACCACCCGCAAGTTTTTAATGATTGCTGAAAAGCTTTTAAAAAAAGACGAAGCACTTGCCCGTTTAGAATACGGTGGTAATCGCATGTTGATTTTAGATGAGGCTTCTTTTACGTCAACAAGAGAGCTTTTTGCTTTAATCAATGTAGTTCAAAAATTAGACATTCGCTTAGTGATGCTCGGAGACTATGCTCAGTTAAACTCAGTTGAAGCCGGTAGAATTTTTTATTTATTGCTGGGTTCATCGATGCAATCCATTGCCTTAACGGAGAATGTACGCTTTGCATCACCTAAAGCCCTTCAAACCATGCAATTAATTTATAAAGGGCAACTTGGGGATGCTCTTCAAAATTTAGGTGCTTCTTTAGTCGAAATCCCAGATGAAAAAAAACGCTTCGATTATATTGCTAAGTCTTATTTAGAAAAACCCCTTGAGGAAAGAGCCGATACTTTAGTCATTATGCCGAGAAATGAAGACCGAAGAGTCGTCAATCAACGCATTCATGATGGATTAAAGGAACAAGGGTACTTAAAAGGTGTTGATTTTGAAACAACAATTTTAGTACCAGTCAAGACAACGGATGTTGAGAAACAAGAAATTTATGGTTTTGAAAAGAATCAATGGATCCGTTTTAATCAAAAAGGCATCAATATTGATATCAAATCGGGTGAATATTGTAAAGTGATTAGCAAAAACTATAGTGATCGAACTTTGTTATTAGAACGTATTAATGGTGAAAAATTGTATTGGTCACCCGAACGTCATACCCACCAAGACAGAGGCGCATTAGAAGTCTATGAACTAGAAAAACTGAGCATCATGTCTAATGAAAAAATCCGTTGGCTCAAGAACGATGAAAAGCGAGGTATTCGAAACGGTGAGACGGCTTTGGTGCTATCTATCCATGATAACAAAATGCAAGTAGCCTTAATGGATGGCACTGAACAAACCTTAGATTTAAGTCTGCAAGAAAATCAACATTGGGACTGTGCCTATGCCGCAACTGCGCATGTTGCCCAAGGAGACAATAAGCCAGATACCATTGCTCATGGTATAGGCGGTTCTGAAGACGCGGCTCAGTATCCTAAAATTACCTCAACAGAAAGTTTTTTAGTGAGCGTTACACGTGGGGATAGGGTCACTGTTGTTGTGGATAATATTGAAACCTATCAAGCGGCACTTTATGCAAGCTTGGATGTTAAAAGAAGTACACAGGAATATTTAGATCCAAATTTTGAATCAGTTAAAGCCAAAGTGCGGAAGATGACCGAGAATATAACCGGCAGGGCTTCGACTATCTCAAAAGATGAAACCGTTTCTGAAGTCTTATCTGTTCCAGAAAAACCCAAACGGTATCCGGCTAACAAATCTTTTCAAAAATCAAATAGAAAAACTTATATCGAACAAGATTTGGTCAATACACATTTAGAACGCGATATTTTAGGTTATGCAGAACGGTGGCTAGGTACGCCCAAGCGTAAAAGTAGTACTGAGGCACGGTGGGAAGGTGCAATGACCGTCAATTTTAGGGGTTCCAAAGCAGGCTGGTGGCGATGTTGGTCTGGCAATGAGGGTGGGAAAGATTTAATTTCGCTTTATGCGCATCAGTACAAACTCTCTTGGCACGAAGCGCTGCAAGCGCTTGCAGAAGATTTTGGGATTAAAACGGAAAAACCCTTATTTAAAACCGAAAACTTAAAAATACAAGAGGCCAAAAGAGTGGCACAAGAAGCAGCAAGAGCTGAAAAGAAAGCCATTACTGCTGCCAAAACCGAGGTGCAAAGAATCAGAAAAGCACTGGATTGTTATCATCGAAGTATTCCTATTAGCAACACCTTAGCGCAAAAATATTTAAGAGACACCAGAGGCGTTGAAGGAGAGTTACCTGAAGATTTTAGGTTTTGTGCACGAATAAAACATAAAGACACGGAAAAATGGACGCCTGCATTGGTAGTGCCTGTTCGAAATGCCAAAGGCGAAATACAGGGCATCACCCGTATTTTTTTAGATAGCGAAGGCAAAAAGCTTAAGGCAACTTACATAGACGAATTGGGTAATAAAAAAGCAGCCGCGGATAAGTTGAGTTTAGGTGTTTTAAGGCAAACAGAAGCCATTATCAATCAGGGCCAGAACTCGGAAACGGTTTATGTTGTAGAGGGGATTGAAACAGCCCTTTCTGTTCGAGATGCTCTGCCAGAGCATAAAATTGTCGCCACCCTTTCAGCCTCACGTTTATATGATATTCCCTTAGCTCCTGAAACCAAAAGAGTGATTATTTGTGCGGATGAAGACGGTCCCAATGCCAGCTCTAATAAAAGCGTTGTGGGTGCTATTAAGACTTATGTGGCCAAGGGATTACAAGTAGAAGTAGCTTATCCGCGTGCTTTAATCGGCTTAGATAAAACCGATTTTAATGATTTGGCGCGTGCTATGGGTGTACAAGCGGTTAAAGCAGATCTTGAAAAAACGATTCGTATTCAGACAAACAAACCGTTGTTGGTAGCACAGTTATTAGACTTAAAACAGGATTTACAAAAAACGAAAAGTACATTGTCACAACCCCATTACCAATCTCAAGCAAGGGAGTTAGAAAGATGAAAGTCATGAGTGTTCGATTTAATGCTTATCAAACAGATTATTTAAAAGTTCAGGCAAAAGTGCGAGGCATACATGCTTCAGATTATGTGCGAGAACTGATAGAAAGAGAGATGCAGGCGGGACATTTTTTAAATTATTTTAAGGTCGTGGATGAGCAAAATCCTGTCTACAATAACCCGCATTTAATTTATACATTGACGATTTATAAGTTAATAGAACAGCTGGTTTTAAACCAAGAAGATGGCCAGCAAAAACGAGAAAAAGCTCACCAAGAAACCCTTGCTTGGTTAGAAAGTTTAAAGATAAGTCCCGTCCCCAAAAAAAGTTGCAAATTCAATATTTGGGTTCATCCTGAAACATTATCTTGGCTTAGCAATGAGGCAAAACTGCTTAATAAAACCGTTGCCGCGATTATTAGGCGGATTGTTTTTTTAAATGCTGTTAATGCCAATCGAAAGCCATTGGATGCTGTTAATAGTCTTTTAACAGGAACTGAACAAGAAACTATAAAAGCAATTTTAATGAGCTTTACGCTCTTAAAAAGTTATATTACAAACGCTTACGAGGGAGGTACAGAGTTGGTCGAGAACTGTTCTCAAAGTGCAAAAATGCTTTACAATAAACTACATCCTTCAACTTAATTTTTTAAAACGCGGCTTGCAAGCAAGCTGATTTTGTTAATGCGCTTTAAAGTGTCCCATCAATAAAAATTATCAAAACATAAATGCTATTCGTGGACATTTTTAGGACAATCAGTGACAAATTTTAAAAAACTGAAAAGACATTGATGGACATTTCTAGGGCAATCAGCAGCATTTTGGTACAAGTGAAGACAATTCTAGCACAATCGTTGACATTTTGATTTTGAATAGCAATAAAAAAACGAAGATTATCAAGCGATTCATTTGATGTTGCTGATTGTCCTAGGAATGTTCACGATCGTCCTAAAGATGTCGCCGGTTGCTATTATAAAGATGTGCTGAATTTCTAATGAACGAAAAATAAAGAAAAGCCCTATTTTTGCAGGATATTTCATGCACCGCTGACGCGTGCGTCCGGTGTGCTGTTTAGTTTAGGTAACGCTTTAGATGATTTATAACAGGATGATTTTTCATAAGGCATTTTAATTAAAGCGATTTTTAAATGCAATAAAAGGGGTGAGTCGATGCGAGGGTACGCCCTAAAATCGTTTGCACTTGGAAATATTTTCAATCAAAAACCGTTACAGTATAATGAACAAAATGCCTAACATTTAGGAGAATAAGTCATGCCACTGATAACCGCAAAACCTGAGCTTAAATTTGAAAAAATCCGTTTTAAAATCTCAACTGAGTTGCTTGCCGAAGTGAAAGCATATTGTGAGACTTTTGGAATAAAAACGATCGATAATTTTTTATCTGAGGCGGCACGCTATGTTTTAAAAACAGATCGCGATTGGAACAAAATACGCCAGGAAAAGTGATCTAAAAAATGTCGCGACAAAGTTAAATTTTTTTAAAAAAAAGTGCAGAAAAATAGCATAAAAATGATAAAAAACTGTTGCAATTTTGATGCGGTTTGTTATAATAAACATAAGCTTTTAAATTAAAAGTGAAGCGGGAAGTAGCAGTGCTAGAACACCGATACCTCCCTCCACGCTTAGACTACGATGGAGTCCAAGACAATGGTGAAAAACAGTTTACGCAATTCAAATTTTTCTTGCAAGCCCGATGCCGTTGCGCATCACAAATCCACCCAAAACAATCTGCTTCAATCTCTCATGATGCAATCCGCTTTAGAGGCCGTTAAAGGGCTCAATCTTAAAGCTGAACTGTGTGGCAGTTGGCTTTGGATTTTTAAGGCAGATGCTTCACATCAAGCACAATTAGAGGCCGCCAATTTTAAATGGTCTTACCAAAAAGGAGCTTGGTACTTTTGTCCCAACAAGAACACACCCAGCTCATCTTTGGGTAAACGCCCACCCACTCCAATGCAAAAAATTAGAGAGAAATACGGCACCCAAGTTGTACAACTTTGATGGTTGTTTTGTGGTGCCCTGATACAGCGTTTATCTTTAATTTTTTGTCAGAATTTTAATCTGGCAAGTGATTGACAGGATATCGTTGTTTGATTGGTTAACACAAAACATACCCAAGGGCTAGGCGCTGCTAACACCTGCCTAGCATTTACTTTAACAATCAATGACGGAGCGTTAATGATGAGTAGTATTGTCACAGATTATTTGAGGTTTATAAAAGAGCAAGTGATTTCACACGAGCAATTATTAGAATGCCACGATAAAGCCTATAGCACCTTGGAAATATTATTGAGCACTAATCTAAAAGATTATCCCGCTTCAACCCTACACGGATGTTTATCGGGCATTAGCGATAATCTAAAGCAGGCCAAAGCATTGAATGAATCGTTGTTAAATGTTTTAGCAACACTGATACAAGTATCAGAATTTTCTAAAAAGCCGACTCAATAAGTCTTTACAGGAGGAAAGACCATGTTAAGAAGAGTAACTTATTTATTGCAAACATCCGAACATTTATACGCTTTTAAACCATACAGAACACTAGAAGACGAAACCATGATGACCATAGCCCAAGCTCAAAAGTGGGTGCGCGGATTTGCAAACAGTGTAACGTTCGTCGGAGCATCGATGCTATACAGGCTCAAATTGATGCGTTCTTAGTACAACAAAAACATAAGCAATGACTTAAAGGAAGATATCGTTATTTTAATCAGAGGAGGGCAACAAAAATGCAAAAATCTTAAACCAAGGCACGGGATAACCCGTACCCTAGCCATGGTAGATGCGTGCGCTTAACACGCATCTACCACTATCAAAACCAATCACGAGGAATTAGTCATGAATCAAAATATTTTAACAGAATGTGCAATGTTTATAAATAATCAAATTATCTTGCAAAAAAGACTATTTGATTATCATCAAAGAGCCTATTCGACATTGGATAAGTTATTCACTGTGCATTTAAAAGGCTATTCGGCCCCCTTATTGCATTTGTACATATGGGAGACAAGAGATATCATTATGCAGGCGAAAGAATTGAATCTATCGATGTTAAACACCTTGTCTAGCATTGAGAAGTTCATCGAAGCTGCCAAAAATGCTAATAGTACTCTCCATTAAGCAGTAGAACCCGGGCACTTTTAGAATTTCTAAAAGTGCCTTTTTTAAAGCATTCAGGGAAATAGTATGAACAAAATTTATTGCATTCACGATCGGACTTTCAAGGCGGTAATCGCGGATATTCGGGTTGCGAGAGAGTTTTTTGAACAGCATCTGCCAGAACCGGTATTAGCCTTGGTTGATTTAACGACTTTAAAACTGAGTCCAAACACGTATGTAGACAAAAATTTGAGCGCATTTAGTTCTGATGTGCTTTTTGAGGTCAATACAAAAAAGGAAGAGAAGGCCTTCCTTTATTTGTTAGTTGAGCATCAAAGCTCCGTAGATAATCTAATGCCGTTTAGGCTTCTGAATTACAAAACCAAAATATGGAACGAATTTTTAAAGCACTCCCATGCTAAAACGCTTCCACTCATTTTCTCATTGGTGTTTTATCATGGACGAGAACCTTATAATGGCAGCAGAAGGCTCTCAGATTTAATTCAAGGACCCAGAGATATTGTTGAAAGTTCTTTATTTGGTCCCTTTGAACTGATTGATACCCATGATATCAGCGATGAATCATTAAGGGAGCGACGTTGGTTAGGCATCGTGGAATTTTTCTTTAAAAACGTATATGCACGTGATATTGAACCCATGGTACAGCCATTAATTGCTATGCTTAAAAAAATAGAACATGAGGATGGGGCTGACAATTTAATCTACAGCCTGCTAAAATATTGGTTAACAGCCGCAGAAAGTCCAAAAGGCCCCGATGCCTTTATTGATGCGATTCAAGAGGGTATATCAACACCCATTAGGAGTAAGTTTATGGCAATGAGCGAACAGTGGATACAACAAGGCGTTCAGCAAGGTGTGCAACAGGGCGAAGCACATATGTTGACAAGCCAATTAAAGGCTAAGTTTAAGATGTTACCGGAAGAGTATCTTGAAAAAATAAATCATGCTGATACTGAGACCTTAAATCGGTGGAGCATTAATTTTATTAATGCGCAATCGCTGGATGATATTTTTAAAGAATAGATTGGCGCAGCGCCTAAAAAACTAACATTGGGTGGTGCCATATCGCCAAGATGCTTCTATCGACTAGGCCGGCGCCTAAAAAAGTTGAAGGCCACAATCTTGGTTTGTTAAAAATTGGGTTGAATAAGACATGATAGCCTCCCCCTGGCAATTAAGTATTAGCAGGGGGATAGTTCTTATTCAGCCGCTTTGGCTTTTTGCTTAGCTTTTCTTTTGCTCCCTTTTTTCACTAGAGTGGCAGGTTTTGATTTTTTTTGAATTTTTTTGCTTGCGGGTTTTTGCCCTGTTAATTTTTCAAATTCTTTTTTTAAAGCTTTAATCTTGCTTTCAACTTCTTTCTCTGTCTTTTTTAGCATTTTTTCAAGATTGGATTTCATTTTGTCAGAAAAACTAGCCGATTCTTTCTTCATTTTAGGTTTTTTTGCTTGAGCCATTTAGGTTACTCCAAATTGATAAAAAAATCAGTATATCAAAGTTTTTTTCAATTGGAAAATACGCTTAAAAAAAACCAGAAGAGGGGCTACATCTTCTGGTTCATAGAGCGATTTTTTATCAAACAATCATTATTCAATTTCAGCTTTGAATTTTTTTAAAATGCGTGTTTTTACTACTTTTCTTGCAGGTTTGGCTTTGAATACCATCTCTTCACCGGTGAAAGGGTTTTTACCGGTCCTCGGTTTAGTAGCGGGCTTGGTGATAGCCGTCATTTTGAATATCCCAGGTAGTACGAACTGACCAGGACCTTTTTTTGCCAAATGGAGCTTCATAATCGTTTCCAAAGCCTCTAATACTTTTTGGACAGATTTTTTATCAAGGGTTGTTTGTTCTGCAAGTGTTTTTAGTAGCTCTGTTTTTTTATAAGGCGTTAATGGGGCTAAAAGCTTAGGTATTTTGGGAATGGGTGCTTTTTTTGAGGCACTTATCTTAGATTTAAGAGAAACTGGCTTAGTGGCGGGTTTCTTTTTGGTCGTCTTACTCGTTTTCTTTGTCATGATGCGTTTCTCCTTTAAAAAACTGTTTTATCATTGAATACACCTTAGGTCTGTCATGTTAAAGTCTAAATAAAGCCTGGTCAAACACTAAAATAGACCTTCGGGTAAAACACATAAATTCGACTATTCCTACCTTTTAGACGGCTTTAAAAAAATGATGTTAAAAATGATTGATTTTTTATATAAAAGGGCATAGTCTTCTTGATTAGCGAACTTCAATCAATGGGAGCTAAACGTATGGATACGGTTCAAATTATCGAGCAAAAGAACCCTCAATATAAGCCGACCCAACCACAGAGCAAACGATGCAATAGTATCTGTATCTTTAGGATGATTGCATGGCCTATTCAAACATTCGCTCAGCGTTTTCAAAAAAGTTATCTTTTAATGAGGTCTTTGTCTGTAAAAGCTATTTCTCTTTATATAGCATGGGTCCGTGGTACAAGGTATTTTAACGGAGAAAACAGTCATTCGTAAAGCTCTGACTAATCAAAAATCGTACATTTTAGAAAACAAGATGCTTGATTCTAAACGTAGCCGATTGATAGAGGCAGCACGAAAGCTGATTTATCAGCAAGGCTTTAATATGATGACGCTTGCCGATATCGCTACTGGTGCAAGGGTGCCGCTAGGGAATGTCTATTATTATTTTAGAACGAAAGCGGATATTGGAATAGCTGTTCTTAATTTAATAGCAACTGAGCAAGAAACATTGTTGGAAAATTTGGATAAAGAACCTTCTGCAAAAGTGCGCTTACATTATTTTCTGGAACACCTCAAACAAGATGGAAAGTTAATCGCGCTTCAGGGCTGCCATATAGGGACTCTTTGTCAGGAATTGGCAAAAGAAAAAGATACTGAATTACACAAGTTGGCTGCAAAAGCCATGATGGATTTGCTTCTCTGGATTGAGGCGCAGTTTCATGCCCTTGGATTTGTAGAGGAAGCTTCAGATTTAAGTTTAGAATTAACGTACAAGCTGCAGGGTGTTTTTTTATTAGGCCATGCCTTTAAAGATTCAAGTTTAATCGTTCGACAAATTATATTGTTGCAAGAGACTATCAAAGAACAAACGGCTAAGGTAAATGCATTTGAAGAAAGTGTATAAAGCAAGCATTTTGAGGTATGTATTAAATGAGTAAATTGTTTATTAGGCTTTAAAATTCAGATAGAAATTTTTCGGTGCCACATTTTAGTTAAGCATGTTTCGCGCGTGAGATTTTCGCATTTTAGAAAGACAGTGCTCTCCACGACGCTACAAATTATCTTTTTTGATAGTAACAAAAATGGTAGAAAAATCAAAGCAATTAAATTTCGCAGATCTGATTACTCATCCGATGCTTGAGGGCATATATTTTGTTCAACTATTTTAGTTGGTTTAAAAGTGAAAGCTATTTCTAAAGAAGATTTCCAAGTTTTTTGTTTTTTTTTAAATCAAAAAAAATATAGAACAGTCATGTTCGACATTTTGATCCAATTAAAGTATACTACAGCTAATTATTAATCGATATGCAATTTTTCAAGTTGTGCGTTAATTTAGGAGACGGTATGCCAAGACAAGGAACCCAAGCACATTCGGGTGTTTCACTCAATCATTCCCTTAATGACTATGAGGCAGATGGTCCGAGTCCTGATTACGTACAGTTAAACGATTTATCAGCAGAAGGGAGACCTCGTGCCACTGGCGTTTTAAATACTTTAGCGGCTTTAGGAATTAGTCCAGAAGCATTGGGGCAGGCAGGAGACATAGAACAACTTTTAAAAGCATTGTTGACTAAAGAACTCTCTTGTTCCAGATATTTTCGTTGGGCAGCCCTTGATAACCTTGTTGAAAAAATACTACAAGGATTAGTGTTGAATAAGCAAGACATATCACAAGAAGAAATTAATTTTTGTAACGGTATGATACCACAAATGCCTAGTGGTCGTTCATTATTACTCCACCAAACTTGTGGTTTAAGAAAAATGTATGCTGCAAGAGGATTAGTGCTAACCACAGAATTAGCGTTAACTAAGGCAGTTAAGATTTTTATTACAGTTTCTTTAAGTTATCGTCTGTATGACTGGATTGTAAAGGGCAACAGCGACTTTGTAGAATTCAGAGCACTATTTAGTAATAATAGCGAAAAGGGTATTAGTAGTTTAGCGCGTTTGTTATTAGCTAATTTTGAACCAACATGGTTATATTTGGTAACTGCTCGCACCCCTTCAATCAAATTTACCAGCCAGTGCCATCTGAATCGCGATCAATGGATTGTATCCCTTGGTTGCCATTGTTTGAAGGTAGCTTGAAATTCGACAATACGCCTCAGCGTATAATTCTTT
>JBGAIG010000034.1:0-9974 GCA_044225595.1 Gammaproteobacteria bacterium
ACTTGGATCGAACAGTGCCTGCTCCTATAAAAAAAGTTTCTGATAGTTTTGACCTATGGTGGGGCTTGTATGGAACAGTGCCTGCTCAGGATAATCAGAGCCCCATTGTTCTTGCTATAAAAAATGGGGATATAGACGCTACTCGTGCGCTCGCAGATGCAGGTGCTAATTTATCCATAGCCAATAATTCTCCAGCGCGTGTTGCAGTTTCTAGTGGGATGCTTGAGATTGTCAAATTATTACATCAGCGAGGTGTTGTAATGGATAAGATGGTAAGGAATAATAAGGACGGTTATGATAGCCCTATTCATACAGCAGTTGAAAACAACCAGCTGGAAATTCTAAAGTATTTTAGAGAAAAATCCCTCAATTTTGATGTGTGCTACATATCTGATGAGCCTGATCTCGATACGCCACTTTGTAAGGCAATTGAACTAAGGAATTATGATCTTGCAAAATGGTTACTGGAGGAAGGAGGAGCTTCGCCTAATGGGCCTGATTATAATCAGTCGCCCGTTATAGCTGCGATCGTATATGACAACGTGGAAGTTCTAAAACTCTTAGTTGACTTGGGTGTTGATTTAACGGTGACAGAGCCATTCGAGAGAAACCTTCTAGAAGAGGCGATTAACTCAAATTCAGTTGAATGTATTCAGTTTTTGGCTACTCAAATTCCTATTACTATGCAGGCCCCCTACAAACGCAAAATGCTTCAGATAGAGGACAGCATCGCGTTTGTACGGAGTGGGGAGCGCATTTTGGAGATGTTCAACACGTTGTATGATTTAGGGTGTGACGTGCGTCGGATTGATCCTGAGACTGGTTTAACTATAATGCACGAAGTAATCAAGGCATGTATGGAGGACGATTGCTACCCGATAGGATTAAGCAAGATAGATTTGAATATCAAGAATAGCAGAGGTGAAACGCTATTGCATCTGGCTGTATTAGAGCAAGATATCGAAATGGTGAAGTCCTTGTTAGACATAGCTCGCAGACAAGAACTTAATATTGATGCTATGGATAAGAAAGGCAACACTCCACTTCATAAGGCTTGTCAACTAAAAACGGGTAAAATAATAAAAGCATTACTTATGGCGGGTGCCGCGACAACTGTGTTAAACAAGAAAAGACAAACTCCCTTAGATATTTACCCTGAGGTTAAGGTACAGTTGAAAAGAAAGAAAAAAGCAATTGATACAGCCAACGTAGCATCTGGCAATCATAGCGCTGAAATGAAAACAGAGATAGAAGAGACCACGCATAGATCAGAAGAGAGTGTAGCAATCAAGATCGATACAGTGCCAGAAGGGTCTCGTGCGTCTGAAGCTAATCCTCCTTTGTTAAACCAATTTTTAAGTACTAACAAATCAGAGCGTTCAACAGAGCGAGAACCTGATTCAGTAGAGGAGAGTGTCTCTAAAAAGATAAAAATCGCCTGAAGAGTAGGTGATGACAGACATTTTTAGTGTAAACTAGGCTCACTGTAGTAACACTGGGAAGAATTAATGTCCGTTAACTACCTTAGTTCTATGCAAGTTTATCGACGTTTACTTAAGGCTGCCTTACCTTATTGGTGGGCATTTGCCTTAGGTGTTTTGGGTAATGCGCTCATTGCAATATCAGATGGTTGGATAACTTATGGATTGAAGCCACTAATTGAAAAGGGTTTTATTGAAAGAGATCCCTTCTTTATCCGTTGGATTCCTATTTTTGTGGTTACTTTTTTTATTGCACGTGGCGCTTCTTATTTTATGGCCAGTTATTTTATGACCTGGGTAGGGCGCAGTGTGGTGCGTGATTTTCGTCGTAAAATGGTCACGCATTTAATGTGCTTGCCCGCCTTATTTTTCGATCAAAAGACGCATGGTGAATTGCTTTCGAAAATTAATTACGATGCTGATCAAGTGGCAGAAGCCATTAGCGAAGCCATTACCAGCGCGATTCGCGGCATATTTACAACTTTTTCTTTAGTGTTTGTGATGTTTCAATTAAATGCACGCGTTACTTTATTATTGCTAGTAGCGATCCCAATTTTAGCTTGCTACATCAATAAAATTAGCAGACATATGCGAAAACACAGCGGACAAATTCAAATTACCATGGGGCGTGTTACGCATGTGGCAGCAGAAGTGGTGGGCGGCTACAAAGTCATACGTACTTTTGGTGGTAAGGACTATGAAAAACAACGCTTTGAAGAGGCAACAGCCGCTAATTGGAAACAAGAAATGAAAATGACCGCGACCGCTGCGTCTAGCGTAGCAGGTATGCAATTTATTGGCGTTTGTGCATTATCTGCTTTTTTATATTTAGCCATGCTAGAGCCCGGAAATATTTTAGGCACTGCTATGTCCGCAGGTACGTTCGCGGCGATGACAACAGCTATTTTAGGTTTGCTGAGACCCATTAAACAAGTCGCGGTGGTTAACAGTACACTGCAAAGGGGGATTGCGGGTGCACGCAGTATTTTTGCCTTGTTAGATGAGTCCGCCGAAGTAGACCTTGGGCAAGAAAAAATCGATCGTGCATTAGGCGAAATTGCTTTTCAAAGCGTTTATTTTCACTATCCCAATTTTCAAAGCCAAGAAGCGATTTTACAAAATATTTCTTTTACGGTAAAACCGGGCGAAACCGTAGCATTAGTCGGGCGTTCGGGCAGTGGTAAATCTACTTTAGTGTCGCTATTAGCGCGTTTTTATGATTGCCAATCTGGCATGATTACGCTTGATAAACACGATATTCGAAATATAAATTTAGAAGATTTTCGACGACAATTTGCTTTAGTGACGCAGCATGTTACCTTGTTTAATGATACCATTGCGAATAATATTGCATATGGCGATATGCGTGGAAAATCCCGTGAGGAAATCGTTCACGCAGCGGAATTAGCGCATGCCTTAGAATTTATAAAAAGGTTGCCTGATGGCTTTGATACAGAGATTGGCGAAAATGGTATTCGATTATCGGGTGGTCAAAGACAGCGTATTGCCATTGCACGGGCTATCCTAAAAAATGCACCCATTTTAATACTCGATGAAGCAACCAGTGCCTTAGATACAGAATCGGAAAGACATATTCAAACGGCGTTAGAAACTTTAATGAAAGATCGCACAACCTTTGTGATTGCACACCGTCTATCAACGATTGAACGTGCAGATAAGGTTCTCGTTTTAGAGCAAGGTTTGGTTGTAGAATTTGGTACACATCAAGAGTTAATGATCTTAAATGGCCGCTATGCTGCATTACAGCGTGCACAATTTACAGATGTATTAGAAGAACCCATGAAGCTACTAGACCCAAGTTTGGCGCCTACTGATGCTTAAGTGGAATAAATATTGGTATAGCGATCGAATTGTTCTATGGCCCTTAATACCTTTTTCGATTATTTATGCGAGCATTGTCAGATTACGTCGTAAATGGTATCAGCTTAAAGGTATTTTTAGTCCTAATAAAAAATCTGCTATTCCTGTCATTGTTGTCGGCAATATAACTGTTGGCGGTACAGGTAAGACACCTTTGGTGATTCATATTGCAGAATACCTGATAGAGCAGGGGTGGCAACCGGGGATTATTAGCAGGGGTTATAAAGGCAAACATCGTAAACCAACCGTTGTGAATATAAAAAGTAATCCTAAAATCGTGGGTGACGAAGCATTGTTATTTGCGAAACAGCTAGACTGTCCTATTGTGGTTGGAAAAAATCGCTGTGCTGCATTAAAAAAATTATTAAAAATGCACATAATGGATAGTTCGCATAACGTTGATGTGGTTATTTCTGATGATGGTTTACAGCATTACGCTTTAGAGCGACAGCTTGAAATTGCCGTGGTAGACAAAGAGCGGCTTTTTGGTAATGGATATTGCTTACCGGTTGGACCGTTACGTGAATCAGTCGATCGTTTATCGACGGTTGATTTAGTGATTTATAATACGGGTGATTTTTGCGATAAATTCGAGGCATCCCTGCTAACGATGCATTATACGCCGGGTAAACTATACAATGCATTTCAGGCAGAACACCAGGCATTATTAAACACATTCAGTGGACGTACCGTTCATGCGATTGCCGGCATTGGCAATCCTGAACGGTTTTTTCAATTATTAAAATCCTATGGTCTTGTCGTGATAAAACACGCATTTCCTGATCATCATGACTTTAGGCATCGTGATATTTATTTTAGAGATGAATTTCCCGTTATCATGACAGAAAAAGATGCCGTAAAATGTACGAGATTTTTTGATTTACGGCATTGGGTGTTACCCATTAAGGCAGAGGTGGATTCGCGATTTGACGCGAAATTATTAGCTCTATTAAAAGGAAAATAGCATGGATAAAAAATTACTCGATATTCTGGTGTGTCCTATTTGCAAGGGAGAGTTGGTTTACAAAAAAGAACAAAATGAACTGATTTGTAAATTTGATCGTTTGGCTTATCCCATACGGGATGGGATTCCGATTATGTTAGAAACGGATGCACGTGAAATGACAACGGAAGAAGTGGACAGCGCGTGAGCAATTAATTTAAGTTCCCTCTCCCGTACCTTCACTCGGTTGTGCTGGCTCTGTACTTTTACGCTTATGCGGACGAAAATCCTGCTTCCCCGAGCAGCGTCGATGTCCGCGACGCTTTTTCTGTTGTGAACGCGGTGGCCTTTGCCCCAATTTTTTTTCATCTGCTACCACAAGATCAGCAGGTGCTTCAGCTGCAACAGTTATTTCAACGGGCGTTGGAGCAGGCGTTTCAATAACAGGCACATGTGGCAAATGTGACACATCGGGTGTTGGCGTTTGCAGGACAGGTGTTTGCTGCACTATTTGCTGCACAGGTGGTGGCGTATGTTCTACTGCAATAGGTACTACGACAGGCGTTGTGGGCACAACCGTCAAATCACGCGCACGACCCAGTCCTTGTCTTCTTTGCAGACCATTATTGCTACGCACTCTACGATTATTTTGTTCAACGCCGTCATGGCCTGGGTTCTGTTGTAATGGCTGCGACTTTTGTTGCGGCTGCTGTGGCGCATTTTGCATGGGTCTTTGCTGCTGCGAACGCTGCCTTGGATTTCGTGGTTGTGTTCGGTGTTCGGATCGCTGTTGTGGTTGTCGGCGCGGCATTCTTTGAGAAACCGGCAGATGGGTTTCTGATTGGGTTGTGCTCGATTTAGCACTGCTGCTTGAATCCGTTTCTGCGTTAAATAAACTGCCAAACAAACGTTTAATTAAACCTTTTGATTCTGGTTTAGGCGATGGCGTTGATGGTACCAAAGGCTTAACTGGTGCAACATGCAGTGCACGTGTTGCAGAGGTCATTTCTGGTATTTTAAGTTCAGGTTTTGCCGTTAGCGCGTAACTGGCACCTTCGATAACACGCGCGTGTGCTTCTTCTGTTTTAATGCGTTCTACAACATAGTGTGGCATTTCAATATGGGTATTCGGTAGAACCATGATTTTTATTTTATGCAAGCCTTCCATATGAATAAGCGCTTGACGCTTTTCATTCATGATATAAGTCGCTACTTCTACAGGCAGAATAGCGCGTACTTCAGCAGTATTTTCTTTTAAGGCATCTTCTTCAATCACACGTAAAACAATCAACGCTAAAGCTTCTACGCTGCGAATAGTACCTTGTCCTTCGCATTTTGGACAGGTTGTACGGCTTGATTCACCTAAAACCGGTCTTAAACGCTGACGCGACATTTCGAGCAATCCAAAGCGTGAAATGCGGCCAATTTGAATGCGTGCGCGATCCATACTGACAGATTCTCGCAGTCTATTCTCGACCATGCGTTGGTTATTAGCCGATATCATGTCAATAAAATCGATAACAATTAATCCGCCCAAATCGCGTAACCGAAGCTGTCTTGCAATTTCATCGGCAGCTTCTAGATTAGTATGGTAAGCCGTCTCCTCGATATCACCGCCTTTTGTGGAACGTGCAGAGTTGATATCAATAGAAACCAATGCTTCTGTATGATCAATCACCAAAGCACCGCCTGAATGTAATTGAACCGTACGGCGAAAAGCAGATTCAATTTGGCTTTCAATTTGATAGCGGTTAAATAAGGGGATAGGATCTTGGTATAACTTTGTGCGATGCAAGAAATCAGGCCGGGTGCTTTTAATATGATGAATGACTTCTTCATAAATCTTTGAATCGTCGATGATGATTTCTTCAATATCAGGTCGTAGATAGTCGCGAAGGGCACGAATCACAACATTGCTTTCTTGATAAATTAAACGGGGTGCAGTACTTTTGTTTGCCGCCTCTTGAATGGCTGCCCACTGGCTCAGCAAAACTTCCAAATCCCATTTCAATTCTTCTGCACTTTTACCCATGCCTGCGGTTCTAATAATGACACCCATGTTTTCGGGCAATGAAAGCGCACTTAAGGTTTCTTTCAGATCTGCCCGTTCTTCCCCTTCAATACGGCGTGATATGCCGCCAGCACGCGGGTTGTTTGGCATCAATACAAGGTAACAGCCAGCTAAGCTAATAAAGGTTGTTAAAGCAGCACCCTTGGTACCGCGTTCTTCTTTATCGACTTGAACAAGGATTTCTCGACCTTCATACAAGACTTCTTTAACGTTAGTACGGTTAAGTACCTCTATACCGAGGGGGGCAAAGTAATCCCGAGAGATCTCTCTAAAAGGTAAAAAACCATGACGACTAGGACGCGCATGAGGCTCTTCATCATAATCTAAATCTACAAAGGCCGCTTCTAAGCTGGGCTCGACACGGCTAATTTTGCCAAGAACGATACTGCCTTTTTTTTGCTCTCGCCCCGGCGTCTCGATATCTAAGTCATAAAGCCATTGTCCATCTACTAACGCTACGCGCAACTCTTCACGCTGAGTTGCGTTAATCAACATTCTTTTACTCATTAAAACACCATTAAATAAGTTGTAGGACTGGACGACTGTGTCCGCCCGCCGTTATGTCCAGCCGCCACTGCGCCTGTCCACCGCAAATCTACAATCAGTATATCAGATGCCAACTACGTTTCAACTTTAAGATTTAATCATGCTACAATTCAATATGGTCAATTCGTCGTCTCTTAAAATTTCGCCTAAAATTTCGAAAGTCCAGCAGCTTTCTATCGATGCTGAAATGGCAGGGCAGCGCCTAGATAATTTTCTAGTTACCTATCTAAAAGGTGTTCCTAAGACACGTATTTACAGAATGATTCGAAAAGGCGAAGTGAGAATTAATAAAGGACGAATCAAGCCGGAGTATCGATTAGCGGCAGGCGATGTGCTGCGTATTCCGCCCATTAGACAGGGCGAACAGAGATCAGCTATTGAACTTTCTCAAAATGATGCCTTTGCGCGTTCGATTTTAGATCACATTCTTTACGAAGATGAGGGCTTGTTGGTTATTAATAAACCAGCAGGTATTGCAGTGCATGGTGGCAGTGGGCTGAGTTTTGGGGTGATAGAGGCGGTTAGGTATCTTCGAAGTACTGAAAAAAATTTGGAATTGGTTCATCGCTTAGATAAAGACACCTCGGGTTAGATAAAGACACCTCGGGTTGTTTAATGATCGCAAAACGCCGCAGTACTTTACGAGCAATACATGGGCAGCTGCAAGCAGGAACGCTTGAAAAAGTTTACTGGGCATTGGTGAAAGGCTCTTGGCAGGGTGGAGCTTCTGTTGCTGTGCCCCTTAAAAAAAATCAATTAAGCTCGGGAGAACGAATGGTTAGAGTGTCAGCAGATGGGCAATCTGCTTTAACGCACTTTAAAGTATTAAAAACATTGCCTTCTGTGACATTAATGGAGGCTAAGCCTAAAACAGGACGTACGCATCAAATTCGCGTCCATGCAGCCTATGCTGGCAGCCCTATTGTTGGCGATCCCAAATACGGTGCTAATCCGTTTAATGCTGAGATGAAGCAAAAAGGTTTTTCGCGTCTGTTTTTACATGCAAGAAGTGTTACCTTGATTTTGCCTGGGCACGAAAAACCGATTTGTGTTGAAGCACCTTTAGATGAACAACTGCAAGCTAGTTTAGATAAGTTGACGGAAGGGAGATAACATGAGTGATGAACAAAATATTATACAAAACGTTTTGCTAGAACATATTGCCGAACAACGTCGTGCGAGACGATGGAATGCTTTTTTTAAACTATTTTTTATCGCATTGTTCGCGCTGGTAGTTTTTTCGGTTTACAATCGTGATTTATCACAGCCTGTCAGTCTCTCGATACCGCACACAGCAGTCATTGATATTCGCGGTGAGATTGGCGCAGAAGAAACCGCGAATGCAGATGATTTGCGTGATGCTTTAAAAGCGGCTTTTACAAGCAAGCAAGTCAAAGGTGTTGTTTTAAGAATTAATAGTCCAGGTGGCAGTCCGACGCAGTCGCGGCAGATTTTTTCGGAAATACGTCAATTACAAAAACAATATCCGCAGACTAAAATTTATGCTGCTATCGAAGATGTCGGTGCTTCAGCTGCCTATTTAATTGCTGCAGCTGTCGATTTTATTTATGCTGATAAAACCAGTATTGTCGGGTCTATCGGGGTTAAAATTGATTCTTTTGGATTTGTAGAAGGGATGCAAAAAGTGGGCGTAGAACGGCGTTTATATACGGCAGGCAAATACAAAGGCATTTTAGATCCATTTCTGCCACGTAACCCAGAAGAAGAAGTTTTTATTAATCAACAATTAAAGCTTATTCATATGGCCTTTATCGACAATGTACGTGAAGGGCGCGGTCAGCGGTTACATGAAACGCCCGATATTTTTTCGGGATTATTTTGGTGTGGTGAGGAAGCATTACAGTTGGGTTTAATTGATGGATTTGGTGATGCGCACTTTATTGCCAAAGAACTGATCAAGTTTGAAAATATAGTCGATTACACGCCAAGTGCTACGTTATTAGATAAGTTGTCGCGGCGAATTGGGGCATCGGTTGGCCAAGCCTTGTCGGCCCTAATGCGTGCTAACACGCTGCACTGATCTTTTCTTGGGGATTCGCTTGATCTCTGGAAGACACTGTGAGAGTATCCTCAGTGTGTGCGCCCGTAGCTCAGTTGGATAGAGTACTTGGCTTCGAACCAAGGTGTCGGGAGTTCGAATCTCTCCGGGCGCACCAATCATCCCTTGTGCTGAATAACAAAAAAGAATATCCTCATTCTTGTACGTTAATCAATTAAAGGATGAAAAACATGGATGCAAGACAAGTGACATGGCA
This sequence comes from Gammaproteobacteria bacterium, assembly GCA_044225595.1. Classification (GTDB taxonomy): domain Bacteria; phylum Pseudomonadota; class Gammaproteobacteria; order UBA6186; family Azoamicaceae; genus CADEGZ01. Next base: position 9,199 of record JBGAIG010000034.1, read on the forward strand.
AGAAAATAGTGAATCAACACCTGACGCTGATAAACTTTTGAGCATCAGTCAGACGCTGGCTGAGCAATTAAGACCTGTTTTATCGTATAAGCATCTGCACAATTGTTATTTTTTAATTAAAGCCCATTGTACGAGACGGATTCCGTTTTATGTAACACGGGTTGCGGCAGGCAAGCCTTTTAATGGGGAAAACTACGATTATATAGAGAATTTAGATCTGAATGAGCATTTAGCAGGTTCCTCTGATAATATCTTTTGCATGCGTGTAGAAGGGGAGTCCATGATTGGTGCAGGCATTTGCGATAATGATATTTTGATTGTTGATCGTTCAATTGAACCGACGGATGGAAAGATTGTGATTGCTTCTCTAAACTCAGAACTCACAGTAAAACGTTTAAAATGCATTGGTGATCAAATTATATTAATGCCAGCCAATTCGTTGTATTCTCCTATTATCGTTACTAAAGACATTGATTTTAAAATTTGGGGTGTTGTCATCCATGTGATTCATTCATTAATGGAGAGCAAAGAGCAAACCGAAATACCAGCTTAAGCAGATATTTGTTTGTCTTAATTTCAGGAGATATTTTGTGAATAAGGTATCCAATAAAGGTGGTTATAGGCCGGGTGCAGGCCGTCCTTATGGTACTGGCAGGTATAAAGAAAGCACGCAGCCTATTAGAATACCGAGCAGTTTAGTGCCCGAAGTGAAGTTATTGTTGGCTAAGAAAAGTGGAGATCCTCTATTAATTAAATCGCATAAACAAGAAAAAAGC
>JBGAIG010000005.1:0-41234 GCA_044225595.1 Gammaproteobacteria bacterium
ATGACGTTTATTAAAGACACTCAACATAAAGGCGGTAATAACGACAATGGCACGCTGCGTTGGAATCGAAAATCCCGCTAAGCCTACATAAAAAAATGCAGCGCCTAATCCAAAACCCGCACCTATTAAAGGTGCTGGCATCTTCAAAAATCGTACTGACAAAAAAGAAGTCGGTAGCCGCTGCCAAAGCTGCAATGTCATAAACATCACAAAACCCGTTATAAACGCAATATGCAACCCCGCAATGGCGACTAAATGAACCGTACCAGTGGTTTTTAAAACTTGCCATTGCCCATTTGAAATACCCGATTGAACACCCACTACTAAAGCATCAATAATGCCCGCATATTCGCTGTTTTTTAAAGCATGATTAATTTTATCCAACAGCCACATTCTTAAACGATCGATGGGATGACTGAAGCTTGAATCGCTCATCTTTTGAGCTTTGGCTTTATTGACTATGGTGCCTTCTGCAACAATGCGATGCTTAAAATCATGCAATTCCGTATCAAAGCTACCCGGATTTGCATAACTATGCGGCTTTTTTAACTTGACGGTTAATTGCAGTTGTTCGCCAACGCGTATTGGTAGGGTCGGATTTCTATAGCGCAATTTTACGCGACCCGGATTAGGCCACAGGGATTTTGGTAGCGTATATTTAATTTGAAAATCAAATCGCAGCATATTATCGTGTTGTTCGGGAATACTATCGACAATACCAATAACGGTAATGGGCTTCGCTTCGATATGATGTGGTATTTGATGATTGATAACCGATTTAGCATGCAATAAAATCCACAAAAAACCTATAAAATAAGCTAAAAATAATTTGGGTTTGTATTTTTGATACCGGGGGATAAATGAAATAATGCCTACAATAATGTTAATCAGAATAATGAGTATAAGGTTTGGTAATGTGCGAAAAAAATGCAGGCTAATAATGCCTAAAAAGAAACTAATAACGCTCATGATAAAGGTGTTTGTCATTTTTTTTAATTGAATGTTTTTTACAGATACTTATAAATTTACAATCACCATTTTAAGACAAATGTCCTCCATGCAAAACATAAGATCTATCCATTCTTTCAGCCAATTCAGAATCATGCGTCACAATAATTAAACTGGTGTTATGTGTTCGATTAAGGGTTTGCATCACTTCTAATACCTGGCTCGCATTTTCATCATCTAAATTGCCGGTAGGCTCATCCGCTAGCACACAAGCAGGATGATTCACCAGTGCACGCGCAATGGCAACACGCTGACGCTCGCCGCCAGACAGTTGATTGGGACGGTGCTCTAACCGCAGTTTTAATCCCACTTGTTTTAATAAATCTGCTGCGCGTTTTTTTGCAATATGAGGTGCCACATTGCCAATTAATAAGGGCATAGCAACATTTTCAAGCGCTGTAAATTCAGGCAACAAATGATGCATTTGATAAATAAAACCCATGGTTTGGTTACGAATGCTTTCTAATTCCCGTTCAGGCAAGACATGCAAATTGTGACCATTCATCCAAATTTCCCCCAAAGTAGGAGAATCCAAACCACCCAGCATTTGTAACAGGGTTGTTTTACCAGATCCCGAACGACCCATAATGGCAATTTGCTCACCGCGTTTTACGGTCAGCGAAACGCCCATCAGCACTTTTATGCGGGCATAGCCATCTCTGTATTCTTTAAAGACTTCTTTACATTCAAGCACTGGGGAAATTTTACTCATAGCGTAATGCCTCCGCAGGTTGAATGCTGGCAGCACGCCATGCGGGATATAAGGTTGCAATAAAACACATGATGACTGCTAAAGCTGCAATATAAACAATATCCATTTGATGAATTTCCGAGGGCAAAAATCCAACCAAATAAACGTCTTTAGCAACTAATTCGACATTAAACGTTTCTTGGATTTTATCTACCCAACCAGTCACATTTAAGGCTAAAAATAGCCCAAATATTACGCCAATCGCCGTGCCCATTAGACCAATGATACTGCCTTGTGCAATAAAAATACCCATAATGCTCCGCCGGCTTGCTCCGAGTGTTCTTAAAATGGCAATGTCCGAACGTTTATCAGCCACCATCATCACTAAACTCGAAACCAGATTAAAAGCCGCAACAGCAATAATCAATAATAAAATAAAGGTCATGACGATTTTTTGAATTTGTAAGGCTTTAAAAAAATTCCCAAATTCTTGTGTCCAATCCATTATCCAATCATCCGCATTGAGATTTTTACGCAGCTCGTGTGCAATACGAGGTGCTTCCAATTCGTCCGCCACTTTCAGTTGGATGCCATTGACAGCACCATGCATCCGAAACAACTTATCTGCATCTTTTATATCAATAAAGGCTTGTTTGTCATCGTATAAATCACCTATTTTGAAGATGCCCACAACCGTAAAGCGTTTAATACGCGGCAAAAAACCTGCAGGTGTTACAGAGGCTTCAGGGGTAATCAAACTCACTTTGTCACCAATAGTCACGTCAAAGTAATTGGCAATGCTTCTGCCTAAGATGATGCCAAATTCGCCGGGTTTTAAATTTTTAAGATTGCCTTTGGTTAAGTGATCCGCTAAGGGATAGACTTCGTTAATTTGTTTGGCATCAATGCCGCGAATCAAAACACCTTGTACCCGCCCGGTATTGACACTAGACAACATCCCTTGGTTGTAGATATAAGGTGCTGCGCCTATGACTTTAGGGTACTTTCGAAGCTGCTGGATGGCAGGCTGCCATTCAAGCAAGTTGCCCCCGATTTTGCCCACTGTAATGTGGGGGGTGCCATTTAACATTTGGGTACGAATTTCGCGGTTAAAGCCGTTCATGACGGATAGGACGGCGATAAGGACGCCAACGCCAAGGGCAATGCCCAGAACGGACATCAGCGAAATAAAAGAGATAAAGTGGTTTTTACGTTTTACGTAGGTGTAGCGTAATCCAATAAAGGCATAGAACGGTTTAAACATGACTATTCATTAACCTCAAGCAAACTTGTCCAAGCTTTTTTATTATAGCGAGTTTAGGGTTGGATTGTCTTGTCTAAGAATGATGAGGCTGGTGTCTTCGGGGCATAAAAAAAGCCTGGGTTATTGCTAAGCCAGGCTTTTGGTTTGCTAAGGCACAATGCAGGTTATTCGAGGCTAAGCATGAGGCATTACCGCTGGGTGTTTTGCCTTTTCCTGCTCCACCGCTCGTCTATGTTGCGTTTCTGCTTCTGCATATTCCGCTGCTTTCTTAGCATCTTGTTTGATTTTCTCGAGTCTTTCTTTTTGTCTTTGTGCTTCTGCCTGGAATAAAGGTTGGGTTTTATTAAATAAAGCTTCAACATGTGCTTTTGCTCCCGCCATGTTTGCCAGGAAGTTTTTTTCCTGAGCTTCAACAACTTTCATTTTTTCAGCTAAAGCATCCTCTTCCGCTTTTATAGCAGCCATACGAGCTTGTAATATTTCGGCCTCAGCTTTCACTTTGCCTATAACAACACCATTTAATTGATTATATCGTGCATGCTGCAAAGCGTGTTGCTGAGTTACAGAGACTAATTCTTCATGTGCGGCCAATCCCGGTACAACAGCAGCAGAAACCTCATTAAATATTTTAAGCCTAGATGTTAAAATGCTTCTCTTATACGCTTCCGTTCCTTCCGAAAATAATACAGATCCACCGCCTTCTACATCAATTGCTTTTAGTTCCAACAATTGTTGCTTATAGACTTCCAATGCTCCTATGGCATCTTTCAATCCTTTTACTTCTGGAGCATCACCAGCATCAATTTTTTTTTGCGTTTCTTCGAAAACACCGAGCTTACTAATTAATTCATTTTCTTTGATGGTCAATTCTGTATCGGCTTCATCAAGGGAGCCTTCTTTGATTAAATCTTCTGTAGTTTTCTTTCCCATATCTTTAAGCGTAGATATCATTGGGAAAATAAAGCTGAAAATTTGCGCAAGTAATTTTCCAATAAATGCAAATGGTCCATCGCCAAAAGCACCTGTCATCTTAGATAACATTTCATTGAACGCTCCACCCCAACCCGTTGTATTGCTAGAAGTAGACTTAACTTTGGGAATTTCATCAGATTCATATTTATAGTTATTAAGCCAGGCTGGATCAACGCGTAGTTTGGCATCAACGAAAGCAATATGGGCCATTTCCTCTGCAAGCGTAATAGCCTGTTTTGTTTGCTGTTCTTTTAATTTTCGCATGTGTTCTAACCACATGGTTCTAAGGCTCATGACATAATTGAGATTTAAAGCATCTACTCCTTGTTGAAATCGCTCTCTCTTTTGTTTATCGTTTAGACCCGCCGTTGCTTCAACTCCTACTCGTACTTGCTCAATAAGATAAGCTTTCAGCGTATTTTCTGTATTTATTCGTTCTAATTCTAATTGCGTTGCCATCTTCACTCTCCTATTTTAGACAATCTGAAACAGTTTGGCTTTAGGTCTACTCTTTCTCTTAACTAGAAAATATTAAACCATACTTTTAAATTAAGGTCAACAACTAAATTAGTATATTTGTGTAGGCGCACAGAAATGGGAATACGCATTTGGTTATGCAGCTCTGTCTTTAGCCTCCCTTGAGGAAGGCGGCGAGTGAAGCGAGCCGGAGGGTGTTAAGGCTAACATCCCCCCGCCGCCTTCGGCGTCGGCCCCCTGTCTAAGGGGGCGAACAAGGCTCTGTTTGTTTAATCACAGTTTAAGTTATACCTGCATATCATTTTGATCAAACAACCCTCATTGGCTTATAAAACTAATATTTAACGTGGCATGAGAAGCACTAGCAATTCTTGCTAACAGATCAATAGATGGGATTCTTTCATCGGTTCCACTCTCTAAACGAGCAATCACTGATTGCGTTGTGCCTGTTTTTTTCGCCAATTGCTGTTGTGTAAGATTTGCGGAATATCTAAGTGCAACAATCATTTTTGCAATGCCATTAATGAGCAATTCTCGATTATATTGACATTTGAAGTCAGCATTTTTAAGCTTTTTCCCAATATAATCACTTAAAGTAAGTGTCTTCATCATTTAGTACCTCCATAAGACGTTTTTCTGCAATTTCAATTTCTTTTTTAGGTGCTCTTTGAGATTGCTTCTTGTAGGCGTGTAATAACACTAAGATTTTTCGCTGAATAGCGACATAAAATATTCGATACCCGGCGTTTAAACTTCGTATTTTGATCTCCCATAGCTTTCCAGTAATTTGCCTAAATTCAACTCTTGGACAATCAAACCCTAATTCTTCTACATTTTTTAAACATGCTAAAATCTTAACCTGATCTTTAAGAGCTAGTTGTTCAATAAAAGCCACTACAGGTCTTTTTTTCTTACCATAAAATACTATCTTCATTCTTCATTTCCAAATTATAGCCAAAAAGATATAAATGTCAACATTAGCAAACGTTAACAATTAATTTAAACTTGCTAAGTTATAGGGGAGTACCTGTTAAGAAAAAATCCGATATTTATACGATGCTAATAGCCGTCACTAACAGCTGCCATTTCTTTAAGGCGCTGCCGCTCCTGTCCCTTTTGCTTGCTGTTCGGCTTCTTTTTTGTATAGCGCCTCATGGGCTGCTAATATTGGTTCCATACGTTTAAAAATAACAGGCAAGCTCTTCAAAGACCCGTCTGCGGCTTCTACAACCGATTTAAGAGTAGCATGGTGTTCACTAATGTTTTTTAAGTCGCCCCTTATTGTCTCTAAAAGAGCTTTTAAATCGTCTTTTTTATTTTTATCGCTTTTTAAAGGTGCTAATTCTTCTAAATGCTGCTCTAATGTTGCAAATTCTGCACGATGCTCCTTTAATTTTCCTACAGGATCATTTTCAAGCCCGTTAACATTTTCAACATCTTGCAATGCCTGGTCCATATCTTTCAGTAATTGCAACTCTTCTTGTTGCAATAAAGCGCTAGCCCCTTCCAGTTTTCCTTCATTCACCAATTCCATGGCATGATTTTTTTCTATTTTATTTGGATTAAAGGTATCACGCAGATTTTGGATGACAGGCCCGAGTGATTTTAATGCAGGTATAAGTTGTATGACAAGATCAGCCACTTTATCTAATATTGTAGCCACAAAACTAAAACGACCACCTGCAAGAGAATCACTGATTTTAGACACGGCTTCTTTTAATGTTTTTTCAGAGCCTGTTAGCTTAGCAATTGCAGCTGCGCGTTCTTCTTTTGCCATTGCTGTATCAACTTCACGTTCAATTTTTTGTTTTTCCAAAGCTGAGATCACGGGTGAAGCGCCATTACTTGCTAACCATGCTGCTATTTTTTCCTCTATTAGTCTTTTTCTTTGAACTGCTTTTTCTTCAGCTACTTTTTTTAAATCTTCTGCTGCTTTATGCTCTGGTGATATCGCCATCGTCTTTCTCCCATTGTTATTGGATGCTTTAGTCTTCAGTATAGTGATAAAAAACCTGATTTTGCGTACACATTTTTTTAATTACACGCATATACACGAAACTGTACTTGTAAAAACAGTTTTTTAAAGCTTGTACATCTTCTTGCCGACACTTCATATACAGCAAGAGCGAATCAGGGCACAACTTATGTACTTATCCGTCAACAAAGAAGAAGACGAAGAGGGTCTCTCTAAAGATCCGACTGATCTTTATTTAAAAGAGATCGGCATTCCGCCTTTACTCTCTAAAGAAGAAGAAATCTTATACGGCCGCTTGGTTCAGCAAGGAGACGAAAACGCGCGAACGCGCATGATCGAAAGCAACCTTCGTTTGGTCGTTAGAATTGCTAAACGTTATCTTAAAAGCGGTATGGCCATTCTCGATTTAATCGAAGAAGGTAATATTGGATTGATGCGAGCTGTCGAAAAATTTGATCCCGAGCGCGGTTTTCGCTTTTCTACCTATAGTGCTTGGTGGATTCAACAAAACATCGAACGCGCCGTGATGAGCCAAACACGTACTATCCGTCTGCCTGTTCATATGGTAAAAAAGCTCAATAAATGCCTAAAAACCAGTCATAAATTATCTAAAAATTTAGACCACGAGCCTACTATTGAAGAAATTGCCGAAGCCTGGGGTAAAACAATAGAAGAAGTGGAAAAAATGTTCCATTTAAACGAGCGTATTATCTCTATTGATATGCCTATTTCAGAAGAAATCACCAAACCTTTGCTAGACACCATCAGCGACGAGCAACATGATCCTTTGCATCATTTAAGCCGCGACAAATTACAGCGAAATTTAGACAAATGGCTGTCTAATTTGAATATAAAACAAAGAGCAGTTGTTGAACGCCGCTATGGCTTAAATGGGTTCGAGCCAATGACTTTAGATAAAACAGGTATTGAAATAGGACTTACTCGTGAGCGCGTCAGACAGCTGCAAAGTGAAGCACTTAAATTACTACGCTCACAAATCGAAAGCCAAGGGAATAATTTAGAATCACTTTTAATCTAAAATCGGGTATACTAAGGAAAACGGGACCCGGATATGACCTTTGATATTCCACTTGAAACTTTAGTCATTATTATTACCGCTATTATTTTTATGTGCCTGCAATGTGGGTTTTTAGTTTGGTACAGCCAACTAAATACTCGCCAACAACACGATCTGAAAGAAAACATCATCGATCGCCTAGCCACGCTCACACAAACGCTAGAACAACGCCTGAATGAAAACCTCTTAAGGCAAACTAAAGAATCAAGCGAAATTCAAAAAATGGTGCAAACACAGCTAAAAGAAATTAGCCAGCATGTCGAAAAACGCTTAAGCGAAGGCTTTGAAAAAACAACGGCCACTTTTACAGATATCGTTAAACGATTAGCTTTAATTGACGATGCACAAAAAAAACTCTCTGAGCTTTCTTCTAATGTAGTAAGCCTACAAGAAATTTTAGTCGACAAACGATCGCGTGGCGCTTTTGGCGAAATGCAGCTTAAAAATCTCGTCGAAAACATACTGCCCAAAGATAGATGTGCATTTCAACATACGCTGAGCAATGGCATGCGTGCCGATTGCATGCTGTTTTTACCCGAACCAACAGGTAATATTGTTATTGATGCGAAATTTCCTTTAGAAAATTTTCAATTAATGACGGATTTTGAGGCAGCCACTTCAGAGCGCAAAAAAGCACAACAAGATTTTAAAGTGGATATCAAAAAACACATTAATGATATTGCCAGCAAATATATTATCCCCGGTGAAACAACTAATGGCGCTGTGCTTTTTATTCCGGCAGAAGCTGTTTTTGCAGAAATTCACGCGCATTTTCCGGATTTAGTAGAGTTTGCGCATCGTTCGAACGTATGGCTTGCCTCCCCCACTACCTTAATGGCTGTTTTAACAACGGCAAGGGCTGTACTAAAGGATTTTGCAACCAAACAGCATATTCATGTCATTCAAGAACATTTACGTTGTTTAGCAGAAGATTTTAGCCGTTTTGAAATACGCATGGATAATCTCGCCAAACATATTGATCAGGCACAAAAAGATGTGCAACAAGTCCATACCTCTGCCAAAAAAATATCCTCTCGGTTTATCGAAATCGAAAAAGGGGATGTGCCGCTTGCAATTGAATAAAAAATCTGCCCTTTGGCTATTTAACCTTAAGTGAGCTATCTTTAAAAGACGCATTTAAGGAAAAAATTGATGTTTTCTAAAGCCTATCATTGGATCTTCAAGCAATTTGTACAGTGGTTAACGACTGATCGTCCTTACGAAGGCATTCCTTTGTGCGATTTTGAACGTATTCGCTATGAACTTCGCCCCTGCGATATCTTACTCATAGAAGGCCGCAGTCGCGTCAGCGACATTATCCGCAGCATTACCCAAAGCGCTTGGTCCCATTCCGCCTTGTACATAGGTCGTCTGCACGATATTGAAGATCCTAAAATTCGTAACCTTTTGTCTGTACATTTTAATGGCTCTGCGGATTCCCAGTTATTAATTGAAGGAATGATGGGTGCAGGAACAATTGTCAGTCCTCTTTCAACTTATGAAAAAGATCATATTCGCATCTGCCGACCACGCGGGCTTTCGAGAGGGGATGCACAAAAAATCACGTCTTTCGCGATTCACCGTTTAGGTAGCGGCTATGATGTTCGTCAAATACTTGATCTCGCACGTTTTTTATTACCCTGGACCATCATGCCTCGCCGATTGCGATCACAATTATTTGAGCTAAATGCAGGCGAAAGCACCAAAACCGTTTGTTCTTCGATGTTAGCCGAGGCTTTTGCAAGCGTGGAGTTTCCAATTTTACCGCTGGTAAAACAACACGGAAAAGAAGGCATTGAGCTTATTGCACGTAATCCTAAACTCTTTACACCCAGGGATTTTGATTACTCACCTTATTTCGATATCATTAAATATCCCTTTGTAGAATTTGCAGATTATGCTTATCGAAAATTGCCTTGGAATCGAGAAGGTTTAATCAGTAATGATCGCATTGGCATTCAACCGCTTTACCCTATATTAGCTGAAGAAAAGCCCTTGAAAAAGAAGAAAAAGAAAAAAGAAGATCCCATCGAATCAGATTAAGGCGTCCATCAATTTTTGGATCTCTTGCACACGTGTTTTATGATTAGTTAAATCTAATTTAAAACGCAATCTCTGAGGACCGTCTAAGCTATAAATCTGCGATTTTTCTTGAATTAAGCGGATAATTTTTCCAGGATCCACTTTTGGCACGGGGCCAAATTCAAAACGTCCCCCTTTCGGTCCTGCCTCTATTTTGCAAATACCCAAGGCTTCTGCTTGTAATTTAAGGGCGGTACTTTTGAATAAATTGTCTGTCTGTTCAGGAAAAACGCCAAATCTATCGATTAATTCAACGGATAAATCTTCAAGCGCTTCTTTATGTTTTGCACTCGCAATGCGTTTATATAAAACCAAACGCGTATGCACATCCGGAATATAGGATTCTGGAATTAAAGCAGATATTTGTAAATCAATTTCAATCCCTTTCTTAAAAGCAAATCCACTATCAATTTCTGTGCCTTTTTTCAAGGAAGCTACGGCTTCTTCGAGTAATTCCATATATAACTGAAAGCCAATAGATTGAATATTCCCACTTTGCGCATCGCCCAAAAGCTCGCCTGCTCCGCGAATTTCTAAATCTTGGGTTGCCAAAGTAAATCCCGCCCCTAGTTCTTCTAATGATACTAAAGCTTCTAAGCGTTTTTCTGCATCTGCACTGATTTTTGCTTTTGGTGGTATTAAACAAAAAGCATAAGCCTGGTGATGCGAACGCCCTACTCTACCGCGCAATTGATGCAATTGTGCTAGCCCAAATTTATCAGCTCTATCAATAATAATGGTATTGGCTGTGGGAATATCAATCCCTGTCTCAATAATCGTTGTACAAACTAATACGTTATAACGGCGGTGGTAAAAATCTGTCATCACTTGCTCAAGCGCACGCTCGTGCATTTGACCATGCGCAATGGCAATTCTAGCGCTTGGAACCAAAGCTTCTAATGCTTTTGCTTCACGCTCTATGCTATCCACCGCATTATGTAAAAAATATACTTGCCCACCCCGGTACAACTCTCGCGTAATGGCTTCCGTAATCAAAGCCGAATGCCGCTCACGCACAAAGGTTTTAACCGATAACCGCCTGGCGGGTGGCGTTGCAATAATAGACAAATCTCGCATTCCCGACATTGCCATATTCAACGTCCTTGGAATAGGCGTTGCTGTTAATGTCAGAATATCAATTTCTGCTCGCAACGCTTTAAAGGCTTCTTTTTGGTTAACACCAAACCGATGTTCCTCATCAATAATTAATAAACCTAAGGTCTTAAATTTAAGCTTATCGTCTAAAATTTTATGCGTGCCAATTAAAATATCAACTTTACCCTCTGCTACCTGTTTATAAATAGCCGCTTGTTCTTTAGAGGCTTTAAAACGTGATAAAACTTCTACTTTACAAGGAAATTCAGAAAAGCGATCGCGAAAAGTTTGATAATGTTGCTCTGCCAATAAGGTTGTTGGGACTAAAACAGCGACTTGTTTTCCAGCTAATGCTGCAATAAATGCAGCTCTTAGCGCAACCTCGGTTTTACCAAAGCCCACATCACCGCAAATAACCCTATCCATGGGTTTATCTGATACTAAATCTGTCAGCACTGCTTCAATTGCTTGTTGTTGATCGGGGGTTTCTTCAAAAGGAAATGCCGCGCTAAATGCTTCGTAATGCGCATCGGGCTTTGGAAAAGCAAAACCGTGTTTTTCCGAGCGTTTGGCGTAAATTTCTAGTAATTCCGCTGCCACATCGCGGGCTTGTAAAACCGCTTTTCGTTTCGCTTTGGTCCATTGATCGGTTCCCAAGCGGTGCAATGGCACATGTTCCAGATCAGCGCCGCTATATCGGCTAATCACTTGCAATGAAGCAACTGGCACATACAATTTATCGCCGCTCGCATATTCTAAGGTTAAAAATTCGGCTTCTTGAGAGCCGCCATGATTTAATCGCGTTAATCCTAAATAACGGCCAATACCATAATCAACATGTACAACAGGCGACCCAATGCTTAATTCTGCCAGACTTTGCCACTCTTTTTTTAAATTTTCTGTTTGCGTTTTTCGAAGACGGCGCTGCATCACACGCTGCCCTAAAAGCTCGGTTTCTGTAATAATCGCAATATCGCCCTGTTTTTGCTCTAAAATAACGCCTTCTTCTAAGGGCGCAATCGTCATTGCATAATCTGTTGCAGAATAAGGATAACCTGCTAAAAAATCTGACCAATTTTCTTTCTCGACAGGACTACATTGAATATTTGCCAACAATTCCTTTAGAACCTCGCGTCTGCCAGCACTTTCTATACAAAATAAAATAGAGCCTTTAAAGCTTAATAAAAATTTACTGAGTTTTTCTAAGGGTTTTTCAGCACGTGCTTCTATAAATAACGAAGGCAAAGATTTTATAGTGGTTTTGAGGATAGCACCTGATGAATTGCTGTCTTCTTTTGTTAATACGATTTTAGGGAAATGATTTACTTTCGCGAATATTTCGGTTGGCTGTAAAAAGAGCGCTTTAGGCTCTAAAACCGGACGCAGACGATCATGGCGATATTGTTCGTAGCGCTCTTTAACATGTTCCCAAAAAGTCAATGCGGGCGTTTCTAAATTTTCAACTTGCACCATGAGACAATTATCCGGTAAATATTCAAATAAATCGCTCGTTTTTTCAAAAAAAAGTGGTAAATAATATTCAAGCCCTGGAGCTGAATGGCCCTCACTCACATCTAAATAAAGTGATGATTGTGTCGGATCACCTTCGAATTGTGTTCTAAACTGTGTTCGAAAGGTGCTAATGGCCGATTCTGTTAAAGGGAATTCACGTGCGGGCAATAATTTTACCTCTTCAATTTTATCTAATGAACGCTGTGTTTCGACATCAAAGAGACGAATGGAATCAATTTCATCGCCAAAAAGATCAATTCTAAAAGGATGTTCACTGCCCATCGGAAACAAATCTAAAATAGAACCGCGGACGGCAAATTCACCATGCGCCATCACAGAGGGTACACAATGATAACCTGCATCTGTTAATTTTGTTCTCATGCGTGTTAGTGAAAACGCCTGCCCTTTTTTTAACCAAACCGTATTTTGCGCAAGATATTCTGGTGGGCATAATCGATGCATCAAAGTTGCAATCGGCACCAGCAAAATACCTTTGGGCAAATTAGCTAAGCTGCAAAGTGTCATTAATCGTTCAGAAATAATATCGCGATGTGGCGAAAAAATATCGTAAGGCAAGGTCTCCCAATCTGGAAAAGTCAAAACAGGGATAGGGTCTTGTGTATCAGCAGCATTATTAGGTGAAAGGAAAAATTTTAGTTCTCTTTCCAATTTGGAAGCGCATTCGCTTTCCGAAACTAATACAACCACAATGCCTGAATGCTGCAAAGCGATGTTTGCTAAAGCAAGGCTTAAGGTACATCCCAATAATGAACCAAAAGTCGCACGTTTATGCGAAATGTCTGCTAATGATAAAAGCGTAAAGTCGTTTAATAACATGAGCATATTTTACGGGTACCTTTCATCTTAACATACTAGTTATTTAATCAGATATTTTTTAGATGAGATGAATCAAGTTATCATGTACTTAGGGAGTGTTTTCTATTATGATAGGTTCGCTATTGAGGTAAGCTATCATGGGAATTTGTCAGTGACAGAGCTTTCGAATTTATTAGTTAATAAAAATACCATTCATTACGATCATAGCAAACAAATGGGTTATACTGCCTTATTTGACAAAGATTTTATGAAATTTCCGCATAGAATTCCTAATAATGTTAATGAAAACGCTTTTCAGATTACGACGGGCAAAGGTATTCTCTCAGGTGAAAAATGGAATGCACATCAAGACAAATCTATAGAACAAGTCACGTATCATTCTCCTAAAGACCCGAAAGATCCCAGCAAAGTTATCGCTAAAATGGAGTTTGAAGGCTGGCGGCGTTATGTTGCAGAACGACGCCCAACAGAAGGCAGCCGCATTATATTTCATCTCTGCGGCTTACAGAAACAATCTATGCTTGCCCGTATCATTGACGACCAACGTTTTAGAGATATCGGCTGGATGGAGCCTATCGTTGCAGTCACTGAAGATCCCATCTTAGCGCTTAATTTTCGAGAAGATGCGATAGAAGACAATCCAGATTATATTGATGACCTTTTTGCACGTATCCACCAAGTCGAAATGCTACCGCACGAAATTATGCTAGATCTCAAAAATGTGATTGCCTTAAATGCAATTGACCGTTTTAAAAAACGCATGATTGAATGTGGCTTTTCAGAATATGAGTTTGAGGAAGCCTTAAAATTAATAAGACCAACAGCACTGAAAGGCGTTGTATCGCCATTTTATGTAGCAGCTATTTTTTGCAAAAGCCATGGTAAACTGAAAGAAGCACGCAAGTTATTAAAAAAGATCTCGAAACAGCATTGGCAATATGAAGAAGCGATTGATTTAGAACGTTCTCTTTATGAGCAAGAAATACGAGAAAATAAACAAAAATACGAACGCGTTATTCAAGAGTTAAAAACAGAGGTTATTCATTTAAGATCACGTGGTTCTATTCCAAATCATACTTCTGCGCTTAAATCATCTTTTCAATCTGCAGATAATACAGCTGCAACTACGCTACACCAAAAAGAAGCGGACACTTTAAAGCAGTTCAATGCAGAACAGGTACAAAAACGACAAGAAGCACCTCAGCCGCTTCACAAAGAAATTATCCCGTACTTTGGACTGCAAGGGATGCTTGCTATGCATCAACAACTTCCATTGCAGGAAGCAGAACAAGCACAAAGCAAAGCTAAAACACCTAAAAGGGAAAAATGCTAAAGCAAATGCATATGCATAATATGAATCTCTAGCGTACGCTGGTTTCTAAAAATATTTGCCTTTAACGAAAAAGCAGCTTTTACCACATCACCAACCCCTAGTGGAACAACTGCTTGCGTGGTTTGCCTTAGTTTAAACCATACGCCTTTCAATCGAACTCCTTCTATCTCCAATAATACACGTGCATGCGTACCGTCACCTATAAAGCGTAATTCTTTTAAAATCGCTTCGCATTCAAAAATGGGCACTTCAAATTCACGCCCAAAAGGCTCTAATTTTGCCAAGCTATCAAGCAGTGTTAAATTCATCTGTTTCGGATTCAAGGTGCCTTCTGTCCATATCACCGGTTCTAATGTTAATTTTTGAAGCTGAACTTGTGCTGCTTCTTCAAAAATCGCTGAAAATAATGTCAGATTTTCTCGTTTTAAACTTAATCCGCCTGCGCCTTTATGGCCACCAAATGCAATCAATAACTCAGGATATTGATTCGCAACATACTGTAAAGCGTCTCGCACATGAAAACCTTCGATGCCACGTACAGAACCTGTCACCACGCCCGCCTCAGAAATTTTAGGTGTCAGAAACACAGTCGGACGGCCAAAAATATCTTTCAAACGACTAGCGGCAATACCATGCACACCCGAATGGCTCTCTTCTAGATAAATGCATAAACTGCTCTGCCCTTGATCGAGTTGTCGTTTGGCTGCTTTTAACCCGCTCAAAACAATATCTTGTTGAATCGATTTTCGTTCTTGGTTGGAGTCCTGCAACGTAAATAACCATGCCATTGCCTCTTCATCTGTTTCAGATAACAAAAAGCTGACCGAACCAAAAGCCGTTGATAAACGACCATCGCTATTTAATAAAGGTCCTATTTTAAAGCCCAAATCTTCTGAAGAGAGGGGACTCGTTAATGTTGTTTTTATGGCACGCCAACAAGGTCTCACACCTGACTCAATTATTTTTATGCCATAAGCCACAACAGCTCTGTTATTCATACTTCTGGCAATACTCACACAATCAGCAATGGTACCGACTGCAACAAAATCCAAAGAATCCACTAATGTTGGCGTATTTGCTGATAAATAACCGGTAGCCATTAATTTTTGACGAGTGGCTGTCATCAATAACCATGCAACCATACAGCCCGCAATATCAGGATCACCATAGTTACAATCCAAACGTGTAGGATTCAAACAAGCATAAGCACTTCTGGGTAGTCCTTCTTGTGGAATTTCGTGGTGATCAGTCACAATCACATCAATACCGGCATCAAACAGCCATTTAATACGCGCTTCATCGGAAGAACCATTATCTGCTGTAATCACCAATTGCGTTTGAGGCTTATCTTTTAAAATTCGCGCAGCAACGGATGCAGATAAACCATAACCTTCTGTTAATCGATGACCAATATAAGAACGTATTTTTTCTTTGGGGTGTTTAAAATGATGCACTAAATTGTGATACAACACGGCGTGACTGGTTTGACCATCGCAATCATGATCAGTTTCAAGTCCAATATACTCACCCGCCATAATCGCTTTTGCAACGCGATCGGCAGCTTTTTCCATATCTGCCATATTAAACGGCGAAAATAAATTTTTCAGTTTTGGAAATAAAGCTTGTTCTAAGGGGACACCCACTGCCAGCGATCGAGAGGCAACTACACGCGCAGCAATCGGATGTAAGCCAGCAGCTAAACCTTGTTGTTCTAAATCCCGATTATAGGGTTTTGTTTTAATAACCGGTTTTGGTAATTCAATTTCTGACACGATGCCCTCCTGACAGGCACATTTTAAGCAATTTTTTGTATAATCAATATATGCAATTTACTCTAGACAATGGCAATGCTACTTATCAAATTAAAGCCTACGAAAAAGGCTTAATAAAAGTTAACAAACAAACTTATGATTGCCCTATTTTAGTCATGCCAACACACTTAATTGCCCCTTGGGGACCTAACACGATTGAAGAACTCAATCCAGCCCATTTCGAAATCATGCTTCCCTATAAACGCAAAATTGTCATACTGGGTACAGGTGAGCAATATCGATTTTTAGCACCGCACTGCTATGCAACGCTAATCAATCATAAAATTGGTGTTGAAATTATGGATAGCAAAGCCGCTTGTCGTACTTATACGGTGCTAATGGCAGAAGGACGCGATGTTGCAGCAGCGTTATTTTGCTAATGCTTTTTCTTGCTCAAGCAGCCAGACTTTATTTAAATAATCTTCACCAAATTTTGCAAGATATTCTGTATAATTTCCCTGAAAATCTGTTATGCCTTTTTCCGTTAAGGCAAATATTCGCGTTGCAATACTAGAAACAAAATGCCTATCGTGACTCACAAATATCACCGTTCCTTCAAATTTAGATAAAGCCAAAGCCAAAGCTTCACGCGATTCTAAATCTAAATGATTAGTCGGTTCATCCAAAATAATAATATTGCCTTGCAATAAGATCATATTTGCAAATAATAAGCGGGCGGCTTCTCCACCACTCAGCGTTGGAATAGGTTTATGCACATCATCTTGTGCAAATAACATCTGACCGAGCGCTCGACGAATCGTGTCTCTTGTGTTGTCGCCTTCTCGTTCTTGACACAACCAATCCAATACCGGCATATTTTGTTTTAAGGTTTCGTGGTGATCTTGCGCAAAATACGCAATATGCGTCTCGTATCCCCATTCATACGTACCTGCATCCGCTATGTGCTGTCCCAGTAAAATTTTTAATAAGGTCGATTTCCCAATACCATTATGCCCAATAATAGCAACTTTTTCACCACGATTAATCGAAAAAGAAACATTTTTTAAAACCACCTTTTCACCAAAATTTTTAGCGATTTTTTCGGCTTTTAATACAATTTTTCCGGCGGGCCTTTTTTGTTTAAAATGAAAATGCGGACTTATACGAGAAGACTTTTTAATATCGGGCAATTCTAACTTGTCTATCATCTTTTCTTTCGACTGAGCTTGTTTCGAACGCGTACCTGCTTTAAATTTGTCGATAAAAGAACGCATATGCGCAATTTTATTTTCTATATACTGCAGCTCGTTTAATTTCTGTTCGACTTTAAGCTTTTTTTCGATCATAAAATGATCATAATTACCGACATATTCGAATTTCACAAAAAATCGACATCTAAAACATGCGTGGACAAATTATTTAAAAATCCATAATCATGCGATATAAACAGCAAAACGCCTTTAAATTGCGTTTTTAAATAATTTTCTAACCAGGCAATACTCATAATATCTAAGTGATTGGTAGGTTCGTCGAGTAATAAAATATCTGGCTGCCCAAAAAGCGCTTGTGCCAAAAGTGCTCGCAATTTAAAACCACCTGAAAGTGCATTTAAAGGTTTTAAATGATAACCTTCTGCAACCCCTAAACCGACTAATAGCGTTTGAATAAAGGTTTCGGCAGTATAGCCTTCGTAGAAAAATAATCTCTTCGAGCACAGCAAGCCTATGTCCCGCTTTTTCATCAAGCGTATCCTGAGACAATATTTTTTCTTTTTCTTGTAGCGCTTGCCACAACGCAGGTTTACCCTGCAAAACAACTTCAAGCACCGTATTATTTTCGTAGCGAAATTGATCTTGCTTTAAAAAACCAATACTAGACTGCTTCGCAACAATAATCTCACCCAAACTCGGGGTGTCATCACCGGCTAATAGCTTTAAAAAAGTTGATTTACCAGTACCATTGGCACCCACTAGGCTATAACGGTTGCCTGGAAGCAGATTTAAATTAACTTCATCAAATAGCAATTTTGTCCCATAATGCATGGATAAATGATTAATCGAAATCATAAAAATTCTTCTAAAAAATTAATAAGAGCGAGTATAGCACAAGATGCAGTAAAGGTTTCTTGAAAAAAGCCGATATCATATACAGGCTACAAAGTCAGGAGGCTAAAATGCCATTTATATCCTTTGAAAATTTTCGACAAAATATCCAAGAAAAAATACCTGAAAAGCTCGGCTTGGGAGCACAATTTAATCATGCGGCTTATAATGCTAAGGTTCACAAAAAATATCATGGCAAGCTCAAAATGCATAAAACAGTCCCGCTTTTAACAGCATCTGACAATCTAAGTAGGTTTTGTACCCATTTAGAAAACCAAAAACGCAACGCCCAAGGACTAACTCACAAAGATTTACCAACAGAAGATTTATTAAAATATCTTGTCGTTGTACAAAAAAACATCCTGTATTATGATAAAGCATTAAAAGGTTCTGATAATCAACACTCAGTTGAGAGGGAATATAACGCAGATTTACTGCTGATGCATTTTCAGCAATTAGAAGTCTTGTTTGAAATAGCAGAAGTGATAGTACACCAAGGAAATAATTCGTCCTTTTCAAGCAACGAACGTGCAAAAATAGACTCTGCTTTTAAGGATGTCATCGAAAATTCTGTATTTACCGAGATTTTAGAACGAAACAAAACCATCTTAAATAAAGCTATAAGAACAGCCCATATTCCTCTCTCCGAAGTTGAAAAAGCTGAAGAATATGCTAAAAGCCTAAATAATGTTTTACAACAGGGCATTAAAAAGATAGGTGAATATGAGCATGGAAAATACACACCTCCGCGTCTCAATAGAGGGATATCTGGTTTTATTCAAGAAAAAAAAACCATTATGACTGCATGGATAGGAGAAAAAACAAAACGTAATATTAGAAAACATCAGACGGATTTATTGAAGAAGTGTCTAGACGATTTAAGCACAAATACAATGCCGATTGAACAAAAAGAATTGATTAGCAAAGGCTTGCTGCTTGCTATTAAACATCAACTTGAGCAAGAACACTTTAGCTCAGGCAGTAAGCTAAAAAAAATTGTCAATGCAATGTTGGAAGAAGAGTGTTTCAAGGTTGATAACAGTCGGTCTTCCGTTAATGCATTTGCAAAATACGCTAATAAATATCAACAGACACTTAAGATTCCTTCGGACATTTTAAAAAAAATTAATAACACAACAAAGGATCAGGACTGGGTTAACACACAGCACCACAAAATTTTTAAGGGAGCATTTAAATAACTGTGTCAAATTCTGATGGACCATTCCAATTACCGCTTACGTTGGCTCGCACTTTTGTTTGCATCTGTAAGAGCAGGCAGCATGGTGGTGGCAACTGTTGTTGTGCTGGAATCGTGTATAACATTAGGCACTGCAGTTTTATTTTTCGACTCATGGTGGCTTGTACGTAGAGTCGATGAAAAAGGGGCCAGCGGTTCAATATACATTAGATATTGTTGAAAAACGGATTTAAAACTTTCAACGATAGGGTTTTTGAAGTAAAGTTTAGATAACTTGGTGTTTAAATCAATTGTCTTTTTGAGAAGTACTAGAAGATCTGGTTTAAATGGATATCTTTCAATTACCAGTGTTAAGAAACAATTTAATGCCATATTATGGCTTAATATCACAGAATCATCTGTTGTTGTTTCTTCACTCATAAGGTCCTCATTCATAGGGATCAATTTTTGACACATTAAATCTGAGGATTCAGAATAGCTCATTTTGCTCATCCGTGTTTTCAGTTCCGAATACAAAGTCTTTCCCATTCCAATGCAAGGTTTTGTCAATGCTGCATAGACAATAATACCCGCATCTTGTAGAGTGTTTGTTTTTGGGGAGATCGCCAAAAACAACGGATTTTCCAAAAATATAAAAGCTAAAAAGTCGCGTGCGCCTTTATAGCTGCTCGAAACAGCCTGTGTTTTTTTCGCATTTTTTATTAAATCTGAGAACGCAAATAAAACATTTTCAAAATTATTTAAGGGTAGTAAAAACTCCATAGCTTCTACATTTAAACAAGCTATAGCGACATCTAAAGGCGTTGTTTCATGCATTGCAAGAGTTTGTATTTGGCGTTGTTGCCGCTTTTTAATGATCGCTTTCCTTGTTTGTAGACGGCTTCTAAGCATTGTTATTGAGTCGCTCTGGTACCTAACCTTGAATTGGGAAAGGTTAAAGTTTGCAGAAAAACTTTTTAAAATACGTATATAAGAAGTAGGAGATAAGAGAATAGTGACAGCCGGAATTGCTGATATAATACCACTAAGCGTAGAATGCTGAAACTCTACAGTGGGTTTATTTTCACCTAGTTTTTTGGAATATAGTGCAATACCAGGGAGGTCAGGTGATACGCCATGTTCCAAGAACATCTTAAAGGCCTCTAAATTTCCTGTCACATAGCATTGAACTAATGCAGAACACACTACAGTTTCATTTGCAAGCGGCTGTTCTTCTGTCTTATAAGGATATACAATTTTTTGATGAAGTACTGATAAGTATGCTCTATATTGCATTGAATTTTCGTGTAAGAATTCACATAACCAAATATTAAATTCGTTTGCTTCTTTAATAACGCTCATAATAGCTTGTTTAAATATATCATTGAGCATTTTTGCTGGTAATTCTTCATGAGTTGCTTGGAATAGCAGTTGAATATCTTCTTCATTTTCTTTACTTTTAGTATTAAGTAAAACAAATAGTTTTTCTCTGAGACTTTCTTTTTTTGTTTTTAAGAAAGCATCAAATCTTTCATATTTTATTTGAAGAGCATCGTTTGAATCTAAATAAGGGATTAAATTTTGTAAGAGCATATTAATGCTCCTTAAATTTTCTAGTTGTTCAGATAATGCACTTTCGTTTACACATGAAGTAATAAGGGAATTTAATTGTGCAAGTATTTCCTCGATAAATAAACCTAAAACTGAAACAGACTTTTCGTCGGTTGACACGTCTTGTTGCGGTTCAACATATTCTTCTGCAGGGATCTCCATTAATTTTGATTCTTGAGTTGTATCTACAGCCGGGCGAGTTTGTTGAGAACGATGGCTAGCAGCACGGAATCCCTGAAGCACTTTTGAAAAAAATGTGAATTCAGGCGCTTGTAGGCCTTGAGGATGAAAAAAGGCTCTTTCTTTTAATATATCTAAAATTTGTTGATTTTTTTCAATCAGTGACAAGAAATCAGGCGAAGTGACACTAAGTAAGTCTGAAAATAGTTCTATTTTTTCAGCGAGTGTGCTACTCAGTTCTTCATATTTAGCATTACGTAAACTAAAAATTTGTTCTAGTATTTTCTTGGCGGCTTGAGCAGCTTGTATAAAAGTTTGTTCATCTGTTACTTTAGTTTCTTCGGTTTCACTGAAAACATCAACCCCGATATAATTGCCATTCAAGTCTAAAAAACAACGAGAAATTATTTCTCCACCAGAAAGATTAGTTTGCGTTTCTCTATAATGAAAAGGTGCCAATTTAAAACGTAATCTGTTTTGTAAAGTAACGGGTTTTTTGTAATATTTATCGACAGTAACGTGGCTTTCATGATATCTATGTTCGTCTGTAAAGTGATAAGCTGTTTCAATTTTTACTGGGATAGCGTAAGCTTCACGACCGCCTATTTTAGTTATCCCATATGGAACTAAAAGTCCGGGCGCGGTTAAGATTAGATGTTCGAGCATAAGGTACACAGGGTTTGTTCTTTCTCGCGTCATTGGTTCAGTTTGGTGCGCTGAAAACGGTGTGCTTAACATGATAAAATCCCCACTTAAATTAAGCTTATTTATATTGGCTCACCCTATCATGAATAAATAATCTTTTCAAGTTTTAATTGATAAGATTGTATTGTCCGGTCTAGGGTTATGTATATCCCCATAAAAGCAGCACATAACCATCGATATGCCCAAAGCGTTAAGAGAGGTACAACTTAACTTTTTACTTTAATTGAACGATAATAGGGTTCCCAGTAGATTTTTCTAACCGCTTCTTCTGTACTTATATCCGAGTCTAAACTGGCCAATCCTTCTTCTCGTGCCTGATTGACAACTGCAATCGCTATTTTAATTGCAACCGATTTTGCTTCGCTTAAGTGCGGCAATAGTGGTGCATTTGCACCAACAGGCGCTGCCCGGCTTAAGGCTTTACAGGCAGCCCATAACATATTATCGGTTAAACGTTCTGCACGTGATGCAATTAAACCTAAACCAATCCCCGGAAAAGAAAAAGCATTATTACACTGTGCGCAGACATCACCAAAAGGACTACCCGTTGCAATCAAGGCGCGACTTGCAGTCCATTTTAATAAATCCTCCGGTGTTGCTTCCGATTGTTCAGTTGGGTTAGACAAAGGTAAAATGATAGGTCTTGACGTATGAAAAGCCATTTCGCGTATTATTTCTTCTGTAAATGCGCCGCCAACCGCAGAACAACCAATTAAAATCGTCGGTTTTACTTGCTTAATAACCTCCATCAATGATAATCCCAGCTTTTCTTGACGGGCATACGGCAACTGAAAAGGCATTAAATTTGGCATTTTATGCACCAACAGTCCTTCGCGATCAATTAACCAAATCTTTGCAATCGCAACTTCTTTTGGTACACCTTGATATACTAAAGTATCTACTAAACGATCAGCAATACCGATACCGGCTGTGCCTGCACCAAAAATAACAATCCTCTGTTCTGTTAGTGTTTGCTGAACTCTATCCATGGCTGTTAATACAGCAGAGACAGCAGCTACCGATGTGCCTTGCACATCATCATTAAAAGTACAGAGTTGATCTCGATAGGTGTCTAAAATATGTCGTGCGTTATCTCTACCAAAATCTTCCCAATGTAAAAAGGTATTCGGAAAATGTTTTTGAATCGCACGTACAAATTTTTCGATAAACTGATCATATGCTTTACCTTGAATGCGCGGATGGCGCCAGCCGAGATATAACGGATCTTCTAGCAAGCTTGGATTATTTGTGCCGACATCCAACATAATAGGCAAGGTATGGTAAGGATTAATACCGCCGCAAATGGTATATAACATGAGTTTTGCAATCGGAATATTAATAGCCCCAACACCTTGATCGCCTATACCTAAAACGCGTTCACCATCGGTCACCACAATAACCGCTAATTCAGGATGAGTTCTATTTTCTAAAATTAAATCGATATTATCTTGATCGAGATAAGAAATAAAAAGACCGCGCGGTTGGCGAAATTCATGACTATAGGCTTTTACAGCCTGCCCAACACTGGGTGTATATAAAATAGGAATCATTTCAACCAAATGATCACTCACTAATTTATAAAATAAAACTTCATTTTTATCATGCAAATTGTTTAAATAAATATGTTTTTGCAAATCACTTTTATATTTTTTGTATTGATGATAAGCCCGTACAACTTGTTCATCTAAAGTCTCTATTTTGGGGGGAAGCTTACCCAATAAACCTAAGGCATAACGTTCTTCCGTGGTAAAGGCCGTGCCTTTGTTTAATAAATAAGTCATCAATAGCGCTTTGCCTTTTAAATCGGTTTCTATCCACTCCTCGCCAGTCACTAGATTTTTGTGTAATTCGTAAAGTAACACCTGATGCTCCTGAACAATCCCGATATATCACAGTTATTTTTTTATTGTAATACAATTAACCTGTTGTCGCTAAAAACTAAAAGGAAAATTTAAAAATTTTTATGTTGTTGTAGTTCACGCTAAAATGTTCGGTTCAACCTCGCAACCCAAGCACATCCTGCATATCGTATAAACCCGGCTCTTGACTCACTACCCACTTCGCCGCTTGCAATGCCCCCGTTGCATACAAAGAACGATCTGTCGCTTTATGCGTGATTTCAATACGCTCGCCTGCCAGGGCAAACAAAGCCGAATGCTCGCCCACAGTATCGCCTAAACGCAACGAAGAAAGGTGAACATTGGGATTAGCACCTGCATTTCGAATCACCTCAGCCATTTTTAAAGCTGTCCCTGAAGGTGCATCTTTTTTGTGTTGATGGTGAATATCGATAACTGCCACATCCATGGCAAGACTGGCCTGTTCTTTCAGCAAGTTTGCAGCTAAAGCCATTAATTGATAACTGATGTTAATACCAATACTCATATTCGGTGAAAAAACAATCGGAATAATTTGTGAAGCATGCGCAATTTTTATTTTTTCCATCTCAGAAAAGCCCGTCGTACCAATAACCATTGGATATCGGCGTTCTTGGCAAAGAATCAGAGATTCTAAAGTGGCTGTAGGCCTTGTAAAATCGACAAAAACATCAATAGGCGCTGTTATCGTGCTTAAATGCTCCTCTGGATTTAAATGCGAAAAGCTTGCGGCAAGCGACACATCTTTATCAGCTTTTATCGCCTGTAATATTAATTGATTAACGCGTCCGTGCGTTCCACCCAATGCAATTGCTAACATTAAAATTTCATCTCTTCGAAAAAATGTTTAACGCGTTTAAACCAAGAACTTGCATGTGGGTTATGCTTGCCTTCTGTATTCATAGAGGCCTCTAGCTCTTGCAGCAATTCTTTTTGCTTTTTGCTTAAATTGATAGGTGTTTCTACAATAACACGGCATAAGAGATCGCCGGGCCCCGCCCCACGAACAGTTTTTACACCCTTGCCCTTGACACGCAAAACACGTGCTGTTTGTGTCTCTGGCGGAATTTTGAGTTTAACACGGCCATTTAAAGTCGGCACATCTAACTCTCCACCTAAGGCTGCAAGCGTAAAGCTCACAGGTACCTCACAATATAAATTCGTCCCATCGCGCGTAAAGATCTCGTGTTCGCGAACTTGCACCTGAACATACAAATCACCCGCAGCACCACCATGCATGCCCGCCTCGCCCTCACCTGCTAGGCGAATACGATCGCCATTATCGACACCTGGCGGAATATGAACTGATAAGGTTTTTTGATCCTGAACGCGGCCTTGTCCATGACATTTATGACAAGGATCACTAATAATCGTGCCACGCCCTCTACAAGTATGGCAAGGCTGTTGAATCGCAAAAAAACCTTGCTGCATGCGTACCTGCCCCATCCCGCCGCACGTATTGCAGGTCTTGGGTTTGGCGCCATCTTTTGAACCGGTGCTTTTACAAGACGTACAAGCAACCCAGGTGGGCACTTTAATCTCAACCGTTTTGCCATGAATGGCATCTTCCAGCGTTAAATTTAAGTTATAGCGCAGATCAGCGCCTTGCTCAGCGTGACTACGTTCCGCACTGCCACGCCCGCCTTTAAAAATATCGCCGAAAATATCGCCAAAAATATCGCTAAAATTGCTGCCCGCATTGCCATAAGCACCCGCTGCTGCAGAAGCATCAACGCCAGCATGGCCGAATTGATCATAGGCGCTGCGTTTCTGTGCATTCGACAAGATCTCGTAGGCTTCACTGACAGTTTTAAATTTTTCTTCAGCAGACTTATCACCCGGATTGCGATCCGGATGATGTTTCATTGCAAGCTTTCGATAAGCTGCTTTGATGTCCGCTTCACTGGCGTTGCGTGCAACGCCCAGCGTTTCGTAATAGTCTTTCTTTTCTGACATTACTCTTTATTCTCTCTAACTTCTTCAAACTCCGCGTCTACAACGTCTTCCTTCGGTTTAGCACTATCTGCACCGCCGGATTGTTGTGCACCTGTTTCAAACCCAGCGCCTGGCGCACCTTGTGGATTTGCTGCATAGAGCCTTTCAGCCATTTTACCTGAAACTTCTGCTAATGCTTCTGTCGCGCGTTCAATTTCGGCTTTATCGTTGCCTTTTAAAACTTCTTTTAAAGCTTCCATCGCTTTCGTGATGTTTTCTTTTTCTTCCGCGGTGACCTTATCACCCATTTCTTTGAGCGATTTTTCAGTCGCATGCACCATGCTATCCGCATGATTACGCGCCGAAACTAACTCGTGGAATTTTTTATCTTCTTCCGCATGCGCTTCTGCATCTTTAACCATGCGTTTTACTTCATCCTCGCTTAAACCACTCGAAGCTTTAATGACAATTTTCTGTTGTTTGCCCGACGCTTTATCTTGCGCAGACACACTTAAAATACCATTGGCATCGATATCAAAAGCCACTTCAATTTGCGGCACACCCCGCGGTGCTGGTGGAATATCGGATAAATCAAATTGTCCTAAAAATTTATTGGCAGCCGCTTGTTCGCGTTCTCCTTGAAAAACCCGAATCGTGACCGCTGTTTGATTATCTGCTGCCGTCGAAAAGACTTGCGTCTTTTTCGTCGGGATGGTCGTATTTTTTTCAATCAGCTTTGTCATCACGCCACCCCCCATGGTTTCTAAGCCTAAGGAAAGCGGGGTCACATCTAATAATAAGATATCTTTAACGTCTCCAGACAAAACGCCCCCTTGAATTGCAGCACCAATCGCAACAGCTTCATCGGGATTCACATCTTTTCTGGGTTCCTGGCCAAAGAAATCCTTAACCACTTCTTGTACTTTCGGCATCCGTGTCTGCCCGCCGACTAAAATAACACCTTGAATATCTTTAATGCTCTTGCCCGCATCTTTCAGCGCAATTTTGCAAGGCTCGATAGTATTCTTCACTAAATCTTCGACTAAAGCTTCTAATTTAGCACGCGTAATTTTCAGGTTTAAATGCTTGGGGCCGCTCGCATCTGCAGTAATATACGGCAAATTAACGTCCACTTGCTCACGCGAAGAAAGTTCAATTTTGGCTTTTTCTGCCGCTTCTTTCAAACGCTGCAAAGCAATCGGATCATTTTTGAGATCAATACTGGACTCTCTTTTAAATTCAGCAACCAAATAATCCATCACGCGCGCATCAAAATCTTCACCCCCTAAGAATGTATCTCCATTGGTAGCCAAGACTTCAAATTGATGCTCGCCATCGACTTCTGCAATTTCAATAATAGAAATATCAAAAGTACCGCCACCCAAGTCGAATACAGCAATAATCATATTGCCTTTTTGTTTATCCATCCCAAAGGCAAGCGCTGCTGCTGTTGGCTCATTAATAATACGTTTAACATCTAAGCCTGCAATACGACCTGCATCTTTTGTCGCCTGACGTTGCGAGTCGTTAAAATAGGCAGGTACCGTAATCACAGCGGAATGTACGGGTTTGCCCAAATAATCTTCAGCTGTTTTTTTCATTTTTGCTAAAACTTCTGCAGAGATCTGTTGCGGTGCTAATTTTTCATCTGTACCTTGCAGCCAAGCATCGCCATTATCTGCACGAATAATACCATAAGGCACGATATCCTTATCTTTAGCAACGACTGGATCATCAAAACGACGACCAATTAATCGCTTAACGGCATAAAAAGTTTGTTTGGGATTTGTAATGCGCTGATTCTTCGCAGGGCCACCCACTAATTTTTCTTTATCTTTGGTATAAGCAACAATCGAAGGCGTTGTTCTAGCACCCTCGCTGTTTTCAAGAACTTTGGGCACGCCATTTTCCATAATTGCAATACAAGAATTGGTTGTTCCTAAGTCGATCCCAATAATAACGCCATCAGTACTACTCATAAATATAATCTCCTACTTACTAAAAAATATCCGAAAAGCTTATAACCCTTTAAGTTGGGGCAAATGTCCCGTTTTCAAGCCTCCGATGTCTCTATTTTAGAAACAATCACGCGCGCAGGACGCAAAAGGCGATCTTGTAAAGTAAACCCTTTCTGAACCACCATTAACACGGTATTGGGCTCCACATCGTTTTTGACTTGTGCCGTTAACGCCTCATGTTTCATGGGATCAAAGGCTTCATTGACCGGATTGATCACAAGTATGCCAAATTTCCCTAAAGTATCTAGTAATAGTTTATAAGTTAGTTCAATACCTTCTCTTAGTGCCTGGCTATTCGTCTCAATCGCAGCCAGTCCATGATCTAAGCTATCCACCACTGCCAGCAGCTCTTTTGCAAACTTTTCTACGCCGTATTTATGCGCATTTTCCACATCTATCGTGGCGCGCCTGCGAATATTATCCGCATCTGCACGCATTCGAAGAAATAAATCCCAATTCTCAGCTGCCTTTTTCCTGGCTTCCGCTAACAAATCTCCCAAATTTTCTGGATTTTCTGAGGTCACAGAATTTTCCGATGCCTCTGTCACTTGGACCTCTGCGTCATTATCAGCCACTGACTCTCTCCTCTTCTGCCTAAGGTCAACCATACACTAGGGACCTCTACGAAGGATCAGATGGGGGCTATTTGCAAAAATTCAAGACCAGGCATCCAAAATTTATGCACTACCTTTTTTTCTTCTTTTTTTCCTTTTTTGTTGGATTTTTTTCGCTGGAATCAACTGACGGTGTCTCAGCAACTACCGGTACAGGCTTTGATTCGTTACTTGCTAACGCACGGAGTGAAGGCGTTTGCTTAACATGACGTTGAGCAGCCAACGTGAGCGAAATATCCACAGCCTCTTTTGGTTCGGAAGCACTTTCGAAATTTTCGGATATTTTACCTAAAAGTTTTAATCTTTCCACAGTGAATTTATATAAAGGCGTTTTTTGCAATTCGGTTGAACATGCTAAAGTTTTACAACATACAAATGCGTGAGAAAAAAAGGCGTTGCAACGTATCTGTGACTGAGGATCAAACAATCTATGATAAAAAACTGCTTGACCTAAATGGCAAAATCTTTGAACAATTTTTTGTGCATTATTGAAAGAAAAATGAGGATTCGATAGCTGCAAATATAAAGCAGCTTTCAAAAAGTTAACTTTATTACACAAATTTTCAGTCGCTTTTGCTTTTTCCATTAAAGACCCATCAATTTTGTCAATTTGTGTTGGATCTTGTTCTAAAACTTCATCATATTTTTTCAAGAAAAATTTTATTAACAATTCAACACTCTTACACCAAAGGTCCTCCTTTTCAGGATTGACATGAGATGCAATCACAGCTACATGTTTTTTATCCATAGGAGCATGAGCAGGACGAAGACCAGGCAAAACCTCGTTGATGCGGTCAGCTGCCTCACGATTACAGCACACAAAAAGTCGCTCTTCTGTACCAATTACAAACCTGGTAGTAACTTCTGGAACATTGATTAATAATGCAAAAGAGACAGCCAAAGAAGATAAACTACTTTCTGGCGCAAACAGTTCTAATAACTCAAGCGAGGGTGAGAAAGCTCCACCACACAGCACCTCTAATACTGAATCAAAGCCAAGGATTGCTTTAACGCTGAAAGCATCAAAATCTTCTTGATCGTTTAACGTTGGAAACTGCTGAGCAGTCATACTCCGTATTTTATTTTTCTTTAGATTTTTTTTTGATTGTTTTGCTGCTGCAATCGAACTACAAGCTTCAGTTATATTCCAGGTAAGATTGGGTGTCTTTTTATCAAGTAAAGCACCAAAGTTTAACAAAGCTTTTATGTATCGTTCGTCTAGTTTATACAAGTTAGTACTCATCAAATATGCTATCGCGTATGTCGCAGAAGCCGTTACTTCTTGACAGGCAATACCTATCCCATTTGGATTAAAGCCATGTTTCAACATGAGCTCAAAGGTAAAATAATTTTCTTTCAAAAAAGCATCAACGAGAAAAGAACAAGTGAGTCCACCCCTAGAGATTAATAATTGTTCGTGTACCCTAATATAGTTGCGATAAGAATTCGAGTTTTCAAAAAAGAATTCTGCCACTGCCCTTAGCCGAACAACTCTTTCCCCATTAAACTCGACAAGATTTTGTAAAAGCTTACGAAAAACAGGCATAAGATTTTCATATTGAACGTAATTATATAATTGTATAACGCTATTTATTTCGCCATACTCTACAAACTGCTCAAAAATTTTAAGCAGATTTGGAATATTATTCAATGTTGTTACAATGGTTTTTAAATAATTATTCTCTTCTCGAGAAACCTCCCCCGATAAAAAAGCGAGTTCAATTAGTTTGAGCGTTATCGTTTCTTTAAACTCTTTACGTGAAATTAATTCATCAATTTTCAAATTTTTACGTGAAAGCAAAGACTTATTGTCTTTCATCAATTTTTTAATCTCTGTAATTAAAACAATAGCACGTGCTTTATCTTCTTCTAATTGTAGTTCTTCTTTAGTTTTTATCTTTATCGATAAAATTGACTTTGCTACATCATCTAATGAATCTGGTGACTCAAGCTGTTTTTCAGTCGTTTCTTTAACTCCTATCGTTTTAGGAGCAATGACTGAACGATTCATGTATCCATAAAACGTTTGCAATAATTCACCACGTTGATCTACTTCTTCGTGACTATAACGATTAATTGTTTCCACAATGATTAAAAAAGAATCCAACAGCTTTTTATAGTTGGTTTTTAATGTTAACCGATTATTACTTTTGCTGTCGTCGATAAGAATTTTTTGCAATACTGCATTAAGTTCTGCATCTATTTCATAGGACTTTTCTTGAGCTTTCGTATAACGATCGCATCGTTCTTTTTCTAGTGCCCCCGCAAGTTCTACAGCCGGCTCTGAATTTTTTTGTATTATTTCCCTTAAAACTGAGGTAACTAATAAAGCTTCTCCTTGCTCGTTTATTTTATCGTCTTCTGACGTATATTTTTTTATTTGATATGAAATAATGCCATTTTTACCAATGTAAGCATGTACAACCATCAATGCATTTGTATGCGGATTTTTATATTCTTCTGTATAATGACACGCACTAAACCCTTGTTTTGCTTTTAAAGTATTCTCCTTTGCAAATAAAGCATCAACCCGAAGATGGCTGCTTTGAAATTCAAATCCGGGTTCTAAATAGAAAACGTTTTCCGGTGTTTTTTTAAAATGAATAAGCCAAGCACGATCTGAAGCTAATGAACTAACGCGATAATCTGCTAATAATGAAGATTCTGCACTTTCTTTGGATTCTGCTTGGCACACTACAGTTTGAGAACATAAATCTTTAACCAATTGATACAACCCGTTGTTTCTAATACTGGTTTTTATCTCTCTCGTTTTCAGTGTAAATACAGACGTGGGCGTAGGGTGTTCTAAGGATTTTTGTTCAAAAGTTTGCTCTAAATCTGCTATCCTTTCCCGACTAATCATGATCTTTCTCCATTAGGTTATGTAACATTTTTTTGGTATTTTATCATACTAAACTAACTAATAAAACTAATTTTGTTTAATTTAGAATAAATGTTATTCAGCTTACTCATTGCAACACAATATGACAGACAATTATACTACAAAATTTACGAAGAGCATTCAATATGCAGGACCAAACAAGCCGGTTTAAGAAAATTGGATTATTCGCAAAACATAATAATAGCAGTGTGCTCGATACTTTCGAAAAATTAATTCATTTTTTAGAAAAGCGTGGACATACGCTTAGCATTGAGACTGAAAGCGCTACATTACTGACACATCCACGCAAACACCAACAGAAGATTCATACAATACCACGTGCACAATTAGGCGAAAACGTTGACTTGGTGATTGTTATTGGCGGAGACGGCAGTCTTTTAAATGCGGCACGCGCGATTGTTGCAAATCCAGTACCTATTGTAGGTATTAACAGAGGTCGGCTAGGCTTTTTAGCGGATATTCTGCCGCATAGTATGGAACAAGAATTAAATGCTATTTTAGAAGGTCATTATCTCGAAGAACAACGGTTTTTACTCAATGCGCAGATTATACGAGATGAAAAAATAATTGCCGAAAGCACGGCTCTCAATGACGTTGTCTTATACGCAGGCAACACCTCCCGCATGGTCGATTTTGCAGTATACATTGACGATCAATTTGTTTTACGCCAACAAGCTGATGGCATTATTACAGCAACACCCACAGGCTCTACTGCCTATGCGTTATCTGCGGGTGGTCCTATTCTTTACCCAACATTAAAAGCATTAACCATCACTCCTCTTTGCCCACATACGCTAAGCAGCAGGCCTATTGTCGTGGATAGCCACTCTGATGTTCGTCTTGTCGTAACACCCAATAACGATATCAAACCGAAATTAAGCTGCGATGGACAATGTCATTTTGATCTAGAAGCCGGCGATCAAATTGCCATTCAAAAATATCCGGTTGAACTGACACTCATTCACCCGAAAACGCACGGATATTTCTCAGTACTGCGTGAAAAACTGGGATGGAGTACGCTTTAAACTATGTTAACGCATCTTTTTATTCAACATTTAGCAGTTGTTCAAGAATTAATGCTTGACATTCGCTCAGGCATGACAGTTTTTACAGGCGAAACAGGTGCCGGTAAATCTATTTTAATTGATGCACTGCAACTAGCATTAGGCGGACGCGCAGAAAGCGGTATTGTACGACACAACTGTTCTCAAGCCGAAATTTCTGCTGTTTTTGAATTAATGCACCTACCAAAAGTTTTAACATGGCTGCAAGAACATGCCTTAGAATCCGACAAAGAATGCATTGTACGGCGAACCTTAACAGAAGATGGTCGTTCTCGGGCTTATATTAACGGTCGCGTTGTGCCAATCAGCCAATTAAAAGAACTCGGCGAACAATTAGTCAATATTCATGGACAGCATCAACATCAATTTTTGTTAAAACCAGAACATCAGCGTACTTTATTAGATACTTATGCAATTGCTACTATTTCCGATAGAAAACATACAGATCTTCTAAATACCGTTAAAATGCATCATGCCTTATACCAAAAACTACTCAAAGAATATCAAAGTTTGCTTAGCTTACAAGGTCAGAGCGACAAGTTAGCGCTTTTGCAATATCAAATCCAAGAAATCAACGAATTAAATTTAGCAGAAGATGAATTGCCAAAACTGGAAGCAGAGCATAAACAGCTGGCACATGCAGAACAATGGCTCTTTAGCACTGAAACTGCGCTTGCAGCCCTTAAAAATGATTCGGGCCAGGATGCAGCAACATTGCTTTACCAAAGTCTTAATCAAATTTCAAGCTTAAAAATAGAAACAACAGCGCTAAGAACAGCGCATGAACTCTTAAATACCGCTCATATCCAAATAACAGAAGCGATCGTAGAAATTGAAAACTTTAAAGAAAGCTTAAGTAGTGATCCCAGTCGTTTAATGGAAATCGATCAGCGTTTAAAGCAAATTCATGCACTGGCTAGAAAACATCGTATTCAACCAGAAGCTATTTTAGCACATAAAAAAATGCTTGAAAGCGAAGCTGAGAAATTAATGCATATTCAAACCCATCTGGCAGAAATGACGCAAAAATTGACTGAGGCTGAAAGTACTTATCAAAATGCCGCTATTGTGCTTAGCAAAAGCCGAAAAGAAGCTGCTTTGGCGCTAGAAAAACAGGTAACCGCGTGCATACAAACCTTAGAAATGCCAAATGGCCACTTTAAAATTACCTTTGCTGAACCAAACTCAAAAACTGAAAACAAAACAATTTTTAGCTCACATGGGATTGATGAGATAGAATTTTTAGTTTCAACCAACCCAGGATTGCCACTGCAACCTCTGCGCAAAATTGCTTCGGGCGGCGAGCTATCACGTATTAGCTTGGCCATTCAGCTGATTACCACCCAAAAACAGTCAACCCCTACGCTGATTTTTGATGAAGTGGATGTTGGCATTAGCGGAAAAACGGCAGAAACAGTGGGTAAATTATTTGCCACTCGATATGCCAGAAAGAGTGCACGAATTAGCACGTATGCTAGGCGGTGCTTTAATTACCGAGCGGACATTAGCACATGCCGAAGAAATGTTAACTACTACGGGCGAGGCCCTGGCCCCTTCTTAACAACGCTTGGTGGATTATCAGGCGGAGCACTTGGATTCGTTGTATCGGTGGGTGTAGCTGGTGTTAAGTTACTAAAGAAGACTGCTGTCTTTTGAGTTGGGTCTTTTGATAACGACCCCTGTGGCGGCTGATGTTTCTCAAGCACACTGCTCGCCCTTTTCTGTAATTCTGGGTCTACTGCATGTACTGATGATACTGAGACTGATGTCGCCTGTTTAAATCCAAAAAATTGAGCCACCCGTAATAACCATCCGCGTATGCCTGAGGATTTTGGTTGTTTGATAGTAGTCTCTTGTACTGGTAATGCTTGTATTTTTTCAGCATTTTTTTTAAGCGAATCGGCTTCTTTAGGGATATTTTTAAGTTTACGCGCCTCTTCAAGTTCTTTATTTTTTTGAGATACCTCTCTCCTAAGATCACTTACTTTCTTTTGAAGATTATCACAATGCTCGTCTTGGGCTATATCCTTTAAAAATTCGTAAGATTTCTCTCGATGTGCTTTTCGATAATTATCTAACGTTTTTTGGGTTTCACTTAGGATACTGCCTGACTCCCTTTCTAATGTTATTTTTGCTTCTAATATAGCAACCATTTTTTCCCTATCGATTAAATATTTTTGTGTTAGAGAAAATGCTTTTTTATATTGTTCACCTGTTATTTCCGCACCTACATCTTTTAATCCAGTATCAAACGCTTTCTTGCTTTCTTCAAGCGCTTTAACTTTTGCAAATATATCCTTAAGCTCTTGATGACGAGCTTCGAGTCTTTGTCTAAAATCTCTCAACCCTTCTGCTTCCTTGATTTTTTCTTCATGGATGCCTTCTAAAAATCCATAAGGTCTGTTTGCTTGTTCTTCTTCATAGGTTTTCAATCGAACCCTACTACTCTCTTGATCTTGTATATTGACATTTATACCTAGACTTTCTTCTAATTCAACCATTTTTTTTAGCATATCAATCATTTCTTTTCTATTATTTAAATAGTCTTGTGTTAAAGGAAAGACTTTTTGATAATCTTCTTCTGCTGATAGGTTAATATGCAGCTTAAATAATGCCGCTTGCAGCTCTCTCTTGCTATTTTGGAGCGCCTCAAATTTTTTAGACATGTCTGTCAGATTCTGGCTAAGCCAATTAACTTTGTTTTCGAGCTTTGCAAGCCCTTCGCCTGCGACAGGTTCTTCTGAAAACTCTGTTTTATCCAATCCCATTAACGCTTCTAACGCATTCATTTCTTCTAATTGATTGCGCATTTTCTTTCTGTCAATTAAATATTTTTGCATCAAAGGAAATGCCTGTTCATATTCTGTCTCTAGTATTTCTATACCACTCTTTTGCAATACTCCCAACACTCTTATCTTTACCGCATCAAGCTCTTGACTCAGATCTTTATTTTGTTCTTTTAAAAATTCATAAGGTTTATTCGAAACTAAATTTCTGTATTTTTCTAGTAGTACTTTATCATCGGCTGTAAAGTTACCACTGTCTAACATTTGTACCATTTCTAACGCATCAATTATTTTTTTTCTATCACTAACATAACGTTGAATTAGCAGCATGTTCTCCTTATACTCTTCTGGAGGCACTCCTGCTTCTTTTAATATGGCTGTTAATTCTTGTTGCCTTGAAAGCTCAAAAAGACGATCTTTTATTTTTAGGCTACTCTTGGTCGTTATCTGATCAGTAATCCCGCGATGCAATCCTGTTAAAGCATAAACCATCTGTTGTTCTGCCTGTCGTACCGATTTTTGAGCCTGCATTTCTTTACGTATTTTCGCAAGTTCTGACGAGCTCCTTGCAAGCGCCACCTCTTCTTCCGGCGATGCTTTTCGTTGACAACCAAAAAATTCGGCAACTTCCTCAACCTGCTTGGGATCTTGACTATTATCTATTGCAAAGTTAAATGCTTCTTTTGGCTTTATTTTAAAATCCCATGTTTCGCCGTTATAATAATAAGCGAAGAGTTCAGAACTTTCTTGAATATTCACGATATATATTTTCTTTGTGTTAAGCTTTCCAAATCCGCCTTTTTTTGTATTTTGATTGAGTTGTTCTATAATATTTTTTCCATTCTTAAGTGCTGATAAACTAAGATTCGGACCTAAGACTTTTTCAAAACGATCATCATTAATGCGAAATTTTTCGAATTGTGTCAAGCTTTCCAAGAGTTTTGTTCTGTGTAACTGCGCTTTGTAAAGCTTTTCGGCCAAATCTAACCCTTGATTCATTGCCCGAGGTAATAAAGTTGGAAAATCCTGTATCACATCTGCTAGCATGCCTTGCAATTTTTTTAAAGTATCTTCATCAAGCTTAGACACATCATCAAGCTCGGCAATATTATTAATACCTTGTTCTTTTAGAAATGCTTGAATACCTAAAAACTTTTTTCGTAACTCTTCTCCATACCAACGGTTATGAGCACTTTGATAAAGTAGGAGTGCACACATCGTTAACGCACCAGCGGGCGAAATATCATTCAGCAAATGTGCTGAAGGGATGCCTTCTAGTATTGCACTGCCTACATGTTCAACAAAATAGTTGTATGCCTGAGTTATGCCTGTTTCTATACTAGGTATATCTTGCAACATCAATGATTTTGTTGCTGAAGCTACCTCTTGGGTAGCTGTTAATCCCATATCCAACATTTTATTTTGGAAAGTTGGATTATGCAGAAGTGTTTTTATCCCCTCTTTTTTCGCAACTGCTGCAATACCCAGTAGATTTTTTCCAGCATCCGCAATCCCAGCTTGTCCAGACAGATCTGAAACAGCACTCGCAATCGCACTATTGACAGCATCTATGACAGGCAGTTCTTTTATTTTTTCTTTAACGTTGGATACAACAGTCTCTGTTTTCTCAAGGGTTGTTTCATTGGCTATTGATAAAGCTTTGTCTATTGCCTCTGTTTTTTTTTCTAATGCGTCGGCAAGTGTGACATAAAATGCTTCTCTACGTTGCGTGGCCAACAACTGATTATGACTTTCAGCAAGTGCTGTTATAATATCATAAACTGCACCTTCAGCTGCTAAGGATTGATACATCAACTGTTTATATCGTGTTTCATCAACACCTTCGAGGGAAGTTATTTTATTTAATTCGCCTAATGCTTTTTCACGCTCGTCTTGTGCTTCATTTAAGAGGGCTTGTACATTATCTCTAAACTGTGAAAATGCCTCGTTACCTGATTTTTTTAACATGTTTGTATCTTGATTAAAACCATTGATAAATTTACTCGCTATTTCTTGTTCTTCTTTATTCTGGGAAGTCATTAATTTTATTAATATATCGACCCCTCTTTTTTCTGCTGCTTGTTCATTTTCTTTTAATTTAATCAAAGCATCTTCTGCTGCTTTTATTTGAGCATCTATCAATTTTTTTGCTGGTCCAGTCGCCATCTCTCTTTTTATTTTTAATTCTGCAAGCTCTTTTATTTTCCCCTCGCGTACTATAGCATCAGCGCCATTTAAATATTTTTTATATTCTTCCGGTACTTGATAATACTTTTCTAACCATGCTTCGTAACCTGCTTCAGCTGCAGCACCAACAAGATAACCCAATAAGGCCGTGCCAAGACCTATGCCACCCGTAGTCATGCCAACTGCTACTAAACCAGCAACCCGAATCCCTGTTGTCACACCTTTTTCCTGAATCAGATTTGTTGCTTTTATCATTTTTTTGCGGCGTTCTTCCCGTGTTTTATCTCTGTGCGTTCTAACATGTGCTCCCAAGTCATAGTAAACACGATGAAAATCATCTCGATCATGTGTTGTAGCAAGCGTCGTCGAAGTTTGATAAGCTGCTTGTAAATCTTTTTGCGATGCTTGCAAAGACAATGCGTCATACAAACCTAACCCCGATTTTTTTCGCTTTTCTAACATTTCTGTGACTGATATGTCAAAAACATCTCTTGGTAATACACTTTGTTCTTGCTCTTTCAATATTATGGATAGTTTTTGATGCACGATAACAAGCTTGTCTAGCACGACGCCTTCTTCATCTTTTGCTTTTTCTAACGCGTCCAAATGTGTTTGGTTGCTCTTTGCTTTTCCTTGTAACGCATTACTAAGTTCATTATTATCAGAATTTTTCAAAGCGTTTTGCAAAACTTGATTAGCCTCTATTGCCTCTTGCAAAGCATTCGTTATCATGTCTGCGTCTTTCAATTTTTTTGCTTCTTCTAAGGCAAACAATAAGGCTTTATTATTTTCTTTTGCTTTTCTCAAGGCTCTCGTGATAACAACTTGTTCCTCTGCCTGATTTTTTGCTTCTTTTAATGCCTTTTGCAAGTCCTCATTACTTTTTTTTGCTTCTTGCAAAGATGCTAAAGCTATATTTAAGACCTGCCATTGCGGCGTCATTTTTGTATTTTCTGCGTACGCTCGCTCAAGCAAATAACAATGAACTTTCCCTTTTCTATCTATAGAATTTAGAGATCCTTGTATTTTTCTTAAATATTTATCTATGGCAGGCGCATCCATATTGAGGATTACGCTTAAATGCTGTTCCGCTTCTTTTTCAGCCAACTCATCTCTTTTGTCTAATTCAGCTTCTTTGGCCAATATAGCTTTTTTAGCCTTTTGTTTTGGATCCTTTGAAAACATAAAAAGGGGCTCTTACAAAAAGAAATCGTACTGATTCGATTCCTTTTATAAGAAAAAGTTCAATATTAATATTGTTGTAGATACGCGTTTTTTTAGAAAGAACGATAAGAAGAGAGGCCCTGCACCCTTCTCTCACTTACGAGAGAAGGTGCCACATACGGGTGAGAGTGTTTTTATATTTCGTTGTATTGAACAGGTCTTTCCATTTTTCGGGTGACTGCTCTATTATTTTTTATGGCTGGCTTCCGGGGTTTTTGCAGAGGCACACTGGATGTTTCGACGGCTCCCCCTGTATTGTCAGGCACAATGCG
Organism: Gammaproteobacteria bacterium; assembly: GCA_044225595.1. Lineage (GTDB taxonomy): Bacteria > Pseudomonadota > Gammaproteobacteria > UBA6186 > Azoamicaceae > CADEGZ01. The sequence goes on from JBGAIG010000005.1 coordinate 38,730, forward strand.
TGTCGTTGCACCATAAATAATGAGCACAGGCTGTCCAACCGCAAATTCGAGCTCTTGAACCTGTGTAATCGAAATCGTTGAGCCATTTTTTAAGTTAATAATATATTCAAATGCTTTATTGCTATGAATGGCCTTTTCAATCGCATTACCAAGAACACCACCCAAAACAGCGCCACCAATAGCGCCCGCTATATTAGAACGAGAACTGCCGCCGATTGCGGAACCGCCCGCAGCACCAATACCCGCACCCGCTAGCCCACCTACACCACTATTTGCATCGACTTTAACAGCGCGCTTACCAACAATAACACCCGATAACACCTTACTGGCAACGCCTGACTCTGAGGCTTGATAAGTATGTGGAGAAATATTCGGCGCACAAGCCGTCAAGAACCCCACCATAACGGATAATACAGTCACAAATAAGAAATTTTTCATGTTGATATCCTTAAGATTTAAGTAAAAATGAGACTCCCACCTGGGATTTCGCTACATCAAGCCCCGATTTTATTACAACTTAGCTACACACGTAAAGAAAATAAAAGCTATTTTTACTTAGATTCTACTCAAAACACGTTTTACAAACACCATAAATATACAGTGCGTGATCTGTCATTTTAAACTGCTTTTCTTTTGCGATGACTTCCTGACGCTGTTCTATTACAGAATCAATAAATTCAACAACTTGTCCGCATTTTATGCAAACCAAATGATCATGGTGCTTACCGTCATCGAGTTCAAAAACAGAATGCCCTCCCTCAAAATGATGACGAATCACTAATCCTGCAGACTCAAATTGGGTTAAAACCCGATAAACCGTTGCTAAGCCGACATCATCCCCCATTTCTAAAAGCTTTTTGTAAACATCTTCTGCACTCAAATGCCTAATACCGGTGCTTTGTAAACTGGTTTCTAAGATGTGCAAAATTTTAACCCTAGGGGCGGTCACTTTGAGTCCTGCTTTTTTTAGCTCTTGATTCTCCAAGGAAGCCTCGCTTACAATCTGCTGGTATGATATTTTTTTATTTAGGAATTTAACTCACATGCATTCTCTGGTCCGTGCACTTATCTTATCGTTCTTTACCCTAGCTTGCCTAGGCTTAACCGCTTGCCCCTTTCCGCCCCGTATCTATCGAATGGATGTGCGCCAGGGGAATTATATAACAACTGAAATGACGAACAAATTAAAAGCTGGCATGACCAAAGAATCCGTACGAGAATTGATGGGAACGCCCGCCTTAACACGCTTCTTCGAAGCACAAGAGCGCTGGGACTACTATTATTACTTAAAACCTGGCAATGGTACGCCTATCCAACAAAAATTGATTGTGGTGTTTTTTAAAAATAGCCATGTCGTACGTGTTCAAAAAGATATAGCCTCTGAAAAACAATAGCGCTAAGCATTTTTTTTCTTTGTCTGTCTTGCGAGCTTTTTTTGGCGTTTTTTCTCATCAAAAGCCTGCGCTTTTTGGCGCTTACTCAGCGCTGCTTTTAACCGCCTATTTTGTTTAGGATCTATGATCAAGTCGCGATAAATTTCAATGCGATCATTTGCCTTTAATACGGTTTCTAAGCTCGTTATTTTTCCAAAAATCCCCACTCTATTTGCCAAAAATTTCGCTTCTGGTATCTCTGGAAATTGCACTAAAATTGTCGAAGCGTTAATTGCTTCTAACACGGTCGAACCAGCCACCACAAGCAATCGAATTAATACCTGCTTTTCAGCTGCTGCATAAACAACTTCCACTGATATGCTTTTAACTGCCATAGATGGCCTTTGCACGCGCACAAAAAGCTTCAATATAAGATTCGATGCCTTTTTGCAACACAGGCCCAACTGTTAAAGCAATTAACTTGCTTGAAAATTCTAAGGCTAAGTCAAAACTCACGCGACACTCTGCTTCACTCATCGCTTCAAAACGCCAAACGCCTTCTAAATGACTAAAAGGACCTTGAATTAATCGCATTTCGATCTGTTTGTTCTGTATAAAATGATTCAGCGTGGTAAAAGACTGCGATATGCTGCCTCTCATAAAATAAAGACTGGCTTTTACTTCATCACTGGTGCGGCTATGCACAACAGTTGATTGACATGCAGGTAAAAACTCAGGATAGGCTTCGATCGCATCTACCAAGCTAAACATTTGAGCAGCCGTATACGGCACACATACGCTTTTGTTAATATGCTTCATTTTATTCCTCTACATTTAAACGCTTGTATACGCTACAATAAACTCTATCATGAGCAAAACTTCAAAAACACCAGAGGCAGGCCACAAAAACGTCGCCCTAAACCGCAAAGCGCTTCACAATTATACATTGGAAGAGCGATTTGAAGCAGGCATTGTTTTACAAGGCTGGGAAGTAAAAAGTCTACGAGCGGGCAAGATCCAAATCGCAGAAAGCTATGTGCTGCTCAAAAAAGGAGAAGCCTGGCTTATCGGCTCACATATTAGCCCACTGTTATCCGCCTCTACACATGTGCACCCAGATGCCACACGCACC
>JBGAIG010000005.1:41300-97435 GCA_044225595.1 Gammaproteobacteria bacterium
CTTACATCGTAGAGAACTCGATAAATTAATCGGCCTAATAGAGCGCAAGGGTTATACAGTTGTACCCCTCTCCGTTTATTTTAACAGAGGACGACTTAAACTCGAAATCGCTCTTGTCAAAGGAAAAAAAGAACACGATAAAAGAGAGAGCGCTAAAGATCGTGATTGGGAGCGAGAAAAACAACGTTTATTTAAAAAACCCCGTTAAAACAAGTTTATTAACAAACTTTTATTTAGCTTAAAATTTAGCTGTTATGATGGTGTTTCACACCCAATCTGGTCTAAACTGTACTTTCATTATTGTTTTAAGATAGGATAACTAACTGACATGCAACGTCCATTGTATCAACGTTTATATTTTCAGGTTTTGATGGGAATCCTCATAGGGGTTTTTCTGGGTCATTTTTTTCCAGAACTCGGAATCAATCTCAGGCCTGTGGGCACCGCTTTTATTAATTTAATTAAAATGATGGTTGCGCCGATCATTTTCTGTACCATTGTTGTTGGTATTGCAAAAATGGGTGATCTGAAAGAAGTGGGCCGTGTTGGACTCAAATCGATTATCTATTTTGAAGTCGTCTCGACAATTGCACTTATTATAGGGCTCGTGATTGTAAACATTTATCAACCCGGCGTAGGCGTTAATGCTGATCCCAGCACCTTAGATACCGGCAGTTTATCGCATTATACAGCTAAATCCCAACCTTTAACGACTGTAGAATTTTTACTCAACATTATTCCACACCATGTTGTTGGCGCCTTTGCTGAAGGCAATATTTTACAAGTTCTACTTTTTTCTGTTTTGTTGGGTATTGCTTTATCCCAGTTTGGCGATAAAGGAAAATTACTGATCCGCATCCTCGATCAAAGTTCTCATGCCTTATTTGGTGTTATTGGACTTGTCATGAAATTAGCACCCTTGGGTGCTTGTGGTGCAATGGCCTATGGCATTGGGCAATATGGCTTTGGTACCCTATTGCCACTTGGCAAACTCATGATCGGCGTTTTTGCTACTTGCTTAATTTTTGTGTTTTTTGTATTGGGCACAATTCTAAAAATCAGCAAATTTAGCTTATGGAAGTTTTTACGTTATATTAAAGAAGAAATTTTTATTGTTTTAGGTACCTCTTCTTCTGAAACAGCCCTGCCACGCATGATCAGCAAATTAGAAAATATGGGCTGCGCAAAACCGGTCGTTGGACTCGTCATTCCAACAGGATATTCCTTTAATTTAGATGGTACTTCTATTTACTTAACGATGGCTGCCGTTTTTATCGCGCAAGCTACCAATACAGATTTATCGCTTTATCAACAATTGTCGCTCTTAGGCGTATTGATGTTAACATCTAAGGGCGCTGCAGCGGTTCCTGGCGGCGGCTTTGTCACATTGGCAACAACCTTATCAACCATCGATACGCTTCCAATTACAGGATTGGGCCTTTTGCTTGGCGTTGATATGTTTTTGTCAGCAATTCGATCGGTGACTAACCTGATTGGAAATGGCGTTGCAACGGTTGTTATTTCAAAATGGGAACATGCCATTGATCTTAGGAAAGCTTATCGTGTTTTAGACGGCGAAACTGATGCAGAAGCAGATAATCCTGAAGAAGTATCTGATCAGGCTATGGATGATAATAATGAGCTGGAAAGCTTGTCTAAGTTGATGGATTAATCTTAAGGCTAGGTTTCCCTAGCCTTACTCTTAGCTAAACTTTGATTATTTGCCTTTTTCTGCTCTCTTTGCTTCTTTGGCTTTACGTTTTTCCATCAAGCTCATTTTAGGTGCTTTTTTAGTTTCTACTTTTTGTTTTTGGTTTCCTAGCTTACCCATAAAGTCACTCCTTACAAAAAAATTAAAAATAGTTACAATGACTATATTACCGAGTAGAGACTAAGGGGTCAAATCTGAATCTGGGCAGGGGCAAAACTGATAACCGAGTGGTGACTGTTAAAGACATCGCATATTTTGGTGCTAAACGTATGCGTCAAGCGAAGCTGCACCCACACTTTTTTGCGGATCATTCTCTAAAAACTACCGCCCTCTATCTTACTTTTTTTGCGTTAAAGTTGCCTTACGAGTATACCAATCCAGATTATTTAAACAAAGAAATTACCGTAAATGACGCTGAAAAAATTTTACAATTATTCGAAAAAAGAATTTCTAAAAGAATCCCTGTCGAATATATTACAAACGAAAGTTATTATTTAGGCAACCCATTCTACGTCAATGAACATGTTTTAGTACCACGATCATTAATGAATACACGATTTTTGGATTTCTTAAAGTTTGATCAATGGAAAAATTATCGTGTCTTAGATTTATGCACAGGCTCTGGCTGCATTGGTATTAGCTTAGCCTTATTGAATAATCAAATTACAGTGGATTTAGCGGATATTTCCACTAAAGCACTCGCTGTTGCTGCAATCAATATAAAAAAATATCGCTTGAATGACCGGGTTAAATGCATCGAAAGTGATCTCTTCGAAAACATAACAGAAAAATACGATATCATTATTACTAATCCACCTTATGTGCCGCTCAATGAATATGATCAGCAACCTGCTGAAGTAAAAAATGAACCCGATATTGCACTCAAAGCTGGCATAGATGGGCTAGAGATAATCGATAAAATTATTATCAACAGCAAATCTTATTTAAATCCGAACGGCATTCTCATTGCAGAAACGGGCTACCCTGCTGCAAAAAAAATAAAGAAAAAATATCCGGCAACATCTTTTCAATGGTTTAAATATAGACATCCGTCAGGTAAAAAATCTATTTTAGATAAGTTTTGTCAACGAATAGGTTATCTAGATAGTATTTTTATGTGCCAAGCAAAAACACTGCCCTCAGAAAAAGTGAAAATCATTTTGTGAACATTCTTTTGCTATTTCTATAAAACGGCGAATTTTCACTAATATTAATACCAGTGATAATTTTTTTAGGCAATAAAACCGCAAGATCTTTTTTAAACTGTTCAATACAAGTATTTATTAAGGCATTGTTTTTAAGAAAATCATTTGTAATAATCTGCTTTTCTTCTTGCAAACTAATGGGTGGCTTTTTAAAGTTCCATACAAAAGCTTCACAATAATCCACTTGTCGTTTTATCATACAAAAACTAATCCGAATCTTCAAATTTTCTTCTAAACTATTTCTAAAATGGTTATATTTTGGGTTATATATCTCTGCATCGGGATAGATAAAGGCACAAAAAGACGATACATATTTAGGTTGTATAATAACATTCTGATCTTCTAGCGCATTCGATTCTATAAATAATTCAGCAATCGCAGACATATTTGAAAACCCAAAATAAATATCATCAGCTGTCCAACGCTCATAACCAAATGCTTGGATCGGATGACTCAATAAATCATTAAAAAGCCTCTTGTATTGATTCATCAATTTTGAATACTTTTTAGCATTTTTTAAACACGCTTCAAGGAGCTGTTGTTGGTGTATATTCATAACGTTCATCTTCTACAGGCATAGACTGGCTTTGCATTTTTAAATTTTGTAGTTTTTTAACTGAAAAATAGCCAAGTATTGACCAAAAAGCCATATAAAAGCTTAAAAAAGTTAAGCCATGTTCTAACTTTAAGAGTGCTGCTCCAATAAGAGGTGCAGTACCTCCAAACAAAGCCCCACCCACGGTATTAGCAACACCAATACAGCTATAGCGATGTTCTTTATGGAATATCTCAGACACAAATGCACACCAAGGCCCATTAAACATCGCCAACGCTGTTGTAAAAATGAAATAACCTACCCAAAGCTTATTCGCAGAAAAACTATCTAATTGTGAAAATAAAAATAAACTCCATACAAATAACCCAGCGGCACCCAGCTTCATTAAGAACGCTTGTCCAAATCTATCCGATAAATATCCAAAAATTGGCAGTAATATGATTAAATATAAAATACCTAGCGTACTGCTTAAACGCGCAAGTTGTTCGCTAATGCCGGGTAGTTCTTTAAAATACATGGGTAAATAAATGAAATTCATATGAAAAGCAACAGCTGGCAACCCTGTAATAAGCAACACACCAATAAACTGTTGATATTCTATCTTTATGCCCTGATATAAAGGTAATGCTAAAATATCCTCTTTTTTTATGGATTGAAAAACCGGTGTTTCAGTTGTATTTTTTCTAACATAAATACCAACTAACACAATAAAAAAACCGAAAAAAAAAGGAAGGCGCCAAACCCAAATGGGCATATTACCTAAAGTGCAAATATAACCCGCTAAGGAACCCAATAAAATACCACCGGTACAAATCCCATTAAAAATGCCTCCTGCAAAGCCTTTATGTTGAGTGTTAGTATGCTCCAGTGCAAAAAGCAACCCACCTGCTAATTCTCCACCTTCAGATAGGCCTTGTATTATTCTTGCTAACAACAAGCAGAATGGGGCAGCAATGCCTATTTGTACATAAGTGGGCAATACACCCATCAAGAAGGTAGAAACTCCCATTAAATAAAGCGAGCTGCAAAGTGCAACTCGTCTGCCATACTTGTCTCCAATATGCCCCCAAAGCATGGCACCCAATGGTTTAAATAAATATCCCACCATAAAAGTTGTATAGCCATATAAAGTTGATAAAAACACGTTTTCATTTGGAAAAAAATATTTAGAAAAAATAAGCGCCAAAAAACCAAATAACGTAAAGTCATAAAATTCTAAAGTTGTTCCAATTGTCGAAGCCAACACAGCTTTATTAAATGTGATTGTTTTTATCCGATTACGAAACATCATAATGTATGTCTCCATAAATTAACTTTTTTCATTGCAGTATACACTTCCGGTCGTGAGCTTACATTTAGCTTCTCTTTTATCCGTTTAATATAATCCTCTACAGTTCTCCTTGAAAAAAACATTTTCGCTGCAATTTCTTTCGCGCTCATTCCCTGAAGATAAAAATGGATACATAATGCTTCTTTACTAGATAAATTAAGATTTTTTAAATATAAATCATTCTTTTTCAGACACTTAGACTCAATAAGACTTTCCTCTAACACACTTCTTGATATGCTATTTTTTTTCTTTTGAATCGTCGGCATCAAGAGTTTTATGGCTGTTATTTTTTTGCTAACACTTTGATAATAAGCTTTTTTAAATTGATCAAGCATATACTCAATACGGCTGCCATTATTCATAAACCGCAGCAAAATATGATTCTCCCATGCTGTCAATGTGTTAAATTTTAAAGGTGCTTGAAAATTCCATACAAAAACATGCTGATAGTTTAAACACGCTTGCATAGCATAAAAAGTTGCATATATCCCTAATTGCTTATCTAGTTCAATGCGAAACTTATTATAGATAGGTTGGTCCAAAAATTTATTTGGATAAATAAAGCCATGTTCAGTCCAACAACCCTGTTTAGCAAAAACTTCTGTCGCTTGATACGCTTTAGTTTCTATAAAGATTTCTGGAATCCTAGGCATACTAGAAATCCCTTCATAAAAACCCTCTTTACTCAACCTTTCGTATCCAAAACTCATTAATTCATTTCCAAAGAGCGGCGTAAAAAAGCCAAGGTACTCTCCTGCCATTTTCCCATAAACCTGGCTTGGGTAAACTAAATCATCAAAATCATCTTTGACTGCTTCTGCGCTTATACCCATCTACCACGCACCTCTGCTCATGATTTTCGCACGAATTTCATCAGAAAAACAACTATTCGCACAAGCCTTAAACACTCTAGGTCAGCAGTTCATCATCTTAAAAAGTAATCGCGATCACTTTTTAGCATTATTAGATTGCAATTTTTTTTTCATCGCTGCAAACAGTTTTCTTTCTTCTAGCGCTATAAGCCTTTGTAGAACAGCGATTTTCTGAATACAGTGATCGTACAAACCCTCATGAAATTGCTCTTCCTGACAATCTTGAATAGCGTTTAACATCATAATCCCTCACTCTATTAGGTATACGCTTAATATTTTACAAAAAACAAGAATTTTTATTACCGTAATAATCCACAGATTTTAATTAACTGCCTCTGCAGCAGCCATTTTTTCATTTTTATTTGGACTGATGCCCATCGCTTTCCAATTAAAATAACCATATATATTTAGGCCTATTGAAAATACACAGAATATTGCCTGAGAATATAATCCCAGCTTAAAATCCCTTATTGCCCAATAAACGGTGCAAACTGCCCAAATAATAAAGCAAACCCGATTGCCTCGTGCATTTAACCAGCGTCCATATTTACCAGATAAGCTAGCAATTGTATCTAAAATTTCCGCGATCCAATTAATGTTTGGCATGATAACCTCCTGAAAAATCATAGACCTATATTGATTTATCGCAAGTATTATATCATATTTGCCTTTGTCAACTCAGAATACAATATAATAAAATGCTTATCTTTATTGTTAGACATTCAATTTTATAGGCAAAAAGCACTTAGTTTTTATATTGTTGATTTTTATGCACCTGCTGTTAATCTAATGATAGAGATAGACGGTGCAAATCACTTAAGAGATGACAATATAGAGCAAGATCAATGTCGAAATGGAAAAGCTTTGCCCCCTTTGGAAAAGGGGGCCGCCACGAGTGAACGAAATAATGTTTGTAAAATAAAAGAAACTTTTAGTTACCCATGACTTTCGTGGCGGGGGGATTTAAACTCAGTAACCCTTCACGGTTTTTTGGTTAAATTTTTGTAAAAATGAGTTGCCGCGCTCTTAAATTTCTGGCAATATTTATCGTCTTATGGATATTAATCTGCAAGGGAAAGTGCCAAAAGCGAATACGCTCGAAGAAGCCAATCAAATCATTAAGGCTCTTTGGAATGTCCTTCAAAAGCTGTCTGAATGCCAAAGACAAATAGTAAAGTGTCATCTCTTGCGCCCACTCAAAAGATAGAAAGTCATCCATAAATCTAACCTAAGAAAGCGTAACGAAGAAAATCATAAAAATGGTGGAGTCAGTGGGTCATAAGAAACATGGTATTGTTTTCTGCCGTTAATCATCAAAATCGGATTTGCCTATTACCCATAATCCCTGACGCGTGTAGCGGACAGATGTCGGCTGAATACCGGCCTGTCGCTTTATCAACGTATACATTCCTGTCAACCCCATGCAGTCGCACCACCCGAATATCAAATTTGTAATACATTTGCCAACCAATGTTCCACAACAGCAATGAACGCCCTGCTGTATGGGTATTCAGCGGCAAACCGCTGACCAGAGCGGCAACTGACCGGAAACCATCAGGAACGTGGGTACTTACCGGAATAAGTAAACAAAGACATTGCGAACATATCTGATATTTGATTTTAGTGTTGGAATTAGTTGTTTGGACAAACAAGGATTACGGAAAAAGGCAAATCGATGTGGGCGCATGGTCGTTCCTGTTGCTGGTCGCGTGGCTTCCTGCTGGTCATATTGCCTCAGCAAAGTGCCTGAAATATGAAAAATCAACGGTATTTTATGTTCTGATCGATAAACGGCGTATCAGTGGATTTTCGCGTTGGGAGCCGTCATTGACTGGGCACATCTTAGGCAGAGATTTTCGGTGTTCCAGAACAGATAGGGTCATCTTCTGTCATTGGCAGAGTTTATTAATGCAGACGGAGCAATTTATTTCATATGGCATCGAAAAGCTACGAGGTCATATTGATCAAAACCCATTACCAAAAACCTTAAGGCAGCACCAATCAAAGTTTTTATCCGAAGGCTTATTGCGACAAGGAGACGAAGTAAAAACAAGAATACCGCGGGAACTTGCCGGAATATTATATCCTACGGGCCAGCGTTATGGCGTTTTAGAAGTCGATGGTGTTGAACCAACCAATAACAGAGAAGAATGATCCGCACAATTGCTATCTGAGAAAAAACAAGCTTTGGCACCCAATCAAAAAGGTTCTTTATACATGGGGAGAGAATCATGACTGTTGTTGCGACTTGTAAATTGCAGAAAAAAATATTCTTGATTATTTGACTTCCAGGCTAAAAGTCACGTAGAAAAATCTGCTTCCCTTCCCTATTACCTCAAAATCTCGTTAACGCTACCGCCATATTAGCTGTTGCGGCTTAACAATATTGTTACAATAGTTACAATTTAAGAGAACGGTAACTTGTTTTTATAAAAATTTAACCAAAAAGCCGTGAAGGGTTACATTCAAACATGCGTCTTCAGGTCATCTAAATAGTCTGCCCATTTTTGCATCATCTTTTTACGCTCAGGCAGATGAGCAGTACGATTATAAGCTCTGCCGTTTGGATCACGAACGGCAAATGTTTGCTTTTAGATGTGGATAACGCACCGCGTAAATCTTGTGTTGGATCTCGCTCTACACGTCCGGTTGCAACCGCATAACGAAATACTTGGCCGCAATTACCCATTGCCCGATGGGCAGTTTCTATTGCACCGCGCGCCTCAATACGATTTATAACCGCAAGAAGTTGTGGCGGTGTGATTTCAGCGATTGCTTTTCCGCCAAGCCATGAGAATATATCCCGCTCAAGACGACGAATAATCCGAGATCCATGACTTTCATTCCAATTCAATAAATTTTTAGCAAACCACTCTCGAGCGATGATTTCAAAACTATTTGCTGCACGATCGGCGGTAGCCGTTTTCATTACCTTGCGGTGTTCGCTAGGATCAATGCCGTCAGCCAGCAACTTTCGTATGGTATCTCGACGTTCCCGAGCATCTTTTAATCCAACATCGGGAAACACTCTCAAAGATAGGCGTTTTTCTTTTCCACTAAATCGGTACTTTAAACGCCACCATTTGCCGCCACTGGGGGCAACTTCAAGATAAAGACCACGCTCATCAAACATCCTATAAGCCTTTTTTATGGGCTGAGCATTGCGAATTTCAATATTAGATAAAGCCATTGAGGGCAACTCCCAGAATATTACTGTAGTTGCCCCAAATATTTTTGGGATATCAATAGATGAGAATGGCCTTACCAGGAAGTGGAATTAACTTATTCTTTGATTTTATTGGGTATTTAAGACTGTAGTGTTATTGGAAAGTCAACTGGTGGGGCGGCGGGAATTGAATAAAAAGGATAACCTGTTGAAATTAAATATTTTAAACTCTATGTAATTTTCTTGTTGCCCCCAAAGTTGCCCCAAAAAATAGCTGCCTTCAACTCCAAAAGCTTAAATCTTCAGCCATACTGAATACTGCTCATAATTGCACAGGCATTGCCTGTTGAATTGGTCAACAACCTGTTGACCAGTCTCATTTAGGATATTGGAAAAAGCCGCCTTCTGCCCCCGGCAATAAAAAGTTTAAAGGGTTTAGTTTGATTGATCCAATGATGTCAGGCACATATTTCGAATCTGTAAAATACATTTTAAGAAATGTCACCGTACAATTAATACTATTAATAACGAGTTGATATAACTAAATGTTTGTTTATCTCTAGACTCCCCAAACGCTAGATCTGATTACCTTTACATTTTCTGCATATTCTTTACCAAAAATCTCTTTTAAAGTTCTTTTAATTTTATCTTTTGTGTTTTCAAAATTAGATTCAGGCTCCCATATCAAAATTTCTTTTATATGTTTTAGTTCGATTATTTCGCTATATACATAAGGATAGTGATCATTCCCTATCTCTATTATCTCCGAAGCAATTTTTTCTTCTTCCTTATGGCCTATATCTTGAATATAAATTCGATATTCATCTTCATTCTGATAATAGGGATGAAGAAATCGAGGAAGAAGCGGAGTAACAGTAGAAAAAATATTAAAAATCCCATTCCAATATTTTCTTGCATCCTTTTTCTCTAAATGCGACAATTTTTTTGAAATTATATCAAACAATTGATCTAATTCTGTTTCATCGTATCCTATTTTCATTACCACATTACATGGATTGAATCTATTCCAACTGGAAAGGTTCATGTCATCTAATGGAATAAAATGCTCTTTCGAAATTTTTATCGAAAACCTTTGGTTTCCTGAAAAATGATTCAATTTCCACAGATTAGGATCATCTCTTCTAATACTTAACGATGCTGTAAAAAATCTTAAGCCTGTTATATAATAATGAAAGCATTCTCCAAATGTTTTTTTGTTACGAAGCTCTGGATTTGCTGGCGGAAATTTTAACTCTTTATTCCAAACTGATTGTTTTCCTATAAACTTCGATAATGAATATGAAACTTCATCGTTATATTCAACTGTTTCTTTGCTTACACCCTTTGGTGCTCGGGTACGCTCAATCAGTTTCAATTGTCTGCGTTGTAAAATGCCATTTAGCTTTTCATAACTATCAGTATAGTGGTATACATCGTTCGATAATTTATCTTGTTCTCTTAATTTTTTATGAAAAACACTCATGTTCATAAATATTCCTATCAATCAAAAGATTGTATTTTTGCCCTTAGCCAACTAGTATCAAATACAGCGATTTTTTTATCGCTAGCAGTTTTTCTTTGTGGAACCATTTTTGTCTTCATTGACCAGTTTCAACTCACAAAGCCTAAATCTTAACCGAATTGAACACAAGGCCTTTTTATTAAAAGCTATTATGATAACTTATGGACTTAATATAGCTTTAAGGCGCCTTTGTATGTTCACGCTCAATATTAGTAATCAGCTTGACCGCCGTAAACCGCCGTAAACCGCCGTAAACCGCCGTAAACCGCCGTAAACCGCCGTAAACCGCCGTAAACCGCCGTAAACCGCCACAAGCATTATGTTCCTTTCTTCTTTAGATACCACACACGAGAACGTGTTTGACCACGAAAATCAATCAAATCCAATTTTTTAAGGGCAAATAAGTCCTCTCTCAACGTCCGTTCCGCAGGTGGTTCAAGTAACTTTTTCATGATATCAGAAGCTTTAAGATTGTCACTTTTTTCTATAATACCAATAATCTCACGTTGCCTGTTCGATAATTTTTCTAAAACAGATAATTTTCTTGCCATTTCGTTTGAATCTTGTTTTTTCTTAGCTTCTACACGCGGCCCAATCGGCTCCTCAAAAATAAATTGCACGGATAACCCACTGGAATATTCTTCAAATATGGGGCTTGGAATACCATGTTTTCGGCATTCATCAAATATCTTTAATGTTCCATTACCCCATTTTTCTATAAAGCCCAGTTTATACAATGTGCTAGCAATTAATTTGTTTCTAGGGTAGGAGTCATGTGCCTCTTTTAATCTCTCTAAAGCTAATTCTTTGGGCAAAGCCCCACTATTCCAAATTTCCATTCTATCATCAAAAATGGCTAATGATATGGAAGAATTATTTTGATAATTTCTGTGACAAACTGCATTAATCATTGCTTCGCGAACAGCAAGAACAGGTACTGTAAACTTATCTTGCCGAACAAAGCTGTGTTCGTGAAAAGAACTTGCAATATTTAAATGTTTTTCCATAAAATTACTGGCTTGCTCCAAAATCTGAAATATATTGCCATAAAATTGTTGATTATCTATAAAATCATCAAGCTTACTTATTCCTTTGAATCTAGCCATTTTAATCATACATTGTAAAAAACCAGAATCCACTTCATTTGCATATAAAACAATTGCTGCGTTTTTAAGTTTACCATTTTCTATTAATTTTAGTCGGCTAAGGATACTAACAACATCTTCTTTTAAGGCAATTTCTGGAATACGCTTAGCTACAACACCTTGCTTTACTGTATTAAGAATTTCATTATGATCCAAATCATTTATGATGTATTCACCATTTATAAATTCATCCCAAGAATGATTAAGTTGTCCTCTTTTAACCAATAATTGTTCATACAAATGCTGAGGCATCGGCACGGTTTCAGATTCAACGCGTTGATAAGGACGACCATCAAAGACATACGGCATATGGTGCCCAGGGGATACTTCCATGACTATGATAAATTTTTCTCCTTCAAACGGTACGTAACTTACCTCAACCGATGCTGGCGGTTCCAACTTTCTTATATCATTTGCTATTTCTTGATAGGTAGCATCCGTCACTGTCTGGCCTACTAAACGTCCATCGTTTTTAACACCGATACAGACAATACCCCCGCGATCGTTTAGAAAAGCACAAAGAGTTTTACACGCTTTGTGGATTTCGGAAGTAGTAGATTTAAATTCTATTTCTCTATTTTCTCTTTTAATTAGATTTTTTAGTTCATCTAAAGTCATTACGCCCCCTACTTACTCACTGCTATAATTTTATTCACATTTATTTTCTCTTGTTTTCTAAAGGGCATCCTTAGTATTTTAAAGATGCCCTCGCCATTCATTTTTTAATGAATAGTACCGCTGTTGCCATCATTACCACTGGATCGCTTTCTAGAAGCTTCAATGAATTTCAGAATGCTACGTGCTGTATCTAACATCGCTTGGTTCAATTCTTTTGCTTTACCAATGATATCCCTAATTTCCCATACGTACAAATGCAGGATGGGTGCAGAATAGCCTTTTAAATTTGCTGTTAACAACCTCTCGAGGGTTGAATAGGCTTTTTGGTGACACACTAACAATCTATCTTGCAAGGTGATTTGATGGTTTATAAACATCGCAAATTCTGTTAAAATATTTCGATTCATGACTAACTCCTGTGTAGTTGGTTGTGATAGCGGAGATGTGTGTTCTAGCACTCATCCACCGTGGCTATGGCATGGGGTAATCCCATGCTGTAGTTCAATTTACCTTTATCATCTGCCCATGCAATACCCTCCCTTCAAATAAAAAAAATAGCGAAATAAATACTTAAATTTTTTCACGCTACCGTATAACTTGACCCCATATTTTTATCTCAATTTTCCCATTGCTTAAACAATTTTTGACTCGAAATATTTTTTAAAAGCTATATTCATTATAAACATTCCGGTAAAAAATTCAACGTTTTTTTATTATTTTTTTCTGCATTTTTGAAAAAAATTTTAACTTTTTTTGCGACATTTTCTTGCCAAAAATTTTATCAAATTTAAATCCGTTTTAGGATGAACCCTCGCATTGGCTCACCCCTTTTGTTGCATTCAAAAACTGTTGCAATTAAAATATAATACAAAAATTACCCTAGTATAAATAACCTAGAGTGTTACTTAAACTAATCAGCACACCGGACGCATGCGTCAGCGGCACATAAAAAACCATGTAAAAATAGGGGTTTTTTTATGAAATTCCGCTTTTTGATAACATAAAAACATTTTATTATACTTGAGAAATGACAATCAATGACACTTCAGTGACGAAAAATGACATTGCAATAACAAGAAATGACATTTTGATTTAGTGAAAATTAATTCATTGAAAAAATTCGTCTTTTTGTTTTTAACCTAAAATAAAATGTCACTGATCGTCACTGCCATGTCACTAATTGTCATCATGTGCTATTTTTTGTGGCTAAAAAGCTTTATGCGTTTTTGTAAATTTGTCATTTTTCGTCACTGCAATATTGCCGAATTTTATTATGTTTTGTATGATCTTCATGGTAAAAGTAGAAACCATTTATTCTGTTGACATACTGGCGTAAAGTTATTATCGTAGCCTTGTCTGTTAGTGTCGATATTTACACACTATTATTCAAACATGCGTCTTCAGGTCATCTAAATAGTCTGCCCATTTTTGCATCATCTTTTTACGCTCAGGCAGATGAGCAGTACGATTATATATGTCAATTGGCATATTACTGTAGTTGCCTCAAATATTTTTGGGATATCAATAGATGAGAATGGCCTTACCAGGAAGTGGAATTAACTTATTCTTTGATTTTATTGGGTATTTAAGACTGTAGTGTTATTGGAAAGTCAACTGGTGGGGCGGCGTCACTCACATTCTTGCGTAAAAGCTATGTATCTCACAGGCTTTTGTTTTCAAATTTTAAAATGTACCCGAAAATATACCCGCCTTTATTAAAATTGGTATGAAGAGTAGCTGCATTTTACTTCTTTATTGCTGGAAGCTTCCAATTGCTCACTGGTAGGCATTTAATAGCCAGCGGTAACAGAAAATACAACTAATCATCGCTAAACGTGTTTAATACCAAAGATGAGTGATGAGCGAAAATCTAAAGGTGATTATCTCAGGGGATAACAGCCTTTGATAAATTGAGCGATCCAATGGGACTGGCGTATGCACTTTTTACAAACAGAAATGCTCGATATACACATTACAGGTTCAAATAGAACATTTTGAATTGATTCTCACAAATAAAATCAAACGGTTGCTGCCTGCAATCCTTTTTTTATACCTCCCCGCAATAACGGTACCAGAGCTAATGCCGCGGTAATTTCTTCATCAGTCAAAATATATTTAGCTTTATAATTCAAGCGTCTATCTCTAAAGTCTTGAATTTTCCCTATCATTAACCCTCTTCCTTCACCAAATTCCTGAATAATCATTTGCCTAAGCCAATGGGGAGACTCTGGCGCGTAGGCTGTACGAAAAAGTGATGCTTCTACTAAGTAATCACCATAAACAGCCCAACAATGCCCAGCCCAATCCAGATTGGATTTCGAGAATTCTTCTTTCCAATTAACAATTTCCGTATAATCGCCAAATACCCTTTGATTATGAAGATCAAGAGTTCCCGCTACCATGTGTATTGGGATATTAGTATGATCTCTAATCATTACCACCAGAGCTGCATTCATTGGCACACATAAGTTTGGGAAAGCAGGTATGTATCCTAAAAGTTCTTTTGCCCTTTGGAATATGGTATTTTGATCACTTTTAGTAGCTTCATAAGAGAGATATTCTTCCACATCTTTTTTAGAATAGGATTCTTGAATAAGAGGGGCTATTTCGTTTTTCATAAAATTCTCGCTATTTTTTCCTGAATAGTAATTTACCAAATAAAGTCCGGAGAAACGGGTTCAGATCACTGATGACTATGTTAACCATACAGGAAATTTAATTTGGCTGATAGGTTTATCAGGAAAGTCAGAAAAATTGCTCATATCATGAAAAAATAGCACCAGCTGATTAAAACGGCAACCAGATTTTGAGTCTGGCGGGCTACATCTTAATCTGCTGATTTTTTATTAAAATTTTTTCGTACGGACCACTAGCCTCGGGCGTACGATGACCCACAAAGGTGCGCCCAACTACGCGCATTTTACGAAAGTTCATACAATGCTTCAAGCTACAGTTTCTATCACACCACCTTAGTTTTTTGCTGCTGATACAATTGTTCAAAGTTCATCGGGCTTAAGTAAATCGGCGCAAACCCACCTTGCACAACCATCTGATTTACCACAACACACGCATAAGGATACAGCTGGTTCATACAAAACCCATTTAAAATATTTTGTTTTTGCTCTTCTGTAAAATCTAAGAGACTATAAAGACCTGCTTGTTGCAATTTAAGACTCCAGAGTGTTTTCTCATTATGTTTTGCCACAATATTGAGAGTTAACACAGCTTCGTACACACCTGCATCTTGTGACAAGACATCAGCATGGACTTGTAAGTCTAATGTTGGTGCCACAGGTACTTCTAAAGCAGATACCGTTAAAGTACCTGCCTCAAATAGGCTGTTTTTGATGTAGATGCGATGCAATCTAAACGAAAGCTGGATCTTGTCATTCATAACATACTCCAAAAAGTTGAGGGCTAATGAGCCACTGTCGCTAGTCGAATCTTAGTAACAGTCGCTTCCTCTACAATAGAGGGTCTCCTTTTACCCGCGACGGCGTTGTAAGCAAAATTAAGGCCCGACTTCTGAAAGTCTGGATAGACAACGTTATCGCTTTGTGCTGAGGTTTCTTCAAGACAAGCTTGATAAGTCTCCATTTTCTCTGATAAGTGTTTCATCTCCGCCGTTAAATTTTTTGTTACGGATGCTGAAACCGTGTCAGAATCCTTAAGCATCTGCAAGCTTTCTGTCACTTCTGATAAGACAGGTTTAGTATCTGGTCTTGGTGGTTTTGATGCCAAAAAACCTTTCGCCCAGTTAACACCTTTTTGTACAAGCTTTAAAGCGACTGCGCCTAACATCAACTGAGCACCTGCCGCTTCCAAAGAATACATGCCATAAATGTTATCAACCGATTTACTAGAGGCATCTGAACCACTTAAATAATCAGAAACTGACTGATAAGCTGCTGGCAAACCTATATTCAACAATGCGGCTGTCTCACTAATAGGTAATAGCCAAACAGGGTTTGTTCTGGTTGCAGAAGAAACTGCTAAAGCAACCGATGGCGCAAACGAAGGCATCAGTGTCGGAGTTGCACCATTCAAAGAAGGTGCTTGAGTTGAAACTTGCGTGTTAGGGGCAAGAGAAGGTGCTTCTGTTGGAACCCCGCTACTACAAGAAAACGCAGTAAA
This sequence comes from Gammaproteobacteria bacterium, assembly GCA_044225595.1. Lineage (GTDB taxonomy): Bacteria > Pseudomonadota > Gammaproteobacteria > UBA6186 > Azoamicaceae > CADEGZ01. Next base: position 57,560 of record JBGAIG010000005.1, read on the forward strand.
ACTCACAACAGCAGGTGTAGCCGGAACAAAAGCAAGACCAGGGCTGCTAACCATCATGCTGTAACTGGGTGCATTGCTGTTAGTGCTGACAAACTGAATATAGCCAGCTGTAATATCTGACTGGAGAAACGCAGGTGTTATGAGGGGAGTAACTAAACCAAGGACATTTTTCTGAAAATTCCCATTCGTAACGTTGCTTGCTGTAAATGTCAATGTGCTATTGTCATTATTTAAATCATAAGCAGCTAAATAACTCGAATCCAAAGTGACTATGCAACCTGCTCCAACGGTTAACGTGTTATTTGCCAGCACAGGAGGACTGTCGCCAAACACAACATAGGTTTTTCCAGCGAGAGTATTCGCACCCAATGCCCCGATAATGATGTCATTAACGCCGTCATTATTAACATCACCAGCAGTGTTAACGAAGTAACCGCTAACATCGTCTACTGACACACCGTCAAGTTCGAACCCATTAGCACCATTAAGCGTACTCAACGGGATGGGGCTAACCCAGCCACTTGCTTTACCAAACACGACATAAACCTTTCCAGCACTACAGCTGGCCTCGATTGCCCCTATAATGATATCATCAATACCGTCATTATTAACATCACCAGCAGTGCTAACGGAGTAGCCGCTTTTTTCGCTTCCTAAACCCTCAAGTATGAATCCATTCGTACCATCCAATGTACCAAGTGAAATTGGACTACTCCAAGTGCTTGCCTTACCAAACAAGACATAGGTTTTTCCAGCATGATCAATAGCACGAGGTGCTCCGATGATGATATCGCTAATGCCATCATTGTTGATATCACCGGCAGTGCTAACGGAATAACCGCTTTGATCATTTGCGAACTCACCTGTAAGGGTAAACCCATTGGCACCATTAAGCATACTCAATGAGATTGGACTGGTCCAACCGCTTGCCTTACCAAACACGACATAGGTTTTTCCAGCAGCACCGTTAATCTCATGTGCCCCAATAATGATATCGCTAATGCCGTCGTTATTGACATCGCCGGCAGCTCTAACGGAACGGCCGCTACGGTCGAATGGAGACTCGCCCTCGAGTGCAAACCCATTGGCACCATTAAGCGTACTCAGCGAGATTGGACTGATCCAACCGCTTGCCTTACCAAACACGACATAGGTTTTTCCAGTCCCATTAAGAAAACGGTTATCACCCGTTGCTCCGATGATGATATCATCAATGCCGTCATTATTGACATCGCCAGCAGCACTAACGGTAGAACCGCTTTGCTCACCATTGAGCACAAACCCATTAGTACCGTTAATTGTGCTCAGCGAGATTGGACTAGTCCAACCGTTTGCTTTACCGAATACGACATAGGCTCGTCCAATACCAGAGGTAATAGAATAAGTTGTATCAATAGAGTTAGGATCCTGTGCCCCAATAATGATATCGGCGATGCCGTCATTATTGACATCGCCGGCAGTACTAACGGAGGCACCGCTTGTCTCATTTGCTACCCCGTTCAGCACAAACCCATTAGTACCGTTAATTGTACTCAGCGAGATTGGACTAGTCCAACCACTTGCCTTGCCAAACACGATATAAGTTCTTCCAGCATTTGTAGGGTTAACATTACTACTACCATAATATCCCCCAATAATCATATCAATAATGCCGTCATTATTGATATCACCGGCAGTGCTAACGGATTTGCCACTACTATCGCCCGCTACTCCATCAAGTTCAAACCCATTGGCACCATTGAGGATGGACAGACTAGTAACAGCTGGAAATTGACCAAGACCTGCAACAGAAGGTTGAGTTGGCATATATTGTCTCCTATGTTAAATGAAAATTGTGCAATAATGGTTCTGTTTAAACTCAATTCCGCAGTTTTTTAAAATTAGAGGATACATTGTCTTCTTTCTAGCATTAAAACCACAATATATTGTATGAAAACTTAAAAACTGTGGAATCGAGTTTAAGTTTAAAAGGCAATTAAATCTAAAACTTTTTGGGCTTTTGCTTAAATCAGCATTTTTAGAAATCATTTCTTTCATAATTTGCCCCGTATTCATGCTTGCATCCTTCATTAATTATCGATGCATATCAACCACAAATTTTATACACTTCATTATTGTAATGCAAAAGATTTTTTATTATTCGTCATAATCTCATGAAAAATCCATATGACCAACAACAGACTTATGATTTGAAATATCGGATTTTCAGTCCTCTTTTCGAGACGTTATTCCAGTGATTTCGTTGATGTTTTTCCACCAATAAATAAGCACGACTTGTCTTATCATGTCTAATACTGACTTACTCAAATCCGAAAATTTCACGCACGAGTTTTAAAAAATATCATTGCAAACCATCTTCATTGAGCAATATCTTAACGCGATATACCGAATATTTTCGCTCTTCGCTTAAATGGTTTAACCGCCTTAATTGACTATGAATAAATATGAGACGATACATATATGCCTTAACCTGTTTTTGCCTAAACAATAAACCCAGGAGACGCCGATACATTTTTATAGTCTATAAAGATTTATTTTTTTGAGCACGATTAACTATTTGTTTTCCAGTGTATTCTACAACATTTTGAGAAATGCTACCTGCTGCAATGCTTGCTGTCGCTTCTAGCACTCCTTGTTTACAAGCGTCATAAGCATAAATACCGTAATAACCAGCAGTGCCAAAAAACTTGAGTGTTTTACTGGTATTTAACCAGCCGCGCTGCTGTGCACTTTGCCCTAAGCGATCTGCAAGATTCCAAAACAAATTAGTAGCAAAACTAAATGCCACTAACGATCCCGTATCGGCACCTGCTTTTAATGAAGCATTAAGCATACCTCTCGAGTCTAATTCTTTTTCTTGGGCTACGTAATCCTGGTACCGTAATATAAAATATCCACCATAATAGGCTATTTTTTGAATATAATTTGCTACATTAGTAGGAACGTTTTGCGCTTGCAAAGCATATCCAATAACATTTGCAGCCCCTCGCATTGCGCCATGTGTTCCTCCACGTACCGTGCTAGAAATTACTCTATCTAATGTTGTTGGCGGTAAGGCTAAGCAGATTTCTTCTATAGAGCTTGTTTCAATATTAAAATTTGATAAAACGCCAGTAGTAGCAATAATATTATGTCTGTCTCCTGCTTCAGACCTACATAATAAAGGATGTTTATAAAAACTTGCGCTGCCAACTTCATGTTCGTTTTTATAAACGCGATAAACAAAAATAGGTTCACCTGTTTCAGAATGTTGTTGTACCTGCTGATCCCAATGACCTACATCAAAAATGATGTCATTAGCATTTTTCCGACTAACAGCCGTTGTTAAATTATTCTGATGCTCTTTTGTACGTTGATATAAAAATAGCATTTTTCTAGAATCTGGCACAACGTAACTCACAAAACTAGCAGCTTCAACGCATGAAGAGGCATCCAAACAACGCTCATTTGTATTAATAATAAACGTTTCTTGTTCACCAGGATTATAGCTTTCTCTCATTTTTTTAAAAAATGCCTCTGCAGCGGCACCACCTGCCGTTACTAAAGCTTCTTTTTTGCTTTCGCTTAAACCAAAATCGATGCTTGAAACTTGTTGACTATCAATATAAATAGCCCTCGTAGTATCAGTATTTATATAATTTTCGAGAGCTTGTTCATTATTATAAATTCCAGATAATATAGCACGAGCTAATGAAAAAATATTATTAACATCTTCCACTTCTTGTTTAGGCTCATTTAAAAAACGAAATCCTAATGTTTCCGGATTAAAGATTGGAAAATTAGGATCTCCAGCAAATTTATGAGAATATGTAAGTCTGTCAAAAATATCGATAGGAAAATTTTTCAAAACCCCACCATCTATATAACGTTGTTCAGAATAAGGAACTCTTGTTCCTTCATTGTTCTTAAAATGAATTTTGTGCGGAGTAAAAATAAAGGGAATGGACATGGAAATCCGAACTATATCGGAAATAATATAGTCTTTCATGCTATCCTCTTCTGAGGAAAATATTTTTATTTCAACTCCCTGAGATGTTAGTGCCGTGCCGATGATATAGATATGTTTATAGGAAAGCCCGGATTCTATTAACCTTTTTAACTCGCCAAACGTGACATACTCTATCGCTTTTTTACCAAAAACACTCTGTAAAACCTCCTTATTTTTATTTTGTGCAATATCTTGATTTATTTTTCTAGTAATAGCTTCTTCTATCCACAATCGAAAATCTTCACCAGAACAAATGCCATCACCTTGATATAAGTTATCAATGGTTTTCTTAATGCTACCCCTGACATCTGTACCAAATCCTTTTAAGAATGCAGAAATAGGGTTTGACATATCTTTAGACATATAATTAAATAACTTTTTTATCACACTAGAAAAAGAAATTTCTTGAATTGCTTTTATATCGTTTAAGATTTCTACTTTGTCCAAACGCAAAAATTTTTCCACACTTCCCTTGACTAATTCTGCTTCGATTTCTTTAGGAGAATATCCCAAAGAAAACAAAGTAGCTGCAATTGCGCCAGCAGAAGTCCCAGCTACCCTTTCAACGACAGCATTATCAAATCTCTTCTGAAAAACTTCTAATGCCCCAACGTAAGCAATTCCCTTGACACCACCACCTTGAAAGACTAAGTTAACTGGCTTATTAAACTCTAAAGTTAATGTATCGTCCTGTCTCTGAAATATAGTTCTAATGCGGCTATAAGCTATTGACTGTTCCCTATTATCAGAATGTTGAGCTTGTAGTCTTACAGCTAGCACCTCGGCCGCTTCGCCCTTTTCATCTTTTACTTGTCTATCAACTCCAAATTGCAAAAGAAAGCTAACCATTTCAGGATTTCCTGAATGTACTGCCCAATGTAAAGGCGTTCTTTTAATTGCTGTGCCCTTAACATCAGGCATATTCACTTGAGTGTGACCCTCAATCTTAAGCAATTCTTTCACCATCTCAAGCCGATTTAAAACAATAGCGTAACTCAATGCCCTTAGTCCGTCTGCATTAAGTTGTTTTACCAGGAATAAGATATCATTTGAAATTAATGTTCTTAAAGACGAGATTATTGGTATTTGATTAAATTCTACTAAAAGATGAATGAAGTCTCCATTTTCTCGGTTGCTTTTCAATAATTGATTATCTTTAGTTAAGGATAAAATTCGGCTTATAGCTGCTTCAAATCCTTCAAAAGCTGCCAACCCTAGTGGCGTAAGATTTTTGCCTTCATATTTCCCACGAAATTCTAACATATTAATTTGTTGTGACGGCAAGCACTTTTCAGATAGGAGTAGCGTTACCATTTCTAAACTTTTGTGTTCTATCGCTGTATGAAGAGGAATAAGTCCATTATTATTTGGAACAAGCTGTAAATGACATCCTTGCGTATGACAGAATTTTATAATATATTCAACGGTTTCCAAATGCGTACCTGCTACTGCAAGGTGCAAAATATGGTTGCCAGATATATCTTTATCATTAATCCTACTAAAATCTTGTAGCATGTATTTTAAAACTTCAGCATATCCATTTGAAGCTGCAACTAATAAACAATTTTTACCCTCGCTATCAACCACTCTTGAAAAATTAATCTTTTTTTTCTGATGCAAAAATTGAATGCGTTTCAAATCACCTTCTTGACACGCCAATAGCATGTCTTTTTCATTAAGCCATATTGCAATATCATCAAATACTTTTTTTGTTTGCGAACAGCTCGCAGTATCACCATTGCTTGAGACTTCTGCAACCATCGCTGCTGTACGTCCATCTTTGTCTTTCAAATAGATATCTGCACCATAAGAAAATAAAAGTTGAACAGCTTCAAAATGTCCATATTCAACAGCAACGTGTAAGGCAGTTTGTCTCTTATCTGTTGTTTGTGCATTTATTTCAATAGGGTGTTCAAAACTTAATTCAAACAAAAATTTTATCATTGCTGCCTGACCATTAACAGCTGCACAATGTAATAGCGTGTATCCATTAGCAGCCATATCTAAATAGATAGGTGAAATATTAGCTTTTTTTATTGAAGAAGGCAGCATTTTTAATACTGTTGCCCTTGCTTCCATAAGAGGCTTAATAGTACCAATGACACCATACCAAGCTGCTATGTGAATCCACTGAAACCCATCCTGGCTTGTTTCTAAATTCGATACTTTTCCTTGTTTGATTTCTTCCATAAAATTATAGAGTTCCAGTCGGTAATCGTGTAATCCAGGGTGTATTGCTACTGAATTAGCATATTGTGAAATCAATTGATTACGCATTAATATTTGTTCGATAGTTTTCTCCACTTCAGGATTATTACTTCTAACGACAAATGTAGTCAGAGAATAGTTTTCTCGAAGCATCCTTATAATTGCTTGTGTTCCTGTGACACCTATTTGATTGCCTTCAAGATGTAAAGTAGTAACAACAGTGTTTTTTTCAAGAGCTTCCAACAATGCAAGAAGACCTTTACCATCATCTGAATATAAATGATTATTTTCAAGTGCAATTGTCTTTACTATTCGATTTTTTTTCAAAGCGTTCGCTAAGGCAGTTGCTCCCACAACTCCAATGCCATTTGCTGCTAAGCCAATCGTAATTAAAGAAGAATTTTCTTCTAATGCCTCAACTAATAATTTTACACACTGATCGCCCATCCTATGATATGAAAGATCCAACGTTCGCAAAGAAGTGTTTTTCAAAAGTGCTTTCTTAAGTGCTTCTACACCTTTTAAATCTATTCTGTTTTGGGTGTCATTTGGCTGAGAACGTGCCATTAGTAAAAGTGTGGACAGTTGAATGTCTTTATTATGCTCCAGTGCTTCAGCAATAGCTCCTATCCCCTCATTTCCGACGTGGTTTGATCTCATATCAAGCAATTTTAGCCCAACATTTTTCAGAAGTGCTTTGCCAATAAACTTAGCACCTGCATCACCAATATTATTGCGGCCAAGAAGCAGCCCGCTCAACGAAGGCTTACTAAGCAGCGATGCAATAGCTACAGCGCCTTCATAACCTATAACCCCATTGCTATCGAAATTCAGTGTCGCAATTGCAGGATTGTTTTGCAGGGCTGCTACAATCGCTTTCACGCCTTCATCGTTCACTCCAACTTCATCGAGAATCAATTCGGTAAGCACCTGATTATTCTGAATCGCTGCTGCAATAGCTTCAGCTCCTTGATTGCCGATTGCGTTCTGACCAAGCCAAAGAACTTTTAATGGAAACGATTTAAATGCTTCGGCGATTTTTCGAGCTCCATCTTCATTAATTCCATTTCTTTCTAAGAGCAGATCAGTCACAGAACTTTTTTCTTTAAGTGCCTCAACTAACGAAACAACATTGTCATTACCTAAATCCATCCACCCTAGAGATAGTGCTTTAAGCGGTTTTGTTTTAGCTATGCTTACTATCCAATCAAACCAATCTAATGGAATTTCACAGGAATTAAAATTTAAACTAATAATAGACTTATTTATTTGCAAGCCCCCTATCCTTATCAAAGGTTCAAGCGCATTTTTAGATAAACGATGGTTAACTAAAGCAAATGAAATAAGCTGGTTTTCACTTAATATCTTTCCTAGTATTTTAAAACCTTTTTCGCTAACTGCCATATTTTCTTTATTTGTGCTACCGAACCCAAGTTTGTTAATGGCGGTATCTTTTAATGTAAGTGCTAAGGCCTCCATCGATTCGTCTTCTATAAAATTATCTTGTATATAAAGACCTTTAATATGATGATTGTTCTTAAGCGTCTCTATAAGCATTTTAAACTGTGCAGTTGTTAAATCTTGTTTTCTCAAGTAAAGGGTATCACTTTTCACATCAGTCGATGGAAAAGTTCTATGTGAATAATAACCATCATCTTGGAGATAAGATGATGGCAACGCCTCACCCTGCTTAATAATACGAATTAGCTCACTAAACTGTCCGTTATCCATACCGACTCCTCTACAATGTATGATTACATAACGTTAAAAATTTACCTTAATAAAGGTAATTCATTGAAAAAATTCTACACCCAAATATTTAAGGAAAGCAAATTATTTTTTGAAAAATAGCGTTGCACTTTTAAATCAACTAAAAGTATAAAAAAATAATATGGGATGCCTGATGAGTATTATGTGGAGCAGATAACTATGTGGAGTTAGTGCACAAAAAATTTAGTTTTTCCGATAAAAATGCTATTTTTTCGCCCCACTACTCCACATAAAATCACTTGTCCGACAATGAATCTAACCAAGCTAATACGTCTTTATTTTTATCAAGTAATTTTTTTAAAGAAGGCGAATCACTCACTGGAGAGCAAGCTGCCAATGCTTTACGTTTCATTTCCATGTCAATTTCAATATAACCATGTGTTGTTGCGTATGCCCCTGAAAATACCACCTGTTTTTGATGTTTAACAAGTTGATACTCTAGCCTCTGAAGGATTAAACGGAGGAGGCACAAATGATGAGAGAACTATCGTTAGCCGATGTTGCAGCAGAAGTGACAGCTTGGCGAAAAACAAAGCAGCACAAAACATCGGCATTACCTAAAGAAATTGCTGACCATATTAGAGAATTAGCAAAATCCCATAAAACCCATCATATAACCGAAGCACTTCAAATGAGTGCAACAACGGTTACCCAGGCACTTCAGAAAGGCTCGGGTCTTCAAAGCACTCTATTGAACAATAAACAAAAAACATCTTCAAAAATGATTAAATGCTATCATGCCGAAGAAAAGTTGGCATTATGCGAGGAGTGGAAACGTTCTGGCATAACTGCAGAACAATTTGTGTGTTTCCGGTGAGGCTGCCTAGAATAAATTTTGCAATTAAATTAATTTATCCCAATGTTATTAAACTTTTGGGAGAACACAATGTCTCGGTTAACACTAGATTCTGTACAACGTGATTTTAAAGCATGGCGCGCTTCAAAGACTAAAAGAGCTAAAATTCCTGAAGCGTTATGGGATAAAACGCTAAAATTGTTAGAGCATTATCCCGTGAGCCGAGTCGTGCAAGACTTAAGATTAAGCGGCGGTCAACTTTCGGCTAGGCGTAAACAGCAATCACAAGCAAGTAATAATACTTTGCCTATAAAAAAATCTGTTAATTTTTTAGAGCTGAACATACCGCCCTTAAATAACATGGGAATTTCAAATAATAGACTGGAAATTAAGAGGTCTGACGGCGTTACCCTAATACTAGAGCAACTGACTGAACAAGCAATGCTGCAAATCTTAAACCAGTTTATGCAAGGAACACAATCATGCTACAATTAACCTCGCAGCAAAAATTGTTATTGGCTGTAACACCTGTGGACTTTAGAATTGGGATAACCGGCCTTACAGCTTTATGCAAAGCTAAATTAGATGCTGACCCTTTTTCTGGTATGGTATTCATTTTTAGTAACCGCAGCCGAACGGCTGTTAAGTTATTGATGTACGATAGCAATGGTTTTTGGCTTGCGAGTAAAAAATTCAGTCAAGGTAAATTATCCTGGTGGCCAACCGATAAAAAACCGCTATTGCAAATCCAAGCCGCCGCTTTACAAGTGTTGCTTAGCCAAGGTGACCCGCGGTTTATGTATACACCTGCGCCTTGGCGGAAACATACTGAAGATGCAACCCAAGAATTTCAGGCAACTTGAGCTAATACAGATGGAGATTTTTCAAGCATTTTTGCAATGGTCTCTTTATAATTCCAGGGCATCCAATCGCCCGGATTTAGGCGAACCGCAGATTTATGCACTTGCAATGCAGTCAAATATTCTACAGGATTTTGTTTGGCTCCTATGCAGGTGCATATTAGCGATTGCAACATGCTGCCTATATAAGCACCGTGCTCGGTTGCATAGAAATAGGAATTTTTTCTTACCCGGATCGGTATTTTTAAAGCTTGCTCCAATGTATTATTATCCAAAGGTGCGCCCGCTACGCGTAAAAATTGCGTCAACTTATGCCAATGATTTAGCATATAATTATAGGCCTTTCCGAGCGGACTATTAGGTTCAACAATGCGCTCATCCAATTGCTCTTTAAGATGTTCTTGCAAATCATTCATCACTTTCTCACTGTGTTCTTGATGGTATTTTAGACGTTGTTCATCATTAAGTTCTTTCTCTTTTGCCTCTTTATCATTTTTGTAAATGATTGAAATAACATCAATTACAAAAGCGCATTCTTTAGGATAAAATTTTTCTATATCGGTAAAATTCCGTCTACCATGCGCTAAGCAGTTAATAAAAATAGCTTTGAGGCTAGCCGGCATGTTGCTGTTTAAAGCATCGCACATATATTGAATCTTCGGTAAGCTCGGATCTCGTTTCTTTAGCAGATCTAACATATTTTCACCACAATGTTTTCTGCCGCTGTAAAACAGATATATTTTATGCTCTCCATTCAAACACATCAATCCAGTCGTAAACATACCCGTGCGTGCTTTTTTATCAAGCCCTTTATTGGCTTGAATAATTGACTTTATTCTTACTTTTGTATCATCACCATGTGCTAAACGACCATCGGCACCCATCTTTTCTAGATGATTAAATGCATAATAACCTGCATTACCGACATCTTCTATCTTATCAAATTGGGTACTGTCGGGTAATGGCACCCCAACTAATCGCTGATAAGATTCCAAGCGGTTATTCGGTATGCCTAGAAAATATTTATGGACGCAAAGTTCTGCCTTAAAAACCGGATCATATTTTTCAGCACATACATCTTCTGGCAATTGTGCACTAAAACTTTTATCACATAAGTTACAACGTACCGTTTCAAGAATATATTTATTTGCTTTAGCAAAGCTTTGTCCCACAATTTTAATAACGCAGCCAGGCTTCAAAGCTTTCAGTTTACCCTGACAGCCATCCTCAGGACAGGGATCACCCAGGCGATACAAGCATTCTCTGTGGATCACTGAAGCATTTGTGTATTTTTCATGTCCTAACCTACCATGATTAGGCGCATGTTTTTTTGGTTTTGTTTCGGGTGAGGCACTTTGGTTAACAGCAGAACCATTATCTGTAGATTCTGATTCAGGCAATTCCGAATCGACATTATCATCAGCTGAATTTGATTCTTCATTATTCTTATCTTTTTCTGTATCAGACCTATCATTTTTATCTTTCTTGTTACGCTTTTCAGTACTACTGCCAAAAATTTTTTGTAATTTGTGAATACTAATATTCTTTTGTTCTAGGCTATATTGTAGCCATGCATTAAAATCAATAAGTCCTTTTAAAATTTCTGCATCTTTCTCAGACATGCTGGTTCTTATGCGTTCAAGTAATGCTTCTTGATCTTTTAAGCTAAGTTCTATTGGTACGGGTTTCTTCATGCTTTATCAATAGCCTAATCCTAAATACTGAATTGAATATTGTACTAAAATTAGATGTAGATGCAAATAAATTTTGAGAGCCCAAGTTGAATTATTTCTATTTCCCCAATAACACAGGCATGAATTCATTTCTAGGCACTTTTACCGGAAAGACACTCTTCTTTCAATTCCTTTTGAACTTGTTGCAGAAACTGTTCTTCACCTTGTGTCTTGATCTGTTCAATTGTTATCCCGTCAATACCCGAAGCACCTCCGTTAGCGCTAACCTGTCGCCACGCACACACTAACACATCCCATCGGTAAATTTTATCGTGAAGCGTATAGAAGCTGCGTTTAGGATTGGACTTAGCAGATCGATAAAGTCCACGCTGTAATTCTCGGACAGTTTGTTTCATGTTATACCTTTCGGAATCATGATGTCTTTCCTTACTTTGTGAACGTGACGAAACTGAAGATCCTTCGCTCCGGTAAGGTTTTGCTGTCCTTCCCATCTTCGCTACTACTATCTCCCCGACTTCCTGTATAGCTTCGGAACGAACTTCGGCTCTTGCCTTATATCTTTCCTTACTTTCGGAACTTAAAGACCATACAGGATCTCCCACGTTTCTCCTCCTTTCTTTCGTACGTGCCGCCCCTGCTACGCCGAGAGATAAATAATGGTAATTGCCTATTTCTTCCCATTATTTTGCAGCTTTCGCCCAAATGACGAGAGGCTCAGCATCTCTATTTCCCAGGTTGCCCTGGTACGACCTTCACGGCGCTACATGTAGGTTCCCTTTAGTACGGCCCGCAGTTTGCGTGGCTCCTTTTCAGAGCCGTTGTCGAGCGGCTTCACCTATAAGAATTACTCCCTATAAATGCGCTCCCCGCTACCTGACCAAACAGGCCAATTGTCAGGGTGGGACTTTCACCCACTAGAAAGGCGGCCTTCGTGGCACGCCGTCATTGGCATCGTTTTTACTGGCTTTAACATAGGGCTTTACAAACTGAGGACTTATCATTTTCACCTCATGCCCAAGAGCAGTAAACTTTCTAGCCCAATAATGACTGCTCGCACAAGCCTCTATTCCGATTAAACAAGATGGAAGTTTTGCTACAAACTCAGATAACTCTGTCCGAGCCAATCGTTTTTTGAGAACGATTTTGCCCTGTGCATCCACACCATGCAACTGAAAAACATTCTTTGCTAAATCAATACCCATCGTTGTAATATCCATTCTGGATCCTCCTCTCCGAAGTTAAATGATCGCTTGTTTACCAAACCATCATTTTGGCGCATTACGACGCCGATTAGTAGGGGAGGCGCGTCCATTCCATTAGTCCTATTTGCGGGATTTTACTGTTTTGATTCGATTAACATTTTTATTTTAACAAACAACTAAAATTTGTCACTTTATGTCTATGAATGTCGGTGTGTTTCCGGTGAGGCTGCCTAGAATAAATTTTGCAATTAAATTAATTTATCCCAATGTTATTAAACTTTTGGGAGAACACAATGTCTCGGTTAACACTAGATTCTGTACAACGTGATTTTAAAGCATGGCGCGCTTCAAAGACTAAAAGAGCTAAAATTCCTGAAGCGTTATGGGATAAAACGCTAAAATTGTTAGAGCATTATCCCGTGAGCCGAGTCGTGCAAGACTTAAGATTAAGCGGCGGTCAACTTTCGGCTAGGCGTAAACAGCAATCACAAGCAAGTAATAATACTTTGCCTATAAAAAAATCTGTTAATTTTTTAGAGCTGAACATACCGCCCTTAAATAACATGGGAATTTCAAATAATAGACTGGAAATTAAGAGGTCTGACGGCGTTACCCTAATACTAGAGCAACTGACTGAACAAGCAATGCTGCAAATCTTAAACCAGTTTATGCAAGGAACACAATCATGCTACAATTAACCTCGCAGCAAAAATTGTTATTGGCTGTAACACCTGTGGACTTTAGATTTGGGATAACCGGCCTTACAGCTTTATGCAAAGCTAAATTAGATGCTGACCCTTTTTCTGGTATGGTATTCATTTTTAGTAACCGCAGCCGAACGGCTGTTAAGTTATTGATGTACGATAGCAATGGTTTTTGGCTTGCGAGTAAAAAATTCAGTCAAGGTAAATTATCCTGGTGGCCAACCGATAAAAAACCGCTATTGCAAATCCAAGCCGCCGCTTTACAAGTGTTGCTTAGCCAAGGTGACCCGCGGTTTATGTATACACCTGCGCCTTGGCGGAAACATACTGAAGATGCAACCCAAGAATTTCAGGCAACTTGAGCTAATACAGATGGAGATTTTTCAAGCATTTTTGCAATGGTCTCTTTATAATTCCAGGGCATCCAATCGCCCGGATTTAGGCGAACCGCAGATTTATGCACTTGCAATGCAGTCAAATATTCTACAGGATTTTGTTTGGCTCCTATGCAGGTGCATATTAGCGATTGCAACATGCTGCCTATATAAGCACCGTGCTCGGTTGCATAGAAATAGGAATTTTTTCTTACCCGGATCGGTATTTTTAAAGCTTGCTCCAATGTATTATTATCCAAAGGTGCGCCCGCTACGCGTAAAAATTGCGTCAACTTATGCCAATGATTTAGCATATAATTATAGGCCTTTCCGAGCGGACTATTAGGTTCAACAATGCGCTCATCCAATTGCTCTTTAAGATGTTCTTGCAAATCATTCATCACTTTCTCACTGTGTTCTTGATGGTATTTTAGACGTTGTTCATCATTAAGTTCTTTCTCTTTTGCCTCTTTATCATTTTTGTAAATGATTGAAATAACATCAATTACAAAAGCGCATTCTTTAGGATAAAATTTTTCTATATCGGTAAAATTCCGTCTACCATGCGCTAAGCAGTTAATAAAAATAGCTTTGAGGCTAGCCGGCATGTTGCTGTTTAAAGCATCGCACATATATTGAATCTTCGGTAAGCTCGGATCTCGTTTCTTTAGCAGATCTAACATATTTTCACCACAATGTTTTCTGCCGCTGTAAAACAGATATATTTTATGCTCTCCATTCAAACACATCAATCCAGTCGTAAACATACCCGTGCGTGCTTTTTTATCAAGCCCTTTATTGGCTTGAATAATTGACTTTATTCTTACTTTTGTATCATCACCATGTGCTAAACGACCATCGGCACCCATCTTTTCTAGATGATTAAATGCATAATAACCTGCATTACCGACATCTTCTATCTTATCAAATTGGGTACTGTCGGGTAATGGCACCCCAACTAATCGCTGATAAGATTCCAAGCGGTTATTCGGTATGCCTAGAAAATATTTATGGACGCAAAGTTCTGCCTTAAAAACCGGATCATATTTTTCAGCACATACATCTTCTGGCAATTGTGCACTAAAACTTTTATCACATAAGTTACAACGTACCGTTTCAAGAATATATTTATTTGCTTTAGCAAAGCTTTGTCCCACAATTTTAATAACGCAGCCAGGCTTCAAAGCTTTCAGTTTACCCTGACAGCCATCCTCAGGACAGGGATCACCCAGGCGATACAAGCATTCTCTGTGGATCACTGAAGCATTTGTGTATTTTTCATGTCCTAACCTACCATGATTAGGCGCATGTTTTTTTGGTTTTGTTTCGGGTGAGGCACTTTGGTTAACAGCAGAACCATTATCTGTAGATTCTGATTCAGGCAATTCCGAATCGACATTATCATCAGCTGAATTTGATTCTTCATTATTCTTATCTTTTTCTGTATCAGACCTATCATTTTTATCTTTCTTGTTACGCTTTTCTGTACTACTGCCAAAAATTTTTTGTAATTTGTGAATACTAATATTCTTTTGTTCTAGGCTATATTGTAGCCATGCATTAAAATCAATAAGTCCTTTTAAAATTTCTGCATCTTTCTCAGACATGCTGGTTCTTATGCGTTCAAGTAATGCTTCTTGATCTTTTAAGCTAAGTTCTATTGGTACGGGTTTCTTCATGCTTTATCAATAGCGTAATCCTAAATACTGAATTGAATATTGTACTAAAATTAGATGTAGATGCAAATAAATTTTGAGAGCCCAAGTTGAATTATTTCTATTTCCCCAATAACACAGGCATGAATTCATTTCTAGGCACTTTTACCGGAAAGACACTGAATGTCGTACTCAAATACGAAAACTTCTCGCATAAAAAGTTTCGTTCACCATTAATTGTAAAACATTGCATTTTTAATCTCCAGAAAAAATAGTTCCTTAACACTCATCAAAATTTGAAAATTACCAATCACATTGTCGCACATTTGCTACTCTGATTTGCTGTAGCAGGAATATAAGATTTCGTTATAGCTATAGAACTATCTGCCCATTTTTCAGGCAAGTTTATCATATTGTTGTCCTCTGCAGTATTTAAATTATGTAATTTCTCTTTCACCCAAGTATAACAACTATGGCTTTTTTCGTTTGTTGATTTGCTAGAGACACTTTCTTTGTCAACAATACAATATTTGATAGTTTTACTCTGATCTTGCCTAATATCATTAATCAAATTTAACGCTCGACTCCGAGTCAAGCTCCAGCATTTATAATATACTTTCTGTTGATCCAAAAAATGTTTATAAAAAACTGTCTTCATTTCTTCAGGAGTAATGTTTTGTAAAGTTTTTCCTATGATTAACGCATAACTCGGCTTTTCTCTATCATCTATTAAATCATAACGAAATAACAATCCTTTACCAAATTGGTTAAGCCCTTCTATTATCAAAAAAGCGTGATCTGGATTTTTTCCATTCAGCATACGCATAATAGAAACTGTCCAATTATTATAATCTAACGTAATTTCTGGATCAACAATACTTTTAGTAACTACTGCGATTACTGGTGTAGGTGCTTTTATATAGGCAGCATTTATTTCGATTTCACTATGAAATAAAGGTAGATATGTTTGATTAGAAGACACCCCTAAAGCACCTTTTTGGTGCAAAAATTCTTTGTTTTTTGTTGAAGCAGCTACTATACCGTCGATCTTCAGTCCTTGACACTGTAACCCTAAAGGCCGACTACTCCAAACCATGTCTACCACTGGAGTCATTATTTTTTGCGTTTGCCTTAATTTCCAACAAATTATTAAACCATCTTTACTTCCTGTTACAAACAAAGAATCAACAAAATTAAAAGCTAAACTAGAAATTTCTGAATAGCTCGCTTGATTGGAATATATGACATTAGCATCTCTTATAAGCCAAATTTTTATACTGCCATTTATATGACCAGAAACTAAAAAATCACTATTATCACTAAAGCAAAGACATGTCATCGAAGAATCTTTAAAAGATTTAATAACCTTATCTGAAAGGATTGGCCAAACAAAAACATGACCCGAATAATCTAAAACTGAAACATAATTGCCACATCGACTTACTGATAAGTCAATAACATGTGTATAATCTTTTTTTTGCTTTAGGAAAATTTTTAATATCTCTCCTTTTGCTATATCCCAGAAATCTAAACTATTATCGGTAGCTGTTAAAAGTATGTTAGTATCGGGAATAAATTTTAATTTTCTAACAGGATTTAGACATACAAATTTTTTAATCACTGCTAAAGTATCTACTGAGCACAACTCAACTCCATAATCAAAACCCGATTCAAGTCCATAGACATCACTTGGTGTAGAACTAGAAAAAGCCAACCACTTACTATCAGAACTTACTGCAAAAGCATTAACTGACTTATAATGTTCATTGCCATCTAGTACTAAGGAATCAATGTTATTAATACTTTTGCCAATTTTTAATTGCCCGCTTTGTAAAATGTCCCATGATTTTATTACAAAACCAGCACGACGCAACAAGTGGTGTCGATTACTTGTATAATAGGCCTCATAACATCCAGCAAATAGTATCTTATTGTTTCTATTTTCACCGTTGCCACCGAACTTTGCTGTTGTTACTAAGGCACCACCGTGTATTTCTAAAGTACTAAGACCTGTTCTCTTTTCATTTTCTTTTTCATCTTTGTGGGCTATGATGTTCTGTTGAAGAATGCCTGTATTTGCTTGCCATAAAGAAATGGTGCCATTTTCATTTCCAGACACAATGCAAGAACCATCTTTACTAAACTCAATACTATTTACTTTACTAATAATATCGTTTATTTTTGGATATTCTTTATGATTTAAATCGCTCAAAATTGGCCAAAAACGTATATTTTCTGCTAAGGACATAATTAATGTATCTTTTTGATAAAAACTAATCTCTTCAATCTTAGTTTTGTGTCCTAGATTCATTAATCTTAAAAATTGGCTAGTCCTTATATCCCATAACCTTAGAATTTTATCGGCAGAACTTATTGATGCCAAAAAATTTCCTGATGCGCTAAATGCTAATTTATCGACTGCTCCAATGTGCCCTTCTAAAGTCCAAATAATCTCTAAATCAATAAGATTTAATATAATAACCTTGTTCTTACAAGCTAAGGCTAATATCGTTTCGTCTGGATTAAAAATAGCACTACTTACAGAGAAAGGTAACCTAATAGCTTCTATGCTGCCTTTTCTATCTTTGATCTTTTCAAGATACAATACATTCTCCTCTTGAAGAAAATGTCCATCGTGATCTGTTATCTTTAATATTTTAGATCCATAGATAAACCAATCTTCAGAAGAGCTAAATTCTAGAAAAACGTGTGCCATATGCTCGATGCAAAAATCTTTAATCAATTTCCCTGTTTCTTCTTCCCAAATCAAAAAATTTCCAACACTATCATAAATGACAATCATATTACCTTTGGGGCTATACTTTACTATGATTGGTTCTCCTATTTCCCGCTTATGAACTATAGACTCAGTCTGATACAAATCATATCCATCACTGCTTCCCATATTGTAATTTACTTCCAATGTAATTGGTGGACTATATTCAGATCTAAGAAGAGTCTTAATTTTTTTAGTCGTTTCAAGTTCAAAAATATCTAAAACTTCTTGTTCTTTCTTATTTCTTTCTTCTATTTGTGTTTGGAATATTGCTTTTGCTATGTTTCCATATTCAGAAATATCTATGGGATCAAGAGGTAATTTCCAATTTCCCTTATTATAAGAAATCACAATTTTCTTTCCATCTGAACTTATATCAAAATCCACAATTTCTTTACTTTTCCCAAAAAGTTCTTCTGTAAAAGCACTTAGAAACTCCCCTGTCCTTATGTCTAAGATATCAATCTCAGAGTAACTATTTCTGATTGCCAAAAATCGACAATCTTGACTGAACTTAATGCTATGTATTAAATCGTTGTTGCCACTACTAGACCGTCCTGATGATCCTCTTCTTTTTGGCATTCTAACTTTTTTTATATAATTTCTAGTCTCTAAAGATAAGAAATAAATAATATCTTTATCAGCTATCGCTAACAACTGTTTATCAGGAGACAAAACTCGCATTTTCCCTACTTTATATTCTAATAGAGGCTCCTCACCAAATTCAACATCATGTAAAATTGCCCTCTGTAAATTAGCATTTTTTAAATTTGCTTGGCTTAAATTTACTCTAGTCAAATTAGCATATCTTAAATCTGCATTTTGTAAATTTGAAAAGCCTAAATCAGCTCCAGGAATATTAACGGAGCTAAAATCCATTCCAGAAAAAGACACTCTTGCCTCGTTTAAAATTGTAATTGCATTTGCTGCCGCTATACTGGATTCAGGATTATTTCTTGAAGCATAAATTCTATCAAAAAGTGATTGTTTAAAACGTTCATCTTCGTCTACTCTATCAGCAAAGAATTGTATAACACTACTTTGTTTTACTAGTGAGCTTTGATTAAAATATGTGTCTAGCTGGTTTCTTTCTTGGCCTTCAGCTCTCACGAACCTGGTCGAGCTGCTTAACTCATCATCCTTCATTTCATATGAACTACAACTGCTCGACAAATCCTCAAATAGCTTTCTCGTTAAAAAATACTCACCTAATGAAGAGTGAATAAATGCATAGTGATTTGGAGAAATTTCTCTAATCAAGCAAGCTGTTCGTAGTAAACCTAACCTTTGATGGATAGGGTTAAAAAATCTCTCCCAAGGATTTGCTTGAATCGGATCAAATAAATCAGAACTATTCGCTTCATAACTAATTTGCGTAACCGCTTGTTTATGCATAGCCTCTGCAAGGTCTTTGGCATATCTCCAAAATTCTGGCTTAATATTCTCATCTTGAGCTATTTGCTGACTATTTTTAAGTTTTTGCTCTTGGCGAATAAACCATTGCTCTATAAAAACATCATATAAGGCCGCTTGTGTCAGTTTCTTTCGTTTTTCTGGCTCTGTTTCTTTGAACCGTTGTATAAGCCCTGGCAATGCTTCAATCGCAAGCTTTAAAATAAATGGCGTTGTGGTTAGTTTCTTTAAACCAGGAATTTCATTAAGTGCTTGCTGATAAAGTTGCCAATCAATTCGTTCAGCTCGTCGATTTCTATTATAGTTTTCAAAATAATCCTGAATCTGTTTCTCATTAAAAGGAGACACTATTATTTCAGTATAGAATGAATATAATGGGCGTTCTCCTTGAAACGGCATAAAAAATTGTCGATAATTGTCTACATGATAAAGATATTCTCTTCTACAAGTGATAATAATTTTGGCTTTCCACTCAGCTAAATGATTACCAACAAATAAGTTGCTTAAATTATTTATTTCGTCATAAGCATCTAATATAAACACAAAGGAACGAGTACGTTGAAGATATTGAATTTGTTCAACAGTAAGACCGTAATTTTCAAACGTTTCTTCAATGGCTCGGTTAGTTGGATTCTTTAAGCTAGGCAAAGAAATCCATAGTGGAATGGGTGTCTCATCCCTATAAGCCTTCCATAAGTTAATGGCCAAGCCTTGCGTATATAAGCTTTTTCCAGCACCGGAATCACCTAATAATAACAAAACTTTTTTATCGTTAGACAAAAACTTTTGGATTTCTTCATCTAATCCAAAATCTTGCCTTGAATTGACATGCCAAGTTCCACGCATGGGTATAAAATTCACACCTTCCTGCTGCCAGTCTGAAGCAAGAAGGTGTTTTTCTTTCACACGCTCTAATCGTGAAATAACTTGCTGGCTTAATTCAGACGTCCCTGGATTAACATGAACATGCAGCATTGTTAAATCCCTTGTAATCTTACATCACTGCACATTTCCCTGAGTTATGATTCGCTCCTTTAATATAAAGGCTAGTTTTAGCACCAATAAAATCTGTATATTTTTCTGGCAGCCTAATTCTTTCATCTTCAAGATTATGAAGCTTCTCACGAGCCCAAGTAAAACAACTATGTCCTTCTACACTACTGCTTTTTGCAACTAAACTCGCATCACCTGAGACTTGATACTTAGGCGGATTTGCTTTATCCTTTAAAATATCATTATGTAAAGCAGTTGCCTGCTGTTTAGTAATACTCCAAGAGATAGAATAGACTTCTTCTCCTCTTAAAATATCTTCTAATAATGCTGTTTTTGCGTCTTTTACATCAACTACCACTTCTGGCTTCATATAAATTAGAGCTCTTCTATCGGCACTATCTTTATCGATAAATAAATCGTATCGCCTGAATACCAACTTATCAAAAGAACTGATTGCCTCTACCATTAAAAAAGCATGCTCAGGATTTTCACTATTCGGCTTTCTCAAAATAGAGACTACAAAATTAAGTTGGTCTACAGGGATGTTTGGGTCTAGTGTGCTATACGGCATTTCTTATTCCTCCTAATTACATTACTGAACAACTGCTTCTCTCTTTTCTCGGTTCCTTATCAGAACCATTGATATAAAAACTTGTTTTTGCAACCAAAAGATCCATCCAATTTCCAGGCAACTGAATCTTCTCATTCTCAAGATTGTGTAGTTTCTCACGTGCCCAAGTGAAACAGCTATGAGCATTTGTATGTGTGGATTTTGCAAAAATACTCTCTGAACCAGATACACAGTATTCGATAACCTTTTCTTTATCTCGATTAACATCCGCTATTAAAGCCTGTGCTTGTGCATAAGGAATGCTCCAGCTTTGATGATAAAAGGTTTCCTGTTTCATCAGTTCTCGACAAAAGGTTACTTTCAACTGTGTAGGCTCGATATTATACAAAGGCTTATCGACAATTAACGCGAGTCCAGGCTTACTTTTATTATCAACTAAATCATAACGTATCAGCAGCCCTTTTCCAAATTGATTAATGCCTTCAATGACTAAAAAAGCATGATCAGGATTTTTACCATTGGGTTTTCGCATGATTGAAATAACCCAATTATCATAGGTAATGGGTATTCTTGGTTCAGCAACGCTATAGACAGTCATTCTAACAACAGGTTCTGGGTTATTGCTAGAAAACTTTAAATTATCAGGCTCAGAGGAGGGGCTATTATGAGTAGAAAGCCCTGAATTATTGCTATCTTTTACTGCAACCACCGTGACTGACGATGACGTTGCAGCAGGTCTAGCTTCTGACGATTCTTTCAATTCTTTAAACTCTGTACCACTGGCAACCATTTCACTTCTAATTGCTTCCGTAACAAAATATTCTAAAAGCGACGCATGTAAAAAAGCATATTGGTTGGTACCTATTTTTCGTAAAGGACAGCCTTTTCGAGCTAAAACTCTGCCATTTCTGCGCTTTTCATCGTTTTGATCAGTTGGGACAAAATTATCACTAAAGAACATTGCCCATTCATTAGGTGTAGGCACTCCCCCTTCAAATAAATCACTTTCTTCTTCATAGGTTACTTGCGTTAAACTTTTAGCATGCATTTTTTTAGCTAGTAATTTAGCAAAAGCTCTATAGTCTTTCCGCAAGCTACGTCCCGGATGCGTTCCTAATCCTACAAGTTTTTCTTCTTGACGGTTAAACCAACGTTCTACAAAAGCATCGTATAATTTTGCTCCTGTCATCTTAAATTGTTCTTGTTGGCTTTCAGCTTGCTTGTACATTATAACTATGCTGGGCAACACTTCCATCGTAATTTTCAATAAGAATGGTGTTTGCACCAAAACCCTTAATCCTGGTATCTGATCAATCCAAGTTTCATACGTTTTAGGATCTATCCACTCTTGACCAAGATCGGCATTTTGCGCAATTTCTTCCTGGATCTCTTTTTGTTTTACGCCCAAATATTGCTGGATGTAGCTGGTAATTTGCTTTGGTGAAAATGGCGCCATATGAATTTCTCGAAATAAAGCCGCTTGGCTTTTTTCACCAATAAAAGGCACAAAGTATTGCAAATAGTTTGGAATATTGGTTAAGTAAGACGTACGACAAGAAATAATAATTTTACCAGGCCACTGATCTAGGCGATTATCCACATACAAATTTGTTTGCAAATGTGCCTCATCGTAAGCATCTAGCACCAATAGAAAAGTGTGCGTTTTTTTCAATAAATCCACTGTATCCAGTGGTATATTATGTTGAGCAAATGTTTCTTCTATCAGTGTTTGTCTAGGCTTAAGAAGCCTGGGTAAAGAGATAAAAAGAGGGACAATTTCAGTTCTTCGGTACTCGCTAGCAACTTTCATGACAAGGGTTTGTCCAAACAAGCTTTTACCAGAACCTGACTCGCCTAAAAGCAACAACACCTTTTTTTCGCTTTTTAAAAAATTTCTAAGTTCTTGATCTAAATCGAACGATTCTGCTGAATATTGTGTATGCTTCCCCCTTGCTGGAACATAAAACTCTACTTCATCTTGTACTAAGTACCCTGAAGCAAAGTTGCCACAAAGCTTTTCAACAGTCGCTTCTAAATCTGGTGATCCAGTGGTGGTTAACATAAGAAAATCAATCCTTTTATCTTTACAAAGTAACCCACAATTTGAAACATACCATGAGAGATAAACAAAAAGCAACTCTCCCTTTGTAAATTACAATTACTCATTTAAAGTAGAGTACAGCATTTGAAATATGATCTATTTTGTTTGGATAACTCTGATTCTGAATATCCTGACAATCTTCGATTCCTTGTTCTATTATTCAGGCGACTCGAAAATAGTAATGGTGTATTCTTATCTTCGGAAGATTCTCCATTCAATAGAGAGTCTTCTAAATCTAATTGCTCAGTTAATGAAATAAACTGCTTAGATAAATTTATTGGATTGAATTGTTTTAATTCATGGGATGTTGAACACTTTGATAAAAGCTCATCATTAAACTTGCTAAAACAAATGCTACCATCTTTACTTGACGAAACTACAATGCCTTGAGGATTAAATTGGATATCTGATATAGATTGTGTATGATTAGTCAATATTGCTCCCAAAACACCTTCTTTTAACAATCTATAATCAATAGTTTTATCTTTGCTACAAAAAATTAAAATATTATCACTTTGACCAAACCGCAAATGATCAATTTGTTTTTCTCGTGCTTTTATGATTGAAACTTGTTTATCCTCAAGCTGTTCTTTAAAATGCCATAAAATAAGTCTTCCATCTTTAGTACCTGCTGCAACCATGCTTTCGTTAGGATTAAATTGAACGCATTTAAAATGGATATTCGTAAATTTAACCTGGTAAAAAGGTTCAGCAAAATCTTTGCCAAGATTAATACCGCCTGGCCAAATACATATATTTCCATTGTGATCTGCAGAGGCTAATAATCTACCTGAAGGGCTAAAATGAACATTAGTAACTTTGGCTGTATATTTATTCATAGTACATCCAAGAATGCCTTGATTTACGCGCCAAAGTCGAATAGTATTATCTTTGCTACTTGAGGCAATTAATGTACCAAAAGGGCTAAAATTAACAGAAATAATTTTATCAGTATGACCTTTTAGAGCTTTGGTTAATTTAAATTCAATTATATCCCACAAAATGACATTGCAATCCACACCACCTGAAACAAGCATTTGACTGTCAGGGCTAAAATGAATACTTATTACTTCCTCGGTATGACCTTTTAAAACATGTCGAAGGCAATTAGTTTCAGATCCCCAAATATGTATTTCTTTATCAATTCCCATTGCTAACCATTTTTCATCGAGAAAACAAGAAATACAGTTAATTGGTTTATCTGTTGGATTTAAAGATGAAATTTCTTGCAAAACAGGTCCTTTTATCGAAGAAAGAAATAAATTATTCGTTGCGCTTAGGCATCTTAGACATTCATCATGATTACTTTTAGCCAGATCATAATCTTGAGTCCGTTCTATTGCTAAATTGAACCAATATGCAGCTTCATTAAGTAACCCTAATTTTTTATAACCATAACCCAGAAGAGAATAAAGAAATGGATCGCGCTCTTTATCAGACTCTACTAATTTTTTAAATTTATTAATCTGTTTATTTGCTTGATCTTTTTGATTAGTCATATGATAGGCGCATATGAGGAGATAACGAGCCATAAAGATTGCTTTTATTTTCACTGCACCCCATGTATCTATTTCAGCTCTTAACTCTTCTGGTAATAACATTCTTTTTCCAGCACCATAAACTAGCCCTGCATTAGTAGTTTTGAACTTAACAGCTTTTCTTAAATAAATTATTGACTCTTCGTATTGCATTCTCATATAAAGGAAATTACCGTATACAGTAAAAGTATCTGCATCTAGTCGTAGACTTATAGCTTCTCGAAAATACCTGCCGGCTTCTTGAAAAAGAGTATCATCGTTTAAAGTTGTTCCTAGCAGATAATAACAACATGCCAGATTGTAATGAAGATAGTGATCAAATGGATCTTCTTTATACAAAGCCTTAAAATATTTTAATGACTCCCTGAAGTTTCCTGATTGCATATTATCAAAGGCTGACTTAAAGAAAACATCTTTGTCAAAAGCTTCACTTAAAAGAGTATCTTCTTCCACCTCTTGTTGCTGTAGCAAGCATAAATTATCAGATGAAAGATTTTTTGTATTCATAATAAGTGCATCCTTCCAAAATAATCTAAAAGGTGCATTCCAAGATAATAACCATTTTTGTCCGTGCCAAATTGCCTTATATTCCCATAAATTTACAGAGCCATTACTAAACCCCAAAGCTAAGCAATTATCACCATAAAATTTCATAGCTGTAGCATAAATATAAGGGTGATTTTTTCCTCTAAGCGTATGTAATTCTTTACCACTGAATATATCCCAGAGTTTTATAATCCCATCGTTACAAGCACATGCTAATACAGAATTACTCATATTAAATGCCGTGCTATTAATTTTTCTATTGGTTTTAAAAATATTAATTAATTTACCAGAATTTTTATCACTTACTTGAACAGTGTTGTTTTCTAGGATATTACAGATAAAAAGACTATCATGTTCTTCTAAACAATCATTTTCATGAAAAGTTTTTTTATCGCTTTTGGAAAACTGTTTAACTTTATAAATTAATCCCTTTACACCACCTTTAGATGATTTTTTAGAAGGTAGGTTTTCAATAACATTATTGTTACGAAAAATTTTCTGAAGATGTCCATTAACTACATTCCAACTGTACACTTCATTTTTACTCATGCAATTCAGTGTTCGTCCATCTACGCTAAATTGTAGTCTTAAAATTTCATTTGTATTCTTATACGAGTCAATAGAAGTATTAATACTTATATTTTCCCAAATACGAATATTGTTGTCATTACCTGCAGTATACAATTTATCATTAATAAAACATATAGCAGTAACTCCTATCACATGTTCTGAAAAACTTTGAATTAAGTCGCCAGTGAGGACATCCCACACTTTTACAGTATTCTCATCAACGAGTATAGCAAGTGTTTTATTATCTGTATTTAAAGATGCTGAGATACCTTCAAAGATTCCTAGTAATTCTCCAGTAGAAATTTCCCATAATCTTATAACCTTATTACTACTTTTTGAAACAAGTAATTTACCGTTTTCACTAAAACATAAATAATCACTATTACTGCTGTTGGAATCTGTTAAAATTTTTAATTGCTTTCCATGCTCTATGTCCCATAAACGTATTGTTTCACCATGGCTTCCTGATGCAAGTATTGTTTTATCTGCGCTTAAGCATATGGCCTCTACTCCAGACTTGTGTTCAATCGTTGTTAAAAGTTGTCCATTAGAAACATTCCATAATCGAACAGTGTGATCAAGACTTGCTGAAGCCAATAACTTTCCATCTGTGCTTAGAGATATATCAGTAATATCGCTAGTATGACCACAAAGCGAGCGAAGCAATTTACCTGAAGCGGTATCCCATATTTCAATATCTTTATCATCTTCATGGATAATAGCTAATAAGCTGCCATCAGCCGATAAATTCATTTTGTCAATGGTACAAGAGCTCTGATAAACCTTTGTACCAGCCTCCTCTTCGATAACTGTCAGGCTTGAGAAGCAGCCCGGCACATTAAAAATTTTAATTAATTTTCCCGTCTTAAGGTTCCAAATATGTACTTCTTCGTCACTACTAGATGCCAACAACTCCGTATCCTTAGCAATGCTAAAATTTATAACCATGCCACTGTGATGTAAATAGGCTTTTTCGTTAAACTGCACTCCTATCATATTTGCGCAACTTAAATTAGCATTGTGTAAAATAGAATTTTTAAATATAACGTTACTTAAATCAGCATGAGTGAAGTTAGAACCGCTAAATCTACCTTCTTGCAAATTAGCATATGAAAGAAAAGCATGAGAAAAATCTAACCCTGAGAAATTTATTTTTGCCATATTCAAAATAGTAATGGCATTTGAAGCTGCTATGCTTGCTTGTGGATTATTCTTTGAAGCATAAATCCTATTAAAAAGTGATTGCCTAAAATCTGGATACTCATCTACATTCTCTGCAAAGAATTGTATAATGCCGCTTTCTTTGACTAATAAACGTTGATTGAAATATTCATTTAGTCCTTTTCCCTCTTGACTTTCTACCATTGTTAATGTTGTTGAATTACTAAACAAAGTTTCTTGATTCTTTGTTTCATATGAACTACAACTGCTCGATAAATCCTCAAATAGTTTTCTAGTTAAAAAATACTCACCTAATGAAGGGTGAATAAATGCATAACGATTTGGAGAAACCTCTCTAACCAAACAGGCCGTTCGTAGCAAACCTAACCTTTGATGAGTAGGATTAAAAAATCTCTCCCAAGGGTTTACTTGAATCGGATCAAATAAATCAGAGCTACTCGTTTCATAATTAATTTGCGTAACCGCTTGTTTATGCATAGCCTCTGCAAGTTCTTTGGCATATTTCCAAAATTCTGGCTTAATATTCTCATCTTCAGCTATTTGCTTACTATTTTTAAGTTTTTGTTCTTGACGACTAAACCATTGCTCTATAAAAACATCATATAAGGCCGCTTGTGTCAGTTTCTTTCGTTTTTCTGGCTCTGTCTCTTTGAACCGTTGTATAATCCCTGGCAATGCTTCAATCGCAAGCTTTAAAATAAATGGCGTTGTGGTTAATTTTTTTAAGCCAGGAATTTCATCAAGTGCTTGCTGATAGAGTTGCCAATTAATTCTTTCAGTGCCTCGATTCCTGTTATAGTTTTCAAAATAATCCTGAATCTGTTTCTCATTAAAAGGAGACACTATTATTTCAGTATAGGATGAATATAATGCACGTTCTCCTTGAAATGGCATAAAAAATTTTCGATAATTATCTACATAATAAAGATATTCTCTTCTGCAAGTGATAATAATTTTGGCTTTCCACTCAGCCAAGTGATTACCAACAAATAAGTTGCTTAGATTATTCATTTCATCATAAGCATCTAATATAAACACAAACGAGTGAGTACGTTGCAGATATTTAATTTGTTCAATGGTAAAACCATAAGCTTCAAAAGTTTCTTCAATGGCTCTGGTAGTTGGGCTCTTTAAACTAGGCAACGAAATCCAGATTGGAATAGGGGTCTCATTTTTGTAAGCCTTCCATAAGTTAATTGCCAGCCCTTGCGTATATAAGCTTTTTCCGGCACCTGAATCACCTAATAATAACAAAACTTTTTTATCGGTAGATAAAAACTTATTTATTTCTTCATCTAATCCAAAATCTTGCGTTGAATTGACATGCCAAGTCCCACGCATGGGTATAAAATTGGCTCCTTCCTGTTGCCAATCAGTGGCAAGAAGATGTTTTGCTTTGATGTGTTCTAATTTTGGTATAACTTGTTGCTTTATAGATGCTTCTGACTCAACACTCGTAAGACTATGTAACTCAGACTTACCTTTAACTTCCTCCTGACTTTTAACTTCTTCTGGCAATCGCATATGCACTGCATTAATCTCAGGATGTTCACAAGCTAATTTTTGCTCTCCTAGGCTAGTATCCCGTTGATGAAGATTCACTGTCGGAACAGATGCTTCACTCAATTTCGGTACAATATTTAACCCCCAAAAATGATTGATACCATTATGAAATATGGGTATCACATCCCCTGTTTGTAATTGATTGGCTAATTGAAGTTGTGTTTTACCTTGAGTACAAGGTAAATAAACTTGAATTTTTAATCCAAATAATTGGTTAATCACATCAATTGTAGTGGTAGGTATTTCTCTGCCAAAATCACGTGAAAAAGGAATATACCCACGCGCTTCTTTTAAATACAGTTCCACATAACGCTTAAAAATATCTGTTTGGCAACAATATTCGTAAATAGCCTTATCTGCATTTAAAACACCTTGATAGGCTTGCTCAAATCTTTGCACTAAGTGAGAATTCCTTTGCCTCAGTAAAGTCAACAATTCTGGCGGATGCTTTTGATGTGTTTCCCGTGTCCCTAATTCCAAACGCGCTTCGTCTACTCTTGGTCTAAAAACTGCTTCTACTTCTTGAAGTGTGAGAAACAATTTTTGTACGCCTGGCGTTAATAACTGTTGGCAAGCTTGACTTTCTTGTTTATTAGGATGAGAACCCGTATAGCCTAAATAGAGAAATTGGCGTATTTCATGACCAAAGATAGCACGTATAGATTCCGTTGGATTATCAAGCAATTTTTTGACTAAAGCATCTCGGGTAAAGCCTGGTCTATTAACTGCATCAAAAAAACAGTCTCCATTGATTGAAGTTGGCCTTAAATTAAACGAAAAGATTTCGCCTTGTGCATGCTGAAACTGATAGAGAGGAGATGTAGAACTCTGGGGTCTTAAAAAAGTCAACGGCATACTCAGAGAAGTTGGTTGGTAATATTTTTTATATTCCTCTGCTTGCAATTGCCAAGCCAGCCAACCATCGGACATAATTTGTAGTGATGACAAAAGTTCTCTACTAACCGTTGTGCTGTATGCTGCCATCGTTTCTGTCCTCCATCATGAAAGCCAATCAGTGTTAAGGATTCAGTATTCCTTCCTAATTAACTAGTATCGTACTGCCTGTGAACATTCTAACTTTGTTTGAACATTAGATGCAATTATATATATGCAATGAGCTTAAGAATATTTTTATAAAACCAGCGAACTAGAGCTTGAAGCGTATGATAAGTAATCAGATCGTCGAAGTTTAATTGTATTGATTTTTTTAATGTTTTTATTGCTATAAAAAAAGATAATTTGTAGCACCATGTATAGCACTGTCTTCTTAAAAGCCGAAAATCTCACGCACCAAGCTCCTTAAGCAAAATGTACTTCTGCAAAACTTCTATCTGATTTTAAAGCTTAATAAACAATCTGCTTATTTAATAAATATATGCTCCACAAATACTTTTTAACACGCTCTTCAAATTCATGTGCTCTTTGAGCTACTCGTTATTTGATAAACGCCTATAATAATGTGATTTGTCGAGTGAGTAAATTCGAACTTTTAAACGTATTTAGCTACAGCGATCATTAAAATAATTTTCCCAATGCGCTTTAAAAAGGATTTCTTCCGGGCTGCTTTCGAAGTAATTCAAGGGATCTGAATAGACATCTATTTCATTGTAAGATTTTTTATAACCAGCGCAATACAAAGAAGCATTTAAATAACCATACAGGCTTTTATGGGTATTCATTTCTGACCTCCAAACTGTTAAAGAATTTATACCTCCCTAACCTTTTTGAGAACCTCCTTGTCTAACCTATAAACTATAGAAGTGGTTTAAAAAAAAACAGGCGACTTTGTCGTTGATGCTTGTACGTTATTGTCCTATTTAAAGCTTTTTTGCTTTAAAATCTATTAGCTTAGGTTTTTTAACCAAATTTTGTATCTTCTCCAAAAATTATGGCAAGTTGAAAGACTAAAAAAATTGTATTATAAAATTTCCCGTAAATTATAAATTCAACATTACACCAAAGTGATCGTTTTTTGAGTGTTACCATAATATTTGGAGAAGATATCAAATTTTTATACGAAAGAGGGATCATTAAGAATGCTTAAATGGCCGCCCTGCCTCGTTCTAAGCCACACGCTGTTTTAAAGCTGAATTTTAAAGTTTAATCGAAGTTTAACACTAATCCTGTATATTGTGAATTATTAAGATTTACATCTTTTGATCTGTTTTAAAACGTTTTTCATAAAGTTGTTCTATAAAATATGACAATGGCGCTTTCCAAGGCTCTTGTTGATAATTCGCAATTTTACCTAATTTCTTAGGATTAATACCAAGTTGCTTAATCATTTGAATATGCGCTGCTGATAAACGATATTTTTTGCGGGCAAATGCCCACGCATCAGCAACCGTAGGCTCATGTTTTTTATTTTTCATAAAGATATGCAAAAAAATTATAAGTTACTGTTTAGCATTATATCACCTGTACTATACCGATTGCTCTTATCAGACAATATAAACTGCGTTAATAGTAAATCAGCTTTTTCTTGCGTAAATGGTTTAATAAAAAAACCATTTACACCAAGCTCTCTTGCTAATTCCACTTTTGCAGTGTCTTCATGCGCCGTTAGTATTACAATCGGTAAAACAGTATAACTATAACGTCTGCGAATAAATTTAGCCACTTCGAATCCATCAACGTCAGACAATCCGAGATCAAGTAAAACCAGATTGTAGTCAGAAATTTCCCTTTGCATCGCTTCTTTTCCTGTAGCGACACAATCAACTAAACAACCTTTTTTTTCTAAAATCATGGTTGCAACTTTTATTGCAAAAAAATCATCTTCAACAACAAGAATTTTAATTTTCTCAGAAATAATATCATTCATGGCCATCTGCTTCCAATGAATCTAATAAGGACTGCCTAAATGGAATAAAAACTTTAAAAATAGAACCCTTATCCTCATTGCTTTCTACTTGCACTTCACCATTAATTTCATCTAAAAACTTTTTAACCATTCTTAAGCCCAACCCCTTTCCAGGGTAAATACCGCTGTATGAAGAAGTTAAACGATTAAACTGTTCAAAAATTAAATTACGCTTTTCCTCAGGGATCCCAATGCCAGAATCTTCAACAATAAATTCTACAACAATGTTCTTATCATCTCTTTTGACTAATTTTGTTAATAATTTAACATAACCTTTTTCAGTAAATTTTATGCTATTTGAAATAAGATTAATTAAAATCCGCTGTGTTCTAACCTGATCACCAATGAGTAATCGCGGTATATTTTCATCTAATTCACTACTAAAGTTTAATGACTTATTTTTTGCAGCAGGTTTCATCATTTTAAAAGTATTGAGAATTAAATCATGTAAATTAAATTGGATTTCTAAAATGGGTAATTGACCATTTTCAGAATGTATAAATTCAAAAATTTGATTCAGCTGATCAAGCAGCACCTTAGATGCCTGCGTAATATATCCAAGCGTTTTCTTCTTTTGGACATCCTCCTCAGAACTTTCCAAAAATTCAGCAACGCCTAAAATGCCGCTGAAAGGCGTCCTCAAATCATGACGCATATTGTATAAAAATTCTGTTTTTGCTTTGTTGGCTGTGACCGCTTCTTCTTTGGCCACTGTAAGCTCGTCTTCAGATTTTTTGCGATCGGTGATATCTATCGAAACACCCACCATGCCTATAATTTCCCTCAATCCATTGAAAAGCGGTACCTTATGGGAAAGATAGGTTGCAGGCGCTCCATTAAGGATTGCAGGTTCTTCAGTAATAATTGTCTTTCCAAAATTCATTATTGCTGCATTTATCGGATCTAAAATTTCTGGTATTAAAAAGCCGGGAATATCTGCATTTCGTTTCCCAATAATTTCATCGCGGGAAGAAAAACCAATCGCTTTTGCCTGATTATCATTGCACCCTAGGTAAA
The DNA here is from genome assembly GCA_044225595.1 of Gammaproteobacteria bacterium. Taxonomy (GTDB): domain Bacteria; phylum Pseudomonadota; class Gammaproteobacteria; order UBA6186; family Azoamicaceae; genus CADEGZ01. Next base: position 89,944 of record JBGAIG010000005.1, read on the forward strand.
CCCCTTCTTTGTTCATCCAATACACATTGCCAGGCATAACGGCAATAATATTTTCCAGCGTTGCTAAACGATTTTCGGTTTCCTGTTTCGCTTTTGTAATATTAACAGAAACCCCTAATATCCCTATAACTTCTTGGTACTTATTTTTTAAGGGCAATTTATGTGATAAATATAATGTCGTTTTACCATTTAAAGTTATTTTTTCTTCTACTGTTTTCATTTGACCGGTTCGTATCACTTCTTCGTCAATAAGTCTTATATGATCAGCTTCCTCTTTTGTAAATAAATCATAATCTGTCTTTCCTTTAAATTCAGCTAACGATCCCAAGCCAAAATCTTTCCAATTATTCGTATTAGATCCAAGACAAATACAATTTTTATCCTTCCAATAAATATGTTCCGGCAGTTGGGCTATGATCTCTTCTAAGCTAATCTGACTCTCCACTATTTTTTGATCATTTGAGCGGTAGAATAGAATAAGCATGACAACAATCCCGCAGGACAACATGCTGAGTAGATAGCCAATAATTAAGGCATAATCTTGATGAAGAACCCCATGTAAAACAATCACAAATTGAATGAGTAAAAATCCTAAAAAAGTCAGTAATGAGATGCCAACGGCGGATTTTTCTCTGAATATTTTAACTGCTTGTAAAACAAAAAGCAGCGCATTGATAAATAAAGCCAGACCAAAGGTAATTTCAATAATATTTTTCAAAAAGTCCATCATTAACATTTTCGTTAGTGCCCTCCCTTGTTTGAATCAAACTAAATTGTTGCGGCTGTATTTGCGCTGCATTTTTAAAACCAATGGTTATGGCATGTAATAAGTCTGGATAAGAGGCTAATACAAAACGCTTGCGCGATTCTTCAATGGCTTTATTATGCCGGTTGGGATAAACCTCATAATGACATAACAATTCAGGCCATAAGCTTAATGCAGTACATTCTTCCACAACAAAATCAAATGATAGTCGCCGTGCCCTTTCAATATCAAAACTCACCGGTTCTACAAGACGTTCACGATATTTCTTCAAAAAAGCTTCTATGCTATGAACAAAGGTTGATTTATAAATAGGATCTTTTTCTGTTAATTCTATTATTTCCTTCCGTTTAGCATTAAATTGAGGATGATTTAACCAAAAGTCCCATCGCATAATCTTTAAAGGAATAGCAAGATTGCTATAATACTTTTTATTACGCTGCAGCCAAAGCTCGCCCTCTTGCAAGGCAATATTATTGTAAAAATCAGCCTCTTCAGGTTTATTGAGTGCCATTGTATGCCGCTGTAAAGTATCGTCTATCAGTAATATACAAGAACCAAAAGAAGCATTAATCAGCGCCATCGTGGCCGCAAACATCTCTCCTTCATGAGTCGCTTGCCCAACGCTAATGGTTAAAAGACACTGAGAATTTTTAAACCGTAGATGAGTAAAATCGGTAATATTTCTGAAAAACGCTTTAATTTTTTGCATATGCTTATTAGCCTCTCCATTTGTAATCAAAATTAGAATGTATAAATATTCCATATTTTTTGTGCTAAAATCAACTGAAGTTTTTAGTTTCGAAAAAACGCCATCAAAAGCTTTTTAACTTACATAAATAATGGGCAAATTTAAAATTGCATCTTTCCAACAATGCGTGGTACAGATAATGGGGCAAGCTCAAACATAGATTTTACTCTCTTAGCAATGTGTCCAAAAAGTTGGGGAAAGGTCAGTCTGACTGATTTCATCAATAGCTGAAAGCAGCTCTTCAATATCAGACAATGAAATATCCAAATGTAATATCATACGAATTTTTGTTTCACTTAAGGCTAACACTCGAATGCCTTTGGCAGAAAGTGCTTTTGCAAAATCAAATGCTGAATAGTCCGGTTCTATGATTTCAAAAATGATAATATTAGTCTCTATCTTATCTAAATCTATTCTAATAAAAGGTACTGCACTCAAAAGTTTTGCAAGCTTTTTTGTATAAGCATGAATTTCTGGCAATCGTTGATAATGGTGCTGCAGCCCATACAAACAACCTGCCGCCAAAATACCTGCCTGATGCATACCCCCGCCTTGTTGAAATTTATAATACCAAGCTTCATCAATAAAGGCCTTGGAACCAGCCAATACCGCTCCCATTGGTGCACCCAAGCATTTAGAAAAGTCAATCCAAACCGAATCAAATAAGCTCGCGTATTTTGCAGCTAGAACCTTTGTCTCAACCACCGCATTTAAAAGACGGGCACCATCCATATGTGTATAAACACCATATTGATGTGCAAGACCACAAACTTCTTCCAGGATTTTAAGCGGCCAAATAGCACCTCCACCCAAGTTTGTCGTTTGTTCTATAGAAACAACCCGAGGATAAGAAAGATTAAAGCCGGGGGAGGCAGTGATAATTGGCTCAATTTGTTGAGCTGTAAAGATACCACGTTCTCCTCTGATACAGTAAGATTGTGCTTGGACTAAGCCCGAAATCAAGCCTGCACATTTGCTGACAGGGTGTGCCAGCTCATCTAAAATAATCAGATCACCCGGACGTTGGCATAATACTCGATAAGCAATGCCATTACACATCGTCCCCGAAGGTAAAAATACGGCGGCTTCTTTCTGAAGTAAATCGCAAACGGTTTCTAACAGTTTATTAACGGTTGGGTCTTCTCCAGCCACTTCATTCCCGACTTCCGCTTGAGACATGACTTTTCGCATCTCTAAGCTTGGATTGGTATTCGTATCACTGAATAAATCTATTTTAAATTTTTTCATGCGTTCATCTGTTCTTTTAAAATAAGCTTTGACGGATATTGAATCAGAACCTTTTTAATAATTAAAATTGCCTCTTTAAGATCAGATTCTGAAATATGCCGATGGATAACAGCTCTAAAAACCCCCGGCACCCAAGGAAATAGGAGCAACCCTTGTTTGCTGCACTCTTCTAAAAAACGAACCGAATCTTTTAAATCGGCATTGACTGAAAATTGCACCATATTGGTTTCAACGGTTTTAAAATTCAAGCTAATTTCTGCCAGCTCAAGCAAACGTTTAGCAAAGTATTGCGCCAATTGATGATCTTCGACTAGCCGCTGAAGATTATGTTTGATAGCATAATAAGCGCCTGCTGCTTGCATACCGATTTGGTGTACACCGCCCCCCAACCAAATCCTAAAGCGCCTTGCCTTATTAATCGTTTCTTTATTCCCCATTAGCATAGAACCATAAGGTGCCCCTAGCCCTTTTGAGAAACAAACCGAGACAGTATCTGTATACTGGGCATATTCGGACAAACTGATCCCCGTTGCAATATGCGCATTAAATAATCTTGCACCATCTAAATGGAACGATATCTGCTTTTCGCGTGTCAGCTGATACAAAGATTTTAATATCTCAAAAGGAAAAACCCGACCCGCATAACCGTTAATCGAATTTTCAATGCTCACCAACTTAGGTTGCGCAAAATAATCATATCTTTGTTTAGCATTAAGAGCTGCTTCAACATCAGCAGCTTTAAGAATGCCATCTACACAAGGTCTAGGATTCATCACAACACCTGCAATAGCCGACATAGGTGCGCTGTCAAAAAAATTCACATGGTAAGAATCTTCTGTAATGACTTCATCCCCAGGACGCGTTTGTGACATAAATGCAAGCCGGTTAGCCATCATCCCGCTTGTCACAAATAAGGCATCTTCCACTTTGAAAAGCGCTTTACAATAATCTTGTAAAAGATTAACACTCGCATCTTCTTGATAGGCATCATCGCCAACGGGTGCTTGAAACATATAAGCACGCATCTTTTCACAAGGTTTAGTCACGGTATCACTTCTTAAATCAATCATTTTTTATCTCTAACAATATAAAATGAATCAGATAAAGCTGACAGAAAATGCTGCCAGGCCTTAGCATATATGATACCTTGTGCATCTCCCCCATTATGTAATCTGGAAGCCTCATGTAAAATCATTAAATCTTTTAAAGCATTTTGTGCTTGAGGTACATCAATTAAAAAGGGTAATGCTACACCTTGACTTAATTTCTCTTGCCATAAGGGTATACAAACTGACAAATCTGCTTTCCTTTCTATTTGAAAGCAATTTAATAGTCCCCTTTGTAGCAAAAATGCGGTTAACAAACCACAAGTCCACATCCCAAATTTAGCTGGCACTTTATCGGGAATGTTACCAGGAGGATGGTAGTTGTGACGTGTCCATCGACTCACAACTGCAAAACGATTAAGACCTGACGTATTTTTAGCACTACGATGCCAAATACGTGCATCAAAAGCAATCATATCACCCAATTGCACAGGAACTACAACCTGATTTTTTTGCCAATCTGAGGATAAGAACATTTGATCTACAAAATCAGGTGCCCAAAAATCAACTGGGGGTTCAATTTTTTCTACATGGCTTTTCGGTAAAAATTCTAAGGGACCTTCTTCAACGCTAACTGTTTGTAAGGGCAGCCATAATGAAAATTCGTACGGATCTGCTTTTGAATAAGCAATATCTTGGTGACAAGGAATAACGCCATTGGCATAAGCTGATTTACTGATGATATTGAACTTAGAAAGTTTTACTTCTTCCTCTATAAAATGCGAGACAGTCTCTTTTAAGGTTGTCGCCACAAAAGATCCTAGACTTTGAGTGACGGGAGAAGGATGTACCCAACGGCTGACAGATCTTAAATAATCTTCTAAGCTACAATTTAATTCATGGGCGCATTTTGCAATATCTCTCAGTATTTTTTGATAAATAGCTTCCAGCTGTTCTCTCGGCAAGCTATTTTTCAAGACACAAAAACCATTTTCCTCAAAATCCGCTTTAAGGCTTTTCATTTAATGCTCAATTAAAGGCTCTAAAACCAATAAGTTTAACCAAGGGGCGAGCGCAATATTTTGCTCTAACATCAATTGAGATTGCTCAAAGAGTCTTTTCCAGTCAGATAAAAACCGCAATTTTCCCCCACTCTCTGCTAACATATTTAAATCTAATAAACTGCCATTTGGATTTGATTTGTCTAATAACATTTCAGCGATATAGATTTTTCCACGGCTTAATAAGGCTTGGCGTGCATGCTTTAAAAGTTCTAAGACCTCTTTATCCTGCCAATAATGTAAGACTTTGGGTAAAAGGATTGCATCCGCTGTTTCAGGCCAAGGCTCACAAGGATTATGCATCTTTAAGGTGTAACGAGAAGCAATTTGTGGATTCAGCTCGGCATGTTTTAAAACATATTCTTCGCCTAATAAAATAGCTTTTTGTGCCATATTAGTTTCTAAACTCTTTTCTAGCCATACTTTGGCAGTTCGGCCAAGGCCAATGATTTTTTCATGTTTTTGCCAATGAATAGAAATATTGAATGCGCAAAAATCTTCCAGTGCATAACCATCAATTGCTTGATGATAAATTTGTAATTTTTCGTCTGTTGCCATAGCCTTGAACAAAATTGGGTGCTGATAAGAAGCTTGTTCTATAACCGCTGCGAGTTCTTTCCACATGGAACTATTCACATCAGACCACATAATAGCAGCTGCGGGTAAAAATCTGTTATTTTGAGGTGTCAATAATATCCCTTTTTCGGTTAATTGCCAAAGATCATGTTCAAAATAAATTAAATCGAGCTCCCACAGCCCTCTTAACAAACGTTCTAAATACTCAGGAGATAATTTTAATTGAGAAGCAATCTCAAGTGTGTTGCCCGGCAAGCACGAAAAAACTTTCAAACGAATAGCTGTCGCAATTGTTTCAGTATGCCAAAATCCAACCAGTTCGCCAGACAATGATTGCCACGCTTTTTGTAAAGGAGGGCGTAATTGAGTAATTTTTTCTCCTTTGATATCAATAATGAATAATGCACCATGCTTTGTCTCAACACGCGCAGCACCATTATAAAAAGGCTCAACCGCTGCGTAACGCTCTGAATATAATGGCTCACCTGCTTTATTGATATGATACCAACCCTCAGAACTTCTCGCTCTTGCAAAGTCTTTATGAAAAACATCTAAATCCTGAAACCATTTCCCGTGAATAAAATGACCTCGGCTATCAATATGCGTATGTAGTCCCACTTCATTACAGACGACTGCAAAACCGTCTTTAAAATCACCAGCATAAGCATAAAAATTGCTATAGCGTTTTTCCCCTCGTTCATCAATATGAAAATAGTACCCCTGTGTATTTTTTACAGGACATAATCCTTCTTGAAAATTACCACACCAGGCATAACGCTCAGAATAAACTTCACTACCATCTGGCTTTATGTGAAACCATCCTGATTGAGTGCTAACGGAAGCTACGCCCTCATAAAAACCAAAAGTTTCTAAAAACCGCATTGTATAAGCTGGATGACCCTGCATGTCGATATGAAAGGCACCGCTTTTATTCTTAACCGGTGCTAAACCCGGCGCATGGTATTTCATCACTTGATGAAATCGTTCTTGATAAAGGGGACTTTGATTCAAAACATGATGTGTTTCACAAAGAGAAACTTTGGTTTTTTGCCAAACTATTTCAGACATAAGCAGCCTCTTTTATAGACAAGTTATCTGGCTGTAATTCTTTTATGGGTTTTCGCATATTGCAACCCTTGCATACTGCATGTTGCATATAGTTTTTTTGAAGTGCTTTGTATGCTTCACTATTCCAAATTTCTGAAAGAGGCATTTCGTTTAAATTGCCAAAGTCTCCCAATTGACGTCGCTCTTTATCGGGTGCGCAACAGGGATTAAAACGCCCATCTGTTGCAACCCAAGCCTCTTGTCCTAAAAACGGACAAACGCCATCAGGAATAAGATTTTCTGTTGCCTTGTCATCCAACAAATAAATGTTTTCAAGTTTAATCATTTTGCCATTTTTCAAGAACGTTGACTTAGCTAAAATTTCTGCTTTTTTAACTGCTTCGTTCCATCGCGCAATGCTGTCTTCGTCTTTGCGCATCGATAAATTTTTAATTTCAGAAAAATGCGCCCACAAATGATGTCCTTTAATCCGATCAACACCTAAACGAATACCCAATGCGACAATATCTGAAAGCTCATGTACATTTTTTTCAAGGAAAGTGAGCTGAAGAGTCACTTGACAATAATGCCCATTTGTATTTGCATAATCATGACGAATAGCGATAAAATGCTCTAAATTAGCAAGCACTTTTTCCCAATTTGTGCCTAACATAATATTTTCTTGGGTTTCTTTAGTCGCACCATTCCAAGAAATTTTGACATCTGAACTCACCGGCACGATTAATTTAGCCCAAGCATCAACGCCTTTTTTAGGAAAGGTGCCATTCGTCGTTAAATTTAATTTAATATGATATTGATGACACAATTGAATAATTTCTTCAAAATCCTTGTAGAGTAAAGGTTCGCCCATCGTCGAGGGAATAATTTCCCGCAACCCCGCACCTTCACTTTCAGCTAAAGTTTTCTTAATTAAGGCAATATCCATCCTGCGTCTTGGGATCTCGGCTGCAATACGATCACGCCTTGTCGTACTATAGGG
>JBGAIG010000006.1:0-78623 GCA_044225595.1 Gammaproteobacteria bacterium
GACATCGTCCTATTGGACTCGGTATTATGGGCTTTCAAGATGCACTCTATAAGCTTAATATCTCTTATGAATCTGAAGCGGCTATTGAATTTGCTGATCGTGCTATGGAATACATTAGTTTTGAAGCGATTTCAGCTAGCGTTGATCTTGCCGAAGAACGCGGCGCTTATGAGACTTTTGAAGGCTCACTCTGGCATCAAGGCATTTTACCAATTGATTCTATAGAACGTTTGCAAGAAGCACGTGGTATCTATTTGGATCAAGATCGCAGTCAAACTCTCGACTGGATCACACTTCGCAAGCGTGTCCAAACCATCGGTATGCGAAATTCCAATGTTTTAGCAATTGCGCCCACTGCAACTATTTCGAATATTTGTGGCGTATCACAATCCATAGAACCGACTTATCAAAATTTATTTGTGAAATCTAATTTATCGGGCGAATTTACGATTGTTAATCCTTTCTTAGTCCAAGATCTCAAGAAGTTAGGACTCTGGGATTCTGCTATGGTAAAAGATCTGAAATATTTTAATGGCAGCGTTCAAGCCATTGATAGGATCCCTGATAGTCTAAAAGCCAAGTACGCAACGGCATTTGAGATCGATCCCAAATGGTTAGTCGAAGCGGCTTCACGACGACAAAAGTGGATAGATCAAGGACAATCGCTTAACTTATATATGCATGCGCCTTCTGGCAAAAAATTAGATGTTTTGTATAGAACCGCCTGGTTACGTGGCTTAAAAACAACTTATTACTTACGCAGCTTAGGTGCAACGGATGCAGAAAAATCGACGGTTTATACAGGCGCTTTAAATACTGTGCAAGCGTCTACGGAAGCCCCTATGGCTTGTTCAATAGATAACCCTGATTGTGAAGCATGTCAATAACCCAACAATAAAAGAGGAACTTACAATGGCAGTGAATATAGCGATCAATGTAGAAGAAAAAGCAACCGGCCTCGAATTAAAATTTGGCAGTGCACGCATTCGAAAAGAAGATAAAAAAATTATTAATTGCCCTGTCGATGTCAACCAATTGGTTCCTTTCAGATATGACTGGGCATGGGATGAATTTTATCTTAAAGCCTGTGCCAACCATTGGATGCCAAATGAAGTGAATATGGCCGCTGATGTTGCCTTATGGAAAAACCCTAAGGGCTTAACCGAAGATGAAAGAGAAATTATCGAGCGTAACCTAGGCTTTTTTGCAACAGCAGATTCCCTCGTTGCTAACAATTTAGTACTAGCGGTATACCGTCATATTACGAACCCTGAATGCCGACAATATCTTTTACGTCAAGCTTTTGAAGAAGCTTTACATACGCATTCCTATCAACACATCATTCAGAGTCTTGGCATGGACGAAGGAAAAGTCTTTAATATGTATCGCGAAATTCCCGCCGTTGCTAAAAAAGCACAATGGGCGCTCAAATTTACCGAAAGTTTAGCTGATCCCACTTTTAAAACAGGCACACCGGAAAATGATAGACGCTTTTTACGCGATCTCTGCGCTTTTTACGTGGTTTTTGAAGGCATTTTCTTTTATGTCGGTTTTACGCAAATTTTGTCTATGGGTCGCCGTCAAAAAATGATGGGCACCTCGGAACAATTTCAATATATTCTGCGTGATGAATCCATGCATTTAAATTTTGGCATTAATGTCATTAATCAAATCAAAATTGAAAATCCACATCTTTGGACAACCGATTTTCAAGCAGAAATCATTAGCATGATAAAAGAAGGTGTTGAGCTCGAATATCAATATGCGATAGACACCATGCCACGCGGCATCTTAGGACTTAATGCTGCTATGTTTAAAGACTATTTACAATTTATTGCAAACCGCAGGCTCATGCAAATTGGTTTATCAGAGCAATACACAGGTGCAACCAATCCCTTTCCTTGGATGAGTGAAATGATAGATCTCAAAAAGGAAAAAAACTTTTTTGAAACACGTGTTACCGAATATCAAACAGGCGGCACCTTAAACTGGGACGAAGAATAATTTCTGCATGTTCAACAAAGCCTATGATCAATTACTTAAAACAGGCGGAGGCTTAAAACCCAATATTTGGGATGCGATAGCACTTATTCTTATTTTAAGCATCTTGGCAATCTTAGGGTACGCCGCCAATCAAATAGACGTGCCCTACCATGTCGAAAATCCCATTACAATTTCTTTATCTCCTACCAAATTACCACAATATGCGGCTAATACAATATTACGCATGGGATTCGCGCTTTGTTTTTCATTATTATTTACTTTTATTGTTGCGCCTTTAGCCGCAAAAAATAAGCAAGCGGAAAAATTGCTTATCCCACTCATCGATGTTTTACAATCTGTGCCTATTCTAGGTATGCTTTCAATTACCGTCGTTGCTTTTATTCAATTATTTCCGAATAGTTATTTAGGCCCTGAATGCGCCGCTATTTTTGCGATTTTTACTTCTCAGGTCTGGAACATGACCTTAAGTTTTTATCAATCATTACGCACAATTCCCAAAGAATATAAAGAAACTGCTGCTATCTTTCATCTTAATGCCTGGCAAAAATTTTGGCGTATTGAAGTGCCTTATGGCATTCCTAGTTTATTATGGAATACCATGATCTCGGTTTCCGCAGGATGGTTTTTTGTTGTTGCTTCCGAGGCTATTTCTGTTTCTAATCAAAATATTATGCTGCCTGGTATTGGATCATACATTAGCATTGCCATTAGAAATGCCGACCTAACAGCTATTTTTTATGCTATTTTTACAATGTTTATTGTGATTGTTCTCTACGATCAATTACTTTTTAGACCCTTACTCACCTGGGCTGACCGTTTTAACGACAGAGACATTGAAGGCCCCGTGCCCAACCGTGCCTGGGTCTATGTGCTACTCGTTAAAACCCGAGTGCTTAAGCGAATACAAAGTATAACGGCTTTCCTCAGTGACTTTCTTTTAAACTCGCCTTACTTACAACTTTCTGTTAGAAAACCATCTCTCATTAAATGGGATATATCGCGCTTTATTGTGAGATGTTGGAATATCATTTTGCTTGCCGGCACCATTTATCTGGCTATTTATTTTTGGAATTTTATTACGCAGGTTATTCCATTTAATGAGATTCAACATGTATTCTATTTGGGAGCTATCACAGCGCTTAAAGTTGCTATCTTGGTTATACTCGCTTCGCTGCTGTGGATTCCTATTGGCGTTTGGGTTGGCTTGCACCCTAAAGCCAGCCAGATTATTCAGCCTATTACACAATTTATGGCCGCATTTCCCATTAATCTTATTTACCCTTTAGTGGTAACGGGGATTCTATATTTTCAATTAAATGTTGAAATTTGGTCTACGCCGCTGATGATTCTTGGCACTCAATGGTATATTTTATTTAATGTCATTGCGGGCGCAAATGCTATTCCTAAAGACTTACGATATTTAGCTAAAAATTTTGGTGTTACACGCTGGCTATGGTGGAAAAGACTCGCGCTGCCTGCTATTTTCCCTTACTATGTAACAGGCGCTATCACAGCTGCCGGCGGCTCTTGGAATGCCAGCATCGTCGCCGATGTTTTACAATGGGGTAATCATCACCTGGTAGCGACAGGACTGGGGAGTTATATCTCAGAATATACGAGTACAGGCGATTTTCCAAGAATTGCTTTAGGGATTGGTGTTATGTGCTTTTATGTTTTAGTGATTAATCGTCTCGTATGGCGAGAGCTCTATAACTTTGCAGCATCTCGGTTTTTATTGGAATGAGCAAAGGGGTCAAATCTGGACATGGACAATGAATTGCTACGTTTAGAAAAAATTCAAAAATCATTTAAGACTGTAGAAGATCAAGATTTATTGGTTTTAGAAAACATCCATTTGCGTTTAGCAGAAAATGAAATTGTCGCATTACTCGGTAAATCTGGCTCTGGAAAATCGACCTTACTACGTATTATTGCAGGACTGATTAAACCCACTTCAGGCAGCGCGTCCTACCGTGAACGTCCTATCACATCCCCGGTGCAAGGCATTTCTATGGTTTTTCAAAATTTTGCGCTGCTCCCTTGGCTAACTGTGCTTGAAAACGTAGAGTTGGGCTTAGAAGCTCTCGGTATGCCGCAAAAAGAAAGAAGGCAAAAAGCGTTGGCTGCCATTGATATGATTGGGCTAGATGGATTCGAATCCGCTTATCCTAAAGAATTATCGGGTGGTATGCGTCAGCGTGTTGGGCTCGCACGTGCGCTTGTTGTAGAACCCGAATTATTGCTCATGGATGAGCCCTTCTCTGCGCTTGATATTTTAACCTCAGAAAATCTACGTAATGATTTATTAGATCTCTGGCAAGCAAAAAGAACGCAAACCAAAAGCATGCTATTGGTTACGCATGATATTGAAGAAGCGATTATCATGGCTAATCGCATTTTGCTTTTTTCAACGAATCCCGGCTCTATTCAGGCAGAAGTTCCGATTAACCTGCCTTTCCCGCGGGATACACAAGCACCCGAATTTCGACAATTGCTTGATCAAATTTATACCTTAATGACCATTAGCGAACGTGAAAAACTCTCTAAAGCGAAAAACCGACCCAAAACTGCATTTAAACATCCTGACTATGCTTATCGTTTGCCAGATGTCAGTGTTTCCGAGCTGATCGGCTTATTAGAAACGATGGAAGAACATGAAAAAGCAGGTATCGTTAATCTTGCACAACTTGGAGAAGAATTGCATTTAGATGTTAACGATTTATTCCCGCTAACGGATGTGCTCGATATGTTGCGCTTTGCCAAAATTTCTGAAGGTGATATTTGCATTCTAGAAGCTGGTAAACAATTTGCTGCTGCCGATATTCTTCAGCGGAAACACTTATTTGCCAAACATCTGCTGCAATATATTCCGCTTGCACATCATATTCGAGAAGTGCTCGACGCCCGCTCGAATCATCGGGTTACCAAAAATGTCTTTCTGGAAGAATTAGAAGACTTCTTAAGCGAAGAAGAATCCGAACGCCTGCTTCGTATCATCATCGACTGGGGCCGCTATGCCGAAATTTTTGCCTATGATTATGATGCAGGCGTATTAAGCCTCGAGAATCCCAGCTAACCCTCACCCGCCCTGAGAACACTTTCCCTCAAATTGGGAGAAGGGTTTTCTCGATCAATCATCTGAATCCGAGCTTCCTCCCAATATTTTATTTCTTCGAACTTTGCTTACTTTTGGGAATTCGTATTTGAACTGTTTTTCAACTATATCATTACATAAAACAGTCACATTGTAACAATTTTCTCTCGTTGCAACACATAGCACCTTAGGATTTTTCTCTTTTGCCTGTTGACACAGTCCTTTATAAATCAGTTCCCCTGGTACTTGCCTTTTCCATCTAAGTCTACCGATACCGTCAATGACTAAAAGAAAATCTGACTTGTGCTGATCTGCATTATATGAACCAGCGTGTGCATTGATAACCGCTTTTCCAGTAAAAGTATTATTTAGAATTTCTAAAATTTTTTCAAATGCTGAAATAAGGGCTTTACATTTTTCTTGTTCAATACGATATTCAGAATCTATCAAGTTAAAGTTTACAGAATAGCCTGCCCTAACAAGTGCACAAGCGATAGTAGCAGCTTGTTTTAAATCCCCTGCACCAATGTCTGTAATAATAATTGCACGTACTTTCGGCCATGATTGTTCCTGAAGCTTTTGAAGCAACAACGTTGGAATATAATCTCTCACATTATCTTTCTTTTCACGCCTAAATGCAGGGCAATCACATTCAGTAACTGGTAAATTAAATCGCTGCACAATATCGGTAACTATTTCGCAATCTGTTTTCGCTGCGAAATCGAATTCCATTTCAAGCTTTTGCTCGCTTCCTTTTGGAGTGGATGGTTTTGAAAATATAATGGAAAGAGGTTGCAAAGCCGCGTCTGTATTGAGTACAACTGCGTTCTTAGACTGCGTTGACGCCTGTAGAGCTTGCATACGTGATAAGCGTATTTGTTGAGAAACTCTTTCAGCTACCTCAGGGCGAACACCGAAACGTTTTTTGAATACATCTTCGCTTTGTTGAATATTAGCGCCTAATAAAATCAATTGTTTTGCAGCCTCTTGATTTTCTTGACACCAAGCTTCTAATAAAAAAGTAGCATCGTAGCTAACATGATAGCTACTCTTATCATAGCAGCCCCATCGTATTTCTCGCTGAACTGCTAATACTCGATTGATATCAGCACCCAGCTTAATGCAAGTGCGAGCCATATCCCAATTTGCATTACGATAGCAGTCATCAAAGTCAGAATCGTAATCTAAACACAGCATCAAAGCATCATTGATTGGATGTACTCCAAAAGAGTTAATAATCGCACACCTATCTCCTTGCTTATCTAATAATGCATTTAGTAAGAACTTTGCCACTTCTTTTGATGAAGAATTTTCTAGGGCCCGCAGCAATACAGGAGTACCCTGCATTTGCGCATAAATACCTATATTGTGTTTTTCAAGTATTTCTTTAACATCTTTTATGCTATCTAGGTTTATACCATTAACTAATTTATACGCTATACCATCACCATCAGCCAGCATATCAAGGCGCCCCTCATACTGAGGATGTTGTGTATACACTAACCGCTCATGCGATAATTTCGAGTCTATTTCTTGAGGTAAAACTGCCATCTTTTAATTTCCCAGTATCTAATTGTTAATATAAATGAGTATGATACCACACAAAATAAGAACCCCTAGCCTCTTGCTCTTGCTCTTGCTCTTGCGTTTTTTTCTGCATTTTGCATCATCAATCTGAGCTCGAACGTAGTCAAGTCTACGTCACCCCAAGACATAGAATCTTTACCTGCCCGCAACCGAAGCTTAGAATATGCGTCCTCCTGTTGCCTTTGTAAGGAGCTAAACTTAAGTAAAAGCGGTTGCGGATCTCCCGCACCCGCTCCACCCTGTTGGACTAATGCTGCGAACTCTTCAAATTTGCTCTTTCTTTCCGCGTCTCCAGCGGCTGTGGTGATTCCAGGCACATTGTTAAATATTGCCGCCATTTCCTCTGAGTATATATGACCTTGCTGTGATATCTTTGTTAAAACTTCTAAGCCGTGCAACTCTAATAATGCTCCGAATTCTTTGATGTCATTTGAGATAAATGGGAGCGTTATGTTATCCGTACACAGCTGATCGTCGTTCTTAAGAACACAATAGCTTAATACAGTACCTTCTAATCCAAAGCTTTTTTTTGCAAAATAGATTTTTCCAGAGTCTAACTCCTCTTTGGCAATAGGCAGAGCTTGCACGAAACAGAATGTATACCGCTTGGAACCATCAGCTCTTTCTTTTACCTCTGCTCCCGCATCTGGCAAATCTCTTGGACAATTTTCAAGTGAACAGGGTCCAACTTGCAAACCTAAAACACTTTCTAATAACCTGATTTGCCCATTCGTACAAAGGTTAGATATCTTAAGCTGCTCCATCCTAGCCCGAAGATCCATAGCCTTATCAAGCTGGAGTAATTGGACAAGACAACTTTTTCCTTCTGACAATGCCATTTTAAAATCAGAGGTCTTAGCATAAGCGTTAAAGTCTGTATCTGCCGCAATACATTTCTCTAGATGACCAGCAGCCTCAATGATAGCTACAACTAATCCAAATAAATTCCTACAAGATTGCCGTGTCTCTTGCTGCAATATACCCCGGGTACTAGGACATACAGTGCTACGTGCTAGATATTTATCCAGCTCGCTAGTATTATAGGCGTAAAATTCTTGCTGTGTCTCTACCGCGGTGTCTATAGAAACCATTTCCGCTAGTTTTGGAAAATCCGTTGTGAGTACACAACAAAAACGCTGAATTGCACTCTTAGCGTTTTCTGCGGTAACTGTTTTTTCAAGAATTTTTTTAATAAACTCAGCTTGTTTTGGTGTAATATCCACTTTTAATCTCCAACATATTGATATTATTTATTTAGAAGACACATTCTTGCATACAAATAATTGTTTGTCAACTAAATCTTCTAGGGTTAACACCTTTCTTTGTCTTAAATTCGCTTATTGGTATAAATTGTATTATCTTAAATTTCGCGGATTTTTTTGAAAATACGTCTTTTAATTTCAATTAACTCTGGGATCATATCGTGAATTTTATTTAAATTAGTGGCTATGAGTAATGGGTTATCAGGATATTCATGCTCCACAATATTCCGTGCGTTGCGCATATCACGCCACTGATGTGCATCGTGAATGATGCCTAGCTTTTCTAACTTATTTAGTTTATCAATCATCGTAAATCCATCTACATTTTCTTGCTCAATTTCAAAAAAAATATCAAACACCTTTGTACCTAGATAATCTTGAAGCTTAGCAAATCTACTTGTCAGCATCTCTATATTCAGTAATTGGTTATCCGAAAGATGCTCTACAGATTTTTCTGTTAACGGAAATGTATTATTTAAATGCTTTAGGGCAGTTAAAATTCTATTCTCATGTGTGAACGCTATACGTCGCATTGCTTTAACTCTTTCATTTATCATACCAGTCGTACGCCCTCGGTTTTAGCAACAATATAAATGGGTAATTTTATATTATCATCCAGAATATGTACAACAATATCTATTTTTTGATCGCCAATTCTGTCACACACTGCATGTAAAAAATCCATTTTAGCTTTATAGGCTTTCTCTGCATTCATGTTGGTTTCTATATATAAATCGATATCACCTCCTCTCTTTTGCAAATCTACACGTGAACCAAACACCCAAAGTGAATCGTTTACTAAAAAACAGTTTACGAAACATTGACGAATCGCTTGAATTTCAAATTCTTTTAATCGAAGCTGTTTTAACAAATTTGAATCTAACACCCCACTACTCCTTAAATAGGCTGCTTTGTCTTATTGCAGCATGATTCAGTTAGTTTTTTCAATAAGTTTATTTTATAACTAATCCATTTTATTTTTTCTTTTATGTTAAAATTTCGAATGCGCTTTATTCTTTTAATGCTTATATTATGTGTTTGTTTTCCAATATCATGTTGGTCTTCAAACAATAACATATCTGTAAAACTCCTCGGTCTCCCAAAAGACGAAGAGAAAACCGTTCTTGCGAATCTTAGCATCAAAAAAAGCGAACGAAATAAAAATCTAACAGATTCGCAAATTTCAAGTCTTTATCAAGCAGGCACCGAGGAAATATCAACTATTTTAGAATCCATTGGGTATTATCATGCTCAAATTAAATCTGACATCGTTCAGCATACAGACAAAGATAATTATACGGTTACTTACCAAATCACCTTAGGCACAGCTGTTATCATTACCAGTCTTAACCTTAAGATTACCGGTGACGGCACAGATCAACCTGCCTTGCAATCGGTAATCCAAAATCCAGCACTTAAAAAAAATAAAGCCTTAAAGCATTATAAATACGAAGCTTTTAAACAAAATTTATTAGGTACAGCCTTAGAATTAGGCTATCTTGATGCGCGTTTTACAACCAATACCGTTCTCGTAGATTTAGAACGTAACCAAGCGGACATTATTTTAGCTCTCGATACAGGAAAGCGATATGCATTTGGAAATATTGATTTCATTTCGCCACCCTACCCTGTCGAATATTTAAAACAATATGTGCCCTTTTCGGCAGGTGTTCCCTATACAACCGAACGCCTATTAGCTCTGCACAAAAGTTTCATAGATACTGATTTGTTTGCAAAAGTGAAACTCAACCCTAATCTAAACGAAACACAAAATTATGCGGTACCTGTTCAGATTACCCTATCCCCTAAACCGACGAACAAATACACTGCAAGCCTTGGTTTTGGTACAGATTCAGGTCCTCGCGGCATGGTGGGATGGGAAAGGCAGCGCCAAGCTTATCCTGGACATCGAATTAACATTCATTTTCGAGGGTCTAAAAGGTTTAATCAAGCTAGCGCGCAATATACCATTTTGGGCAAAAATCCTAGTACCGATCGATTGATTTTTGGCACACAAATGACGGAAGAAAAACCCGTTGACAAAAAATATAGTTTACAACACGAATCTGGCGTAACGCATATTCAAAAACGTGGAAAGTTTGAACAAATTTTAGGTTTACATTATTTATCGATTGCTTTTAGAAAACTGCCAACCGACTCAAAAAATCACGCACATTTTTTAATGCCGAGTATTGGTTATACTTGGAGCAGTATCCAAAAAAAAGGATTTTCACAGCGAGGTGCACGTGCCTCTATTAATCTGCAAGGTGGACTTAAACCAGCATTATCGACAACGAATATGCTTCAGGCAATAAGTCGATTTAAATGGGTATTCCCCATTACTGATAGCGCTAGAATGTTATTGAGGGGCGATTTAGGTACGATTGTAACCAGAGAATTTAACAAGATTCCCTGGAATTTACGTTTTTTTACGGGTGGTGATCATACTGTTAGAGGATTTGGATATAATTCGATTGGCCCACGAGAAAAAGATCTGAATGGCGATTTTATCGTTGTGGGCGGTAGGCATTTGGTGGTTGGTAGTACTGAATTTGAGCAAAAAATTTATAAAAATTTTAGTGGAGCTATTTTTGTTGATACAGGAAATGCAATGAATAAGTGGAGTTCAAGGCTAAAAACAGGCGCAGGATTTGGGATACGTTATGAAACACCTCTGGGCCCATTGCGCTTAGATATTGCAAGACCGATGATGCGAGGCAAACAAAAGCCGAGGATTCATCTGACTTTTGGTATAAATTTATAATGGTAATCTGATGTTCTGGAAACTGGTTGGTCGTCATCTTTTTTATCCTTTATCCATTTTTTTGATGGTAATTTTTTGGCTTTTTGCAACTGAATCTGGCTGCAAAACAAGCTTTTGGTTGATAAAAAATTTTGTGCCGGGTGTTCTAGAAATCACAAAAGTTGAAGGGAAATGGACAGATAAACTCGTGCTCGAAAATCTTAAATATGAAAATTTAACGGTCAGAGCAGCTGCAAAAAAAGTCTCTTTTGAATTTAATATACTGTCTTTGCTAAATGCAACAATTGAAATACCCTTTGTAAAATTAGAAAATGCACTTTATGTGTTTAAAGAAAAGTCACAAAACCCGCTTTTTATAGCAAATACCGAAGGGAAATTCAAAATGACCTTTAATCGCCAAAATCTGGTTATGGATATTAAAACTTTAACGGGCACTTGGTTTGACATGCCGATCTACGCGTACGCCAAAATAAATATCATTGATAAACATATTCAGACACCAACGGGCGCTTTTATTTTAGGTGAGAACAACATTAGTCTTAAAAGATCTGCTCAAATACAAAATCAATTTGAATGGACAATAAATTTAAATACGAATAAAAAAATTAAGGCATATTTTCAAGGTTATCTTACGCCTGATAAAAAACAAAACCATTGGTCAGCACAAATCAATAAAGCCGATTTTAACACCGATGCAACTGGTACCTGGACTTTAAAAACGCCGCATGTTTTTCAGTTTTCTGATCACCATATTGCACTAGGAGAGTTTGTACTACAAAATAGAGAAAAAAAACAACAAATAAAAAGCAATTTTGATTATAATAACCGAGGCTTAAATGCAAATTTTTATCTAGCTTCTCTCTTTTTGCCAAAACAAGCTCTAAACCTTAAAGATATGCATTTTAATATTTCAGGCAAAACAATCGACGCCTTGTCGTTAAAAGGATTAGGTTATTCTGGAGCAGGTCAATTTCAAGTTGAGGGTAATATCCAACCCAACGCCAATACAAAGTTTTCGCTTACTTTTAAGGGAAAAAATTTACAAATTTATAATACACACGATATTCAAATCATAGGCTCCCCGATCTTAGCTTTAAAACTTAATAATAATGCGCTGTTTGTCGATGGTACGCTGCTCATTCACAAAGGCAACATCACAATGCAAAATAAAAAAAATGTAGGCATACTCTCTAGAGATATTGTGATTAAAAATGTGAAAAATTTAGATATCCAAAAAAATGCTTTTAGAATTATTCCAAACCTTTATGTGGTGATTGAAAACAATTTGCATTTTGACGGTTACGGCATGAACGCTATTATCGGCGGAAAATTAACAATGAATGAACGGCCTGATGGTCTTTTAAGCGGCGATGGAAAGCTGACTATTAAGCAAGGTAAATACCGATTACAAGGCGCAACTCGATATATTCATAAGGGGCATTTATTATTTCCCGCGGGCACCTTGTTAAAGGATCCACTCTTAGACATTTTAATCTCTCAAAATCGTGTCGAACAGCACACTACAACAGCCAATACAAATGTAGGCATTTATGTACAAGGCACTTTACAACATCCTAGTTATCACCCTTATTCTAATGACAGTAACCTAAAAAGCGCTGACATTTTATCGCGTTTAGGTTTTGGACAAAACGAAGCCGCAGGTGATGAAAGTCAACGACAACTTTTTGCGCAAACGGCTTTCTTATTTTCAGGCACTGCAAACCCTTTTGTTGATTTTTTACAAAAAAACTTACAATTAGAAGAATTTAATTTAGAATCAAAACCAACCAATAAAACTTTCTATACCCAAGGCGGTGCTGATACCGTTCTCGTGATTGGAAAATCGCTGTCTCAAAAATTGTATTTGCAATACTTGCAAAGTATCATGGATCCCGTTGCTACCATTCGTTTAAAATATTTTTTAAGCCGCTTTTTTACTGCCAGTGCTGAAACAGGCACCGAAGGTGTTGGCGGCGATCTGACATTCTCTATGGAGAAAGATTCAAATGCTAAATAACCTTTTAGAAAAAGAACATACACCGATGATCCAACAATATCTGCGTATAAAAGCAGAACATTCTGATCATCTGTTATTTTACAGAATGGGTGATTTTTATGAATTATTTTTTGAAGATGCAAAACGGGCAGCAGCCCTTTTAGATATCACCTTAACGGCACGCGGCCAAAACCAAGGAATTCCCATTCCCATGGCAGGTGTTCCCTATCATGCCGCTGAAAATTATCTGGCAAAATTAGTCCGCCTTGGAGAAACGATTGCCATCTGTGAACAAATAGGCGATCCGAACAGCAGCAAAGGGCCTGTAGAAAGACGCGTAGTTCGTATTTTAACGCCAGGGACACTAACAGACGAAGCACTTTTAAACGAAAGGGAAGATAATTATATTGCAGCCCTACATATTGAACATGCTATCTATGGTCTTGCCTATTTAGATGTCTCCAGTGGCCGCTTTTCTGTTACCGAGCTTTCCACAGAATCCCATTTATTGCAAGAACTAGAACGCATTAAACCCGCAGAAATTTTAATTTCGGATGCACTACCAAGTGATCTTAGTTTTCCTAAAAATAGCTGCTTGCAATATCGAACACAAGCCGAATTTGAGCACAATGCAGCCATTCAGGCACTTGTCGAACATTTTACGCTGGAACACTACAATTCGCTTAAAAACAAAGGACTGTCGACAAGCTTAAGCACTGCAGGCGTCTTATTACAATACCTAAAAAACACACAACGCACCGCTTTACCCCATATTCATCATATTATTGTAGAATCAACGGCGGATATTTTGGGCATCGATATCAACACACGCCGCAATTTAGAATTAACCCGCAATTTAAAAGGTGAAGGCGATAACACAGTATTATCTGTACTGGATTCTACACAAACGCCAATGGGCAGCCGCTTATTAGCACGATGGCTGCATATGCCGATATTATCTAGATCTATTTTAAATGCCAGACTAGATGGCGTTAGTGCACTGCTTAAAAATCAGGATTATTTAACACTATCAGAAATATTGAGATCTATGGGCGATATGGAGCGAATTTTATCACGTATTGCTTTGCTATCTGCAAGACCACACGATCTAGTTCGTCTTAAAAACGCTTTAAAAAAAGTCCCCTTACTGAAATCAAACACCGAAAAATATACGGAATCTTTATTATCCACCTTATCTAAACAATTGTTTACCTTTCCTGATCTATATAATTTGCTTGAAACTGCTATTATTGACAATCCGCCTAATATCATTCGTGATGGTGGCGTGATTAAAGAAGGTTTTGACTCAGAATTAGACGAGCTTCGAAATATCAGCCAACATGCAGAAGATTTTTTAATTAAGCTCGAAACAGAAGAGCGCCAAAAAACCGGCTTATCAACCCTAAAAGTCGGCTATAATCGTATTCACGGTTATTATATTGAAATTAGTCGCGGTCAAGCGCAACAAGCGCCCAATTACTACATAAGGCGCCAAACCTTAAAAAATGCAGAGCGTTTTATTGTACCGGAACTCAAAACTTTTGAAGATAAAGTCCTCTCCAGTAAAGAGCGCGCGCTTACCCGAGAAAAATATCTTTATGAAAATATCTTAACGACAATTCAAGCGTCTTTATTGCCGTTACAATCGACAGCGGAAACTATTGCAACGATAGACGTTTTAGCTTGCCTTGCAGAACGTGCAGAAACGCTCAATTGGACGCGTCCACTATTATTAGAGTCAACCGACTGTTATATACAAGCCGGTAGACATCCGGTTGTTGAACAAACTCTAAAAACGCCTTTTGTGCCTAACGATCTCAGTTTAAATGACAAACGACGTATGCTTATGATTACAGGTCCTAATATGGGTGGCAAATCGACTTATATGCGACAAAATGCACTGATTGTGTTGCTCTCACATATGGGTAGTTTTGTACCCGCCAAAGTTGCGAAAATTGGCAAATTCGATAAAATTTTTACGCGTATTGGCGCACAAGATGATCTGAGCAGTGGGCGATCGACTTTTATGGTGGAAATGACCGAAACCGCTTTTATCTTACAAAATGCCACTGCCCAAAGTTTAGTATTATTGGATGAAATCGGCCGCGGGACGAGCACTTTTGATGGCTTGTCGCTTGCATGGGCGATTGCGTCTTATTTAACGACTGCGATTAAAGCCTTTACTTTATTTTCGACCCACTATTTTGAGATGACAGAGCTACCTAAATCATATTCGACGATTGTAAATGTTCATTTAGATGCGGTTGACTTTGGCGAATCACTCGTCTTTTTGTATAGCGTACAAGAAGGCCCTGCTAGCCAAAGTTATGGTATTCAGGTCGCCCAGCTTGCTGGCGTTCCAGATTCTGTGATTATGATTGCAAAGCGAAAGTTATTGGAACTCGAAAATTAAAAAAGTAAATGCTTATTTTTTTATTTATCCATAAAAGTTATCTTGTTAACTTTTTTGTTCCGAGTCAAAATCAAGAGCTAATAAACAAACTATTGACACTCCAAGTATTGTTATGTGAAAATATTTAGAATTTTAACTACTTATTTGGAGAATGATTTTATGGAAAGTTCCGCTCGTAGAGAAGCTGAGGACGAAGCTAATGTGCAAGTTGCCCCCCCGTTAAATCCTCAACAGTTAGAGCGACTAAATAATCGACGCAGTACATACGGTCTATTTTACAACCACATTTGGAAGCATATGATTTTGGGTCCTTCTATTGGGGCCACTATCATTACAGAATCTTATGAAGAAACAGTGCCTGCTAACCCAGCGCCTTCTGAAAATACATACGGTAATGCAATTTCTGAGCAACCCACCGTTGGAATATCAGTTTCCTATACAGAAAACAAAACTGCCGCTGAAATACCATCTACTGATAATGCAGAATCTTCTCAAAACACTGCTGTATCTTCCCAAACACGCACAGTAACGCGAAAATTTTTTCAATTAGAACATCTTAAACTAATCGATTTTATCCATCTTGGGCAATCTTCTCGTTTTTTTCATTTACTGATTCGAGAACCAAATATTCAAAATCGGATGCGTGCACTTGCAAGTAACTTGCCTTTTCCTGCTCCCAATATTTTAGGACAAAACCATTCATTAGAGAGCTTTACACTTCGAGGCGAATATTTGGCTTCGCGACGAGTGGAACATCTTATTAAGAATGGTCAACTAACACTTAATCAAGCTATGTCCCGAGTACCTTTAAATACATTAGCTGCTCTTTATTCTAATTGGGACAACAGCCGTATAACCGCTGTTCAACACGGTGTAGAACCCAGTGAAACACGATTTGACTGGTTCAGTCCAGTACACAGTGACGCCATAGCAATAGGCATACCTATCGAGGAAATTAAGTTCTTAACCGAATATCAAGTTTCGGCTATATTAGTCACTTTCTCTGCCGACCACATTGAAGCCATAAAAGCTAATATCGCTTATACAGAAATTAAAGGTTTAACAAATTACCAGGCACAAGCCATCCTAGCAACCAGAGATGAAAATAATAAGCCAACCTTAACTAGAGCGGATGTGAGCAATCTTAAATCGGAAGAACCTCAAACAGCAGAAAAAAAGACACTCTCAGAAGCGCCTGCGATAGCAGCATTAACAAGAGAAGATGTACTTAATGTCAACCTTAAATTAATACACATTAACGGACTTAAAAAAGGATTGTCTTTCGAACGTGTTAAAAAATCATCCGCATTACAATTAGAGGCGTTCTTTGCTGGATTTTCTGAACCTGACGCTGAAGCACCTTGGTTATCTGAAGAGCATTGCAGATTAGTAAATTCGAAAACTTTCACGATTGAAGAAATTCGTGGGTTGTCGTTAGATCAATTGCAAGCATTACATAAAGGTCATAGACGGGAAGCAATTGAACAATTAGATATTATTCAATTAAAAATCCTACTAACAGGATTGGTTACATTAGAGGAGATAACAAAGCCTGCTATTTTAGAATGGTTACCAAAAGTTCAAAGTTATGCTTCCCTAGAAAATGTATTAAAATTTCTATTAGCGAATGGCCATAAGCTAGAGATAATAATGACATTAAATATTAAGCAATTAACGCTCATCTACCTTTATAACAGCAGTTTATTAGAAGTGACAAAGCCGAGCTGCGTAAAATTGCTTGAAGAAAATGCTGCATATGTCATCGGCCGAATGTTGCAAAAGGGTTTACCTTTAGAAAAACTTGGAAAATTAAATACTAAGCAAATAGCACTTCTGGGGGGAGATTATGATTGCACTTTAGAACAAGTAGAAAATCCAATTTGTATCAAATTACTTGAAAAAAATACAGCAAAAATTATCGGCTCAATGCTGAAACAAGGTAATTCACTAGAAATCATCGAAAGATTAAATGCTAAGCAACTAAAACTCATATCGACTTATAGTTGCACCTTTCAACAAGTTACAGATCCGATTTGTATCGAATTGATTAAAGAAAGCAAAACTGTTAATGATCTCCATTGGATAGGAACACTATTGCAGAGAGGCTTTCCATTATCACAGTTAAAAGGATTAACAACTAATCAATTAGAATTGATGGTAAATTACAGCTGTCCTTTAGAACAAGTAATAAACCCAAGTTGTATAGCTTTGCTTGAAAAAAATAAAGGTGATATTGATTTTTTAAGCACACTTGGTTCAGTATTGCAACAATACTCATTAGATCAGCTAAAAGACTTAAACAGGATTCAAATAAAAGCTTTAAGCCAAAACTATACGATAGAACAAGTCACAAATCCTATTTTAATGCGATTGTGTGAAAAATACGGACAAAAATTTGCTTATGCAATAGAGAGACTCTTAAAAAAAGGCGCTGATCCCAAAGAGTTAGAAGAATTAACACCTCTTCAGTGGCAAGCTTTAGGAAGTGAAGAACTCGATCTAACATTAACACAAGTTAAACATCCCAATTTTTCGCGTCCACTTCTATATGCATTGGCAGAAAGAACCCACACTTTTGCAGAGCTTATAAATTTAGAAGAATGGCAACTCGGTCTTATAGAAAATGGTGTATCTTTTGAAGAAGTAATAAAGCCTAATCCTGGTATGACAGGTTTGCATAGTATAGCGGTAAGTGCAGCCCGATTCCCCTACCCTAAGATTAGAGATTTGAGCGGCACTCAACTGATGACATTATTGGCTACGCCATACAACCAACTGCCCTGGGCTCAAAAACCGCAAGGGGAAAACGCCCTACCACCTAGTGGTAGTAGTTTTACACATAGTAGCTCTACTCCCGCCGCTTCTGAAGGGCCTACCATCTTTCACGCATGGCGAGATGTACAACATGGCACTCAACCCCCTGTTGTTTATTCACCGTCATCGTCATCCTCCAGAAGCTTTAGCAGCAATAGCAATGTCGACTGAGCTATCATATAAATATCGGATTGTTTCTTGATTTTTGGGTTGGTATTGTGGATTTCCGTAGAGGCCGGTCCCCGTGCCGGCCCTGTCACCACAAGATATCATGCAATGCAATTTAATCCTGAAAAACAACCGCGAAAAAAATTGAGATTATCGGGTTACAATTTGGCTAAAATATCTACCAATTGATGATTTTTGGCCGCCCATTATCATCTAAAGCTACAAAAGTAAAAATGCCTTCTGCCACTTGTTCGTGCTTCCCAATGCGCCTGCGATTCACAAAAACCTGCAGCTGGATCGTAATGGAAGAATGGCCTGTTTTAAGCGCTTTTGCATAACAAGAAACTAAATCGCCAATATAAACGGGCTTTATAAAAACCAGCTTATCAATGGCAACCGTTGCAACGCGATTTTGTGCGCGTTGATGCGCGAATACCGCAGCCCCAATGTCCATTTGCGAGACTAACCACCCACCAAAAATATCACCTTCCGCATTTGCATTCGCTGGCATCGCGACGGTTTGGATCACGAGTTCGCCGGTTGGTTCAACGGTGACATCTTCCACAGATTTTACTGGCTTTCGCTTTTTTTCCGTATTCATTTTTTAAAACTCATTTATGCTTTTTTCGCGCGTTTATATAAATAAGCGCATAAACTCAGGTAAAATAACACCCCAATTAACATTTCGTGACGTGTTAACCATTCTGCTTTTAAGGCAAAAATATCTGTTGATTGATAATACGCAAAAGGAATGGTTAACAAAGCCCCTAGAATAGCTTCTCCCGCAATAATGCCAGATGCGCATAAAACACCGTGATTGGTTTCGGAGGCATCCATTGTAGAAACTTTACCCCAATTCGCTAAAGCATTAATCAATCCACCGACAAAAAACGCAGTTACATAGCTAAATGGAAAATAAATTCCCAAAGCAAATATCAACGGTGAAAAACGATAAGCACTCTTTGTTTTTTTCAAATAGATGTCGAAAATAATTGCGACCACCGCCAAAGCAGCACCCGCTAAAATCATATTCCAAGGCAATTGCCCCACAAAAAAGCCTTTCGCAATGGTTCCTATCAACGTTGCTTGAGGAGCAGGCAATGCGTGTTCAGGATTCATACCCGCACGTGGCAAAATGTCCCCAATGCCATAGGCTTCGAAAGTTGTTTGTAATATAAAAGGAATCACGAGTGCCGAGGCAACAGCACCAATAGCCAGCATTAACTGCTGCTTCCACGGCGTCGCCCCCACTAATTGCCCTGCTTTTAAATCTTGCATATTATCGCCGCTCAGCGCACCTGCTACACAAACAATCGCTGCAAACACAATGGCCACAGCCGCTGCTTTTAAGGCTAAGTCCGTATTCACATGAAAATCAATATAGGGCCTTAAAGTCAGCAATAAAATGCTCGAAAAAGCAATAATCGCAAAAATCGTAATGCCGGATATGGGCAACGATGTCGTTCCTACTATACCGGTTATATAGGCTGCAATCGCTGCAGCAATAAAAGCAACCACCAATGAAAAAATGGTTGCAAAAAATACGATTAGCCAAAACACCGAACCGTGAACAGCAAAATGCGCATTTTCAATAACCGAGCAAAACAAAATAAAAATGGGTACAGCAAGCCCAATCGTGCCAAAAATAACATAACTAAAGGGCATATCTCGATCCGTACGAAGTACTTTTGTAAATTCGCTTTTGTGATTTTTCATCGCTTGCATCGAAGTTTTAAAGGCTTCCATCACAGGCTTCATCAAACTAATAACACTCCACAACCCGCCAACGGCTAATACACCGACTGCAACATAACGAAAATGCGCTTTTTGAATCATTGCCATCGCAGAAGCTAAATCGGGCGCTTCCGGTAATCCATGCACGCTAACAAAGATGGGAATAGCAACTCCCCACGTTAATAGTCCACCTGTGATAAAAGCAAAAAGCCCGCGCAGGCCAACAATATACCCAGCAGCCATTAAAACAGGGGACATGGCTAAATTGATCCCAAATACAGTAGAACCCGCTTTCGTCCAATATTGAAGGTGTTCGCTCGCAATTTTAAAACCTGATTGCAAGAAAGCAAGACCTGCCGAAAATAAACTGGCTCTTAATAAAACTTTTGTTGAACCGGTATGTGCGCTCTCGCCTGCCCTTAACACTTCCCCGGTGGCAACGCCTTCTGGATACGGTAGTTTATCTTTTACAATCAGCGTTCGTCTTAAAGGCACTGAAAACAAAACGCCTAAGACACCACCAATAACCGCAATCGCGGTCGTTTGCCAATAATCAAAGGCTTGCCAATAACCAATCAAAATGAGCGCAGGTAAAGTATAAATCACGCCTGAGGCAACCACTTCACCTGCAGAAGCAATGGTTTGTACCAAATTATATTCAAGAATATTGGCATTTTTAAAACGGCGTAAAATTAACATTGAAATCAAAGCCGCTGGAATCGATGCGGCTATGGTTCTAGCAATTTTTAAACCCACAAAAGTACTCGAAGCTGCCAACACCATTGCTAAAAAAATACCCAAAATTAAGGCACGCGGCGTAATTTCAGGAAGTGACTGAGATGCGGGGATATAAGGCGTAACTTCAGTGGACGATTGCTTTAAGGCCATTTTTCCTTCCTTACACACGCGCACAAATCGTGCGGTTTGTTTAGTTTTTTTAGTGGTAAATGAATTTGTCGGCTAAGACAACGGTAGCAGCAACACTGGCGTTAAAGACCACAAAAGGATCTTCATTAAATAAAGCTTCTTTAATTTGAACAACATTCGCTTCTAAAGTGCCTGTTCGTTCTCGATATTCCACAAGATTGACAAAGCTATCTCTGAGGTATTGAATATATTCATCGAATCGGTAAGCGGGTCCCATGTAATACTCCTCGATGACCAAACAAAAAAAACTAGTTAATCAACTTAATACCAGCATTCAATCATGCACCTTCATCATACCATAAAAGACAATCTGGTCAACAGGATAGACGCCATTGCGCTAACTTGTGTAAAATAATCGAATTCTTCATACAGTGCTCGAAATATGGGTTAAACAACATGTCTGAAAAATCAACACGCTCAAAATCATCCGATGCAAAAACATCTTTCAATTTTGAAACTGCCTTAAAGGATTTAGAATTGATGGTCGAAAAAATGGCGGGTGGACAGCTGACATTAGAAGAATCTTTAAAAAATTTTGAAGCAGGCATCGCTCTAGCGCGTCAGTGTCAAACCGCCTTGAAAGAAGCCGAACAAAAGGTTCAAATTTTAATCTCTCAAAATGACGGTTTTGAAATGCGTGATTTTTCTGAAAATGCTTGACTTTGAAGCCTATCAAACAGCGCGCATTAGACGTCTTGAATGGTTTCTAAAACATCTGTTGCCAGAAGATCGTGCCCTGCCTTTATTTGAAGCTATGCGATATGTTGTTTTAAATGGTGGTAAACGTATACGCCCGCTCTTAGTGTATGCAACGGGCGAAGCCTTAGGTGCTTCAACTGCGCTTTTAGATGCGCCTGCAGCGGCGCTTGAACTCATCCATTGTTATTCATTAGTGCACGATGATCTTCCTGCTATGGATAATGATGATCTTCGACGAGGAAAGCCTACCTGCCATAAAGCTTTTGATGAGGCAACTGCTATTTTAACAGGTGATGCACTACTCACGCTGGCGTTTACAGTTTTAAGTGATCCAAAATTAAATCCGGTATCAGCTGAACAACGCATTCACATGATCCAAGTGCTCGCAGAAAAAGCGGAATGCAAGGTATGATTAGCGGCCAAGCACTTGATATGGCTTCAGAAGGTAAGTGCGGAAACCATTTTGTTTGAAAACTTATGTGAAATTCATCATAAAAAAACAGGTGCACTGATTGAAGCTGCCGTAACACTGGGCGCTATTGCGGCAATTGGATCTGAATCTATAAAAAGCAAGCAAAATATAGAAACGATGATTTCCAAATTACAAGCCTATGCACGGTGTATCGGACTTGCGTTCCAGATCCAAGATGACATATTGGATGTGACAAGCGATACAAAAACACTCGGTAAAAGTATTGGAAAAGACCAAGAACAAAACAAGGCAACCTTTCCAGGTTTATTAGGTATAGAAGAATCCAAACAACATCTACAAGCTTTGCACCAAGAAGCATTGGAAAATATTCAATCTTTAGCACTTCAGCACTGCTATTTAGAAAAAATCTGCGATTTATTAATTAAGCGAAAATACTAACACCATCATCCAGATATTCATCTCTATCTAATACCCGTGTAGATACGACTAAAAATTTTCAGCACTCAGGGAACTCGTATAGTGTCAACCTGTCCAATCCGTAGAAAGCATGTATACAGATTCTCATTTTCAATAAGGAAACAAAAACCATGGCGCAGAATAACAATGACATGATTAAGAGAACACAACTGGAAAAATTAAAAAAATTTCAAGAACCTTTAGAACACTTACACTCAGAAGATAATGCAGTGATTTTGGCGAAAATTCAAGAAAAATTAGGTGTATCATTAGACAGTCAGCAAGCAAATGAGATCAAAAGATTAGAAGACCGAATCCAATCAGCGATCGGTAGCGAAAAAATTACTCAATATAATGTTCATACGATAGTAGATCTCCTTCAAACCATCAGCAGCGATATTCAACAAGCCCAAAGTTTATTATTGACATTAACAGCTAATGAGCGCTATTTGCAGGATGAGTCTCAAAAAAGAGCAGTACTTTATCAATTAAACCGCATTTATTCAAGGGCACGACAATTAAAATTGTTAGTAGAACAAATAAAAAGCGCTATAGAAAATAACAAAATTCCTGAACGAGAAATCCAAACGATAATGGCGGCGCTATATAATACAGCCTATTTTAAAAACAAGAAAAATATTCCTATATCCATCTCAGATTGGTTAGCAAACATTTTTTTGCCCAAAATTGCTGAGATAGGACAACAATGCGGGGTGGAAAAAGAAAAGACAGATCGTGAATTACCAGAAGCTACCCAACCAACAGAAACATTACCAAGATGGTTACAAGAAATAACAGCATTAGCATTAGGGAATCATCTGCGCAATAAATATCAAAGGACTTCTGCTTATCTCAATACAGATCGTTTTAACGATAAAGTAGCTCATTTTATCCAAACAAAATTAACCCCCAATAAAACGAGGATCGCGCAGCTAAAATTAATAGAAGACACACTTAAGTTACTGAACAAAAGTGAATATAATGCTGATCAAAAAATTAAAATAGCAAGAGGTTTAATGCTCTTTGTAAAATATCAAATCGAGCACCAAGATAATAAATTCAAAAGCCGGTTGGGCGTTATGCTTGACGAATATATAAACTCTACGGACAATTCTGGCGAAAAAATCCGCAAATTCGAAGCGAAAGAGTGTATGGAAGCGTTTAGGGACTTTTCAAAAACAAGACTAAAAACCAGGAATAAAATACAGGGCGCAATTGAAAAAGCTGTTAATGATAATAGTAATTGGAAGCATATCACAACAACGTATTATCAATTAAAACAAAAGAACGACGCAGATCCTAACAAACCCGCGCTCGTGTTCACATATCCTAAGCTTGGGACTCAAGAAAAGAAAAATAAAAAGATATCAGAAGTACGCATACAAATTATGAAGATAAAAACTTCAATTGATCAATACCCCAATCAATTGTCACAATTTGAAGCTATGTACCAAGAAACAATGCAAGCTGATTTAATAGCACTTTCTAACAAGAAAATTACGACATCTTTAAGCACTGTACCAAGTAAATTAAATTATGCACGTAGTACATATGAAGCTATGTGCGAGTCTCGAATTAAAAATGTATCTGCAGAAAAACTCGTTAAAGAGATTCAGGAGCTAACAGATCCGTCAGAAAAAGATAATAGCATCCAGGGGAATATTGCCTACCTAGACCGGCTTATAAAACATAGTGACACGCCCCCAAAAGAAGATGAACAAAAACAAATATACATTTATTTGAGACTTGTCGAACAACAACTGGAAACACTTGTCTATTTAGCAGAAATAGCAGAACTAAAACTAGATCCTTCTGTCAATCGCATACGCCATGTTAGCCACAGACAAGCAACAGTATTAACAAATGCTGTTGAAGCTATATCAAGAGATATTGAACGCTTCAAGGATATACGCGAAAAAGCTCACCAAAAGCTCGGCATTAGGGAGCGGCCTATAGTCAAATATAATTAAAGCACTCTTATTTTTGCGTACTGCTATCCTTTACGCCCTCTGTAATCTGCGGGGACTCCCAAGTCCCCGTCACCTGGTAACGATGCCGCGTAATCTTATTAATTTTAGAGCCTGTGAGTTTATCAAGAATCCAAATCCCCGCTCCTACTGCCGGATTACCTACCGCAATCGCTGCGGCTAAAGGCAACCCTGTCCCCATATGTGGCGTAACCAGCATCTCTAAATCAATTGTCTTTGTATTCATATTCGCAAGACCCGCTAATCCAATTTTCGCAGAAGGGCCATCAATCGATACATTATCCGTTTTAGCAACGCCATTTTGAAATTGAAAGCGCCCTTTCAACGTATCAAAGACAAATCCTTTTTTGACTAAATCACTAAAATCCAACCGTAATCGACGATAAATATTTTCCAAATTTAATAAACCCATAATACGACCCAAGCCCGGATCTACCCCTAAAATACGGCCTTGATCAAATTTTAAATCGGCCACGCCATCCACAATGCCTAATTTAAACTGAAACGGATGTTTAGGCCATCGAAACTGATATTGAATCATACCGCTCGATTCACGAATCGCCGAAGGATAATCCCAACGTGATAAGGTCTTGCCCATATTGATGCTCTTTAATCTACCTTGTAGGGTCGTATAAGCACCCGTTTCGGCCAAATGCCATTCACCGTTACCGGATAATTCTGATAGAGGGGTTTCTAACAGCAGGTTCTGTATCTGGTATCCATATACCGCTGGAATCAATTTAAAAGAGACTTCACCAAAATTACCTTGATTATATTGCAAATCTTTACAAGAAAAATAAATAGGCCTATTTGCGAAGGTACGAAACAGATAATCCCCTTTTGTATCGAATAACACCTTAGACAATCGTATTTTTAAATAAGCCAGATCCACATCAATTTGTTTAGATGAAACAACAAAGCTACCTTTAATCCAAGGGCCATCAAGAGAGCCATTTTTAAGACTTAGATGATCGATATCACTTATGATCGTGAGCTTTGCATTTAACCGCTTCAATAACTGCAGCTCAATATTTCGCTCACCCTTCATTTCTTTGTCTATTTTTAAGGTCATCGGCACATGTTCATTTTTTGTTTTTCCTAAAAAAGCGGGCAACTGAATTTCCATACCTACGAGATCAGAACTCAAAACCCAATTATACAAAGTGTTTTTAGCGAGTGACTTATTTAACAGCACTGTCAATAAAGACTCTCCTTTTAATTTTTGAAAAAATGCATTAGGAAACTCTTTTTGCAAAAATGCCGCACTCAATCTTGTTTGTGCTGTCATTTCTAAATTTTTCTGTTTTTCAATCGTACGTGTTTTGAGATTGACAGTTATTGGTAGATAACCCAGCTGTGCCTTAACATTCGAGGCATTTAAAGCAGCTTCGCTAAATTGAAAACTCCCATTTAATTGATTTAAATTTAAATGCCAACCTGGCACATGAAGCTGACCATTTTTCACAACAATAGAACCATCTACTTTTACCGGCTTTGTATCTAAAGGGATAGCACATTTTAAATTTAAACCCATTAACCCGCGTGGATTTAAATTTTCTAAGTGCTCTGCCACCGATGTGCGTAACGGACTATTTTGTAAAAATAGTAAGCCCTTCTCTAGCGTGCTATTGATACTGCCTTCTACACTAACAACTGGCTTTTCAGCGCCCCCCATCGGTGAAATTTGTGCTGTCGCACTGTGAATGACGGCTCCCATCACACTACCTTTCGAAAGGTTCACACGTACTCTTGCTGGCTCAATGGTCACTACACCTTTGGCCTTCTCAATTTTTGGCCAACCCGATGCATACTGAAAATCGGTATTTTTAAAATATATTTCACCAAATACTTTTAAATCTTCAAAAGCACCGTTTAGATTTATCTGGGTTTTAGTGATTTTTCCACTCGGTAATGCTTTATAAAGCCATTGCAATAAAGGTAAATCGGTTTTTAAGGGCTGATAAGCATCATGCATTTCAGCTAAATTTAATCCATTCGTTTCAATACCACAATCGACATGCCATGGGGTTCCTGATTTTAATTCGCAGGCAGTAAGAAAACCACTAGCGGTCAATTTTAATTCTATTCCTCCTGGTAAAGCTTTTAAATTAAAATCTGATTTTGGCAGATTTAAGCCTTCTCGCATTTGTAATTGTTGTGTTCCTACAAATTGCCAAAGGTCTTTTTTGGCTTCTATCCAATCAAACTGCCCACTCAGCAATTGCTTAATCTCTCCATACGAACTTTGCCATTTAATTTTCGCATCCACAATCGCCAAGGTTTTCAGCTTAGACAGTAAGGCCATAAAAGTTTTATAATCAACACTGGTCGGCAGGTTTTCACCCTGTAATCCCAAGATGGATAAATTATTTTTAGCGTCCCATCCCATCACCAGTTCTACATTTTTTAAAACCATTTTTTTTAAATGGCTTTCGTCTTTCAATAATAAACTGGGTATATCTGGAAAAATCACAACATTTTCAATGGCAGCAAAAGGAACAGGCACAGCGGGATCAAGCACCACAACCTCTTTAAGAGAAACGCCTAAAGAAAGCCCAAACCAACGTGCTTCAATACTATTAAACGTGATCGGCAGCTCAAATGCTTGCTTGAGTTTGTTCACCATCAGATCGCGATTTTGATTGATCTTAAATAGAACAACTTGTGCAAACCCTACAATAAGCACAGCACTCAACAAGAGTGTCCCTAAGCTTATCATCATTTTTTTATTAATACGCTTAGCCAAGCGCTTTATGCTCATAAAAATTCATCAAACGGCTTAGCCATGGCCAAACTATCATACTCGATAGCGCCGATATAAAATAATAGAACATTTTGTCTGGATGTCCTAAAAGCCATTGCACTACAAATAAAATACATTGACCTATAAAAACTAATACGGCTATCATCAAACCTTGTTGCCAACTTGACATTAAGCGAATACGATAACGTAAAAAACGGGCAAAAAAAGCAACCATCATTAACGATAAAGCATATTGCCCTAATATACCGCCATACAAGCTATCCATCACTAAACCGACACACCATGCCACCGCTATGCCTACAAATTGTGGTTGCGCAAAAATCCAATAAATAATCATCAAAGTTAACCAAGCAGGCCCAACCCGATGCCAGGCGCTTGGAACAGGTAAAATCATCAAGATCCACGCCATTAAAAACGTTAAGAAGATAAACAGTGAACGATAGATTTTTTGCATGTTTTTCATGACGATCCTTCTTTGGGTCGTTCTATCAATAAGACTTGTCTTGTTCTGTCTAATTCTGCACTGGGTTTTATTTTAACACTGACGTAAGATTCGCTCGGATCACGTTCAATCTGCATAATATGTCCAACGGGATACCCCGGCGGGTATCGACCATCCAAGCCTGACGTGACTAAAATATCACCTACTTTCAAATCAACGGTATTTGCAACATGCTGCAGCGCCAAGCTATTGCTTAAACCTGTTCCAACAGCTATCCCTCTAATGCCGCTTCGAAGATTTTCAACAGAAATACCATAATTTGCATCGGTTAATAAAATAACGCGGCTCGTTAAGGGCTGTACCTCAATCACTTCACCAATAATGCCTTTAGCATCTATCACAGGTTCGCCAATATAGACGCCGTCTTTAGAACCTTTATTTAGCATGATCCGATGATAAGCGGGATCTAAACTAATACGTATAATTTCTGCAGCACGGTGCATTTCAAGATCACGATCTGAAGATTTTAATAAAGCGCGAATGCGCGTATTCTCAGCTTCTAATGATAATAATTTTTGTAAACGCGCATTTTGCAGAAAAGCTTGATGTTTTAAATGCGCATTTTCGTGCACAAGTTGATTAAAAGTGGCCGCATATTGCAAAACGCTGCTCACCAATCGAATAGGCGTGTCAACTAACGCTTGAATAGGATAAACGATAAAAGCTAAATAAGCACGCACAGCATTTAGTTGATGATAACGTACATCTGCAACCATCAAAACGATAGATAAGACAATCAGACAGCAAGTCTTTATCCCTTGTTGTGGTTCTCGAGCAAATAAGAGCTTAATAAGAACCTCTCTCTATACTATTCTGTCCATATTATTCTGTGGAAAGAAATTCCCCACCACGCTCATCCATCATTTCTAAAGCGCGCCCGCCGCCCCTTGCAACGCAAGTGAGTGGATCGGCAGCAACAACCACGTGCAGGCCTGTCTCTTCCATGAGTAATCGATCGAGATCACGCAATAATGCACCACCGCCCGTTAAGACTAAACCTTTCTCTGCAATATCAGACGCCAATTCTGGTGGAGCTTGTTCTAAAGCTAAACGAACGGCGCTAATAATGCCCGAAAGGGGTTCTTGCAAGGCTTCTAAAATTTCATTGCTATTCAAAGTAAAACTACGCGGCACGCCTTCTGCGAGATTTCTACCGCGGACTTCTACTTCACGCACTTCAGCGCCCGGAAATGCCGTACCAATTTCTTTTTTAATCCGTTCTGCCGTGCCTTCCCCGATCAGTGTGCCGTAATTGCGACGTACATAATTTACAATACTTTCGTCAAATCTATCACCACCGATACGCGCAGAAGCTGCATAAACAACGCCGCTTAAAGAAATAATCGCTAAGAAATAATCGCTACTTCAGTCGTGCCACCGCCAATATCAACAACCATGGAACCACTGGCTTGATCAACGGGCATCCCCGCACCAATCGCTGCAGCCATGGGTTCTTCAATTAAATAGACTTCTCTTGCACCAGCCCCCAAGGCAGATTCGCGAATAGCGCGTCGTTCAACTTGTGTAGAACCACATGGCACACAGACCAAAACACGGGGACTCGGTCGTAAAAATTTATTTTTGTGTACCTTATGAATAAAGTGCTGCAACATTTTTTCTGTAATATGGAAATCGGCAATCACGCCATCTTTTAGCGGCCGTATTGCGGTAATATTGCCTGGCGTACGCCCTAGCATGGCTTTAGCCTCTAAGCCGACCGCGGCGACTGTTTTCTGAGCACCCGGGCCGCGGTCGGTACGAATCGCAACAACAGAGGGTTCATCCAACACTATGCCTTGGTTACGCACATAAATTAAGGTATTTGCCGTACCCAGATCAATAGACACGTCGTCCGAAAAAAAACCAAGAAGCCATTTAAACATGTTTTACCCCACCTATTTTTGTTTTCTTAATGTAACAATTATAGACAGATGGGTCAAATTTCAAAGCGAAATATGCTAAACTCTTTCTCGTTTCGAAAAATTTAACGAAGGAGTAGCCGCATGCCATTTAGCCGAGATGCCATTGAATATATCGCACATCTGGCGCGCTTAGATATAAAAGATAAAGACAGCCATGATATTGATGCCATACAAATGGATTTAAACAAGATTGTGGCAATGGTAGACCAAATTACGGCTGCTAACACAGAAGGCATCGAACCGATGGCTCATCCACTCGAAATGATACAACGATTACGTGCCGATGTTGTTACAGAACCAAACGATCGAGATAGACTGCTGGCTTTAGCACCCCTGTCCGAAGCCGGTCTTTTTTTAGTACCTACCGTGTTGGAATAAGTTGTTAAGGAATATCTATGCATACCAAAACGATTGCAGAACTTTTAAACAGTTTAAATAAAGCTGAATGCTCTAGCGAAGAATTAACCAAAATTTATCTCGATCGTATTAAAAAGTACGATAAGAAAATCAATAGCTTTATTACCATCACAGAAGAAACAGCACTTAAAGACGCACGCGCTGCAGATCAATGTAGAAAAAAAGGCGAAATCGCACTCTTAACAGGTATTCCAATTGCGCATAAAGATTTGATGTGTACCAAAGATATTAAAACGACCTGTGCTTCAAAAATATTACATCATTTTATCTCCCCATATGATGCGACGCTCGTCACAAAACTGAAAGAAGCGGGTACGGTGCTGCTTGGCAAAACCAATATGGATGAATTTGCGATGGGCTCGAGCAACGAAAATAGTTTTTTTGGCCCTGTACTGAATCCCTGGGATACGAGCGCTGTTGCAGGAGGATCTTCTGGTGGCTCTGCCGCCAGTGTTGCAGCCAGTTTTACGCCTGGTGCAACGGGTACCGATACAGGCGGTTCTATTCGTCAACCTGCAGCACTTTGCGGTATCACCGGCATTAAGCCCACTTATGGGCGTGTCTCACGCTATGGCATGGTAGCTTTTGCATCCAGTCTTGATCAAGCAGGCCCGCTTGCAAGAACAGCTGAAGATTGCGCCTTGTTATTACAAGCCATGGCAGGATTCGATTGCAAAGATTCTACCAGCGCCGATAAAGCTGTTCCCAATTATCGCGCGCAATTAAATGATACTTTAGCTGGACTTAAGATTGGATTACCGAAAGAATTTTTTGATAAAGGATTAGATGCCGACGTCGAAAAAAGCATACAAGAAGCTGTCAAAATACTTGAAAAAGCCGGTGCCATTATTAAAGAAGTCAGTCTGGCTAATACGCATCTTGCCATACCAACCTACTATGTCATTGCGCCTGCAGAGTGTTCTTCTAATTTATCGCGCTTTGATGGTGTACGTTTTGGTTATCGTTGTGAGAATCCTAAGAACTTAGAAGATCTTTACAAGCGTTCCAGAGGAGAGGGTTTTGGTGCAGAAGTAAAACGTCGGCTCTTAATTGGAACCTATGTATTATCGGCAGGTTACTATGATGCTTATTATCTACAAGCGCAGCGCGTTCGAAAGCTAATCACCCAAGATTTTCAAACTGCTTTTAAAGAAGTTGATATTATCTTAGGGCCTACCACACCTGCACCTGCCTTTAATTTAGGAGATAAGATAAAAGATCCTGTTAGCATGTATTTATGTGATATCTATACGATTAGCGTTAATTTAGCAGGTCTCCCTGCTCTTTCGATGCCTGGCGGCTTCGTCAATCAGCGCCCCATTGGCATTCAATTAGTTGGCAACTATTTTGCAGAAGGAAAACTTTTAAATGTTGCGCACCAATTTCAACAATTAACCGATTGGCATAAGCAAATACCGATGGCATTTGAGGAGTCTATCAAATGAAAACACAATGGGAAACCGTGATCGGCCTTGAAATACACGTACAACTGATGACCCAATCGAAATTATTTTCGGGCGCTGCTACGGCTTATGGTGCTGAACCCAATGTACAAGCTTGTGCGATTGATTTAGGTTTACCAGGTGTATTACCTGTCTTAAATGAAGCAGCGGTCCATATGGCCATTAAATTTGGTTTAAGTATTGGGGCAACGATTGCGCCAAAATCTGTGTTTGCGCGAAAAAATTATTTTTATCCCGATTTACCCAAAGGTTATCAAATTAGCCAATTTGAGTTACCCATTGTGCAAGGCGGCGCTGTTACGTTTACACTACCTGATGGCATTACTAAAAAAATTGGTATAACGCGTGCGCATTTGGAAGAAGATGCAGGTAAATCCTTACACGAAGATTTTCACGGTTATACTGGCATTGATTTAAACCGTGCAGGCATCCCTTTAATTGAAATTGTATCCGAACCGGAATTACGATCGGCTGCCGAAGCAGTTGCTTATCTTAAAACCATTCATGCTTTAGTGCGATATCTTGAGATTTCGGACGGCAATATGCAAGAAGGTTCCTTTCGATGTGATGCCAATGTTTCAGTGCGACCCGTTGGACAAGCAGAATTTGGTACGCGGGCAGAGATTAAAAACGTTAATTCTTTTCGATTTGTCGAAAAAGCGATTAACTACGAAGTTAAACGCCAAATTGAACTCTTAGAAAATGGCGGCACGGTTATTCAAGAAACCCGCTTATACGATGCTAACAAAGATGAAACACGCTCTATGCGAGTTAAAGAAGCAGCGAATGATTATCGTTATTTTCCTGATCCAGATCTGTTACCTGTCATGGTTGATCAAACTCTGGTTGATGAAATACGTAAAAGCTTGCCCGAATTGCCGCGGGAAAAAGCTGCACGTTTTGAAAGCGCTTATGGTTTAAGCAATTACGATGCAACTGTCCTAACTAGCTCACGAGAATTAGCAGACTTTTTTGAAACAACGGTTCGCACAGCAAAAAATAGCGAAGCGAAAATTTGCGCGAATTGGATTATGGGAGAACTCTTAGCCGCATTGAATAAAGCGAATCTCGAGATTACAGCGAGCCCGCTTTCTGCTGAAAAATTAGGGCAGATGATAGAACGTATCACAGATAAAACCATCTCGGGTAAAATTGCAAAAACGATTTTTGAAGAGATGTGGAACACACAAAAAGAAGCTGATTTGATTATCGAAGAAAAAGGTTTAAAACAAGTGACGGATACGAATACGATTGAAGCCATGATCGATGCGGTGATTGCAGCCCACCCGACGCAAGTTGCAGATTATAAAGCTGGTAAACTACAACTATTCGGATTTTTTGTGGGACAAGTAATGAAAAGAAGCCAAGGAAAAGCGAATCCAGATCAGGTGAATGAGATTTTGAAGGGGAAATTATAAAATCCACACAACATCAGAATTTAAAAAACAACCCAACCGCCATACTGTTCCCATTTTTAAAAATAGTACGCGTGTTGGCATTGCTTGTAATCGCACTATTACGCCCACGTAAAACCGAAGTGTTTTCATAGCGCCATAATGCCCGTATACCAAAATTTTCTATGACAAGTGCTTGAATACCGAAGCCTGCGCGATAAACTGCCTTAGTTCTACCTTGTATTTGCGTAAATTGATTGCTAAATGTTGTAGCCGGTGCTGTAGATCCATTCGAAGAAATTTTCATACTGGCTTTTGTGGCTGCAACACCCAGCGAAATAATACCTTCTGGGATCACTTCTTCCCAAAGTGGTGTTGAGCACAAAGGAATAAATGCATTCAGATCTAAGGCACCTGCTTTAAAACGAACTTTGCCTGTCAGTGTGACGGGAGAACCGGTAGTGTTTGCAACGCCTAACAGCGTAGTGCCAGGTTGTACGACAAATACCTTAGGTTTATTATCTGTCCATTCGTAACCAAACTCTACACCAAAATTTGGATGAAAGCGCCAACCTGCATAGACATTAAATCCTGGTTCTTCTTTTACAAAAAGCTTATTCCAATCGCCACGTGGTGTTATCCAATTCTGTTTAAAATTGACACCCATATAAGTATCGTAATGATTAAGATTTGCTATTGAAGCTGCATAGCTCATGCCTGAAAAAAGTGAGAAAACGAACAAAAATAACTGTTTCATCCTTGAGATCCCTCTTCAAACCTTTATTGTTTATTCTAGCACAAGGGACAGGGGGGATTAAAAAAAAACCCCGGCTTGTCTCCAAACCAGGGTTTTAATTAAGTTAAGCAAAAATTAACTTAGAAACGTGCAAACAAACCAAGCGCTAAGCTAGTTGTGTCTTTGAACGCTTTAACGCTTGTGCCGTTAGTATACTTCAAACGCAATGCGCTTGTATTTTCGTAACCAACTTTAACACGTGCGCCAAACATTTCTGTAAACATGTAGTTTGCACCAAGACCAGCACGCAACACTGCTTTTCTTTTGCTAGAAAATGGTGTTTGGCTTGCGGCATTAAGAGCAGCTTGGGAAGCTGCAGTATTTGCCGTTAAGTCTTGTCCGCTCAGCTTCATCTTAACAGAGCCAATACCCAAGGATCCGAAAAGTTCCCAACAATCCATTGGCAAGAAGCCAACTAAATCAGCATGCATGCCTTCACGACGAATTTTGGTAGTATACTTATAACCACCAGCAATCGCTGTGTTGCTAGGGCTAACTGCTGTTTTCTTCTTTGCAGATACAGATGAATCCCAGCCCAATTCGATGCCAAGACATTCTGTAAACTTAGAACCTACATAAACAGTCATGCCTGGGAAAGAGTTTTTAAAAGCGCTTTTTGCGCTAATGTTCTCATTTCTGACAGGCGATATGTTGCCTTTGGCAGGTGTCCAAGCTTGCACAAAATCCACCCCAACAAATGGTTTGAATTCCAAATCCATCATGTCTGCAGCAGCACTACCTGCAGCCAACATGGCGCCTACGATAACCAGACTTTTTGTTACTTGTTTCATTTTACTCCCCTCATATAACGTTATTAAGAAGCTTCAACACTACACCCAGACTAAAATTTTACGAAAGCACCAATCGACAATGCTGTCGTATCTTTCCAGCCTTTTGATTGATAACCCAGAGCTGTAAAAGCTTGGTTACCTTTAACACGTAAGGTGGAAGTTGTCTCCCAACCTATTTTGGCCCTAAGACCAACCATGTCGTTAACCATGTAGCTTCCACCAAGGCCTGCGCGTAAAACGCTGCCCCCTTTTCCACCAACAGTAGCCAAAGCAGAACTTTGGTTACTGCTGCCTGGAGCCGTACTCAAGGTCATATCAATTTTGTTTTGAACCCAGCCATAACCTACCACTGCAAATAAATCAAAACAGCTGGTTATCGGCAAAAAGCCCAAGAAATCTAAGTGAACACCCGAACGCGTCACTTTTGTTGTGCCTGTAATGCCTGTGTTTGGCACAGCACCATTAAAAAAAGCCGAACCCGCCGGTAAAGACCAATCTTTTTTAGTACGCGTTGATCGATCGTATCCCAGCTCTAAACCTAAGGTATTCTCGCAAAATCGGGTTCCCACATAAACAGTTGCACCCCGATAAGAACGTGGAAAGATTTTTTTCCAATCACTCTGCGCACGCATCCAAGTTTGATAATAATCTGCACCGAGGTAAGGACTGAGTTCACCTAACATATCTGCATGCGCACTGCTTGCCGCTAAGAGCACACTTAAAACCAATAAACTTTCCGCCTGTTTCGCCGCAAATTTCATTTGCAATCCTTAAAACTTAAAACCTAACAAAAATACCTGCTAATAATGAAGTCGAACCTTTAAATCCTTTCTTTTCGTATCCCAAACTGTCAAAGAGGGGGCTGCCTTTTAACTGCAAGCTAGAGGTACCCGCCCAATTGATTTTAGCGCGAACGCCTACACTCTCTGTTACCATAAATATGCCACCAATACCCAATCGCAATACACCACGGCCCTTACCGGATGTCGAAGCAATTGCTGAACTCGTCGAACTTGCACCTGCTGGTTCACTGCTAAAAGAGGTCGTGATCTTTGTTTGTACCCAACCAAAGCCAAGCGAACCTAAAAGCTCAAAACACTCGGCAACTGGTAATGTTCCTAAAAGATCTAAATAACCACCCGTACGCCGTATCTTGGTGCTACCCCGTAGACCATTGGCTGCAGTCACTGCGCCACCAAAAAAGCGCGTTCCTGTTGGCAAAATATAATCTTTTGTGACGCGTCCTGACCAATCGTAACCTAATTCCAAACCAAAATTCTGATGAAATCGCGTTCCAAGATAAAGTGAAGCCCCGGGATAACTCTTAGGAAAAATCAAATTCCATTGACTACGTGCCCGCATGTACGTTTGGCTAATATCAGCGCCTATATAGGGAAACATTTCTTCCGCATTGGCGCCACCTGCCATTAGTAAGGCCCCAGCAACCACTAAATTTTTTCCTATACGCTTCATGCTCCGTCCTCTTAAATTAACTAACAAAGTTTTATCCTTCCTTCACTTTAAAGCAGCACACAATCTAAAAGTTTTTAGCTTGTCTGTCAAGCAGCTACACTCTTAGCACTCACCACTCGCACAACGCCAGACAAAGTCAATAAGTACTATCTTACTCTTCGACGAAAAATAAAAAAACTTAAATGATTGAATTTATTTCTCTAAAGTAATTTTAGGATTTTTGACCTACTGTTACACGGCTTAAGTTGGCTAAATCTTGATAGGTCTTTATGCTCGAAAAGCCCGCTAATTTAAGCACTTTTCTGACGATAACACCTTGATCAAAAGCATGCTCTAAAAAAAGCCAAGCTTTTGGCGCCAAGTATTCAGAAGCCTCGCTAATAATTTTTTTGAGATCTGCTAAACCATCAGGCCATGATATGAGCGCCTCTTTAGGTTCATAACGAAGTAAACTTTCTAAATGTCTATCATTGGGTGCAAGATATGGTGGATTACTAACAATAACATCAAATCTGGGTTTATCCCTCTCATCTTTAAAACACGAAAACCAATTGCTCTCTCTCCATTCCACATTCGCTATTTGATGCGTGTTTGCATTGCGTCTGGCAATTTCCAAAGCAGTTAAAGAACGGTCAACGCCTATGATTTTCCAAGACGGTCTTTCAACCGCTAAAGCCAATGCAATTGCGCCACTGCCTGTGCCCAAATCTAAAGCGCAAATATTGTGCAAATCGTGACTAAATGTCTTTAACACAAGTTCTACTAAGCATTCTGTTTCAGGGCGTGGAATCAACACTGCATTTGAAACAACCAAAGGCAAAGACCAAAATTCTTTATGGCCAATCAGATAAGCAACAGGCTCACCGTTGCTGCGCCGCGAAATCAAGGTTTCGAAAGCTTCTTTTTGTTTTTCTGCTACTGTTTTCTCAGGCCAAGCGCGAAGATAACTGCGCGATACACCCAAAACGTGTGCTAATAGCAATTCTGCTTCTAATCGCGTCACATGGCAAGATTTTAAAGCAACCGACAATAGAAATGAAATAGGCAGTTCATTCATCACTCATCACTGACAACAAATCTGCTTGGTTTTCACGAATTAAAGGATCAATGACCGGTGATAAATGTCCTTCCATAATGCTCGGCAATTGATATAAAGTTAAATTAATACGATGTTC
Source organism: Gammaproteobacteria bacterium (assembly GCA_044225595.1). Lineage (GTDB taxonomy): Bacteria > Pseudomonadota > Gammaproteobacteria > UBA6186 > Azoamicaceae > CADEGZ01. The sequence continues at coordinate 37,037 of JBGAIG010000006.1, forward strand.
TGTTAAACGTCCTTGCGGAAAATTATAAGTGCGAATCCGCTCGGAGCGATCACCGCTGCCCACTAAATTTCGCCGCGTTTCTGCTTCTGTTAAACGCTGCTTGGTTTGTTCGGCAACCAATAATTTAGACTGTAAAAGACTCATGGCACGCGCTTTATTTTTATGTTGAGAACGTTCATCTTGACACTCGACAACTGTACCCGTTGGCAAATGCGTAATACGTACAGCAGAATCTGTCCTATTGACATGCTGCCCACCTGCACCGGATGCACGATAAGTATCAATCCGTAAATCACTCGGATCGATATCAATCGATTCTATCGCTTCAACCTCGGGTAAGATTGCAACCGTACAGGCCGAAGTATGAACGCGCCCCTGCGACTCTGTGGCCGGCACACGCTGCACACGATGTGTGCCCGATTCAAATTTTAATTTGGCATAAACATTTTTACCCGAGATGCGAACAATCACCTCTTTATAGCCACCATGCTCTCCAAAACTTTGGTTTAAAATTTCACTGCTCCAGCCCTGACTTTCTACAAAACGTACATACATACGAAACAAATCCCCCGCAAATAATGCAGCCTCATCACCCCCCGTGCCTGCGCGGATTTCCAGAAAGACATTGCGATGATCATTCGGATCTTTGGGCAGTAAAAGACCATATAAGATTTCTTCTTGCTGCTCTAATTTTTGCTTGGCTTCTTTTAATTCTTCTTGTGCCATTAATCTTATATCGAGTTCAGGATCTTTTAGCATTTCTGTGATGGATGCGAGATCGGTCCTCAGTTGCTGATATACGCCAAAACTAAAAACCAACGGTTCTAATTCTGCATATTCTTTTGATAAAGAACGAAATTGCGCTTGATCTTGAATAATCTCTGCAGAACTTAAGAGATCGCTCAATTCCTGATGCCGTTCGAGCAAAAATTCTAACTTATTTTGTATAGAGGCTTTCACAATCTAACTCAAATAAATCTCGGGTTAAAGTTAATAAGGCTTCTTCACGTTCTAAGCCTGCTTCTCGCAAACGTCGTGTGGGTTCATGCAAAAATCGACTGGTTAAATCATGCGCTAAACGTTTAATCACACGTTCAGGCGTGTCTCCCAAATGGAGCCGATGCAAAGCATTTTGACACAAGCGATCGCGAATTTGCTCAAATTTTTCGCGAAAACTGCAAAGCGTTTTAAAAGAATCTTGGGCTGCTAGCCAATCCATAAATCGAACAGCTGCCACTTGTATCATAATTTCTGCAGATTCCGCCGCATTACGTCTAAAACGCTTATTTTCTTCTACCATTTTTTGTAAATCATCTATGCAATATAAATAGACATTTTCTAAAGTACCGACCTCTGTTTCTATATTCCGCGGCATGCCTAAATCGATCATAAACATCGGTTTTGTGCGACGTTGGTCTAATGCATTCTCCACCATGCCTTTACCGATAAGGGGTAATACGGCCGCACAACCGGTAATAACAATGTCTGCTTCAAATAAATGATCTCGCATTTTCTCGAGTCCAAAATGTGCGGCATTAAATAAAGGTGCTAAGCGCGCAGCATTGGCTTCTGTACGATTAGCAAGGCTTATTTTTTGAACACCCATCGCCATCAGATGCTGCCCAATCAACCGAATCAAATCGCCCGCACCCACTAACAACACCGAGGCTTTGCTCAAATCCGAAAAAACATGCTGCGCCAATCTTGCAGCAACATAAGCCATCGAAACCGGATTCACACCTACGCCCGTTCGTGTTCGTACATCTTTTGCAATCGCAAAAGTTGTTTGAAACAAACGTCCTAAATGCTTGCCAATCGTACCAGCATTCGCAAAAGCGGTGTAAGCTTTTTTCAACTGCCCAAAAATCTCGGCTTCTCCCACAATCATCGAGTCCAAACCCGTTGCAACTCGCATTAAATGCATCGCAGCAGCCAAGTCGAGATGTTTATAAGTAAAGCGTTCTATTTCTTCAATAGATAAATCAAATTGACCTATAATCATTTTAAATAAATCGTATTGGGTCTGCCCTTCGCAATATACCTCTGTTCTATGACAAGTGGAAATAACCAATGCTTCTGTTGCAAGCCCTTCAGCGATAAGCCAGCGTGCTATTTCAATTCCTACCTGCCTGTCGAAGACAACCCGCTCTCGAATATTAATGCTTGCCGTTTGAAAATTAACACCCACTACCATTAAAGCCATTGAGACCCGATCCTTTAGATTTTTACTGCCACGCCGATGTGTTATTTAGAAAACAAATTTGGATTAGCTATGTACATACCTTTTAAAAAAATTAAAAACCTAGGCCTTTCTCACACACGATGGATGTTAACAGTATATCTGCTAATCTGCTGTTTGACGATGGGGACCACTAAGACCGTGTTCGCAAAGACAGAATCCTCAGAACAAGAACCCCCAGAAAAAAAACACAGCGCTCTCCTATACAATATTCTGAGTGCAGAAATTGCTGCCAGCCGCGACATAAAATCCGTTGCACTCAGTTATTATATAAAAGCGATAGAACAAACCAATGATCCTGCTGTGGCAGAGGCCTCTACCCTTTTAGCCATTTCATTAGAGGCACCTGATGAAGCTTTAATCAGTGCAAAACGCTGGGCAGATGCAGCACCACTCGATTTACAAGCGCAATTAATTACCATGACATTACTCATTAGCCAATCAGTTGAGGAAGCATTACCTTACCTCACCCGCATTATTGAAATCGATCCAACACAAGTCGACAATCCCATTATGGAAGTTCAAAGTCGTCTCTCTGAAGACAGTGCAAAAAATCTCAAAGAAGCCTTAAATCAACTCGCATTAGCGCGACCAAAAGATCCGTATGCTCATCTATTAGCTGCAGAAAGTGCTGTCGAACAAAGAGATCTTCAAAGTGCAACACAGTGGGTTAACTCTGCTTTAAAACAACGGCCGGATTTAACGGGTGCCATAGAACTGAAGGCACGTTTGATTCGTTATGAAAAAAATGATGATGCACCGGCAATGCACTTTTTAAAAACACAACTCGATAAATATCCGCAGAACAGTGAGCTTCGATTCTTCTATGCCAGTGCTTTGCTGGATATTGAAGACACGCAAGCTGCTAAAATAGAATTAGCAAAAATAACGAGAGATCCTAAATACGGTGGTTCTGCGCTTTTAATCTTGGCTGATCTCTATTTAAGAGAAAAACAATGGAAAAACGCTTCAGAAGCTTTAAAAAAAGCACAAATGTTTCCCGCTGTAGCAGACGGCGCTGAATATTTATCGGGAAAAAGTGAAGAACTGCAAGGCAACAAAAGTACCGCCATCGCTCACTATTCGAATGTCGGAAAGGGATCTTATTATATTCCAGCAGTACTACACGCCATTGCTTTATTAAAAGAAATGGGATCTTATCAAGAAGCTATTTATCTGATTCACAATAGCAATCCCACGACTTTTGAAGAACAAAAAGCGCTTTTGTTAGTCGAAATTGAACTGCTTAATGCAAACAAATCCTGTGATGAAGCCCTGCAGCTGGCAAATGATATCCTCGCTAAATTACCGAATGACGAAGATATTTTATACAGTCACGCTATTAGCGCAGCTAATCTCAAAAAATGGGAAATGGCCGAAGCAGATTTACAGCAAATCTTAAAGCAAAATCCCAGTCATGCGAACGCCTTAGAATTGTTAGAAAATTTAAAGAAATTAAAGATCGAACTGAAAAATTAATGTTAATGGGATTTTAGTCATTTGCTTTTATGTTACTGCCTTTTTGTGGCACCCACTGTTTACGATTCGCTAAAAACACAGTAGACTGCGGGTTTTAGGATAGCCATCAAAAGGAGATAACCCTTATGTCAGTCAACCCCAATATGCCACTCACGCAATCTGCATCTATCAATCACCGAATAAAATATCGAACAGTCATGGGTATGCTTGCTTTGGGTTTGTCGGGCACTGTATTCGCTGGCGGTGTTTTAGAATTTTCGCCAAGTTTGCCGTATGTCGGAGCGGATGTTTATCAACGCAATGTAACCATGGTAAACGGACTGGGAAGTGAATCGCTTCCAAACAGAATGCCGCAAGGGAATCTATATATTGGTACATGGCTTAATGATTATATTGGTGTTGAAGGCGGCTGGATGTTTACGGAACATAAAAGTAGGGTTGCTTATAATAATATTATTGAGCTAGGAGTTCCATTGGACCCAACTGCTTTTCCGGCTGAGTTTAAGGTCGCAAAAAATACCCTTACTATTAATGGACCTCATCTTGATATAGTTGGCCAGATGCCTATTGGATGCACGCTCCGCCTTTTAGGTTCTGTAGGAATGTCCGTATTAAAAATTACAGCAACAAACTACCCCCTAGCCACCGAGGGGGGAGCAGTCGTCCCAGCTGATGCGGAAGAGACTACAAAACGGTTTAGATCCCGACGTGCTGTTCCTGCATTTGGTGTTGGTGTTATGTACCCTCTCTCCGAAATGTTCACAATACGTTTACTTGCTCGCTATGAAATGACTTCAAAATTTAAAAATATGCAAGCCAAATTCCCAGATGGCACAACATCCGTCAGTAAATTAAGCTTCAAAAATAACCTTTTATTTGGCTTAGGAATTGCTTGCCAATTTTAAATCATGCCTAACGCAAGTGGATTGCTATCTGCGTTTTAAAACACCTTATAGCAATCCAACTTCTGACGCTCTTTTTCATTTTTTTAATTTAGATTTCTGTGCATCTCTACGCATGAGTTCAGCTTTATCCCTGCCTAAAACCGTCTCCAATACCTTCGTCGGGCTTTCTGCTACTTTGGCGACCATTTCAGCTTTTTCAAGCTCTGCTTGTTTTCGAGCTTTTTTTTCTCTGGCTCGGGATTCTTCTGCTTCTTGTCGAGCTTTACGTTCTTCATTAAGTTCGCTCATTGTGCGAGTGAATTTTGTCATGAGTTCTTCTAGTTCTACCCTTCCAGCCATCATTTTGCTAACTGCATTTTTTACCTCTTCATTATCACTATCGCTATCGCTCTTGGTTTCTACGCTCCCGCTTGTAGTCTGAGTATGAAATACCACACGATCATTCCCACTAACATCATCATTCTTAGATTCAGCGCCTTCTTGCCCAGCTGCTAGCGTTTGTCTCGGCTTCTCCGAACCAACATTCATTTTTTGAGATAATAGAACTTTCTTTGCTGTCGCCCTCTTTTCCAATTCGGCATTTATATTTGGTATCCCTAAAACTTGTTGTATACACTCGCAAGGTTGTAACACCCCATCATTATCTCTCAATCCATAGGGGTTGAATATTCCTGTTTTCTGGATAATGGTTTGTAACCATATATCTAGTTTCTGGCGTTTTTTGTCCGACAGCCTTGCTGGGTTTTCCTTAAATAAACCAAGGGTGTTGGATAATGTTTCACTTATTTCTTGAATATTAAATGAATCACATCCAAAATGTTTTGCAAGGGATAGCCGCTCTTGCGCAGTATACAAAGTAGTTTGTCGATCAAAATCGAAAGTTTGCGGTTTTGATTCTTCAGTTGCTTTCGTGACGACTCTCTTTTCCTGCTTTTCTTTTACTTCTGTCTTCTTCTTGAATCCGCGATCCGCTGTACAGGCACGAATTGCGTCAGCTTTAGCAACAGCAGCAACCGTCTTAAGAATACCTTCTTGTATAAGGTAGTCTTTCTCAATGAACTCCTGTACAGATTTCTCTATCTTTAACGTAATTTCAAACGCGTTCTGCACGATGTCTATTAATACTGTTTCTGCCTCTTTCGATGCTAATCCCAACTCTTCATTAAATTCTTTCTGTTCTAATATAGTCACACACTCTTGCTTAGCATTTTGTGATTCCTGTTCCATATCGTCAACGAGTGTTTTAAGGTCCGTCTCGGCACTCCGGTTATAACTTGTCTTAAGTGTTTTTTGATATTTAGTATGCACTTCTAGCACAAGTAAAGCATCTTCTGAAGAATTTATCTTTTTTTCAGCCCATGCTCTGTAATAGATCTTTAATTTTTCAGATAGTTGCTTCTTTATAGCTTCGCGCGATTTTGTTATTTTATCTAACTCAGATTTTATCTCCTGTGGTGGATCATCTAGCGATATTAATATTTTTTTTAATTTTGCTAATTTTTGAGATTTATTAGACACCGTCAGGATAAGGAAGGATGGAACAGGACTTTCTGGTGTCAGCGCATTCAATTCCGCTAGCTCAGCTTTTTTTTTCCTACTTTCTTCCCCAGAGATGTGCTCAGTTTTTAATCTGGCTGCTGAGGGCTTCCTATGAAGAGCTGTATTTCTTCCTTCTTCCGTATGTTGATGTAGACTTTTTATTTCTTTGTTTAGTAATTCAACAGTCTCTCTATAGATAGCAGACTCCCGAAACTTTGTTTTAATAATTTTAAGCTCTGCCTCTAGTTCAGAAATTTCTTTCCTAATATCCTCTTTTTTAGAATTTTTCTTACCTTCAAAAAACTCAAAAGCTTTCTGGTTTGCTATCTGTTTTTCCGGCAGTTCCACCCCCTCCTCTGATTTTGGTTTTACCTGTACCATAGTAGCTAATAGAGAACTATATACTGTAAGAAATTTTGGCTCATATAACTGCTCACATCCTTGTAAAATTGACAACGATTCTTCTTCTAATTTTTCTTCTGATTTCTTGCCACCAGGCTCCGTGATTGATGCTGCTATAGTTGCCTCAATTTCTTTCTCCAAAGCTTGGATCACAGCCTCATGACTAAGACCACTGTTTAAAATTTCTTCGACCTTCTGAGCCTCTGGTATTTCGGAATCTATTGGATCAGCCATCGTCTCTCTCCTCAACAATAATTATTAATCATGTAGTGTTAGCACTGGCTTATATCAATTTTTAGTATATTAAATAACAAAAATCAAATAAGCCTATTTTTTAGTGATAACACTCGTCAATCTCAATTAAATATACAACTTTTTACTGATTATTTACACACTAAGCAGAGCTTTGAACTATCTACAAAGTGGGCATTCAATAAGGGTAATTATATACCCCTTTTAAAAAGGAAAACTACATATTTAATTTAGGGATTATTCAAATTTGCTTTAGCTAATTTTTCTTGCTTTGACTACACAACCGCCTTTGCCAGTTGAATACTGCTTTGCATATTCTCAGCAATCGCGAGTTTTTCGCCATCAGGCTCTAACCCCGCACGTTTTAAGGCTTCCATGGGCTGCGCTTGGACCTCCGATAAAATCACAAAAATTCGTTTTTGATGTAATGACTCAAGCGCTGACTGCAACGCAACCACACCGCTAATATCAATCGTTGGCACGCCATGCATTTGTAAAATTAAGACTTTTAATCCTGAACTATGCTCACGTAAGGTACTCATCGCTTTTTCTGCTGCACCAAAAAACAAGGGACCTGATACTTCATAAACCATTACATGCGCTGGCAGCCGTTTTTTCATATTCCAATGCTTTGCTTCTAAAAGCCAACGCCCGCCTGTAATATTGGCCATCTGCTTCATAAATAAAAGTGCTGCCAACACCATACCCACACCAACAGCTATCACCATGTCTAACAATACCGTTAAACCAAAACAAATTAAGAGTACGGCAACATCACTACGCGTACCCACGCGTACAATTTGTAAGCAATGCTGAAAATCAAAAATCTGCCAAGCGGCCATTAGCAATAATGCGGCCAATGCCGCCATCGGCAAATACGATAAAAAAGGTGCAAAAATTAAAATAACTAACAAAATGGCAACACCATGGATAACAGCGGCGATCGGTGATCTAGCGCCAACGCGTAAATTAGCAACCGAACGAGAAAGCGCACTCGTCGAAGCAATACCACCAAAAAAAGGTAACACCAAATTACCAATGCCATGAGCGATGAGTTCTGCATTCGGGTTATGCTTAGTACCCGTCATACCATCCAACACAACTGCACATAATAAGGCTTTAATCGAACACAACATTGCGATTGCAAAGGCAGAACTAAACAAAATACGAATAGCTTCCAAATCAAGTGTTGCCTTAAACGAGAATAGCTGCGGTAGGGTTTGTGGAATCCCGCCATATCGAGAACCAATGGTTTCGAAAGACCATTCCGGCGAAATCAGCGGTAAAGCCATACCTGCTAAACTACCAACGACCATTGCAATTAAATGCGCTGGAATTCGCAATTTTAAACGCGGCCAAAATATCATCACCATTAATGTGATGATCCCAACTGTTGTATCCCCTATTTTCCACGTCGGAAACGCTGCTGCGAGCCCTAGCAAGCGATCTACAAAATATTTGGGCTGTACTAATAAATCAAGCCCAAAAAAATCTTTAATTTGTAAAGCGCAAATCACGACGCCAGTGCCAGCAATAAAGCCTGTGGTAACCGGATAAGGAATAAATTCTATGACCCGTCCAAGCTTTGCTAAACCCATGGCTAATAAGATGAGACCCGCCATCCACGTCACCAACATTAAGCCGCCAAAACCAAATTGATACACAACGGGATAAATCAAAACAGCCAGTTCGGCAACAGGACCTGAAATACTTAAACGCGAACCACCCAACAGTCCTATTAGGGGACCTGCAATAATAGCGCCATACAAGCCATGCTCAGGCTGCACGCCACACGCGATAGCAACCGCCATAGTCATTGGAATAGCAATAATACCAATGCTAAGACCAGCGCCTAAATCGGCAAAAAAATCGGGAAAACGATAGCCCTGCTCCCAGGTTTCGCGAATCGCTTTCGCTAAAGGTATATTAAAAAAATCGAATTTCATTTAATACCCTCCAATCAACTGAGTATAATCGTACTTCCGTTATATATAGAGACTAAGCGCCAATGAGTAGATTATACTAGAAAAATGAAATTATTAACGATCTGTGTTGCATGCCTTTTATTTTCGGGCTGCGCAACCATTATTGAGCCACCTCAACATTTACAAACCACAACCAATAAAAAAGTTAGAAACCAAAATCTTTCTAATCTTCAAGACTTCGAAGCAAAGGGGAAAATAGGATTTACCGATGGCAAACAAGGCGGTCATGCACGTCTTATCTGGCAACAGCACCCTCAAAGCTATCAGATTCGTTTATACGGCCCGCTTGGCAGTGGCGCTGTGCAAATTGAAGGAAAAGGAAATCAGGTCTGGCTGACAAAAACCGATGGCAAGGTTATTATAGCTAGCACACCTGAAGCGTTAGTACGCCAAGAATTGGGCTGGATCATTCCAGTGTCTGGATTACGCTATTGGCTTCGAGGTTTAGCTGCACCAGGGGCTGCGCCTGATAAAATTTTATTAGATGACTCAAATCGATTTTGGCAAATTGATCAACAAGGTTGGAACATCCAATATCAAGCGTACAAATCTGTTGATGGGCACGATGTACCGTATAAGCTTCTTCTTAAAAATGGTGCTATACGGCTTAAGTTTGTTTTTGATCGTTGGCGTCTTGCTAAATAAGCCGGCATTATCATTGCCGCAATTTGCGTCTTGTTTCTTTCTCTCATTTTCTTGCATAATGAGAAACTTGAATTGGGGTGTCGCCAAGCGGTAAGGCACAGGGTTTTGATCCCTGCATACCTAGGTTCGAATCCTAGCACCCCAGCCATTATTGTTTTTAAATATTGATACATAACAATTTTAGAGTTGTTTAATTGACTAAATCATTATTGCTGTCTGGCAATGCGAATCTCCTACTTTCAGAAAAAATTGCAAAATGTTTAAACCAGCCTTTAGGAAAAATGCGGATCGAACAGTTTGCTGATGGAGAAACGCACCTTGAAATTTTAGACTCTGTTTTGGATAAAGATGTTTATATTATCCAATCTACTTCAACACCCACAAATCATCACATGATGGAACTTTTATTAATAGCAAATGCTGTTAAATACGCAGGCGCTTGTCACATTACCGCTGTTATTCCCTACTTTGGATATGCACGTCAAAATATCAGTGCAAAAGTCATGGCTAATTTGCTAACAACGGTGGGCATTGAACATGTGATTACCGTTGACTTGCACACAGACCCTCAAGATATTTTTTTTGAAAAATCTATCTATAACTTAAATACAACTCAACTTTTTTTAAATGATTTTATAGAAAAAATAGCCTCTAAAAAGCATTTTGAACCTTTAGTGGTTTCTCCCGATAAGGGTGGTGTTACGCGCGCTAAAGCATTTTCTGAAAAATTAAACCCTGCTGAATTTGTGATGATAGAAAAACATCGTCCCCATCCTCATGTCGTAGAAATTACCAATATAAACGGCAATGTGAAAGATCGCGACTGTGTCATTATCGACGATATGATAGATACCGGCAGCACTGTATGTAGTGTAGCAACGGCTCTAAAAGCACAAGGTGCAAAATCCGTGATGGCTTATATCACACATCCCCTTTTATCGGGAAATGCTGTTAAAAAAATTGTAGATTCACCCATTGAAGCGCTTGTTGTCACTGATACCATACCGCTCAGTGCTGAAGCTGAAATGTGTGAAAAAATTCGTATGCTTTCGGTATCGAGATTAATAAGGTCAAATCTATGGTTTCAACAAATGAATTTTCAGGAATAAAATTAAACTTTCACGTTGCTAGCGTAGCATTCTCTCTAACATCGAAAAACAAATATGCACTTAAACTTCCTTAATTAAATTGAGTGGCTTTTTCTTTATTAAAGGTTAAATAAAAGATAAAGCTTTTTTTATTAAGAATGAGACTAGACTAAAGTTTATTGTTGGCATTTTTTATTCTTAACCCTCATATTGATTTATTGAAAAACATACTTCTTTCTTTGTATATTAGTGCAACACTAAGAAATGTAAGAAGCAAGGTTTGAATAACTTTTGAATCAGGGTGGGTAGCAAAAAGCTCATTAAACAAGCCAGCCGTAATATGAAAAATAATAGCAATTAAAATGCTTCTATTTGATTTATAATACAACCAATTCATTAAAAATACAAAGGGAAATAAACTAATAGCAAAATTTAAAGAATAAATCCAGCTGCTTTCAGCAATATTACTATGATAGTATCCTTTTATAAATGAAAGAGGAAAGTGCCAAGCTATCCAAAACACAGCAAATATCATGGAAGTTATAAAAAGATTAAATTTATAACGCAAGCAATCTGTGCCATAAGAGTGCCAAGCTAATTCTTCTACTGCAGGGGCAATGAATAACATCATCCACGCAGGAAATAAACTAAAAGTAAAAGAAGCATGTTTTGATAGATAAAATTGATCTACGCCATATCCAAATATTAAAGATATACATTGAGCTAATATAATACTGAATGGCATTAAAGCTACAGCTAAAAAAATGTATATATAATTAACATTAGAAAGTTTGCAAAGCCTTGGTAGCAAATCTTTTTTTAAACCAGCACTTGAATATATCGTAGTGAAGGCTATGATGGTGGGGCTTGCCAGTCCTATGAGCATTAACGCACCAGATAGGATTTTATACGGCTCTAAATTGCTTAAATAAGCTGCAATAAACCAACATGTCCAACTTGTAGCTATAGATAAACAATAGAAAAGTAGTGGCCTATTGTAATTATTTATTGAATTCATCTTCATGCTTCTTTTTCTTAAAATGTGAAGTATAAGCAAGCCTATTACCTATAAATTTATCCTCTGCAAAACCAATCTCTTTCATAATTTCAGATACATATTTGCGACTTTGGAAATGCGGGTCAAAAATTGTTTCGGTGATTGATATGATGCCATCAGGCTGCAAATATTTTGCTATTTTTTGCATTACCGATTTGCGATCATTTTTCGGAATTTCTCCTAAAACACAAATCATTAGAATAATATCATATAGCTTATCAATCTTTGCTTCATGTATACTACAATTTATAAAATCAACATTTGTAATGCCAAGAGCTTCAGCTTTGAATCTTGTTTTTTCTATCATGTCAGCTTGAATATCAAGGCCTGTCACATGAGCATCTATGGGTGATATCTTCTTGGCCAAGGGCAATAAAACTCTTCCGGGACCGCAGCCTATGTCTAGAATTCTAATCCCATTTTGCAGTGGCAACATTTGTATAACTTCACGTGCCTTATGAGCTTTTGCAAATGGATTATCCAGCTCTACCATCCAGGATAACCAAGCAGGACAAGGTAAATTACAACGATTTGAATAAAACCGCCATCCGAACCATACTGTAACGAGCAATGCTATTAGCACTAATATATTCATAAACCCTCTCAAGTCAATGTCTTCGTAAATCACAACACCAGGTCATCATCAAGCAGATAGCTATTGCCGGGAATCGTGGGATCATAATTATGAGTAACGTCTTCTTACCCCCTGATATATCAAAATAGGGATAGGGTAACACAACATATCTTTAACTTGCTAACTGTTCATGAAATCGCTCGAAAATCTAGATTTGGCCCCATTGTTTGACCCTATTCATTAGTGTATAATGGACATTTGTCAAATAGAAAAATATGAAGGAGATTGAAAATGTACCTACAAAATGCCCCTAAGAACAAAAATATCACCACAAAATTGTTTCAAGCAATTTCTGATTGTAAGTCGATACTTGGAACAATAGATGAGCTTCTAGCTTCTCAATCAGAGATTAAAGGCGAAGAAGAAAGAAAATTTAGTAAATGGTTCGCGGATAATGAACCTGCAAATATTGAGCAATTTTCCGAGTATACTGTTCCAGAAAAACTGGAGTTTGCAAGAGCACTTGCAAGACTCCTTCGTAACACACAAGATAATGGCAGCATTATTAAAAACCACACTGTTAAAACAAGTGTTGACTCTGTATTAGAGAGATTAATGTCTTATATTACTGATGCTGAAGACAAGACTGAAACCACAGGCAATCTAAACGATTTCTATTATTGGAGCGAAAGCACCGGTGATGCGTGGCTAGGCCGATACTCTCCTTTTTCAAGTTATCAGAAACCGCAACGCTTCTGTGCGGGTAGTACTACGCTAGGCCCTTCTGGTACTGCTGCTTCTATTTTAAGCTGGGCCTCTTCTTGGTTGACCACCAGTGCTACAACAACTTCTACGACCACTACGAGCGCTACAGCTCAGGTCACTTCTGCTGAGTCTTCTCCAGCACCTAGGTAAAGATGAAGATGAGGTCAAATCTAGATTTGACCTCTTTTATATTTAAAACTGCTCTAAAAACCGCACGTCATTTTCAAAAAATAAACGCAAGTCCGTTACACCATAGCGCAACATGGCTAAACGTTCCATACCCATACCAAAAGCAAAACCTGTATATTTTTCGCTATCGATATTGCAATTTTCAAGCACTTTTGGATGCACCATGCCACAACCTAAAATTTCTAACCACCCCGTTTGGCTGCAAATACGACAACCCTGTCCCTCACATTTTACGCATTGAATATCTACCTCGGCAGAAGGTTCTGTAAAAGGGAAATAAGACGAACGAAAGCGGGTTTTTAAATCTTTTTCAAAAAAAGCTTTTAAAAAGGCTTCTAAAATACCTTTTAAATGCCCGAAATGAATATCCGTATCGACAACCAAGCCCTCAATCTGATGAAACATGGGGGTGTGCGAAATATCAAAATCACAGCGATAAACGCGTCCAGGTGCAATCATTCTAAAGGGTGGCTGTTTGTTATGCATCGCGCGAATTTGTACAGGAGAGGTGTGTGTTCGAAGCACACGCTCATCTGCAAAATAAAAAGTATCATGCATCGCACGCGCAGGATGATACGAAGGCATATTTAAAGCTTCAAAATTATAAAACTCATCTTCGATTTCAGGGCCTTCTTCGACAGTAAACCCCAAATGCGAAAACCATGCTGAAATACGTGCTATCGTTTGACTAATGGGATGCGCTCTACCCTGATCCATGCCTCTGCCAGGTAATGTCACATCTAATTGTGCCTGCTTCAGTGTCAATTCGAGTGCGGCTTGTTCTAAAGCTTCTTTTTTAAGATGCCAGGCATGGGTAAACGCTTCTTTGGCTTCATTCACCTGCTGCCCAAATTGAGGGCGTTCTTCGGCTGACAATCGGCCTAAGGTTTTTAATAATTGCGTCAGATGACCATTTTTGCCCAAAAATTCAACACGAAGGGATTCCAGCGATTTTAGATCAGAGGCTGCCGCAATAGCAGTTTTGCCATTTTCTAAAATCGCCAATAAATTTTGCATGAATCAATTATGCCAATGCGGCTTTCGATTTTTCCGCAATTAAGGCAAAGGCTGCTTTATCGAATACCGCTAAATCCGCTAAGATTTTACGATCGATTTCGATGGAAGCCTTTTTTAAGCCTGCCATAAACCGACTATAAGATAGCCCATTTAACCGCGCAGCTGCATTAATCCGCACAATCCATAAACGGCGAAACTCCCGCTTACGCTGTTTACGATCACGATAGGCATATTGTGCTGCTTTTATGACAGCTTGTTTTGCAACACGATAGACCTTGCGTCTTGCACCATAATAACCTTTGGCTAATTTTAAAACTTTTTTATGTCGGGCTTTAGCGGTAACACCGCGTTTTACACGTGCCATATTTTATCTCCCTTAACCATGCGGTAACATTTGTTGAATAGACGCAACATCACTGGAATTCACCATTTTTAGGTGCTTCAATTGACGCATACGTTTACTACTTTTTTTCGTTAATATATGGTTACGATGAGATTGGCGATGTTTATAACCCCCGCTCCCCGTCTTCTTAAAGCGCTTAGCTGCGCCTTTATTGGTCTTTAACTTTGGCATATTTTCAACTCCGCAATTTTACTCATGAAACGCTACGTTTATTTTTTCTTGGGGGATACAATCATCACCAATTGCCGGCCTTCAACACCACGCGGAAAATAATCGATCTTACCCTCTTCGGTCAAATCCAATCGAATCCGCTCTAAGAGCTTCATGCCGAGTTCTTGATGCGTAATTTCGCGACCTTTAAAAAAGACCGTTACTTTTACCTTGTCACCCTCTTCTAGGAACCCACGAAGGTTGCGTAGTTTTACCTCGTAGTCCGCTTTATCTGTACCTGGACGAAACTTTAGTTCCTTAACTTTGACTTTTTTCTGTTTTTTTCTGGCAAGCATCTTCTGCTTACTTTCCTGAAACAAAAACTTACCATAATCCATGATGCGAACCACAGGAGGTTCTGCATTAGGCGAGATCTCTACTAAATCGAGGCCCGCTGTCTCTGCTGCGAGCTTAGCTTCTCTAAGCGGTACAACACCGGCTTGACTGCCATCTTCTCCTATTAATCGCACCTCCGGTGCACGGATCTGCCCATTAATGCGGTTTCGCGTCTCTTTTCCAGTGGAACTAATAACTTATCTCCTTAACTCAAGTCTATCAACAAAATCTTTTAGGGCCATGGAACCTAAATCAGCCCCTTCTCGTGTTCTGACGGCCACTTGGTTTTGGGTAACTTCACGATCCCCGACGACCAATAGGTACGGCACACGCTGGATAGTGTGTTCACGAATTTTAAAGCCTATTTTCTCATTTCTCAAGTCTTCTTCTACACGGAAACCCGCTTCTTGTAAAGATTTGGTAACAGAATGGGCAAAATCAGCGTGTGCATCCGCAATATTCATCACAACTGCTTGCACAGGCGCTAGCCAAACGGGCAAGGACCCAGCTGTTTCCTCTAGCAATATACCGATAAATCGCTCTAAAGAGCCCAAAACTGCCCGGTGCAGCATCACAGGGACACGCCGCGACCCATCTTCTGCAACATAAAGAGCACCTAGACGTTCGGGCATCGAAAAATCAACTTGAATGGTACCACACTGCCAAACTCTGCCGAGGCTGTCTTTGCAAGAATAATCGATTTTTGGTCCATAAAATGCGCCATCTCCTGGCGCCAAGTCCCAAGATAAACCACTTTGATTTAAAGCAACCGTTAAAGCTGCTTCGGCTTTGTCCCAGATTTGATCAGAACCAACACGCTGTTCTGGACGAGTAGAGAGTTTTACAATAATGTCTTTAAAACCAAAATCCGCATAGACGCTAAATAATAATTGATTAAAAGCGGCAACTTCTGCTTGAATTTGATCTTCAGTACAAAAAATATGCGCATCGTCTTGCACAAAATTGCGAACTCGCATTAAACCATGCAATGCGCCCGAATCTTCATTACGATGGCAAGAACCAAATTCTGCTAAACGTAGCGGCAAATCGCGATAGCTTTTTAAGCCTTGATTAAAAATTTGAACATGACACGGACAATTCATCGGTTTTATCGCATAATCCCGATCATCTGCTTTTAGCGTAAACATATGCGGTTGATATTTTTCCCAATGTCCGGAATGCTCCCACAAGGTACGGGCCACAATTTGAGGTGTACGCACTTCTTTGTATCCATGCATTGTTATTTTTTGTCGAATATATTGTTCTATGATCTGATAAATCGCCCATCCTTTTGGATGCCAAAAGACCATACCCGGCGCTTCTTCTTGTAAATGAAATAAATCAAATTTTTTAGCCAATTTACGATGATCGCGTTTTTCTGCTTCTTCCAAGCGATGCAAATATGCATCGAGATCTTTTTTAGAAGCCCAAGCTGTTCCATAAATACGTTGCAGCATTTCGTTTTTAGAATCACCTCGCCAATAAGCCCCTGCGACTTTCATGAGCTTAAAGACTTTAATTTTGCCCGTACTGGGCACATGCGGCCCGCGACACAAATCGATAAAATCACCCTGTTGATAAAATGAAAGTGCTTCGGTGCCCGGAATATCTTGAATAATCTCTACCTTGTAGTGTTCGCCTTTTGCCTTAAATAAAGCAATAGCCTCTTCACGAGATAAAACATGGCGTGAAACTTGCATATCACTAGCTGCTAATTCTGTCATTTTTTCTTCAATCAGCGGAAAATCTGCTTCCGTCAAGGCTTTGTCTTTACACGAAAAGTCGTAATAAAAACCATCCGTAATCACAGGACCAATGGTAATTTGCGCTTCTGGATACAAAGTTTTTAGGGCTTGTGCAAATAAATGCGCACACGAATGACGAATGACTTCTAGGCCTTCGGGGTCACGCTCGGTAATAATCTCAAGCGTTGCATCTTGATTAATCATAAAGGCGGTATCAACTAGCGTTCCATTGATTTTACCAGCCAGTGCTGATTTCGCTAAACCAGCGCCAATCGCAGCTGCTACATCATAAGCAGAAATCGCCTTATCAAAAAAAAGCCTTTTGCCATCTGGCAATGTTATGGTCGGCATTTACACTCCAGAACAAAAATAAAAAATACAGTGTATCAAAAACGACGTTCTGGCAGCAAAAGGACTTTCAGATCACGTTAAACAGATATTTTTTATTTCTGGTGGCGAGCGGGATCAAATTTAACAACTAACACCTTGTTCTATCAAGGATTTTTAGCTTTACCTCTTTTATAATACCCCTGAAAATATCTCTCTATTTATCTAGCATTCAAAAATATCCTATTAATCTTTGTTTATCAACTTCGTCTTAAGCCAGAAATCTGACAATAAATTGATTAGGTAAACTTAAGTCAATTGACACACATTCTTCTGAAGATTTTGTGTTTTCATATGCCGAACCTTTTTTAAGCGCAATACTACTCGATAAAAACGAGAAAACGAAATCTCTTTAGCCAGTACCAATACTACCTACCAGCTAGCTTTACAAATCATAATAAAATCTGTAAGATTAGAAACTTATTAAATTTAAATAATTTTAGGAGATCTCGGCATGGCTAGCAGTATAGGTGAAATGAAAACGTGTATTTCCTCTTTTTCATTATCTGAGGAAATGTTAACTCAGGACCTAAAATTTGAAATTGCAATCCAAAAACTTAAGGCACTTTGCCAAGCCCGTTATGCATACAATTACAGTTTAAGCTCCTTTTTCTTGCTCAGCACTCCAGAAGAAGTTAAACAATACATCATTGAGACTTTGGGAGGTTGGTTTCATCAAGATACTGACAGTGCGTCTTTAAAGGCAGCTGCTATTAACGGCGCTACCGGTGATTGTAAATTCTACAAAAAAATATTAGAAAAAATCAACACAGAACCACACACACAATCTCTTGTAGACCACTTGCATTTTGACTTAAGCCAATATCTCGTCGGGCTGCGACATGATCATCAAAAAGAACAAAATAAAATAAATCAACTTTATAAAAAGTCACACCATAAAGCTAGTAAAAAACTTATTGCTAAACAAAAAACTGAATCCTACAGAGAATTAGACTTTGTGCCCGAATGCATTTCTATTTTAGAAGATGTTATTAGCAAAGCCCAAGCAGCATTTAGTGATGAGGCAACCATGGATGTAGCTGAAACTTCAGAAGGATCATTTTTTAGCCTTACTATCTCCGATAATAGATTAAATGATTGCAAAATGATGCTTAAATTTTTAGCTGCGAATATTTCTTTAATGGAAACGGAAATTACTCGAATCATTGATGAAGAAGTTCCCATAATGCAGGAGATAGAACCAGAGCCAAAACAAACGAAAATAGATTGGGAAAATTTTCATAAAATATACGCGTTACAAAATCGATTAAAACCAACCTATAAAGCAGTAAAAAATCTTTTAAAACAAGTCGATAAGCATCTAACAAGTGAGACTGCTCCATCCTTAGACCAACACCATAGAGTGATTCCGCAGGTCGCACCTACCGTAACCTTACCTTCAGCAGCAGCCTTGGAGGTAAAAGAAGATTTAGAGTCGTCTGAAAGACAAGCATTTTTAGAAGAAGAACAAGACGAACAGATGATTGCGGCAATCAAACAACACAAACAGGATGCAAAACAGAAAATTGCAGAATATAAGTTTAAAATAGAAACGGAACGTGAAGCAAGACGAACTTTAAAATTAGCGAAAAGGAAAGCAATAGCTATTCCTGGGTTACAAGAACAACCCTATTCTGTTATGGAAAGAAAAAGAAAGCTCACGTTTTCATTGCTATCTAATGTCAACTCTAACAACTTAACGCTCTTACAATTTATATTTTCAAAACCCACACCTCATTTAAAAATTTCCTATTCAGAGGTCGAAAATCTATTTGGATATGATACGGGAAAATTGAATGGCTGTATTTCAAGTGTTCATGGTGGTTCACACCGAAAAATTATCATTTCTAATGTTGTTGGTTTTTTTGATTCTTCCTCCCCATCGGAAAACAATAAGACAACAGGTGGCACTTTTAAATCTCATCATCCTGGACATAACCACAAACTGCCTAGCATTGCAATTACCATGCTTGTTGTGACATTGGAACGAGCAGGAATTGATGCTAATTCCCTCAACCTTTTTCGAGCTGCCAAACAACGAGCTGCCAAACAAGAAGTACTTAGAGATCCTCAATGTGGTCCCGAAAATACAAAGGATATGCTTTTACAAATACTGAAAGCGGCAGATATCCTGGAAAATGATAAAAGGAGACTAATCTTTTTAAGAAAAATATATAATGACACATCTTCTGTGGTACATAAGCTCTCTGAACCTGGATGCTGCATCGAACGTAAAAATATATTAAAAAATATATTTAAGTACTTATAATTTCTAATATGCAAGATATTTTTATTTTAAAAATTTTTGGAGTCTGTCCATAAAAGCATACGCGTCAAGTTAAGGCTTCTTATCCCCTGTTTATTTAATTTTAGTTTTGCTTTTCCTGACAATTCTCTCTCAATGCTTTGATTTAAAAGAAAATCTGTTTATAAAAAGCAGGCTATCAGTGTTACTTTCCAAACTTTGTAAAAACGGGTAGTTTATTCAACGAGGCAAGAAAAGGAGGACTTATCAATGCATAAAATACAAAATTTTGAGAAAAATTTCAAAGAATTATTGAACGAAAAAGCGGATAATATATCCTTATCAACCAAATTTATAAAAAGGAAAAGAAAAATAAGCGGATCTTCTTTCGCCAAAGCGATGATAATCGGAAATCTAGGTCGTGAATACAGTCTAGAAGAGATATGCGGCCTTTTTTCTCAAGAGGATATTAGCATTACAAAGCAGGGTCTTGATTTCAGATTCACTAAGGAATCTGTTGAATTTATGGAAAATCTCCACAGAGAGGCTTTAGGTATGATGGAGAATAGTTTATCAATTAATTGTCCTGTGTTAAAAATGTTTAATTCTGTGAAGCTGCTTGATAGCAGTTATATAAATTTACCTGAAAGCATGAGCAAGCAGTATCGAGGATATGGCAGCCATTATCAAAATCGCCCTTGTAATACCCAGGCAGGCTTAAAAATACAATTGGTTTATGATTATTTGAACCAAATTACAAGCAGGCTCGATTTCAAAGAAGGCGTTAGTCAGATCAAGGATACAAAGATTACCTTAGGGATATATGCCCAGGGGATTTACTAATGGCAGATTTAGGATATTTCGCTCCAGGCTCTTTCAAGATCATACAGGAACGACACGCTTATTTTCTTAGTCGTTATAAAGCGGATACGAACCTTTATGATCCGATTACAAAAGAAAAAATAAATTTGCTTGCCCTACTGACGGATCAAACGTTCATGACAAGAAAATTTTTATTGGGTAGTAAAGAAAAACTGGCAGTAAGAATCGTATGCCAGAAACTTACGCAAGAACAATCCGCCTACAGGAGAAGAAAAGCCAACAAATTAGCAAAATCTCGAGGTTATAAATCCTCTGCTCGAAATCAGAAACTTCTCGATTGGGCAATATTTATCACGAATATTTCTTCTCATTATGTGCGTGCTGATGATTTAACATCCTTATACCGACTCAGGTGGCAAATCGAATTGCTTTTTAAATTATACAAAAGCGGCGGCGGCATTGATAAATTTTATTCTAAAAAACCTTACAGGGTTTTATGTCAAATATATGCGAAGCTCATATTGATGTCGATATTTCATAGTTTAGTTAATTGTTTGTTTCTTCCACAAGGAAAAGAATTTAGCCCTATAAAAGCTTTTAACCACCTCAAATTTCGGGGGACAGAGATTTTTTTAGCTTTGCGTGCAGGAACCGATAATTTAAAGGCACTGCTGCAAAACATTATAAATTCTTGGGCAAATTTTTGCTTAAAAGATAAGTCTCGTAAAAAAAGGCTATCTACTTTAAGTTCTTTGATTGCAATTCCAGTAGGAGCTTAACTTGACGCGTATGATCCATAAAAGTGTGTCATTAGCCATTTAGTTAGACCTTTCATTATACCTTTAAAAACATTTTCACGACTGCTTCTAAAATTAAGGGGCTAGCGGGTGGAAACTCATAAAGAGAAAATTCTTGTGGCATCACCCACTTAATATGTTGTCCCTCCATACCCTGTGCATCACCTTCAAAATGTTCTACTAAGTAAACGTCTAATAAAACCGGATTTTCAGGAGATTCATGATACACCTGAATCAAAGAAACCGATTTTAACACACGAATACCAATTTCTTCATACAACTCACGCGCCAAGGCATCTTGGATCTGTTCCCCCGGTTCTACTTTTCCACCTGGAAATTCCCAATATCCTTCATACGGTTTCCCATGTGGCCGTTTGGCAATTAAAAAATGATTATCACTACGACGTATAACGCCAACTGCTTTATGCGTAGCTTTTTTTAACACATCCACCTCTGTACATGACAAAAAATTAAGTTTTCTTTAAAACTGACATGGGTAATTCGCTGATAAATCAACATAGATATATAAGCTCTTTTGACCTGTTATTGGTAGGCGCGAGTGGGATCGAACCACCGACCACCACCATGTCAAGGTGGTGCTCTACCACTGAGCTACGCGCCTAAATTTTATTATTCGAGGTCTAAAGCGTACCATGCCTGACAAATACCCTGCAAGTTGCTATTTCACGCGGCGCAGCATCCAAATGCCAAACCCACTAAATACAACTATGGGCGATAGCACTGCTAATATTGGCGGCAACTGATATACAACCGCTAACGGTGCAAAAAGATGATTCGTTGTATGAAACAAAAAAGCAACTAAAATGCCAATCACTGCTCTGCGGCCTTGGCTGCCTGTTCTTAAGGGCCCAAAAACAAAAGGCACAGCTAAAAACACCATCATTAAAATAACCACTGGCTGTAGCACTTTTGTCCAAAAGGCTAATTCATAACTTTGCGTGTTCAATGCATTTTTAGTGCGATGCTGAATCGTGCGGAATAAAGCAGGCAGCGATAATCGCTCAGGATGCTTCACTAAAGCAGTTTCTAAAATTTCTGGCTCTAATAAATTTTTAACCATTTGTGTATCAGTCTTAAATCGTGTAGTTTTATCCACTAAAAATGCTGTGCCTTGCACTTGATACAAATGCCATACATTATCCGAAAACAGTGCGCGTTCTGCAAAAATGGCCTTTATTAAACGGCGTTTTTCATCAAATTGATAACGTGTCACACCTAATAATTCACCATTGGAACGAATGGTTTGCACATGCACAAACTCTCGCCCTTGGCGCACCCACAAACCAAAATCTGTTTGAATGGTTTGCCCACCGCTTAAGGCTAAGGTTCTTTTATCGCTTGCCAAACGTTCTGTAATAGGTGCTACACCTTCTCCTAACAACACCACGACAATCATTAAAACAAAAGCGGCTTTTAGCACAGCCCAGGTAATACGTGCGACAGAAATACTCGCTGTTCGCATTACCACCAATTCGCTGTGATTTGCCAAAGCACCTAATCCAATCAAGGAGCCGATCAAGGCAGACCAGGGAAACATCGCGTACAGACGAGAGGGAATCGTTAAGAGCAAAAAGAGGAATGTGGTTGAAAGCGTATATTGACCGCGCCCAACCAGCTTTAATTCATCAACCAATTTAAAAAATAAATCAAAACCCAACAAGGCAAAAGCCACAATTAATATCGCTACGATAATGTGTTTGGCAATATAGCGATCTAAAATTTTCATACGCGTGCCTTAAAACGTAGATACCAACCTGAATCTCTTGCGATGAGACATAATCCAATCAGAAAAAATAATCCATGAACCCACCAAACGCCTATTAATCCAGGTAATACACCCGTTGCGACCCAACGTTTAGAAACCGTAAATAAATTATAATAAATAATATAAATAGCAATTGCGGGTAAAAATTTAGCAAATCTGCCTTGTCTTGGTCTAACGCGCGCAAGGGGTAAGGCAATTAAAGCTAAAATAGGGACTGATAAGGGTAAAGACAAACGCCATTGCAATTCAGCAGTATCGATGGGGTTTTTACTGGCTAATAAAAGCGCTGTATTTTTAAGGCGTAAGGTGTCACTTTCTGTACGTTCTTTCGTCTCTGCAATGGCTCGGCCATACTCTTTAAAAGCAACGATTTTATAATCTGCAGTTCCAGGTAATCCTTCATAACGATAACCTTCTTTTAAGACGATATAAGCTTGATGGCTTTTTTCATCACGTTTTAAAAAGGCGTTTTCTGCGGTAATTAAAGTCCAGGCTGTTTCTGTATTACTGAGATTTGTCGGTCGTTCTGCGATAAAGATACCTTTTAACGTATCTTCTTGCGTGGATGCCTCTTCTAAGTAAAAAACTAATTTTCCATCTGCAAAAGTCTGAAAACGCTGTGGCAACATCGATTGCATAATCCCCAGCGATTCGGTTGATAGCGCCCTCTCTCTTAAAACGGTTACTTTTGGCACTACCCATAAGGTTAATAAGAGTGTGATCAACATAACCCCTAATGCAGATACCCAAGTAAGGCGCAGAATGTATCGAAAGCTAACGCCACAGGCATACAAAACCGCCATCTCACTATCTGCATATAAACGCCCAAATGCAAATAGCATTGCCATAAATAATCCCAAAGGAATCAAATAGCTTAGCAACTCTGGCATATAAAAACCGACCATTTTCAAGGCCAGTCCCATGGGCACTTCGCCTGCCGCTGCTTTTGCTAAATACACAGCAAAACGATTGCTGAGTATGATTAAAAATAAAATGGCTGTTATAAAAACAAATGCCCAAAATATTTCTTTAGTTATATACCTAGCAATAATACGCATAGACAAGATCCGCTCAGAATAAAAATACAAAAATACCTTAAAATCAGTTACACTAAAAGCCATTTGGAGTCTATATGGAATTTAACATAAAAACAGGTCACCCCGAAAAACAACGCACGCATTGCGTTATTTTAGCTGTCTTTGAAAATCGTAAGCTGAGCGCTATTACGGAAAGATTAGATAGGATAACTGAAAATTTTATCAGTGACATTCTGAAAAAAGGCGATTTAGAAGGTAAAGCAGGTCAGACCCTATTATTGCATCATGTACCCAATATACTGGCTGAACGGGTATTGCTGGTCGGCTGTGGTCAAGAAAGAGAATTAGCAGACAAAGACTTTCGGGACATTATTCGAAAATCGACGAATGCTATTTTACAAACCGGTGCGCTCGAAATTGTTTCGTTTTTAACAGAACTCTCAGTGCAAGGTCGCGATAATCGCTGGAAAATTCGGCAAACAATTATTTTAATGCAGGAAGCGCTATACACGTTTAACGCTTTTAAGAGCAAGCCCGATAAAGTGCATAAAGTCCTTCGCCGCGTCATTTTAACTGTTCCTACACGACGCGATTTAACACATGGCGAACATGCTATATTGGAAGGACAAGCAATTGCAAACGGCATCTCCTTAACAAAAGACTTAGCTAACACGCCACCTAATATTTGCACACCCATTTTTATTGCAAAATCTGCAGAAAAGTTGGCCAGTGAATTTCCGAGCATCAGTGCTGCAATACTGGATGAAAAGGACATGGCTTCGCTGAAAATGAATGTGCTTTTGTCTGTCGGCAATAGCAGCCAAAATCCGCCTCGGTTCATCACCTTAGAATATCGCGGACGCAAAGATAAACAAAAACCCATTGTATTCGTCGGCAAAGGTATTACTTTTGATACGGGCGGTAATTCGCTAAAACCCGCTATGAGTATGATTGGCATGAAATACGATATGTGTGGTGCTGCTTCCGTGCTCGGTGCCATACGCGCAGCTGCGGAATTAGAATTACCACTTAACATGATTGGCATTATTGCAGCTGCAGAAAATATGCCAGGCCATAAAGGTTCTCGTCCTGACGATATCGTCACCAGCATGTCTGGGCTTACCGTTGAAATTTTAAACACCGATGCGGAAGGACGATTAGTGTTATGCGATGCGCTTACTTATGCGGAGCGCTTTGATCCCGAAGTTGTCATTGATATTGCAACCTTAACTGGCGCCTGTGCTATGACCTTTGGCTCGCATACGAGTGCCCTCCTCGGTAATCACGACCCATTGATTCAAGATCTCTTAAGCGCCAGTTTAAACAGCGGTGATAAATGTTGGCAACTACCCTTATGGGATGAATACCAAGAGGCTTTAAATAGCCCCTTTGCTGATATCGCGAATATTGGCAATCCACCCGAAGCAGGGACTATTTTGGGCGCCTGTTTCTTATCACGCTTTACCCAAAAATATCATTGGGCACATTTAGATATCGCCGGAATCGCTTGGCGTGGCGGCAAAGATCGCGCCGCAACGGGTCGGCCCGTGTCTTTATTAGTTCAATATCTGCTGGATCGTTGTCAAAAAACAAATGGAAAATAATAAAAGTTATCACCCTAATCTCTTAGAGAGCGAATGGTATCCTTTCTGGGAAAATGCCAACTATTTTGCGCCCAGCACGTCGGGTACGCCTTATTGTATTATGCTGCCGCCGCCCAATGTCACAGGCAGCTTGCACATGGGGCATGCCTTTCAACAAACCTTGATGGATATTCTAATTCGCTATCATCGAATGAAAGGTCGAAAAACCTTGTGGCAAGTGGGCACTGATCATGCGGGCATTGCAACGCAAATGGTGGTCGAGAGGCAACTGTTTGCTAAAGGCCACACGAAATATACACTCGGCCGAGATGCGTTTGTCAATCGCATCTGGCAATGGAAAGCCGAATCTGGCGGTAATATCAGTCGCCAATTACGCCGTATTGGCGCTTCTGCTGATTGGCAACACGAGCGCTTTACTTTAGACGAAGAGATGTCTAAAGCAGTTATTAATGTTTTTATTCAATTATATCAAGAAGGTTTAATTTATCGGGGCAAACGTTTAGTCAACTGGGATCCGGTTTTAAAAACAGCCGTCTCGGATTTAGAAGTCGAAAATCAAGAGGAACAAGGCTCACTTTGGACAATCCGTTATCCATTTGCGGAAAACCCAAACGATTTTATTTCGGTGGCCACCACACGACCTGAAACTTTATTAGGTGATGTCGCTGTTGCGGTTAATCCCGATGATCTGCGTTTTATGCATTTCATTGGTAAACAAGTACAACTACCCTTAACGGATCGTCTTATCCCAATTATCGGGGATGATATGGTCGATCCTGCTTTTGGAACAGGTTGCGTTAAGATTACGCCCGCACACGATTTCAACGATTACGCCATGGGGCAACGCCACAACTTGCCGCTTATTAATATTTTCACCACAGATGCCGCTTTAAACGAAAACGCACCTGTAAAATATCAAGGACTCGATCGCTTTGCTGCACGCGAAAAAATACTACAAGATCTCAAAACAGAAAATTTACTGGAAAAAGTCGAACCACATCTCTTAAAAATTCCCAGAGGCGATCGTAGCAATGCGATTTTAGAACCTTTATTAACTGATCAATGGTTTGTGCGTACAAAGCCGTTGGCAGAACCGGCAATTGAAGCTGTCAAAAATGGCCAAATTCGTTTTGTACCCGAAAACTGGACAAAAACCTACTTCGAATGGATGAATAATATTCAAGATTGGTGCATCAGCCGACAACTATGGTGGGGACACCGCATACCTGCTTGGTATGACAATGCGGGTCATGTTTATGTTGGCGAAAATGAAGCAGCGGTTCGTGAACAATATCAACTCTCGATTGATTTAACGCTTAAACAAGACGAGGATGTTCTAGATACCTGGTTTTCTTCGGCTTTATGGCCCTTTTCAACACTCGGCTGGCCTGAAAATACCGAAAGACTGCAAACCTTTTACCCAACCCAAGTGCTTGTCACCGGTTTTGATATTATTTTTTTCTGGGTTGCCCGCATGATTATGTTTGGTCTTAAATTTGCCAAAAACATCCCTTTTCAGGAAGTTTATATTCATGGGCTTATTCAAGATCAAAACGGCGAAAAGATGTCTAAAACCAAAGGTAATGTGATTGATCCTATCGATTTAATCGACGGTATTGATCTCGAAAGCTTGGTTAAAAAGCGTGTAACGGGCTTAATGCAGCCGCAGCTTGCTTCTAAAATTGAAGCACATACTCGTATGGAATTTCCAAACGGCATTGCGGCTTATGGTACAGATGCCTTGCGGTTTACTTATGCCGCACTGGCAACACATGGTCGACATATTCGCTTTGATTTAAGAAAAATCGAAAGTAATCGGCATTTTTGTAATAAACTCTGGAATGCTGCGCGATTTGTCTTAATGAATACTGAAAATAAAATAACCTCGCCTGCAATAACACAAAGCTTATCTCTGATTGATCAATGGATATTATCTCGATGGCAAAAAACCAAAGCGCTAATCGCCAAGTATTTGGCTGAATATCGCTTTGATTTGGCAACACAAGCCATTTACGAATTTACCTGGAATGAATATTGCGATTGGTATTTGGAATTAAGCAAGCCCATTTTAAACGCAGATTCAGAAAACCAAAACTATGAATTCATCAATGGCACACGTCATACTTTAATCAGGATTCTAGAAGAATTATTACGTGTTATTCACCCATTTATGCCTTATATTACGGAAGCCCTGTGGCAGCGCGTTGCGCCTATTGCATCTAAAACAGGCGATACAATAATGCTGCAGCCTTATCCCGAATCCCAAGAAACATTGATGAATACAGCAGCAGAAAATGATATCGAATGGATCAAAAATGTTGTACTGGCTATACGCAATATACGCGGAGAGATGAATCTACCGCCATCTAAACCCATACCTATTTTAGTTGACAATGGCACTGAACAAGATAAAAAACGTATTAATGCTGATTTTTATCAATTGATCCTAAAGTCAATCGCTAAAATTGAAACGATTCGATGGCTATTGCCAAATGAAAAACCTGAAGAAGCGGCTACTGCGCTGGTGGATTCTTTAGAAATATTTATTCCTTTAGTGGGCTTAATTGATAAAACTGCAGAAATTGCACGTTTACAGAAAGAAATTAAAAAGTCCCACACTGAACTTGAAAAAATAAATATTAAACTTTCAAACCAAAGCTTTTTAGCAAAAGCCCCTGCTGAGGTTGTGGCTGCAGAACAAGGGCGTGCAGCAGAGCTGACAGCATTACATCTTAATCTAACTCAAAAGCTATTAGCACTGACTTAAGCTGTCTGATTATTTCACCTTACAAGGCGCCTCAATTTGTACGCGCAGCTCCCCACCTTCTACTGTTACACTAACACACCCGCCTGTTTCTGCTAAAGAGCCAAACAAAATTTCGCTGGCAAGCGGTTTTTTCAATTTTTCTTTGACTAATCTCGACATAGGACGTGCGCCCATTTGTTTATCGTAACCGCGTACGGCTAGCCATTCGCGCGCGGGTTTATCCACTTCTAGGGTAACATGTTTTTCTGCTAATCTGGCTTGCAATTCCGTTAAGAATTTTTCAACAATCAGATCAATCGCGAGAGGACTTAAGGATTGAAATTGAATAATGGCATCCAAGCGGTTGCGAAATTCGGGTGTAAATTTTCTTTTAATCACACTTAAAGCATCTGTGGTATGATCTTGCTCTGTAAAGCCCATAGAACTACGCTGCATATCTTCAGCACCCGCATTGGTTGTCATCACCAATATGACGTGCCGAAAATCTGTTTTTCGTCCATTGGTGTCAGTGAGTGTTCCATGATCCATTACTTGCAATAATAAGTTATAAACATCGGGATGTGCTTTTTCGATTTCATCTAATAAGAGCACACAGTGCGGATGTTTATTAACAGCATCGGTTAATAATCCACCTTGATCAAATCCAACATAGCCTGGTGGCGCGCCAATTAACCGCGAAACTGTATGACTTTCCATATATTCGGACATATCAAAGCGTAATAATTCTATACCTAAAATATCTGCAAGTTTTCGCGTTACTTCTGTTTTACCAACACCCGTTGGCCCTGCGAATAAAAAAGACCCAACTGGTTTATCTGCGTCTGCTAAACCAGAACGTCCCATTTTAATAGCATCTGACAAAGTAGAAACAGCCTCGTCTTGGCCAAAAATAACCAATTTTAAATCACGCTCTAAATTTTGCAAAGCGGCTTTATCGGAAACAGAAACAGATTTTTCCGGCACACGTGCAATTTTTGCCACAATTTTTTCTACATCAGAGACACCAATCACTTTTTTGCGTTTATGAACAGGTAATAATCGTTGATAGGCCCCCGCCTCATCTACAACGTCAATAGCTTTATCTGGCAAAAAGCGATCCGAAATATAACGATTCGCCATAGCAGCGGCTGCGCGCAGTGCTGCAAATGAATAACGTACATTGTGATGCTGCTCGAAGCGTTCTTTTAAGCCTTTTAAAATACCAATCGTTTCTTCTACGGTTGGCTCTTTCACATCCACTTTTTGAAAACGTCTAGATAAAGCTCTGTCTTTTTCAAAAATGCCCCGATATTCATAATAAGTCGTAGAACCTGCACATTTAAGCTCACCCGATGCCAATAAGGGCTTTAGTAAATTTGACGCATCCATAACGCCGCCCGATGCAGCGCCTGCCCCAATAATGGTATGAATTTCATCAATAAATAAAATAGCACCTTGTTCTCGTCTTAATTGCTGCAATAAAGCTTTAAATCGTTTTTCAAAATCACCGCGATATTTTGTACCAGCTAACAGGGAGCCTAAATCTAAGGCATAAATCGTACTGTTTTTAATGGCATCTGGCACACGCCCTTCTACCACTAATTTCGCCAATCCTTCCACAATTGCTGTCTTGCCAACACCCGCTTCTCCGACAAATAAGGGATTATTTTTACGACGTCTGCATAATATTTGAATGGTTCTTTGAACTTCGTCTTCACGCCCAACCAAGGGATCGATTTTTCCAATTTTAGCTTGATGATTTAAATTAATGGCGTAACTTTCTAGCGGACTGCGTACATTGGGTTCTTGGGAAAATTCCTCTTCTTGTATTTGAGAAATATCGGATTCATTTGGCTCTTCTATTTGTTGATAAGCACCATGAGAAATGTAATTAATCACGTCCAATTGCGAGACAT
The DNA here is from genome assembly GCA_044225595.1 of Gammaproteobacteria bacterium. Lineage (GTDB taxonomy): Bacteria > Pseudomonadota > Gammaproteobacteria > UBA6186 > Azoamicaceae > CADEGZ01. The sequence goes on from JBGAIG010000006.1 coordinate 67,207, forward strand.
TTTCTTTGGTTAGAAAAAAGACAGCTTGGCTTTCTTTTTCGCTAAAAATAGCGGCTAAAACATTGGCACCTGTTACTTCTTTTTTTCCAGCCGATTGGACATGAAACACCGCTCTTTGCAAAACACGTTGAAAACCTAATGTTGGCTGCGTTTCTCTATCTTGATCATTTAAAGGAAGCACAGGCGTTGTTTCATCTATAAATGCAACCAATTCTAAACGTAATTGCTCAATGTTAGCATGACAAGCACGAAGCACTTCTACAGATGCTGCATTATTTAATAGTCCGACCAATAAATGTTCGACAGTCATAAATTCATGATGCTTTTCTGTCGCCATTTTAAAAACAAGATTTAAAGTTGTTCCCAACTCTTCATTTAACATACAGTCATCTCCTTAAACATCCTTTTTATGCGGCACCCGACTCTTCCCCTCAGAATCGCTTTTAGCGGGTACTTAATACAATATTAGCTAATATTCTATTTACTGCTTTGATATTAAGCCTGACCTATACTTTATCACCGTGTATTTTTCGAAATTTTTTTTATCATTTAGGACTTGACTGATTCGTAAATAATGTCAACATAAGTAACGTGGATATATAGGCTTTAAAGGATATTAATATGGCAACCGGTATCGTTAAATGGTTTAATAATCAAAAAGGGTTTGGTTTTATTTGCGCTGATGATGATGGTAAAGATGTTTTCGCACATTTTTCAGCCATTGAAATGGACGGCTATAAAAGCCTTAAAGTAGGTCAAAAAGTCATATTCGAAGTGAACGAGGGGCCTAAAGGCCTACATGCTGCTAAGATTCGTTTGCCACTGGAAGAAGCCTTATAACATATTGTTAATAATAGCTTCACCAAAACCAGAGCAAGTGACTAAAGTCGCGTCACTCATCAACCGCTCAAAATCGTAAGTAACCGTTTTGGCTGCAATGGCACCTTCTACACCCCGAATAATCAAATCTGCCGCTTCAACCCACCCCAAATGTCTTAACATCATCTCTGCCGATAAAATAATCGAGCCTGGATTAACACGATTGCGACCTGCATATTTCGGCGCTGTACCATGCGTTGCTTCAAATAAGGCAATACTATCGGACAGATTAGCGCCTGGCGCAATACCAATGCCACCTACCTGTGCTGCCAATGCATCCGAGATATAATCCCCATTTAAATTTAACGTCGCAATAACGCTATATTCCTCCGGGCGCAATAAGATTTGCTGTAAAAAAGCATCGGCAATCACATCATTAATAAAAATATCTTTGCCTGTTTTGGGATTTTTTAAAACACACCAAGGCCCGTCTTCTAATAACTGCGCCTGAAATTTTTCACGCGCAACCGCATATCCCCAGTTTTTAAAAGCGCCCTCTGTAAACTTCATAATATTCCCTTTATGTACAAAGGTCACTGCTGGGCAATTATGCTCAATGGCATATTCAATGGCTTTTATAACAAGCCGCTCTGTACCTGCTTTTGAAACAGGCTTAATGCCAATGCCACAATTTTCGGGAAAACGAATTTTTTTAACCTGCATATCGGTTTGTAAAAATTGGATAACCTTTTTAGCTTCAGGCGTGTCTGCTTGCCATTCTATGCCAGCATAAATATCTTCTGAATTTTCTCTAAAAATAACCATGTTGACTTTTTCAGGCTGTTTAACAGGACTTGGTGTGCCCTTAAAGTAACGAACGGGTCTTAAGCAAAGATAAAGATCTAATTCTTGACGTAAGGCTACATTAATCGATCGAATACCACCCCCAACCGGTGTGGTTAAAGGCCCCTTGATGCCAACCAAAAATTCTCGAAGCGCCAATAATGTCTCTTCAGGTAACCATTGATCTTGGCCATAAACGCGCGTTGCTTTTTCGCCTGCAAAAATCTCCATCCACGCAATCGAACGCTGCCCCTGGTACGCCTTTGAAACCGCGGCATCCACCACTTTTTTCATCACGGGCGTCACATCTACGCCAATACCGTCACCTTCAATGTAAGGAACCACGGGATGCCAGGGAACCACCAGTGATCCATCTGCCCGAATTGTGATTTTTTGACCGTGTGCGGGAACAACGATTTTTTGATAAGCCATGGGATAAACTCCTTTAATCTGCTATCATTATAGACGAATGGTTTTTTTTTAGCAGTATGGAACTATGTCAATTAAACAAATAATAGTTGCTTGTCTTTCATTTCATTTACTCTTAGGATCGATACCCCTCAGTTTCGCCGAAGCAATGGACTTTGATCGAGCACGCAAGTTATTCCTACAAGCTGAAAAAGCCCATGCTGATAGAAACGTTTTGCTTTATGAGGCCCTCAAAAAAAAACTGACCCACTATCCCCTACTGCCCTATTTAACCTTTACAGAATATGACCGCCGTATTCAAAGCGTTACCCACGCAGAATTTCAAACATTCATGGACAAATATCCCGACAGCCCTTTGGCTGAACAATTACGAACCCGGTGGCTGCAGGCAAAAGCCAAGCAAGAAGATTGGAAATCTTTCTTAAAAGCGTACCAACCGACCGAAGATGTCTCTTTACAATGTCATTATCTTTGGGCATCGTTACAAAACCCCAGCAATGCGAACGTTTTACTGAAACAAATCTCTACCTTATGGCTCACGGGTAAACAAACCCCCAAGAGTTGCGAAGCCGTTTTTTCGGTTTTTGAAAAAACCCCTGCTATGACACGCCCAATGGTATGGCAGCGTGTTAAAGCCGCCATAGAAGCTGGCAACGAATCCATTGCCAGGAAAACAGCGCGTTACCTTAAAGCCTCTGAACTAGCGCTCGTCGAACTCTGGCTCATGATCTATGCCAATCCTTATTTGGTAACCCAGCATCACTATTTTAACAATGCGCATTCTGCGAATCTTGAAATGCTCGTGGACGGGGTCTCTTTAATTGCAAAAACAAAACCGGATATTGCAATTAAAATTTGGAAACAAATTGCACATCGTTATAAATTTGAAGAGCGGCATTGGGGACTCGTGGTACGCGCTATTGGGCTTTCTTATGCTTTTCAAAGACATCCCGATGCAGAAAAATGGTTAAGTCAAGTCCCTGCTATTTATGCAAATCAAACCGTACAGGAATGGCGTATCCGCACCGCACTGGCAAAAGAAGATTGGCCGAAAGTTTATCGCTGGGTACGCGCATTACCCCCGCATCTCGCTAAAATTGACGAATGGGAATATTGGCATGCACGCGCTTTGGACCGCATAAACCGTCGACAAGACAGTCAGCTTATCTTAAAAAAACTAGCCAAAACGCGCGGCTATTACGGATTTTTAGCCAGTCATCATTTGCTCCAACCGCATCATATTGCCAATCAAAAAACACCGCTAGAAAGAACGCTCATCTTAAATATGGCTGGAAAATCTTCTATTTTACGCGCTAGAGAATTGCAAGTTTTAGGCCGCCAGCAAAAAGCGAAAGCCGAATGGTTATTTATCACCAAACAAATGAACGATACTGAAAAGCACGCTGCTGCTCATATCGCACTTAAATGGAATTTACCTAATTGGGCTATCTTAGCCCTTTCAAAATCAGAAAACAAAAACGATCTCTCACTTCGATTCCCAGTTGTATATGGTAATCATATTCTACAAGAAAGCCATAAACATCAACTCGATCCTGCATGGATTTTAGCGATTACACGTCAAGAAAGCGCTTTTGTGCCTCATGCAAAAAATCCATCGGGCGCAACAGGACTGATGCAGTTACGCCACCCCACCGCTCGCATGGTTGCCGATAGAAAAAAAATAGCCTATTTTGGAGAATCACAATTGGTAGAACCTTATACGAATATCCAATTAGGCAGCGGATATCTACGTATGATGTTGGATCAGCATCAAAATAATACTGTGTTGGCAAGTGCTGCTTATAATGCAGGTCCCGGCCGCGTCAAAAAATGGTTGCCCGAAAATGATATGCCAGCCGATCTCTGGATAGAGACTATCCCCTTTAAAGAAACACGAGAATACGTCAAAAATGTGCTGACATACACGGTTATTTATCAAGAACTCTTAGGCAAAAAAACCACCTTAACCCGTCACATGCCATTTATTCCGAGCAATTCCCGCTAAATATATGACCTACCGTTCATAACTATCCCTTCATTTGCGAGAAAACTGGCGGGTTTATTCTTTATTTTCTATGCTTAGAGTTGTTTCACTTTTTTATAGGAGAATATTGCATGATTAAGCCTATTGCCTCTACTTTAGTTGTTATGAGCCTCTTACTATCCAGCTCTATTGCTTACAGTGCTACCCCTGGCGCTGAAGCTGCAAGAGCTGCGGGAACTAACACGCCGAGTGCTACCGGCCAACCTGATATGAACAACGAGCGCCATGAGAATAGCAAAGAACATAAAGACGAACACAAAGAAAAGCGTGACGCACATCATGAGCATGAAAAAGCAAAACAAGCTGAAAGCGCTACACAAGGTGTACAGTAAACACTTTTTTATCCATACTGACAAAATTGGCCTCTTTCACTCGAGAGAGGCCACATCCGGTCAGAAAACGTTATTTAAGCATTTTAATAATACACTTTCATCTTCTGGTTTGGGTACATTTTTGTATTGAAAAAACACAGGGTTTACTTCTGGCAAATATTCACAGATAATTTTTTGAGTAGTCATATTTGGTATATGTAGATTAAGTTCTTGCAAAACACCTTTAAAATGTTCCAATGCAGACTTGTGTGGTTTGGGGACAGGCATTTCCATTAAGCGAATTTGAGCCAACTGCACTTGTGCTGGATGATCGAGTAAATGCTTTTCTAGATAATGGAGTATGTTAAGTCCTGTAGGTACGTCTTGTTCAATGCCATAATCTGGTTCTAATTTTTCCCACGCTAAAAAATGATTCGCAAGTAAATGCAAATTAAAGTGTGCATGCTTCTTTTCTTGAGCAGCATAAACAAATAATTTAGTAGTCAGATTACGTTTTGCATTCAGATTGCCTAATTGACTTGCTATGACTAATATTTGAATACCTTGTGAAAAATTTCTAGGACAAGGTGCTATCCCCTTACAAAACCATTCACCTAAAATCGCAAAATCTATTAATGCACGCGCATGTCTCTGTTTTGCAGCAAAGGCTAATAATTCAATCGCTGTTAATAACTCAAGCGCCCTTGGCAAAGTAGAGTTTTCTCGACCATTCTGTTGCGATAGCAATTGAATAGCCATTGTATACATCACCGGCAAAACTGATTGTTTCCCTGCCGCATAGCATTCCTTCAGTAATCCCAATGCTTTATAGGGTTTTCTCTCTGTTCCATTTCCATGGAAGAAGCAACCTGCAAGCTGGCGTTTTGCAACTAAATTACCTAGCGCACTTAAGTCTTCTAACAAACCAATATCATATGCAACACTTTGCGAATTACTCTCGTCACCAAAGTATCCGATAGCCATATCCGGTAATGCCATCATCGTTTGCTACACCCCATATACCCTAAAAATCTTCTAGAATACTAAAATCGGTGGTGCGATAGCAATCTGTTTCACCACAAAGCGAAACCAGCAAATTATGAAGGTATTCCTTTTAAACCTGAAAAATCCTTCGCACTATCATGTGCTAGATGAGCGTTCAACAGAAAGCGTTACTCGCATTGATGTGCATATGCCATTTTAATTTTGGCACATTCAAATACGCAACTGTTTTTTGAATTTTTGTCACACTACACTATAAAATCTACGATTCTAGTTGTCGCAAGCTCAGGCTCCGCCATCCACCAGCCCAATTTTTTCATTTGACAACGATGCAAAACTATGAGACTCTTCGTTTCAGCTTTAGACATAATTATTAAATAGAGAAAATTATGATAACTAGACCTTGCAATGAATACGAAGCAAGCAAAAAATATAATCCTTTAGTTGAAAAGCAATATGAACAAAAATTTCTCAACCGACTTCCAGATCCTGAGACTTTTTTTTATAATCGAAATAAAAAGGCAATCAGTCGTTTTGCTGTTTTTGTTCGAATAACCCATGTTTGTAAAATACTTAATATCTTGAAAAAAGATAGGTTCGACTCCTCTGTTAATATTCAAAATACATTGAATCAGGACAGGGTCATCCTCAACATTAGAGAAAAAACAGCAGACCTTTTATTAAGTCTAGAACAATTCACCTACAGTGCAGATCAAGATACTTTTAACTTGTTAAAAAAATGTTTCAGAGAGCTCGAGGATTTTTTGGGCAACGCTTGCGACACAAGTAAGACCCAACTGCAACCAGGCACCTTAAGTTTTATTGAACTTTTTAAAAGTTCTATTGAAAATGAGCATTCAATTAAATATCTTATAAAAGATCTCGATAAAATATTTTTTCCTGTACCTTCATATAAAAGATTGTTTACTGTTTGTTATGAACATTTCGGCAATGTAAATTATGCTCAATTCCAAAGAAAACTGATAGAATCAAAATATAGAAACAATCAAATAATGCCTATAAACCAAAGCATTCATCCAATTATTCATGATTCAGGTGGGTATTGTCACGGTTTTTCTGTGCTAGGCGCTTATCAAATTTTGGCTTTTAATCACTTTTTTATTTATGATTTAAATTCCTCTAATCAGCATTATCAAGGAAAAATGAATTTTTTGCATGGCAATTTTTCTATCATAGAAAGATGCCAAAATGCTCAAAATTTACTCAAAAATCAAAAAGAAACAATCATTCTTAGTAAATTCAGCACAAGTTTTAAAACTACTGGAACGGCATCTGATTTTATTGCAAATGAAATTTATTGTGTATTAAGACAATGTAAAGAAGAAAATTTTGCAATTTTACTGGCAATGAGGAAGAATAATGATGGTGGACATGATGTGGGAATCGTTGTAAAGAACAACGTGTATTACTTGATAGACTCTAATACGGGTCTATTTAAATTTTTCTCCATTGACGAATTGAAAAATTTTACTGCCTTTCTAATGAAGCATTATAAGTATTCTCATGTTTTTAATAATTATCGTCTGCAAAATATGGTTGAACTAGAAAATTGTTTTTCTTTGCCGCAGATACTAAGGCGAAATATTACTGATCCAATAGAAAGCGCGCTTAAGATTAATCAAAAGACTAGCTGTAATCCAAAAATGCTTGGTTTTATGCGTGATAGCTTTTATACAGCATATTGTGCAACAGCCATCGTTCAAACTACTATCAAAGATAGGGGAGCTGGGTTTTTCCTATGCAAGAGACATGTGAGAAAAATTGACTAGTTACTTGACAAGTATATTGCTGCTTAAGTTTTCTTTTCCTAAAAATTTATCGATTATTTACGTGTATCTTCAGTGAGAACCGCTGCATTTATTCCGAGCAGGTAGCTTTCTTAGAAAATATACGGTATGATGCGGCTTGATTGATCGCCTAGATTGCACACAAGGGGAACAATCATAAACGAACAAATCTAACTAACTTTGTTTACTTTTGTGCATTACTTAGGAGAACACCCTTGCCATATTCAACTTTTGAGTCTATGTGTACGCATTTAAACGTACACCCAAAATTACAACAAGCCATTAAAGCACTAGGCTATAAAATACCCACAGAAATTCAAAAACGCGCCATACCTGAGGTCATACAGGGCAAAGATTTACTGGCTTCAGCCGAAACAGGTGCAGGCAAGACCGTCGCTTTTGGTTTGCCAGCACTACAACGATTAATCTCACATCCGCCTGTGGCAGAAGGCCGCGGCCCTCGTGTTTTAATCTTAACCCCCACACGAGAACTCGCGAGCCAAATTACCGATGCCATTGCCAGTTTGAGTAAATTTGCCAATTTTAGATTTGGTATTATCACCGGCGGCGTGTCTTATCCCCCGCAAGAACAGCTATTACGTAGGCCTCTAGATGTGCTGATCGCAACACCCGGTCGATTAATGGATCATATGTCACGCGATCGCGTTGATTTTTCGCGATTAGAAATGTTTATTTTGGATGAAGCCGATCGCATGCTAGATATGGGCTTTGTCAAAGACATGGAACACATTGCAGCTGCATTACCAAAAGAACATCAAACCTTACTTTTTTCTGCAACGCTAGAAGGCGAAGTACAAAGAATTTCACGTAAATTCCTAAAAGATCCCGTTTGTATTCAATTAGCAATGGCCACCAAAAAACACACCTTGATTTCGCAACGTGTACATCTCGTTGATAATTGGAATCACAAACGTGCTTTATTAAGCCATATATTAGAAGAAGCGGATGTTTGGCAAGCCATCGTCTTTACGGCAACAAAGCGCGGTGCAGACGACTTAGTAGAAGAATTATCAAGCCAAGGTGTCAGATGTGCAGCACTTCACGGCGATATGAAACAAAGTAAACGTTCACGTACGTTGGAGCAAATGCATCGTGGTAGACTGCGGGTGTTGGTTGCAACCGATGTGGCAGCACGCGGTTTAGATGTAAAGAAATTAACCCATGTTGTCAATTTTGATTTACCGAGAACGGGCGAAGATTATGTACACTGGCCGCTGCGGCGAAAAAGGCACGGCTATCTCTTTAGTCGGCCCTAAAGATGGCGCCTTATTGGCACAAATTGAGCGTTTTACAGCACAGAAATTAGAGCGGCAAGTGATCCCCGGTTTTGAACCACGAACCGCTTTTAATTTAAATGCGGCTGGCTCAAAACCCAAATCTAAGCCTAAGCCCGGCAACAAACGTCATTTTCAGTCCAACAACGCAAAGCGTCCTTTTAAGGGATTTGGCAAAATAGCCAAAAAGCCGCATGGATGATCTCAGCCTAATACCGAAGGAAGCTGTTGAACTTGCACGTTTTTTAATGAAAGCGCATTTTCGTATCCGCTTGCTGCCGGAAGCTATCGCTTTAGCGCAGTTTTTGGGCAAAGCCTGCCCTAATCCTGCCCTCCACATTGTTGGCATTAGCGAAATTTTAGTCAATGCCATTGAACATGGAAATTTAGGCATCACATCCAATGAAAAATCACAATTACAAAAAGAAAATCGCTGGTTACCCGAAATCGAACGCCGTTTACAATTACCGGAATATCGCAATAAATATGTCAATGTAACCCTATCGCGAACAGATACCGAAATACAGCTCTATGTAGAAGATGATGGCAATGGTTTTAACTGGAAAGCGCTTAAAAATGCAGCTTTAGATAAACATTCCACACAGGGTCGTGGTATCTTAATGGCTGAAAATTTAGCTTTTAAAAGTCTAGAATATTCCGATAAAGGAAATGCAGTGACTTGTATTATTGCGCTTTAACCCTCACCCTTACGAATACTGACTTGCGCCAAATCTAAAAGTTCTCTTAATGCAACCGCAAACATCGTAAAATCTACTTCAGGTGCATTCTTGAGTTCAGATACAAAATATTCCCAGCGCGACACTAAAATATGGTGTTTAGCAAACCAAATATCAATAAGGTGTTCAGGATCATTCAGCGTTTTTCCATTATGCTGCATAATACTAATCGTCAAATTACGCTGCTGGCGATCTAAATCATCTCTAAAAGTTGCTCTGGCTAAGGCTTCCCAATAATTATTAACAGCCTGGTTTTTAATAAGCTCACGAAACCATCCTAATTGTAAACGTGCACCAACGGCATAATAAATTGCTGCAACTTTTTCGACGGGGAATTTATTGATGCTAGATGCTTCTACAATATCTAATGCAGAAAACATCGCTGTCATACAACCCATACGATAGGCTAAATCTTCTGGCACCTTCGCTTGCATCAATTCCGTTGCGACGCTTTCCATATCACTGCCATAGCCCGCTAAAAATCTTGGTAAAGCAAGACTCAAGGTTTCAATTTTTGGCGTAAAATAAGCGATTATTTCGGAAATATCCATACTGCCACGATGCCGGTTTTGCAAAAACCAACGTGTGCCGCGCCTAACTAATCTATTGACTGCTTGCAACATCTTAAATTGTGTTTCTGCAGCGACCTCTTTTAGTGAATCAATCAAGCCATATAATTCTTGCGTTTTAAAAATTTCATGCGATATCGTATACGAAAGAATAATAGCTGAAGGTTCTGCACCTGTTTCATCAATTAAACGACTAACGAAACTAATGCCCATATTGTTAATCGCTGTATTACTTAACTGCGTTGCAATAATTTCGCGTTTTAAACGATGACGCGGCATGTATTGTTTAAAGCGCAGCTGTAAAAGTGCTGGAAAACCGCGTTCTAATTCTTTTTGAAAATAAGGATCTTCCGGTAAGGGAGAGGCCAGCAGTGCTTCTTTTAAAACTATTTTAGCATATGCTATCAAAACGGCAATTTCGGGCCGTGTCAATCCTTGTTTTAATAATTTTCGATCAGCCATTTCTTCTTTATCAGGCAAGCACTCTAAAGCGCTATCTAATTTACCAGAACGTTCCATTTCTTTTATTAAACGTCCATACATATCCAGATTTTCAACACCTTGAGAAAATGCCACACTGATAGCTTTGTTTTGTAATCGATTATTGTTTAAGACTAATTCAGAAACTTCTGATTGTACTTTCGCTAATACTTCATTCCTTTGTTTTTCGGTTAGATCACCCAAATCAACCACATCGTTTAGCAAAATTTTAATATTTACTTCATTATCAGAGCAATTAACGCCACCAGAATTATCAATGGCATCTGTATTTAAGCGTCCGCCCAGTTTCGCATATTCAATGCGCCCATATTGGGTAAAGCCCAAATTCCCACCTTCTCCCACAACACGTGCCCGTAACTCTGCACCATTTACACGCAAAGCATCGTTTGTGCGATCACCTACCCCGAGATGCGTTTCAAAACTGGCTTTTACATAGGTGCCAATACCACCATTCCATAACAAATCAACAGGTGCTTTTAAGATAATGCGGATCAGCTCAGTTGGCACTACTTTTTCCTGATAAAAATCGAGTGCTTTTTGAATTTCTGATGAAAGCGTAATCGATTTTAGAAATCGAGAATAAACGCCACCACCTTTAGAAATCAGTTCAGTTCTATAATCATACCAACTCGAACGTGGTAATTGAAAAAGTCTTCGTCTTTCTAAGAAAGAAGTTTCAGGATCTGGATTTGGGTCTAGAAAAATATGTTCGTGATTAAAGGCTGCAATCAATTTTATTTTTTGAGATAATAACATGCCGTTACCAAAGACATCTCCTGACATGTCTCCAATACCAACCACGGTAAAAGGCATCTCGATATCTATGCCGCTTTCATGAAAATGCTGTTTTACGGATTCCCACGCGCCTCTGGCCGTAATACCCATTTTTTTGTGATCATAACCCGTTATGCCGCCCGAAGCAAAAGCATCGCCCAACCAAAACCCATATTCTTTAGAAATAGCGTTAGCAATATCTGAAAACGTTGCTGTTCCTTTATCGGCTGCTACCACGAGATAAGGATCGCTCTCATCAAAACAAACTGTATTCAGGGGATTAAT
>JBGAIG010000035.1:0-8026 GCA_044225595.1 Gammaproteobacteria bacterium
CCAGAACGTGTGAGCTTTTCTCCAAATCGATTTGGAAATATAAAATTCTCAGAAGAATTATCAATTTTTTTAATCCAATCCTTTAACAAATTTATTGTACTTTGCCATAAAGGGATCGTTCTTTCTTTACGCCCTTTACCATGAAGCAATATTGATTTTGAACGAGAAAGATCAATGCCCTTTACTTTAATATCGATAATCTCTGAAACCCTAGCTCCTGTATTATAGAGAGTCGCCAATAATACACGATCGCGTCGATCACTCCACGATTCAGTGGATGGTGCATTAATGATTGCATTTATCTCATCGCGAGTTAAAAACCCCACTAGTGGACGATTAAAGCTTTTCAAAGGAATTGCTAGAATTTGTTCTACCATGGGTAATGTGGTAGGTTCTTTGAGAGCAACATATTGCATAAAAGAACGTATAGCCGCCAATCTATTGTTTCTAGTCCTAACGCTATTCCCTCTCTCTTGTTCTAAATATTCTAGAAATTTTAACACCGTCTTCACATTTAAATCCGTTAGCTGAATTTTATCGACCTTCTTTTTAAGGTGATCTTTAACGAATCTGAGGAATAGTTTAAATGTGTCACGGTAAGATGAAATGGTTCTCTGACTAGAGTCTCTCTGATTAATCAAGCGTTGATAAAAATAATCTTGTAAAATATGAGACATGCTTTTATTTGTTTCCATGATTTTCTCCTTGAAAATTAATTGCATAACTATTAAATTGATTTGAAACAATTTTCATTAATTCTGGAATGCCAGTAATATACCAATAGGTATCTGATACTTTGACATGGCCAAGATAAGTTGACAAAAAAGGAATAACCTTGTTGACATTAATACCTTGCTCATACCAAGATAATAATCGATGGCAAACAAATGTATGGCGTAAGTCATAAATTCTTGGAAGCTTATCAAAACTAACATTCCAGCCTAACAAACTACGAATTTTCGCAAATGCATATTCTGCAGCTCGAAGCGTAATAGGGCTTCCATTATCAATAATAAAAAATCTATGGACTTTAGAAGCATTTATATATTTACCACGATACCTACAATAATGCATGAGTGCCTTTACGGTATTTTTCTGTAAGGGCACTAGACGTGACTTATTAAACTTTGTTTGACTGATTGTCAGTATTCCTTGCTTAAGATCAACATCTTGCGGTGACAAATTAAGAGCTTCAGATATTCTTAATCCTGTAACATATAACAAGCCGAACAAATATCTAAAACTAATTGGCCGCAACCACATCTTGTGGAGTAAGATACTTACTCTTCTCTAAAATTTGTTGAATTTCATTTTTAGAAAAGATAAATGGAACAGTTCGACAACGTGATTTGCCAAATATCCCTTGAGCAGGAATTTGTGTATTAGGATCATTAATACAATAATATTTAGCAAAACAACGAACAATTTCAAGCCGCCTCGCCCATGTTAATCTTGATTGCTTTTTGGATAATTTTGCCCATTTAATAGCAACATTTTCTGTTAATGGCCCTTGATGGTTTTTATCAAAATATTTTGCAAATTTTAACAACTCTTTACCTTCAATATGTAATAAAAACCCAAGGGAACGTCGATAAGCTAAATATGCCTGCGCTTGTTTTACCATTTTTCCGTATTTTCTCATGACACTCTCCCAAACCATGGTATAGCAACAGAAAATAAATTTGGTAAATCGACTTTTGTGTAAATCATGGTTGTGTCAATAGCCTTGTGTCCCAAAATATCCGCTATTTCTTTCAGTGAAGCTCCTGCTTTTAATAAATTGGTTGCAAAACTATGTCGAAGAACATGTGTACTTGGGATAGGATTGAATCCTATTCTTTCAAAAGCACGACGTACAACGCCCCTTACTGTACTGATTTGTACACCCTTACCAAAAGGTGCCCGATGGTAAACAAAAACAAATTCAGAATTTGACTTTGGTCTACCATATTTCAAATAGTCTGCTATAGCTTTCCCAAGCTCTTTTGGCAAAGGCAATAGATCTTCTTGATTAGATTTTCCCCTCATTATTTTTATATTTCCTATACGCCAATCGATATTCTTCATTTTTATTTTAGAAACTTCACAACATCTAAGACCCAAATCAGTTAAACAACGTGTCATTGCGTAATCACGCTTGCCAGATGGGTTTTTAAGATCAAATGCCAAAAGCAATTTTTTAATATCGGCAGTGCAAATAAATTTAGGTATATTGGATAATTTGTAATTCGGAATATTGGGAGTAGCAGCTGTTAACCTTTTAACATTATACCCTTGGAATGACGCATATCTAAAAAAGCTACGCAATGATCCTGAAACGACTCCAATGCTTCCATTTTTATACCGAAGTGAGAATTTTTTGACAAACTGTATAATTTTTTGTGGGAAAACTTTTTCGAGATCAGACAGGCGGTGTATCTTGATTTCTCTCAAGAAATGAAGCGCGTATCTCCTCCGATGAATGCGAGTATTTTCTGCCAACCCACATATATCAGAAAGATATTTATCAAAAGAATTTAATATTATTAATTGTTTGTTATTTGAATTTTCTGTTGGTTTAGTGCGTATTATTTTGAATAATTGAGCAACAGATGCTCTGATTGTTTTTGTGTCTCTTGTTTTTGGTGTTAGACACTTACATTTTGGTAAGTGTTTTTTTATGAAAGTTTTGATCAGATTTTTGTTAACATTCTTCCTTGGAACACTCTTGGACTTAAGCCATTTGCCGAAATGTTCCACTGACTGACAATATACTCTAATAGTCTCTGATTTATAACCCTGTTTATGTAAATGCGTTATGTACATATTGAATTTATCCCCAAAATAACTACATTGCATACGTTTAAGTACATAGGGTCTTTTAATATAAATTGACAACATAAGTGTTTCTCCTTTTAGGTTAAAAGGAGATTTTACTTGATTTTATTATGCTGAGTTGTTGATGACTTATTTTTTATGCTAAATATGCTTAAACTGTTATTTAATAAATTAAATCAGCATAATATTAAACTCATCATAATTACGATTGAACTAAACCGCTGCGCGGTAATTGCCACAAACAATCTTTCAATACAAATCTGAAAGGTTAAAATAAAAAATCATACAACATCTGAATCAAAGTTTCTTTTATTTGGATCCATCTTCTTAGTGAAAAACAGTCAGCTCTCCTGGATAATGTGATTACGAGTCAACTAAACCAAGGGAGCCAACTGCCCCTGTTTTAGCTGACAGTTAATCAACCAAACAGGAGATAGCATTATGACAAATTTACGTGAAAAAATGAAGCAAGATATGGTTTTAAGTGGTCTGGCAGAGCTAACTCAAAAAAGTTATCTCGCAGAAGTATTGCGATTATATAGGCATTACAATAAATCACCAGCCAAATTGTCAAATGAAGAAATAAGAAATTATCTTTTACATTTAAAAAAAAAGGATTAGCACCCAATAGCTATAATATCTCTATTTACGCCTTAAGATTTTTCTATGATGTTACATTGCGGCGTCCTCAAATGAAATTAGAGCTGCCAATATCCAAGGTCACATACAAATTACCTCAAATCTTAAGTATCGACGAAGTTCAAAAGATTATAAATTCCCTCAGTAACATTAAACATAAAACACTATTGACAGTGATTTATGGTGCTGGTTTGCGGGTTTCAGAAGCGATTAATTTAAGAATTGAGGATATTGATAGTGCCAGAATGATGTTGCATATTAAATGTGGTAAAAACGGAAAAGATCGTTATGTGACATTACCTCCAGCGGTTCTAGAACAACTCCGCACTTATTGGAAACATTGTAAATTTACTGATTACCTATTCTCATCAACACAGAATAGTTCAGGCCACATAACGCGGGATGCTGCACTGCTGATATATAAAGAAGCAAAAGAAAAAGCTGGAATAAAAAAACGGGGGGTATTCATTCATTGCGACATGCATATGCGACGCATGCCTTAGAATTAGGCGCTGACTTATATACAATAAAACAGATGTTAGGGCATGCGAGTTTGTCATCGACTACACATTATTTGCGCATGACACAAAAATCACTTGAAAAATTCAAACCGCCTATCGAACAATTAGATTTATAACAGGCTAAATTCCTGTGTGTGCTAAACCAAACAGACAACAGTCTGTCGAATTAGCCGATGTGTTTGTTAAGTATGCTGATGTTTATATCGAACAGCATGGCGTTTCTGCGGCCCAAAATAAGGCAATCAAAGCCATCTCCCGTTGCAGAACTTCTGCGCTCGGTGGTCATGTTTCCCGTTGTGATCATTGCAATGTTGAAGAAATTTCTTACAATTCGTGCCGATATCGCCATTGTCCCAAGTGCCAGACGATCAAGAAAGTTCGGTGGCTCGAAAATCGAAAAGCCGAACTTTTACCCGTTGACTATTTTCATGTGGTATTTACGATCCCTCATGAATTAAATGGTATCGCATCTTATAATCCAAAACTGATTTATAACCTATTATTCAAAGCAGCTTGGTCTACTATTGATACCTTGGGTCGAGATAAAAAAAGATTGGGAGGTGGTATGGGTATGCTGGCATTTTTGCATACTTGGGGGTCAAATTTAAGCCAGCATATTCATCTACATTGTATCATTCCCGGTGGCGCTTTAGGTGATATCGATGGCCAAAAAGTGTTTCGTTTATCTAAGCCAGGCTTTTTATTTCCGGTCAAAGTGATGTCAAAGCTTTTTGGGAAGATTTTTTTAACATTATTGCAAAAAGCCTTTATAGATAAAGAGATTAACTTTAAGGGAACTATTGCCGAGTTATCTGAACCTAAGCAATTCCAGGAATTAATAAAGCTACTTAGCCTCAAAAGCTGGAATGTTTATGCAAAAGAACCGTTTCATGGTGCAGAAGGAGGTTTAGAGTACCTGGCGCGTTACGTCAGTAAAACGGCTATGTTGACCGCGTTCGCAATTGATCCCTTTTTGAGACTTTCCGCGTAATTAATTGATCCCCCCCTCGCGTCCTAATTGATCCACCTATGGTGTTGTGTCAGTTACGGTAAAATTGTCTCTCCATTTCCAGGAGGGGCATAGGGAAAGCGAACTATTTGTAAATCTCTTGGAATGTCTGTTAACACGGTTAGAAAAATCGTTCGAGAAGCTGAGAGCCTTGGGCTTACACCGGGAGCGAATCATGAAACGATGGAAGCAGTCGCTGTAATTTTACAAGGAAGATTTAAAAATTTACCTTGTATCAGCCAAGTTCAAATACAAATCCATCAACACCATGCGCAAATTGCAGAATGGCTAACAATACCTAACATGACGGTTCGGCAAATGCTTCGTCTCTTTTCTGAAGCAAAAATTGTTATTAAAGAGACAAGTTTACGGGTTTATATTAACCGAAACTTTCCAAAACCCCATAAAACAACCGTTCATTTAGAAATAAAACCTGGCCAAGCACAGGTTGACTTTGGATATGTTGGGAAAATGATAGATCCCGTAACAAAATTACCAAGAAAAACTTATGCTTTTGTGATGACGCTTTCTTACAGCCGTTTAAGATTCGTTCATTTTGCATTTCGGCAAGATATTAATGCGTGGATAGAATGCCATATTCAGGCATTTGAATTTTTTGGGTGCGTCCCCACAACAATTTTATTAGATAATTTGAAGGCTGGAGTTATAAGCCCAGATATTTATGATCCGACGATCAATCCTGTATATGCGGGACTAGAAAAACATTATAAATTTATTGCTGATCCCGCGAAGGTAAGAAAACCTGCACATAAAGGAAGAGTTGAAAGAAGTGTTCCTATTATAAGGCAACAATTAATTGCCGGAAGGTATTATGGAGACATTGCGGCAGCCAATGCTTACGCGAAGAAATGGGCGAAAGAAGAAATAGCACATAGAGTGACGCGAACAACAGGAGAAACACCCTGGGTTAGATTTATGCGTGATGAACGTTCGGTCATGTTACTTTTGCCAGAAAAAGAATTTGAGAATCCCATTTGGCAAGAAACCAAAGTACACCGAGATCAACATGTGGTATTTAAAGGTTCATTTTATTCAGTCCCTTATGCTTATGTCGGAAAAAAGGTATGGGTTCGTGCAACTCGTCATTTATTAGAGTGTTATCTAGAAGGGAGATTAATTAAGGCGCATGTACTTGCCTCTCATAAAGGCCAATGGGTGACTGACATAAAGGACTACCCAGATGCAGCAAAAGCATTCTTAGAAAAGACACCGGAATATTGCTTAAAAGAATCTGAAAAAATGGGGAAATCGATACACAGCTTGTTAAGCCAATTATTGGAGAAAGCTTCTAATACAAATTTACGAAAAGCTCAGGCAATTTTAAGATTAAAAGAACAATATAGTTTAGCTCGTTTAGAAGCTGCGTGTAGTCGGGCACTAGCCTACGGAAATTTAGAATATAACAGTATTAAAAAAATATTAGAAGATGAATTGGATAAAGCAGTTGAGCAGTCATCGCATGCTGTTGATTTAGAAAAGCTTAAATCAATGGCATATTTACGTAATCCGCAGGAATTTTCAAGTGAAGGAGTATTTTATGAACATTGAACATTTACAAGCGCAACTTAAAAGGATCCGTATGGGCGGAATTTTAGAGACTTTAGAATCTCGATTATCACAAGCAAAGGAGAACAATCTAACGCACTCTGAATTGTTGGAATTAATATTCCAAGACGAAATTCAGAGGAGAGATATAGTCTCATTATCGAAGCGGTTAAGTCGAGCAAAATTTGAAGAAAAAAAGACTTTAGAAGATTTAAGATTTGATAGATATCCCATTAAGATCCAGAAAATTATTAGGGATTTAACAAGCGATACCTATTTAAAAAATAACCAACATATTCTTATTGTTGGGCCGACGGGTACGGGTAAGACACATTTGGCACAAGCGTTCGGCCATCAAGCTTGTCGGCAAGGGTATAGTGTTCATTTTATACATGCAAATGTGCTACTTCGTAGCCTTCATGCTTCTAGAGCTGATGACGGCTGGGAAAAATTATTTCGAAAATTATTGTCGTTTGATTTGTTAATCATAGATGACTTCGGATTAAAAAATTTAACACATTCGCAAGCTGATGATGTTTATGAGTTAATAGCAGAAAGATATTTAAAAAAAAGCATTATTGTAACCAGTAATCGTAAGGTTGAAGGTTGGGTGGAATTGTTTCCAGATCCGGTTATGGCGAACGCTGCTTTAGATCGATTATCAAATTTATCACATCATATTGTTTTAGAGGGCCCGTCATATCGTCGCGAAAAAAGACCTATCATGATAGGCACAAGTGAATAAAAGAATTGACGCGCATTTTAAAATTGATTAGGATGACTAATCTGCTTGGGGGGGATCAATTAACTCCGCGACAGAGAGGATCGAACGAACCAACCGATGACAACTTTTAAAATAAGAAATGCTGGAGCAGATTTATCGATTCTAGAACGCAATCGTTAATCCTTTTTTCTTTGTTAGTAATCCAAACTAACTATTATCCCGCTTAAAATGTGATTTATCAGTACGATTATCCTTATCTTCTTTTTTCTTGTTATTTTTCATCCTCTCAAAAGCATTTAATATCAGTGGGTTTTCTGTTTGTGGCAGTTGCTCTGGCTCTGGCTCAATACTTTCTTTTCTTTTTTCCACTTCAAGAAGTTCATCTGCTAAGGTTATAACATCTCTAAAACAAATAGGTGGAATGTTGGGATCTCTTGATTCTGCTAAACGTCTATTCTGATAATCATCTAAAATATCAGTGATAACTTCTTGTTTTAGTCCCTTATGAATCAGAATATCGTTCATCTCCGGCCTTGTATATTCAGAAATAACAACTTTTTGCATGCGATGTTCTAATGCTTTAGTGGCACGGGCACGACCCGCTTTAGTAACGGGATTTTGGGTACCTATTATCATAAAGCCAGGATGTGTTGGTAATTCACCTTCCGGTGTCTTGCCCATTAATAAGGCATTTAATAATCCCTCTAGCATCGTACCGCTGTTGATTTCATCAATTACCACAACAGCGCC
>JBGAIG010000036.1:0-8016 GCA_044225595.1 Gammaproteobacteria bacterium
ATGAATCCATTGAAACACTTGTTTTGCTCTAAAGGCCTTTTCACCGTGCAACACAAAATATTCCGACAAAGATTTTAAGTCGAATGTCAGAAGATTTGTTTTTGACTCTAAAATCATTTTCTGGCATGTAACTCTTGTTCTGAAAAGAAAAATGCGATTTCCATCTTAGCGGTATCGCTGCTGTCTGAGCCATGCACTGCATTCTCATCAATGCTATCGGCAAAATCGGCCCGAATAGTGCCTTTGGCAGCCTCTTTAGGATTCGTTGCACCCATGATTTCACGGTTTTTCAAAATGGCATTTTCGCCTTCTAAAACTTGCACCAAAACAGGGCCTGACATCATAAATTTAACCAGATCGTTAAAAAAGGGACGCGCTTTATGGACGGCATAAAAAGCTTCTGCACTCTTTTGATTTAAATGCACCATTTTTGCTGCAATCACACGAAGATTCGCCTCTTCAAAACGACTGATAATTTTGCCGATAACATTTTTAGCAACAGCATCGGGTTTTAGAATAGAAAGTGTACGTTCAATGGTCATAATAAAGTTACTCCGCCAACTTATAAATACTGCTCGAAGCCTATTATACCTTAACCTATAGGGAACTTGAAGGAGATAGTCTAAACTTTATACTGGAGCCTTAAGTAATGGAGCAGCGTCATGTCTTTAAATAGTTTTAATTCTAGGTCAACGTTCGAACATGCGAGCAAAACCATCACTTTTTATGATCTCAATAAACTCCCATCATCCTTTGATATTGGCCGTCTGCCCTATTCTTTAAAAATTCTGCTTGAAAACCTATTGCGATGTGAAGATGGTATTTCTGTTACCAAAAAAGACATTGAAGCCTTATTAAATTGGGCACCTAAGACGCCTTCGGATCATGAAATTGCTTTTACGCCCGCACGTGTTATTTTACAGGATTTTACAGGCGTGCCCGCTGTTGTCGATTTAGCAGCCATGCGTCATGCCATGCAGCAACTCGGCGGCAAAGCGACTTTAATTAATCCTCTTTCACCAGTCGAACTAGTGATCGATCATTCTGTAATGGTCGATTTTTATGGAACAAAAGACGCTTTTGAAAAAAATGTCGACAGGGAATTTAATCGCAATGAAGAACGTTATGCTTTTTTACGCTGGGGACAAACTGCTTTTCAAAACTTTAGAGTCGTGCCGCCTGGTACAGGCATTGTGCACCAAGTCAATCTGGAATATTTAGCACGCCTTGTGTTCGAACAACAACAAGATGGATCAACCATCGCTTATCCAGACACACTCGTTGGCACTGATTCACATACCACCATGATCAATGGCCTAGGCATCTTAGGCTGGGGCGTTGGCGGTATTGAAGCCGAAGCCGCGATGCTGGGACAGCCCGTCACAATGCTGATTCCAGAAGTGATTGGTTTTAAAATAACCGGAAAATTACCCGAAGGTACAACTGCAACAGATTTGGTTTTAACTGTCACCGAAATGCTGCGTAAAAAGAATGTAGTCGGCAAATTTGTAGAATTTTATGGAGATGGTTTAGATCATTTACCGCTTGCTGATCGCGCAACGATTGGTAATATGGCACCTGAATATGGCGCCACTTGCGGCATTTTTCCCATTGATGCAGAAACTTTAGCATTTATGCGGCTTTGTGGTCGAGCAGAACCGCTCATAAAACTGGTTGAAAAATACGCCAAGGCTCAAGGCTTATTTCGAACAACCGGTTGCCGCGAAGCTGAATATACCGACACACTTCTGCTTGATTTAAACACAGTTTCATCCTGTATTGCAGGACCGAGAAGACCACAAGATCGTATTACGATTCGTGCTTCTCAAGAAAAATTTAAAAATCTCATCACGGAACAAAATTTAACACCCTCAATGCAATCTGTTAAAATAAATAACGTGTCGCACACATTAACACACGGTGCTGTGGTGATTGCCGCTATTACCAGCTGCACCAATACTTCTAATCCTGCGGTTATGCTAGCCGCGGGTCTAGTCGCTAAAAAGGCACAAGAAAAAGGATTAATGACAAAACCTTGGGTTAAAACGAGCTTAGCGCCCGGTTCACAAGTCGTCACAGATTATCTTGAAAAAGCAAATTTGATGAAACCCTTAGAAGCGCTCGGTTTTAATTTAGTGGGTTACGGCTGCACGACTTGCATTGGCAACTCGGGACCTTTATTAGAACCCATCAGTCAAGCTGTCAAAGCCGGCAATTTATCCGTTGCTGCTGTTCTTTCCGGCAATCGTAATTTTGAGGGACGCATTCATCCAGAAGTGCGATTTTCGTATTTAGCCTCTCCTCCGCTTGTGGTTGCTTATGCCTTAGCCGGTACGATCGACATTGATTTCTATACTGATCCCATTGGGTATAATGCTGCACATCAACCCGTTTATTTAAAAGATATTTGGCCCAGTACCGCAGAAATTCAAACGTTGATTCAAGAAACCGTACAAGCCGATATGTTCGTTAGTCGTTATCAAGCTGTTTTTAATGGCGATGTGCGATGGCAAAATTTAAAAATTCCGAAAGGCGAACAATACGAGTGGCACAATAGCTCCACCTACGTTAAGTTGCCCCCGTATTTCGAAAATATGGAACTTCTACCTGCTAAAAGACTCGCAAATATTGACAATGCACGCGTCTTAGCCATCTTTGGTGATTCTGTGACGACGGATCATATTTCGCCTGCGGGTGATATTGCCAAAAATAGCCCCGCCGGTGAATACCTGCAAAATTTAGGCATTGCGCCTGCCGATTTTAACTCTTATGGATCACGGCGCGGCAACCACGAAGTGATGATGCGCGGCACTTTTGCGAATATTCGCCTTAAAAATCAATTGGTTCGCGGCACCGAAGGCAACTGGACCTTGCATTTACCTTCGGGTGAAAAAATGTCAATCTTTGATGCAGCGATGCGTTATCAACAAGAACAGTGTCCCTTAATTTTAATGGCTGGCAAAGAATATGGCACTGGTTCTTCGCGCGATTGGGCTGCCAAAGGCCCACGTTTATTGGGTGTTCGAGCGGTTATTGCCGAAAGTTTTGAGCGTATTCATCGTTCGAATTTAATTGGGATGGGCATCCTTCCGTTGCAATTTAAGCCGAATGAAAATGTCACCTGTTTGAATCTCAGTGGAGATGAAATCTACAGCATTGATCTGCAAAATTTAACACATCGTGGCATGCTTAGCATTCAGGTTGCAACTGTCGGTGAAAAAAGAACTTTTTCGGCTATTGTCAGAATCGATACGCCTCAGGAAATGGAATACTATCGGCATGGTGGGATTTTACATTATGTCTTGCGACAATTATTGGAGAAATCATGAAAAACACCGAAAAAAATAGAGAGACACGCATCGAAAAAGACAGTATGGGTGAAGTCAACGTACCTAAAAACGCCCTCTATGGCGCGCAAACACAACGCGCGATTGATAATTTTCTAATGAGCGGGCTTACCATGCCGCGTTCTTTTATTAGCGCATTAGCATTGATAAAAAGCGCTGCTGCCAAAGTAAATGCTGATCTACAATTATTAAAACCAGATATTGCAAAAGCCATCATCGAGGCAGCACAAGACGTCATCGAAGAAAAATATGATACCGAATTTCCAATTGATGTTTTCCAAACAGGCTCGGGCACCAGCAGCAACATGAATGCTAATGAAGTCATCGCTCGATTAGCGAGTTTTAAAAGCCATCTAAAAGTTCACCCAAATGATCACGTCAATATGAGCCAAAGCAGCAATGATGTTATTCCAACAACGATTCATGTCAGCTGCAGTTTAGCGACAGTGCATGAACTGCTGCCTGCTTTAGCGCATTTGCATCATGTCATTCTAGAACGCGCTAAAAACTTAGAAAATACAGTAAAAACAGGCCGTACACACTTGATGGACGCCATGCCGCTGACCTTCGGACAAGCATTAAGCGGCTGGGCAACTCAAATAGAACAGAATATCACCCGAATCACTGAAACCTTAATTCGCTTACAAATGCTCGCTATCGGCGGCACTGCCGTTGGTACCGGTATTAATGCGCATCCGGAATTTGGAAAACGGGTTAGTCTGGAATTGCAAAATAAAACCAACATACCTTTTAAACCGCATACCAATTATTTTACAGCTTTAAGCACCCAAGATACCGTTGTTGAATTTTCGGGTCAGTTACGTGTGATTGCAACAAGTTTATCTAAAATTGCGAATGATTTACGTCTCATGAACAGCGGCCCACTGGCAGGCTTTAATGAAATCGTGCTACCCAGCCTGCAACCGGGCAGCAGTATTATGCCGGGTAAAATTAATCCGGTTATTCCAGAATCTGTCTTAATGGCAGCAGCACAAGTGATCGGCAATGATACAACCATTAGTATTGCAGGGCTTTCTGGCAACTTTCAATTAAATACCATGCTGCCTGTGATCGCTTACAATATTTTACTTAGCATCAAATTAATAACTAACAGCGCAATTGCATTAGCGGATAAAGCCATCGCTGGGTTTGTTGTAAACGAAGAGCATATTGAACAACAATTATCCCGTAACCCGATTCTGGTGACTGCACTGAATGCCATTATTGGTTATGAAAAAGGCGCTGAGATTGCTAAACGTGCTTATCGCGAAAAACGATCTGTTAAGGCGATTGCTGCCGAAATGACAAATCTTTCACCTGAAGAATTAGATAAACTTTTAGATGCAAAAACGCTGACAAAAGGCGGTATTCAATACTAGTCAGTTAGACAACCGCTTTGACGAATAGCCATTGCTCATCCATGCTAAATAATACATAGGACAGCATGATCGGTATAGGGATATGACACACTTTAAAAAATTACGACGACTATTTATTACATATTGCTTGATAGGCATCATACCTGTGTCTAGTGCCTGGGCTTATACCAGCGCATCGGATTTACCACCGCCTAAACATCCCACGGATTACGAAAAAAATTGGACGAATAATCTATCAGATGATATTAAAAATGATTTCACAAATTACGTCTCTTCCGATAATTTATTATTTTTTGGCGGCGCATTCTTAGGCGCAGGTGTCTTAGGGAATACCGGTTTAGATCGCGCATTTGCTGATCATTGGCAAACTGATTTTAAAAGCAAAACAACTGATAATATCCTTTCCGGTCCTAAAACTGTTGGTGGACTTTCTTATTACTTCATACCGCTTTTCGCAGCTACCGCAGCTATCGGCCATTTACGAGAACATACTTTACTCGGCAACGTGCTGTATCATTGGGGGTATCGAAGCTTTAGAACCGCTCTTCTTGGAGGATTGCAACAAGCTGCATTTACCCATCTCGTTGGTAGTTTATGGTGCTGTGCCTTTTTTAACCGCCGCCATGATGAGTGATCCACCGCTGTTAAGATACGGTCTTTATGTTATTTCTACGCTACCGGGTATCTCTCGCGTGAATGATGATAAACATTATTTATCCCAAGTCATTTTAGGCTGGAGCATTGCTTTTCTTTCGGCACGCAGTATTTATCAAACCGATTTAGATCGAGAACCGCGGTTTCAAGTCATGGCGTACCCGAAATCGGATGGGATGATGGTGGGCGGACGCTGGGCATTTTAGTATTTCGACACTGCCCTCACCTTTTTTCCCTCACCCGTCCTTCGGGTACCCTCTCCCAGACAATGGGAGAAGGCAATAAAGTTAAGTTAATAAATTTATTTTTGAATCGTATCATCTTAACAACCAGAAGCAAAATAAAATTTTTTATTTAATTGAATAAGTTTTAAAACTAAATTATAACTATTAAGACAGCCTGATGGGTTCATTACGCATTTTTAAATTTGCAATAAAATACCCCAACTCCTCGCGTTTACTATTTTACAGCTAGCAAATTCAAGCGTAAACTTTAGTGAATGGATATGTACAAAGGAGCTTAATCATGCTGAAAAAAGTCTTAACAATTTTAAGTGTTTATCTGTTCATGCAAACGACTGCCCTAGCAAACACGCTCGACCATACAGCAGAAGAGGCAGGGCAAGCATTTTTAACACACAATCAAAAAAAACCAGGCGTACATACGCTGCCGAGTGGCTTACAGTATCAGATCATCGAAAAGGGCGACAGCAAAGCCCCTCGGCCTGGCCCCGCCGATTTTGTCACCGTCAATTACCGTGGAACCTTAATCGACGGTAAAGAGTTCGATAGTTCTTATAAGCGTCACACACCTGCAAGCTTTGCTGTTAACGCTGTTATTCCTGGCTGGACAGAAGCTTTGCAACTCATGCATCCTGGAGACAAATGGACTATCTATGTTCCAGCAAAATTAGGTTATGGCTCACAAGCTGTCGGTGATTTGATCAAACCGAACTCCACCCTAATTTTTGATATTGAATTATTGTCTGTTAAACCAAATGCAGACGAAACGCCAACGGATTTCGCTGATGATATTGCCGATGGCGGCTGAAGCAAGTCATTCCACCAAAGACAGCGCTTTTGAAACACTACAAGCACAAGGGTTTCAAGCGGTTAAAGAAAAGGACATAAAGCGCGCGCTTGCTTGTTTTCAGCAAGCGCTTTTATGTCAGCCGGCATCTGCTTCTGTACATAATAATATTTGCGCGAGGTACTGCGACTGCAACCACAAAACGCAGAAGGCTATAACAACCTAGGACGATTATTGTATAAGCAAGCGCGCATCAGTGATGCCATCCCCTACTTTGAAAAAGCCTTACGCCTTGATCCAAATTATTGGGAGGCGCATTACAATCTAGCACACAGCCTGTCATCGCTCAACCAATTTAATCGCGCAGCTGCACATTATCAAGAAGTGATTCGAATCATACCCGAACACGCTATTGCGCATTTTAATCTCGGATTAATCTATGTTGCAGAAGAAAATCACCCCCTGGCTGAAGTACACCTTAATAGAGCCTTGATACAAGATCCCAACAATGTTGAAGCCTTAAGGCAATTAGGACAAATTTATGTATACCTAGGACAACCTGACAAAGCCACAAAAACTTATCAGCAAGCACTGAATTTAGATTCCACTTTAGCAGATGTGCATCATAATTTGGCTATTTTATATCTACGGCAATCTGATCGCGTTCTAGCCTTGCAGCATTTTCAAGAGGCGCTTAAACACGATCCTGTCAATGACACCGCCAAACACATGGTAATGGCTTTAAGCAATGCAACCTCAAATAACGCGCCTGCGGCTTACATTACACAATTATTTGATCAATATGCAGATTATTACGATGAACATCTAAAAACGAAGCTGAAATATAATGCACCAGGATTATTACGTAATGCAGTCGGCAGATCGCTGCAACATAATCCAAAAGTCGGTCGTGTATTAGATCTCGGCTGTGGTACAGGCCTTTGCGGTATTTATTTTCGAGACATGGCTTTAGAACTGATTGGTGTCGATTTGTCATCCAAGATGATTGAAAAAGCACGTGCATTACATGCATACGAAAAACTCGTTGTTGCAAATTTCAACGACTATTTAACTCAACCCGATTTAGAGCCTTTTCAGTTGATTATTGCTTGTGATGTGTTTGTTTACAGTGGTGATCTCGAAAGGCTTTTTAAAAATATTAACCGTGTGCTGCTGCCTGGCGGGCATTTTGCGTTTACAACGGAAATGCTTGATCAAGAAATGCTAAAAAGCGCGAAAGAGTGCTCAGATTATCGTCTACAACCCACCGGGCGCTTTGCACATGCCAGTGCTTATATACACAAGCTTGCCAAAGATAATCAACTCCGCATCATATGCGAAGAAAATATTACATTAAGAGAACAAGAAGGAATCGCAATACAGGGGCAAAGTTGGGTTCTAGGTTAATTTGATTGATTCTTTGTTTTACTATACATAACCGAGCATATTTATCCAATTGTTTTCCACTTGTAACTGCTCGCACCCCTTCAATCAAATTTACCAGCCAGTGCCATCTGAATCGCGATCAATGGATTGTATCCCTTGGTTGCCATTGTTTGAAGGTAGCTTGAAATTCGACAATACGCCTCAGCGTATAATTCTTTTCT
>JBGAIG010000007.1:0-76597 GCA_044225595.1 Gammaproteobacteria bacterium
GCCAAGCTGTCACTTCTGCTGCAACATCGGCTAACGATAGTTCTCTCATCATTTGTGCCTCCTCCGTTTAATCCTTCAGAGGCTAGAGTATCAACTTGTTAAACATCAAAAACAGGTGGTATTTTCAGGGGCATACTTTTTTATTAAAATATTTGCAACAATATCCAGAACGGCATTCTTCTGAGGCGTTGCAAGATGTGATATCGTGGCTAACAGAACAAAATGCAAATTTACTCAAAAAGATTAAATTACCTAGTGCAAAAGAAAATAAAAAAGTTGAACGAAAATTGCTTGTGATGTATTTTTTAAAAATATCCGTAATGGAAGAGGGTGTTGCAAAATCAGAAACTATAAAACAAGGTCTTCAAACGTTATTGATGGGTTTATTTAAGTCAAGAGTAGTAGAAAGTGACGATCCTATTTTAGATGTAGAGTTGATGAAGGCGGTTCAAAAAATAAAAGCAGATATTCAGACGCAATATAACTTATTGCCGGAATCAGAAAGAAAAACAATACTAAAAACTATTCTTAAAGATATCCTAGTCTCTGCGAATATAGTGCCTAATATGGATAATGAAGGAGATTATGACATAGTTTTTTTAGCCTATCCTAAGGTTAATATTAATTATCGTAATCAAAAAACAGGTGAATTACTTGTTATTGAAGTAGATCTTGCTTTAGGTAAAGTGTCTACAGCCAAAGGTCACTTACAGCCTATGTTGGCCAATATTTATAATGATTCACGTTTTAGAGCCTTGTTTGGCGAAGCACGTATGCCGGCTATTAGAGAAGATATTGGGGATAACATTTACTTTTATTTTAAAGATGATAAAGATAACCCTTGTAGAATAATATATCAAAAAGATTCTACTCTACATATCCAAACCAAACCGCCCGGCGAAAATCAGTGGTTTGAATGGGTCCAGAAAGAAGCTATTTATAATATTAGTGCTCGCTATAGAGATGAGGATTGTCATTGGTGGCGTGAGACAAATGTTATACCCACTGCATTACCAAAAGACTATTGTAGCACGGTTGAAAACGGTTACTTGCTTAAAATAGAGCGAGACGCATTGGGCCTTAGTCAGACATGCGTTGCTTTAACAGGCTTAAAAGATTTAGCAGGGTATCAATATCTTGCAGATAATGTAAAGCAAAATAGCAGTATCTATGATGTGTTTAGAGGTTTTGAATCACTTGAAAATATAGAAGTATGGAAAGCGGCAGATAAAATTCCGCCACTAAAAGTAAAATTGCCACGATATGATAATCTAGCTTGGGATGTATCGATTAATAAAGATAATGGTCAATTAGAATATAGCTGGTTTAAAAACAAAGATTTTAAATTGGTGCTTGATCACCCTCAAATGATAGAGGGTTTTTCAAACGTGCTTTATATGCGAAATATGGCAACACAAGAAACAATCGCTATCGTGCCAAAGCAGGAGTTTTATATTGCAGATATTAATCAAAAAGATGGTGAATATTATGCATTAAAGTATGATGATGCTAATTTTGTACCTAAAAAGAGTCTTGAAAATCGTGTTAAAGAAAATACGCCATTTTTAGAAATTTTGTTACGTTCCAAATCTTGGAAAACAACGAATACTCAAAAATATTATCAATTTTCTGTCAATAATAATGAGCTGATCGCTAAGACGGCAGAGAGCTATTTGCAGTTAGCCTATATCTATCTAGCCAGGCATGACCCCGAACACGCCATGTGGGCTTTAAAAAAATGCCATAAAATAGGTGTGCTTCAAGGGACAGAGGAAGAAGTTTATTTGATTATGAAAATAATAAAAGATATTCCGAACAAAAGTTGTAATGCAGGACATTATCAAAAAGCATTTGTTAAAGATCCAGAAACAAATGCAGTTAGACTCTATGCAGCATGGCTATTGGCAGAGCAAAAGAAGAACAGCATGGATCGAATGCAAAAAAAACGTGTTACTCAATCATCAAGTAAAAAAACCAGTAATGATGAATATGAGAATTATGTTGCTAATGACAGCAAAATATTTTATCAGAATTTTTTTTCCACAGATTTAAATACATTGTACCAAGATTATCGAAAAGTGCTCGGGGAAATCCCAGAGGATATGCAACTAGATTATAATCAACGCTTGTTTTTGTTAAGTAGCCTTAAAGAACCTTCAAAAGATATGCAAAATGAGCTAATAATGCTCAAGTTAATTGCAGCCAAGGTTCAGAAAAAAAACTTTATTAAAAAACAATATCAGTCAAATTATACACAAAATGCAAGTGATACGAAAAAAATAAACGAAATAGAAGCGGAAATTGAGGCGCTAAATCAGTTAAGAAAACAGGCAGGCATAGCAGCATATGAAGAAATGGCTTCTGTGTTTAATCGAGAGATGGTGTTAGGTTTGCAAGAAGAACTCTTTACAGATACGAAGCCTGTAGAAGAAAAAGAACAAAAAGATATGTTAGAAATGAAATCGCTCATAGAAGAAAAGTACACTCAAGAATCTCAAGATTTTCTAAAAAGACAGCAAGAAAAGAATGAACGAGAGTTTAAAGTAGGTCATGAAAAAAATAAAGAATTAAAAACAGCGCTTGATACGTATAAAGCAGTTTATACAAAAGAAAAACGAACAGAAATGCTAGATAAACTCAAAGATGCTGTACTGAATGCAGAAGGCGGCTTTAAAGATAGCGTTTCGGAAAGGAAATTGAAGGATAAGGTTGAAACAATATTGACATTTGCTAATGCTGCAATTTCAGGCCGTGATAGTACGCTTGACACTAAATTTGAAGTGCAAGGGAAAATAAAGTCCGAACTGCAGTTTAATGACTTGATTTGGTTATACTTACAAGGAGATCAAAAGTTATTGGAACAAAAAACAAAAATAACAGATCCCAAACAGTTAAAAGAGCTAAATGAAAAAATACATCAATATTTATTAGATTATACGGCGTATCAACATGACGCAAGAATAGCAAAATGCTTGCTTGCATTAGAAATATGTGAAGATTTTCAATATGAAGATCTCATTGTTAAATTGGGTAATGAACTCGGTTCTGAGCGATCATATAACCCAAATGTGCATCCTGAAATATTAGTGTTTGAATATCTAGAAGATAAATTAATTAGAAAAAATCAAATAGCAGTTATTGAAAAATTATTAGAAAAAGAAAAAGATGTTTTCTTAAACCAAATGATTCAGCTGATTATGGGCTTTGGAAAATCAAAATTATTGCTACCCATTATGGCTCTAAAAAAAGCAGATGGTACTAACTTATCTATTATAGAGATTCCGGCTGCACTTTTTGGGCCGGGATTTGCAGATTTAAGCGAAAAAACAGAAAGACTATTTGGTAAAAAAGGGTTTCCACTGATTTTTAACCGAGACTCTAAATGCGAGTCTGCAGTTTTACAAACTATATATCAGGGACTGCTTGAGGCAATGCGAAATAGGGATTATATTGCGACCACTCCCGAAAGCATGATGTCACTACAATTAAAATATTTAGAATTGACCAAGCTAAAAAAGCTGACATCCGAACAACATGCACAGATAGTTAATTTAGAGAACATTTTAAAGTTAATTAAAGAAAGGGGCGATGTATTAATTGACGAGTGTGACATTGCATTAGATTTAAAGAAAGAATTAAATTATACCTTAGGTATTCCAGAGCCTGTGGATGAATATATATTATCAGATACATTAAAGATTTTTAAATTACTAGAGCATGCGAAAATTGATATTGCCCCTGGCGTTTCTTGTAATTTAAAAGAAGTGATGCTAAGAAAAAAAGAAATACTGAATGATACACAATGGGATGAAATAATAAACAAATTAGCAAAAGTGTTAATGAAAAACTCGGAAAGTTCGATTAACTTTGTGAGTTTTGATTCGCAACTTGATGAAGATAATTTTTTAAATTATCTTTTAAATGAGACCGATGCTGTTCCTGCATGTCTTGATAAATTTAATACTAAAGAACGAAATCATATTGATTTAGTTAAAGGCGAATTATCATTATTAAAAATTTGCTTAACAAAGAAGCCGCATGAATTTTATGAGTTTCCGAAAAGCGTTGATTATAAAGACAGCAAAGAATTGGCGATTCCTTGCTTAGGTAATAATGAACCTAATGAGCGTGCCAGATTTTCTACATATGAAACAATCATTTATACCACGTTGCTGCAGAAACAAAGAGGGCTTTTATCAGAAAATGTGATATGTAAATTTATTTTAGATTTCAAAGCAGCAGCTAATCAAGAGTTGCTGGACAATTTTCATGATGAAAAATTAACTTTTGATACCACAAAGGCCGCTCAGACATTCGAAGTCCTAACAGGATTGTCACTTAACTTAATGGTTAAAATAAATATAGCACAAATCCAAAACTTAAATGTCGACGAAAAAAAACAGGTTAATGAATGGCGAGAGAGTATTAGTAAAAAACAAGAGTCTTTTGATTATGTTTTGCAGCATTATATTTTAAGAGACATAAAATCGCATAAGCATATTTTAAGAGCTAATCGTATTAATCATGTCTCACAATATCGTTCTTCGGCTGCGGTTTCTGGTACACCGGGTAGCCCAGCAAGTTATCATAAACGATTTAAATTTGATGAAGAAAATAGTATAGGGGTTGATGGAGTCACCATTGATAACCTCATCCGAAAAAAATCGATGGTTTCATTTTTACCTTCAAAAGAGCCTGAAGATATTATCGACAAGAGTATGATGAATAATAAAGATTTTAATAAAATTCATGCATTTTTGGACGTAGGTTCTATTTTTGAAGGGAAAAACAATTTAGAAATAGCCCAGTTATTTATTGATAAATTAAATGTTAAACAAAAAGAACAGCTAACGTTAAGCACGGAACCTCATAAGATAAAGCATGTTTTATATTTTGATAATGAAAATAGACTTTGTGCATTACCATTAGATGGTGGTCAAAATATTGTTATTAATAGTACAGAACCAGATAAGATTGCTGAAAAATTGGGGAATTTTGATAAAAATGGGAAGCCTCAAAACAGACCTGAAGAGTACTTTACCTATTACGACCAGATTCATACAACGGGTATTGATATTGAACAAACGCCAGATGCGGTTGCTCTCCTTTCTTTAGATGCACAAACCACTGCCCGAGATTGTTGGCAAGGGGCTATGCGATTGCGAAAATTATCAGGAGAACAGAAAATTCAATTTATCTTGCCTGCGGCAATTGCGACTAAAAAAGCCAATGGCACTACAGAGAATTGGCAAGTAGAGGATATCATTGCATTAGTACAGTCCAATCAAACAAATCGATTGGCAGATATTCATTTAAAAGCAGCATTAGCCAACATGGATAATGTTATACGCGATTATTTTTTAGAAAAAATGTTTAAATATCCTAATATAGATATGTCTAAAAAATTAGCACTCAGGGAAAAATATACTAAAATCT
Organism: Gammaproteobacteria bacterium; assembly: GCA_044225595.1. Lineage (GTDB taxonomy): Bacteria > Pseudomonadota > Gammaproteobacteria > UBA6186 > Azoamicaceae > CADEGZ01. Next base: position 5,437 of record JBGAIG010000007.1, read on the forward strand.
TTGATTTAGAATTAGACGAAAGTCCTCATGGAAAATTTGGATCTGTTGAATCGCTGACAGATGTTGATAAAATTTTATTGCAGTACATCAAAAGATGTGTAGAAAAATTTGATGACGTTGAGACATTGGTTGATGTTAAAACCAAGTTAATTGAAGAGCTTAACGAGATAAGATTGAAAGCACTAAACAATTGCTTGAAACAATATAAACATAGTGTTGTCGAGTCTGGATTAGAACTCGAAAAAGAAAAAGAGAAGGAAAAAGAAAAAGAGAAAGAAAAAGAGAAAGAAAGTGAACTTTGGAATGCCAGAATTAGAGCACGTGATTATAGGCCGTGGCCTGATTTGTCGGAAAACTTTCCAGAAAATATAGATTGGCTTGTCGGAAAATACAATGGGCAAATAAATCTTGCAACTTTAAATTCAGTGATGCCCTATAATTTAGGGTTTTCAGAAGATATTTTTGTTTCTGAAAATTATCAAAATAGTTATATTGGTCAAGAAAATTTTATAGATAACTTTATAAAACCCCTTAATTTGTTTTTGGTTATTAAGGATGCAGATGGAAAGCTAAAAATTTTGCTTATAACCCAAGAAGAGTATAAGCAGTTTTCAGATTTCTTGTCTGTGAAGGAGAATCTGGCAAAGCTTGAAAATAATGGAACTAAACTGTGGATTGTTTCTTCGCACGATACCTTGGTTTGTGGGACAAACGATACTATAGATGAAAAAGATGAGCAAGAAAATACGAGCTATCGTAACCTGTTATCGCAGATACAATATTTTAACGCAGATATAGATATGTTAAGAAGGGACAAACAATTTGATTGGATTTTACATGAGGATGCGATTGAAAAAATGGATTTTTTAGAAAATGTTTTGTTGAAAAATTATCCAGAAAAAAGAAAATATTTTGCAAGTTTTAAACAAGAAATGCAGCAAAAGTTGAGCGTCTTATTAGAAGAGGTTAATAGCACTATCAATATTGCTGCTGTGTTTGAAGGTGTTCGAAATGGGGATGTCCAAGCTATTGACCAATATTTTAGAGATGTTGCTGCTATTAAAAATGAAAATCTCAAAAAACTAGTTGTAAATTTAAGTACAATCAAAGAGGGCAGCCAAAATTTAACCTTGTTGGGGTTTGCGATTAAACAGGGTAGATTATCCGCAGTAGAAAAATTAATAGCCTCGGGTGCAGCGAGCAAAACATATAATCTTGCTCATGCACCGCTTATGTTGGCACTTAAGTATAAGCAAAATGAAATTTTAGCGCGATTAGTGACTGAGTCTGCGATGTATCCACCGGCCAAACAGAAACAAATGTGGTTTCAATTGTTTGATAAGGTTTTAAAATCAGCTGTTAAAAATGGAGATAGTGAAATACTGGGTACTTTCTTGTTAAATATGAAAAAAATGTGCGACCCAAAAATAATTAGTCAATTGATTGCTAAAAAAATAGAAGCATTAGTGTTTTCTAATGACACCGATTTACACTTCTTAAAAGAATTAGAATATTTAGGGAGCTTGAGCAGAGATCCTTTTTCAGATGTTTATAAGCGATATATCTTAAGTGTTCTTAAAACAGCTTCTCCTGATAAGGTCATCACAATATTGGATTTGTTGTATAAAGCATTTCCCGATAAAGAGATGAGAGAATACTTGAAGAAACTATGTACTGAAATTGACAAGCCTGACGTCTTTTTAAGCGTGTTTACAGACGAACGATTTCGCCCAGAAACTGATGATGTCGAATCTTGGGCTCATCTTTTAAATTATCATGTAAAACCGGGCTCGTATCTTTATGTCTTAAATGAAGAAGAGGTTCCTACCGATTTACAGTCTTTGATGGTAATGGGGAAATTTCCTGCAATTGTTGAAAAGAATGGAAACCCGATAAAATTTATTATTCTTAAAAATGGAAGTTTAAGAGAAGAAGACGCTTCTAATATGAATGGAAAAATAATATATCAATTATTGAAAAGTTATATTCAAGCGCATGTTTGTGGTGAAAAGAATGAATATTTAAAAAATACAGATCCGCTTTTAAGCTCAATGGTTAACTCTAGTTCACTAGAATTTCACAAAATAAAGCCTGAAATTTTAGAATTTTTATTGAATAAAATACCAGAGCTCGATGCAGGCACCAGGGAAAAATTATCAAACAAACTGCAAGATTTAGGTTTCTTTGATAAATTAAAAAATATGCTATGTCCTGAGAGCAGCAGTAATCGCTACCCTTATGAGGTAAATGCATTACCTAAAATTTATTTAGATGCTTTGATTGTTCTATCAAAAAATGGACGGGATGCTTTGATAGGCATTTTGAAAGAAATAAGATCTGCTGACTTTAATGGGAAACAAGATAAGGCACTCATGTTGTTGTATCAGCATCTAGTCTCAGCTCTAGATTTTTCTGACCCTATTAATGGCGATTTTGGGAAATATATTCTTGAATTAGCAAAAAAGGTTGGTTATAAAGATCTCTCTAAAGCAACATTATCCGATCTAGATATGAAATTCTTGAACCTTATAGATATTATTTTTGATAAAGGATTTTCTTTTGAAAGATATGAGTCGAAAGACTTTCTTGAAATGTTAGAGAGTTTTTTTTATGATAAAAACGATACGTATGCAGAAAAAATTGTTAACAAAATTAAAGAAAATGAAAAATATAGCTGTTTGCTTTTTAAATATATGTTTTCAGATGATAATCAATATCAATGTAAGTGTTATGTTCAAAAAGGATATCTTTTTAAGTTTGTTCAAGATTTTTTAGAAAAGACCGACTTAAAGGAACTCCAAGAGCTTTCGTTAAGCGAAGAGGTTCTTGGTAGATTATTATCTAATTTTGTGGCGAAAGATGAAAGTGTAGATTTTTTACTTGTTCAAAAATTATGGGCCATCAGAAAACAAGATCCGACGGTTACGCAAGTTGGAGAATTTTTTAAGCAGGCCATCGTAAAAAATGAGATTGAATTTTGTAAAACATATTTAAAACAGTTAAACATGCCATATTTCGAAGCATTTACAGGTGATGTAACTGCACATCTTGAGTTAATCTTTGAAAAAGAAAATAAATTAGCTTTAGAAAAAGCAGCCGAGAGCAAAATAGAACAGGATAAAAGTACACCTGTTTTAAAGAAGGAGGAAGTTGTTTTTAAGGCCGCAGAGATTTTTAAACAATTGAAAATATGGCAAGCTGAAGGTGATCGTCAATATTACGGTAATTATGAAGATAATGACGCCTATTTTAAAGATTTATTTAGTTTTGCCTGCAAAAAAAACTGGCCAGAACTTATTAATATCTTTACTGCAAACTATAAATATAGTTTTAGTCTTGTAAGACTTAATGAACAGGTTTTAATAGGTACGCAATCACCTGTTTTATTTGCGTTGGAAAATGGATATGATACTTTGGTCATGAACTTGATTAATGCTGACGCTGTAATAGAACCGCTCTCGCTATTAGGTCCTGCTCTTAACAAAAAGAATAAAAAAATTGCAGAATTTTTACTGAAAAAAATATATAGTCATAAAGAGCCTACGTTTATTAATACAATTTTAGAGCAAATTTTTGCATGTCCGAACGACCAATTATCGATTGAATTGCAGACATTAAACGGCTCTAAAATAGGAGGCAAAAAAACATTACTACGTAGTGCAATTGCAGTAAACAATACCGCTATAGCAGAATGTTTCATTAAAAATATGGCTAGTTTCGAGTGGACTCCCGTGTTTTTTAATGAAGTTTTAGAACAGTTGATGAACCAGGTTCCTCCTGCTTGGGATCTCATTCAGTGTTTGGTTAAACACATGCCGACAATTGATGAACAATCGATTCCTCTATTTACTCGTTTATTAAACAGTGATTTGGTGGAGCATTTGCCATTTATATTGGAGTTATTAGATAGCAACTTATCATATATCTATGCAGGTAGTGATGATGCAAAACACAAACAAGCATTGAAGAATATTCTCGAGCAAAAAAAATCGGAATTAGGCCTAGATAAAGTAACGCAACTTCTTGAACGGCTTGCAAATCAAAATGATGGTTCCACTGTTTTTCAAGCGGCAGAGTTCTTTAAAAAGTGCAAAGTGTGGGCTAAGAAAAATGTGGATAATAGAGAGTATAAATCTGAATATGAGGCTGGGAGGGCAGAAACCGCTACTTATATTAATTTTTTATTTGAGCTAGCCTTAGAGATCCCCTCAAGTTTTAGCTTGTACCACGATCAAACTATACTAAAAATAATATAGGTCTCGTTGATTTTTTAGAAAAACGGGATCAAAATCATCTGATCTTTGAAATTATGGAGAAAGATCATGATGAAGTTTCATGGGGAAGTATTGGATTTTATCGACGTTGAAAAATTTGTTGGTCGAGTATTTTCAGAAACTCAACATGCAAAAAGAGTCGTTTCTATAGCGAGAGCAACACTTGGGGTGATATCAAGTGCTTCCTTAATTGTGAACAGAATAGGAAGAGGATTAGCAAAAACGCTCAATTTATCGGATAAGCATGCTGTGAAACAAGTAGATCGGCTGCTCAGTAATAAGAAGCTTCAGCTTGAAGAAACGGATAAAAGTATGGTTCAAATGATTGTTGGTAATCGCAAAGAAATTAAAGTGACTATGGACTGGACAGACTTTGATACCAGTTCACAAGCAACAATTTTTTTAAATATGGTAACTTCTCATGGGAGAGCGACTCCTTTACTTTGGAAGACGCATGATAAAAATAAATTAAAAGATTCTAGAAATGATTATGAAGATGAGATTTTGTTGCGTTTAAAAAATGCATTACCTTCAGATGTGAAGGTAACGATATTGGCAGACAGAGGTTTTTTTGATATTAAGTTATTTCGGTTTTTAGAAGAAGAGCTTGGATTTGAGTATTTTATAAGAGTTAGGAACAATGTTTTAATAACAGATGAAGCAGGAGTTACTCAAAGTGCTGCTGAATTGGTATCTCCAAATGGGAGGACAAAAGTTTTAAGAGATGTGACGATAACAGCAGAAGATTATCCTATAGAATTGGTGGCAATTAAACATAAAAAAGGAATGAAAGCACCTTGGTGTATTGTAGGATCTGATAAAGATGTGTCAGGTTCAGAACAGATCCGCTGGTATTCTAAGAGATGGGGATGTGAACCTTTTTTTAAAGACAGCAAAGACATCCATTTTGGGATGGGATTAGATGCGACTCGGGTTAGTAATCCTGAGAAACGAGATCGGATTTTTTTAATTGGTGCGCTTGCAACGATACTATTGACTTTTTTAGGTGCTGCTTCAGAAAAGATTGGTTTAGATAAATATTTAAAAGTAAATACTTCGAAGAAGAGGACAGTATCTTTACTACGTCAAGGTTTGATTATTTTTAATCGATTAGAAAAAATGGCTAAAGAAACAGCAGAAAAATTAATGATGGCATATAGTGAATTAATATTAGAAAATCAGGCAGTCACAACCATTCTGGGAGTTGTTTAAAATAAGGGGATGTTTAAGTGAGCTAGCATGCAAAAAAAACTTGCCAGGACTAATGCAGAGTTTAGATAAAACATACAATCAATCTTATTCCAAATTATTTGATGTCAAAACTTTGAATGAAACCATTTTAATAGAAGGCAAATTTCCCTTGTGGTTTGCTTTGGAAAATCGTTATGATAATTTATTTATTAAACTAATCGACGCTGATTATAGCGTGGATAAAAAACCTTTCTTGAGTGCCGCTATTACAATGAAAAACGAAAGCGTTGCAACATATTTAATTGGGCGTATGTATTTTCTCGGTAATGAGTCTGATTTTTGTAATAAAGCATTCGAGCAAATTTTGACACCTCCACCCGCATGGGCTATTTTTGACACTTTGCTCGCAAAAACAACTCGCGATATCAATGCTAAATCGATTAGAATATTTATCGATTCGTTAAACAATGATATGGGGGAGAAGCGTTTGCAAGGGATGATAGACTTAATCAATGCAAAACTAATATTGCTGAATCAAGCCCAAGCGTTGGAATTAGCGTTTGAAGAAAAGAAAAAAACGCTACTTGAAAGCAAGCAAGTGATGGGTCAGGAAAACCCACAGCCCGCTATAACATACGCACACAATTTATCACACAAAAAGGATCCTACTGCTAAACCGGATGTAAAGATCCACATTTATCGGCCAGATAATACTAGCTGATCGGCTTAAGCTGCTCCTAACCCTATAGTCGTTATTGTCCTCCGTGATCTTGTAGCATTTGCGCGATATCCGGATGGTTATTTTGATTTGCAATGGCGAGCGGTGTTAGTTTATTTTTATCGAGCAAATTAAGATTGGCTTTATGCTCAGTGAGTATTGCGGCAATAACGGGATCACCATTTTGGGCAACAAAATGGAGTGCAGTAAACCCATCTTGATCGGCATGATTAATATTGGTCTTCTTATTATTCAATAATAATTCAACGATTTGAGCATGTTTAAATTGAGAAGCCACTAAAAGCGGTGTAATGTCGAATTTCATAGCAGCATTTACATTTGCGCCTTTTTGCATGAGTAAGTTAGCAATGCTTTCTCGACCATATAGTGCTGCTAAATGCAAGGGGGTTGCCTGAGTCTTTGAGTCTTGCGCATCTACTTTTGCGCCCTTTTGGATTAATAAAGTTGCAATGTATTCTTGGTTATTAATCACCGCAGCATGTAAGGGGGTAATGCCCTCTTCAAAAGGCTGGTTAATATCAATGTCGCCTTGCTCCAACAAAATTTGTACATCCTCTAATTCTCCTGCTTTGATTGCATTGTGGAGGAGTGCTTGAGGACTAAATGCACGCTCGGTTTGAATTTCGGCTACACAGCAGAAGCTACAAATAATGAAAGCAAAAGCAGCAACAAAATTTAAAGCGTTGGGTGGTTTTCTAAAAAACATAAAATGATCTCCTGTCTTATTCCCATAACGGATAATGTTTAAGGTCAATTTTTTCTGGGAAAAAAAGTTTTGCAATGGTTTCAAAAAATTCGTTGTGATCGGATACATAAAAAGTTCTTTGAGGCGTGCTAGGCAGTATGTCAGCGTTTAAGAGATTGTGTATAGTCAGATGCTCTTTTAAAGTTTTAGCGGTCATTTCGGATGCATCAATAATATCCAGCTTATTTTTATAAAAATTTTGAATCATTGGTTTTAATAAAGGGTAATGTGTACAGCCTAAAATAAGCGCTTCAATATTTTCTAAATTTGGATGAGAAAGGTATTCTTGGACAATCGTTTTTGCGACATCTTTTTCGCCGAAGCCTTCTTCAATTAAAGGCGCTAATAACGGCGTTGCCAGAGAAACAAGGTCAATATTTTGTTCGAGCCTATCAACACGTTTTTTGTATGTATTGGATCGAATGGTTTGTTTGGTACCAATGAGACCAATTTTTTTATTGCTGTGATATTCCTGTATATGTTGAATAACAGGATCCACAACGTTAATCACGGTAGCTTTATTACCAACGTATTCGGCAATCAACTCGTATGCGGCAGTGGACGCAGTATGGCAGGCAATGACAATCAATTTACATTCGTGTTGTAACAAAACATTACAGATTTTAATGGCATAGGCTTGAATAGCCGCAGTTGATTTATCACCCCAAGGTGTATGTGCAGTATCACCGAAATAAACGATATTTTCGTTTGGCATATACTCGGTAATGGTTTTTGCGACGGTGAGGCCGCCCATGCCGCTGTCAAAGATACCAATGGGATGTGTTGATAATTGCAACATAGATGACAGTCTACCACATTTCTATTCCAGGAAATTGGTATAAATATTAGTTTAGTAACTTATATTTCAGCAGGTTGCAGCAATGACTCAGGTCCGGTATGATCCCTTCGAGTATTTTGAGTGAGGATAGAAGTTATGAAACCAGATATTCACCCGTCATATGGTGCGATTCAAGTAACCTGTAGTTGTGGGCATGTATTTGATACAGGTTCTGTTTTAGGTAAAGATTTGCATGTTGAAGTCTGCAATGAATGCCATCCATTTTATACGGGTAAAACAAAGATCGTTGATACTGCGGGCCGTGTTGATAAATTCAGCAAAAAGTTTGGTGGTTTTGCCTTAGCTAAAAATCAATTCGGCGCTGATCAAAAAACAAGTGAGAATCTCTAAGATTACGTTTCATCAATCCTGTTCTTTCTAGATCTTGTTTTCATTGGATGGGTTTTCATATGGTTCAAGCATTGACTACAGATACAAATGAAGTCTTAAACGAAACGACAGAAGACGTTTTCAAAAAAGCCGTTTTGGATTACCATGAGAAGCCGATACCGGGTAAGTTAAGTATTAACATTACAAAACCCACCGAGTCTCAGAGAGATTTAGCGTTAGCCTATACACCAGGTGTTGCATTACCTGTACTTGAGATTGCAGCAGAACCCACAGACGCTTACAAATATACTGCGAAAGGCAACCTTGTCGCAGTGATCAGCGATGGTACTGCTATTTTAGGACTGGGAAATTTGGGTCCTTTAGCCAGCAAACCCGTGATGGAAGGCAAAGCGGTTTTATTTAAGCGATTTGCTGATATTGATGTTTTTGATATTGAGGTAGATGCAAAAACCCCAGAATCATTTATAGAAACGGTTGCAAATATTTCGCCCACCTTTGGCGGCATTAATCTTGAAGATATTAAAGGCCCTGAATGTTTTGAGATTGAAAAAGCATTGACCGAACGTTTGAATATCCCAGTGTTTCATGATGATCAGCATGGTACAGCAGTTATTGTTGCAGCGGCGTTGTTAAATGCCTTGGAATTACAAAAAAAATCGCTTGAAAGCATCAAATTGGTTTGCTTAGGTGCGGGTGCTGCAGGTATTGCAACAATGCGGTTACTGGTATCGCTCGGCTTGCATCGAACTTCTATTACCATGGTTGACAAGCAAGGCATTATTCATGTTGGACGCGAAGATTTAAACCCTTATAAGTTTGCATTTGCACAAGAAACAGAAAAACGTACTTTAAGAGAGGCCATGATGGGTGCTGATGTCTTTATAGGCGTATCAGGTCCAAATTCGGTCACGCCAGAGATGTTAAGGTTAATGGCGCCTAACCCGGTGGTATTTGCCTTATCCAATCCTGATCCCGAAATTAAGCCAGAAATTGCATATCAAACTCGGGATGATTTAGTGATGGCAACCGGCAGAAGCGATTATCCGAATCAAGTGAATAACGTCTTATGTTTTCCCTATATTTTCAGAGGTGCATTAGATGTTCGTGCACGATGTATTAATCAAGCTATGTTAATTGCTGCTGTACATGCGATTCGATCGCTTGTGCATGGTGTGACACCCGAATCAGTTGTAAAAGCTTATGCGAGTGCCGAGCGCTTAACATTTGGACCACAATATATTTTACCAAAGCCCATGGACCCACGTTTGTTACAAACGGTTCCCGCGGCCGTTGCCAAAGCTGCTATAGAAAGCGGGGTTGCACAAATGCCATATCCCGATCATTATATAAGTATATAAATTTTTTTAGCAGGGAGTGCAGAATGATTAAGCCAAAAATCGCCTTAATTGGAGCGGGTAATATTGGCGGAACACTTGCGCATTTAGCTTTAATGAAAGGATTAGGTGATGTCGTATTGTTTGACGTTGCAGAAGGTATCCCCCAGGGTAAAGCTTTAGATTTATTACAATGCGGTCCCATTGAAGGATTTGATGGCCGTATTACAGGGGCAAATGATTACAAAGCCATTGAAGGTGCAGATGTTGTCATTGTAACGGCTGGCGTTGCCAGAAAGCCAGGTATGAGCCGCGATGATCTGCTCACTATCAATGCCAAAGTGATGAAATCGGTTGGCGAAGGCATTCAACAATTTTGCCCCAACGCTTTTACTATTTGTGTGACAAATCCACTCGATATTATGGTTCGTTTATTACAAGATTTTTCGGGTGTTGCTGATAATCGTATTGTTGGCATGGCGGGTGTTTTAGATTCTGCGCGATTTAGAAGTTTTTTGGCTGATGAGTTTAAGGTGTCTATCCACGAAGTGCAAGCTTATGTCTTAGGCGGGCATGGTGACAGCATGGTGCCCTTAACGGGTCTTAGCAACGTTGCTGGCGTAACTTTAGAAAAATTAGTATCAGAGAAGAAAATCACACGTGAGCGCTTAAGTGCGATTGTCGATCGTACACGTAAAGGTGGTGGTGAAATCATTAATCTTTTAAAGACGGGTTCTGCTTTTTATGCGCCTGCTTCTTCTGCAATCTCAATGGCAAAATCGTATTTGATGGATGAAAAACGTATTTTGCCTTGCGCAGCAAAATTAAAACCAGGCCAATATGGCGTGAAAGAACCTTTATTTGTGGGCGTGCCTGTTAAAATTGGCAGTAAGGGTGTTGAAGAAATTATTGAAGTTGAATTAACGGCAGAAGAACAAGCTAATTTACAAGTCTCTATTCAGGCTGTGACTGAGCTTAACCAAGCGGCGGCTGCGCTTAACTTGTAAATTATATGCCTTTACTGATGGTAAAAATTATTTGGAAAATCCAGAAGCCATTCGTTTTTCTCCTTTAGTAGAGACGCAAGGAACCGCGATCATGCAATCTAAAGTCAATAAAATTTTTTTGATTTGGATATTGGGTATTTGTTGTACACAAGTGTATGCTCTTGAACTCACGATTTATAGTCATGCAGTACCTGGGACCCTCTCTCCGAATGATCCCAGTTTAAATAATACTTTGCCTGGGTATGCTTATGTGATCGATCACAGAGACCTAACACTACAAGCAGGTCAAAATGAAATTCGTTATACACATATTCCTGCGTATATAGATCCTACTACCGTACAGTTTAAATCTTTAACAGATGAAGCAGGTACTGACATGTTGCAACAAGCATATCGTTTTGACTTATTAAATAATCAAGCATTATTAACAAGTTATCTTGGTAAAGAAATAATGGTTGAGCAAGGCCATGGATCAAGTTTTATTTCTTTTACAGGGACGCTGTTAAATACTCAAAATGGTCTTATTTTACGGGATAAAAATAACCAAATGATAACAGTCAATCAATATTCTGCGATTCGATTTCCAGCGATGGAAAATAAGACGTTTAATGAACCTACGTTAATCTGGAACATTGTTTCAAAAAAGGCAGGATTACATCAGATAGAAACTCGTTATCAAACCAAAGAAATCACCTGGTGGGCAGACTACAATGCTATTTTTGAAGAGAGCCACGATCCAAATGCAGGTATACTAGAGTTGAGTTCTTGGGTCACCGTGATGAATAAAACAGGTATGGATTTTGATAACGTGGATCTTAAATTGGTTGCCGGAGACGTGAATACAGCACAAACACCACGGCCGTCACGGCCTAATCTTATGATGGGAGCGAAAGTCGGATATAATGGTTCTGACAGCTTTACAGAAAAACCTTTTTTTGAATATCATATTTATGAAATAAATGAAAAAGTTAATTTCTTGAATAACACCGCGCAGCAAATTAAATTTTTGCCAAAAATTTCCACAATCCCCGTTGAAAAGCTTTATGTTTATGATAGTAATCCTGGTATGTTATATACGGGATATAATAATACAGATCAATATATTAATACAAACATGAATGCTAAAATAGATGTGTATTTAAAATGGAAAAATACTAAAAAAATAGGGATGGGCATACCGTTGCCATCAGGCCGAGTTCGCATTTCTGCTATTAATGTGTCAAGCAAAACCCCAGAATTTGTTGGAGAAGATGTGATTGATCATACAGCGCAAAACGAAGACATTCAAATTAAAGTGGGCAGCGCTTTTGATATATCTGTAGAAAAGAAACAAACCGATTTTAACCTGGATACAAATCGACACGTGATGGAAGAATCGTTTGAAATTGAATTAAAAAATCATAAAGATCATGAGGTCAAGGTTTTTTTGCAAGAAAATTTTTATAGAACAGCCAATTGGGTCGTTATAAAGAACTCGAGTCCTTTTGAAAAAATAAATTCAAATATTGTAAAATTTCCAATCAGTATAAAAGCAAGTAGTAATACTAAAGTACAGTATACCGTGCGTTATACCTGGTGATATTTAAAATAATGCCTCTACACTCGCCTCATCACTACCACCGTCGCCATTACCGCTTTCATCAAACATCCCTACTGATGCACGTGTGTGAGTGGGTACTGTTTCTTCTGTAAAAAATTCAGATACAGCACCCGGTTGATCTTCATATGCGAGTAAGCCCGTGTTGGGATCAATTTTAACACTCACAATGCCGGGCGGTGGCTCTACTGTATGTTCAGGTTTATCTTTTAATACAGTTTCCATAAAGGTCATCCACATAGGCAAAGCAACAACGCCACCGAATTCTTTCTCACCTAAAGTGCGTGGTTCATCAAATCCTACCCAAGTTGTGACAACCACATCGCGGTTAAAGCCAGAGTACCAAGCGTCAAACCACTCATTTGTTGTGCCTGTTTTTCCTGCGATATCCGAGCGTCCGAGGCTTTTTGCACGGTATCCTGTTCCAAAGCTACTTTGAATATTGTCTTGCAGTGCACTGGTGATTAAATAAGCAAGCTGAGGACCAATCGAGGTTGTGCTAGTTGGCAATGGGGCTTCATAAACTAAAGTTCCTTGGTAATCTTTTATTTTTGTAATGAGATTCGGTGTTACAAGGTTACCACCATTTGCAAATACACAATAGCCAGCGGCAACTTCGAGTGGCGTTAATTCGCCGGCGCCAAGTGCTAAAGGTAAATAGGGTGGGAATTTTTCTGGATTAAACCCAAAATTCTTTGAGAATGCCAGGAATTTTTTAATACCCAACGCTTGAAGCAATCGAATAGAAACCATATTTTGCGATCGTGCAAGACTTTTTCGCAAGCTGGTTGGACCATAAAATTTATTGGTGGCATTGTGAGGGCGCCAAACAACGCCAGAGACTGGATCAGTAAACACAAGCGGCGCATCATTTATTTTGGTTGCTAAGGTGTAGCCTTCTGCTAAAGCAGCAGCCCAAAGAAAAGGTTTAAAGCCAGAACCCGGTTGTCTTTCTGCTTGGGTAACGCGATTAAAACTACTGAGTCTATAATCAAAACCGCCCACCATAGCGAGTATAGAACCTGTATCAGGCGCTAATGCGACGATTGCGCCGCCGACCTCTGGAATTTGTACCATTTTCCAGCTTTGTTCAGGTGTTGCTTCTGCGTAGATCACATCGCCTATCTTGACAACATCTGAAGGATGTTTAGGTGCGGCACCAACACGTGCACCTTTTAATTGGGGTTTTGCCCAGATGAGGCCTGCCCAAGGAATTTCAATATATCTACCATCTTGCAGCAGTACTGAAATGTTTGTACTACTAATGCGCATCACAACACCCGGTAATATATCACCGTAAGCAGGAATGTCTCGGAGTTCATGTATCCAGTTATCGAGTTCTTGTTCAGGTGTTTTATTGCGTGATAGATTAAAATGCAGTTTAGTTTTACGATAACCATGGCGTTGATCATATTTCATTAGCGCTTTTTTTAAGGCTATATTTGCAGCTAATTGTTGTTGACTGTCTATGGTAGTATAAACCTCATAACCCAAGGTATAGATTGCATTACCATAACGTGCATAGAGATCTTGTCGCACCATTTCTGCAACATAAGGTGCTTCAACTTCTGCTGTATTAACATGTGATTTTGTTGGTAACGGCGCATCCACGGCAAGTTTAAATTGTTCGGGCGTAATAAAGTCATACGATAGCATGCGTTCTAAAACATGTTTGCGGCGTTTAAAAGCAGCATCAGGATCATGTAAAGGATTAATACTGGAGGGTGCTTGCGGTAGGCCTGCTAACATGGCCACTTGATCGAGCGAAAGCTTATCAACCGTCGTACCATAATAAACAGCAGCAGCGGCAGCAATGCCATAGGCGCGTTTCCCAAAATAGATTTTATTTAAATAAAGTTCAAGAATTTCATCTTTGGTAAGTCCTTTTTCAATTTTGAGCGCAAGCAAGATTTCCGATAGTTTTCTAACAAATGTTTTTTGTCGCGTTAAGAAAAAATTTCGAGCAACTTGCATGGTGATGGTGCTTCCCCCCTGTTTGATAGAGGAATTTGTTAATAATGTAACGCCTGCACGTAATAAACCCCGAAAATCGACGCCCGGATGTTCATAAAAGCGTCTGTCTTCTGTGGCGAGAATAGCATGAATAAGGTCTTTGGGCACTTGGCTTAGCGGAATGGGGGTGCGCCGCTCTTCTCCAAATTCTGAAATCAGTTTTCCATCATTTGTGTAGATTTTCAGTGGTACGGCAAGGCGCATATCTTTTAACATATCAACAGAAGGCAGGGTCGAGTCTAAGTATAGGATCCCTATAATGCCAAGTATCGCTAGAAGTGCTAAGGTTCCAAACAGCGAACGCCGTATGATTTGAAATAATGCTTTCATAAGTTATCCAAATAATTAATAAATAGGCATTTCGTTAGCAAAGTATAATACCAAACATAAAATATATTTTACCACTGAAAATCTCGCCCAATTATTGGCCTTTTTTTAAGGTGGGGCTAATCTTAAGTGAGAGCGCTCTTTTATTGCTACCGGCAATCTAGTCTCTGGACGATAGGGGTTTTTGTGTTCGATTTTTTGAAGCCTAAAAAGACACCGTTGGTGGGTATAGATATCAGTTCATCGTCTATCAAGATATTAGAACTCAGTCGAGTAAATGGTCGTTATCATGTTGAAAATTATGGCATTGAATTTTTGCCGCTGCAAAGTATGCGTGAGAGAAATATCAAGGAAGTACATACTGTCGGTGAGCGTATCCGCAGGCTGATGAAACGTATGGAATGTAAATTGCCGTTTGCAGCAATAGCCGTTGCGGGGCCTTCTGTCTTAACACGTATCATTCAACTCAGCGCCGATCTCAATGAGGCTGAGATGTCCGATCAAATTGAGGTAGAAGCAGAACGCTATATTCCTTATCCATTAGAAGAAGTGTATTACGATTTTGAAGTATTGGATTCTGTACCCAAACGTCCAGAATTAGTAAACGTTTTGTTAGCAGCAACACGCATTGAAACACTGGATATGCGGGTAGCAGCTATTGCGAATGCAGGATTACAGACAACGGTCGTGGATGTTGAAGGATTAGCGTTGGAAAGAGCCTTTGGATTAATTGCTGATCACATACCTGTAACAGGTGCGGACAATAATGTTGCAGTTGTTGATTTAGGCGCATCCAATTCGACCTTATATGTTTTTAAAGGTCGACGTTCAATATACAGTCGCGATCAAGCATTTGGTGGCAAGCACCTAACAGACGAAATTCAGCGACGATATGGATTATCGCCAGCAGAAGCAGCTGCTGCACAAAAATATGGCGGTTTGCCTGAGGATTACACAACAGAGGTATTGGCTTTATTTAAAGAAACGATAGTGCAGCAAATAGGACGTGCGTTGCAAGTCTTTTTTTCTTCGAGTGAAGAAGCAGAAATTCATTATATTGTGTTAGCAGGTGGTGTTGCCATGCTACCTGGCTTAGATGCATTAATCCAAGAAAAATTAAATATTAAAACATCCATCGCAAACCCATTTTTAGAAATGACAATAGCAGCGCATGTCAATAAAAATAATTTAATGGAAGAAGCCTCTGGCTTAATGTTAACTTGTGGGCTTGCGCTAAGGACATTTGATAATGAGTAAGATTAATTTATTGCCGTGGCGTGAAGAACTCAAAAAAATCAAAAATAAAATATTTTATAGTGTCTTGGGTTGTTGCATTTTTTTTAGTGCATTATTCACACTATTTGTTGACAGATATTTAAATTATAAAATTGCCGTTGAAAATGCAAATATTCAATATATTAATAAAGAATTACAGCAAGCTAAAGAAAAAATAGTCGAAGTTCAATCGCTAAAGCGAAACAAAAAAGAATTTTTAGAGCGCATGAATATTATTCAATCACTTCAGGCAGACAGGCCTTCTGCTGTTAAGCTGCTGGATATGTTGCCAAGAGTATTACCAGAAGGATTGTATCTGGTCGATTTGTCACGAAAAAATGTTATTGCCATGATAGATGCGATAGCCCTTCACGAGCAGGAAAAAGAGAATGGTTCAACAATAAACAAAATGGAACAGAGTATAAAAAAATACAGCGTGATTATTCAAGGGGTTGCTTTAACAAACGGGAGTATTTCTGTTCTTTTGAAAAATCTCGAAAAAATAAAATGGATTTCAGCGGTAAAATTGAATGAAGTTTCTATTAACAAAGACGGTGATGGTCTTAATTTTAATCTGAGTTTTATGCAGAATTTGACGGAAGAGGGATAACGCGTGGAAATTGCTGGCGTTAAAATTGATGAGCTCGAATTTGAAGATGTGGGGAGTTGGCCTGTTATATTACAATGGATTTTTATTGCGATTGCATGCGCGATCACCATTTTTTTGGGCTACATGTTGGATTGGAGCGACAAAATAGCTTCTCTAAATGCGGCTCAAACCAAAAAAGCCGCTATTAAGGTTGTGTTTGTTGATACGCAGTTACAAGTCTCTAATTTAGAAGCGTATAAAGCAGAAGTAAAAGAGGTCGAAAAAAATCTCAATAAGTTAACAGAACAATTACCTTCTAAAAACGAAGAGGCTGGATTGTTGGAGGATATTTCACAAGAAGCCGCCAGTAACGGATTGCAGTTAGTGACAATTAAGCCAGGCACACAAGAAAATAGAGGGTTTTATCAAGAAAATCCGATTGAATTAACCGTAACAGGTAATGCAAATGGCTTCGGTGCATTTGTTAGTAAAGTTTCAAATATGAACAGAATTGTTACTTTTCATGATTTTTCAATTAAAAAAAATGATACAGGCGGAAAAGGTGCATTAATGATGGTTGTGATTGCAAAAACATATTGGGCGACAGGAAAGAGGTAGTTTTTAGCGTGAAATTGAAAAACATCTATATTTTGATCCTGATTTCAGTCATGTTAAGCGGATGTGTGCCTACTGTTGATGAAAATGTGGTTTTTTTTGTTAAAAATACCAAAGAACGAAAAGCAAGATATGTGAGTAGAATTCCAAAAATGCCAGAGATGGCATCTTTTCGGTATACGGCTTTTGAACTGCGGGATCCTTTTGTGCCTTATGCAACACCGAATGCGGAAATGAGCGTTTCTGCTTATCAAGGCGGGCCTGATCTGAATCGGTCCCGAGAAGCATTAGAGGCATTTCCTTTGGATTCTTTACAAATGGTTGGCACCCTCGAACGTGATGGACTCTTTTTTGCATTGTTAAAGAATACCACTGGCAATATTTATCGCGTCAGTGTTGGAAATTATGTAGGGCAAAATTCAGGAAAAATTGAAAAAATTAATGCAACAAAAATAACTGTTAAAGAGTGGCTATCCAATGGAAAGGGCGGCTGGCGTGAGCATATTCTAACAATACCACTGCAGCATAAAAGCAGTGGCGTTAAGGGGGCATCGTCATGAATAGGGAAGAAAAATTTCTAAAAAAAGTCAAATGGGCTTTTTATGGAGTATTGATGGGGCTATTATCTATGGTATGCAGTCATAGTGTATTTGCGTTTGAGGTAAATCAGCTGATGAACCTCGAAATACAGATGCAAAACGCAAACAAAACACAGCTAGTATTAGAGTTTTCAGCGCCCATTACTTCCCCAAAACGGTTTTCTGTTGAAGATCCACCTACGGTTGTCTTAGATTTTCCTGCTGTTAAAAATAAACTTTCTAAAGCATTAAGTAGCCAAACGTTGTCAGACAGTATTTTAAAAAAGATAAATGTGATAGAAACCGATACTAAAACTCGGGTTGTTCTTGATATGAAAAAATTAGGGCATTTTGATACAGAGATCACCGGCAATATTCTAAAACTCACTTTTGAAGATGGTTTGCTAACCAAAAGCAGCCAAAGAAAAAATAATCCTGTCTATCAAATAAAAGCGATTGATTTTAAAAGGGGCGAACATGGAGAAGGGCGACTTGAGGTTGATTTGTCAACCAATAAAGCATTAGTGGATTTCAGAGAAGAAAGTGGTCAAATTAATGTGGAGTTTGCAGGTGCCACCTTGCGAGATAGTTTAGTAAAACGTTATGATGTGACTGATTTTTCAACACCTGTTCAAACCATCGCCGTTTCAAAGACAGCTTCAGATGTGATACTCAAAATTGATGCGACAGGAAATTATGATAAAATTGCGTATCAATTGGATAATAAATTTATTGTAGAAATTCGCAATATTACTAAGTCGGAAAAAGACGCTTTTAAAGAAGTAACAGGAAGATATGACGGGGATAAAATCTCTTTAAATTTTCAAGATATTGAAATTCGCGCCGTCTTACAAGTCATTGCAGATTTTTCTGGATTTAACGTTATTGCAAGCGATAGTGTTAAAGGTAATATTACGCTTCGTTTACAAAACGTGCCGTGGGATCAAGCTTTAGATATTATTTTAAAAAGCGAAGGCTTAGACAAAAGACAATATGGCAATGTCATGTTAGTTGGTCCTGCAGCCGAAATAGCCGCGAGAGAAAAAGTCGAGCTTGACAGCCAAAAACAAATGGAAGATTTAGGTGCGATGAAATCTGAATTGATTCAAATTAGTTACGCAACTGCAGATGATTTATCCAATTTATTAAAAGATAAAAGCAATTCATTAATGACCTCGCGCGGCACAGTGACGGTTGATAAGCGGACGAATACTTTGTTAATACAAGATATTCCTGCTAAATTAGACGAGATTAAAACGCTGATAAAAAAATTAGACGTTGCGGTTAGGCAAGTAGAAATTTCAACACAATTGGTTACGGCGGATAATACGCTTGCTAGTACCTTAGGGTTGCGGTTTGGCGGGGGCGCTAATGCAGGGATTGGTCATCGTCGTTTGGGTATTGGCAGTAACGTGGATAGAGCCAGAGCCATTGGTGATTTTAGAAATGCGGCTGGCCAATCAGGAATGCCGCCTTCGAATGCAGTGATAACAAATAGTCATCTTGGCGGAACGGTCGCAGGGCCGACGGTTGCTAATTCAGAAGGTTTATTTAGTGATTTAACAGCACCCACAATTACGGGAAGTGCTTCAACAGCGACTGTAGGTTTAGCTTTGGCAAAATTGCCGAATGGCACACTATTGGATTTAGAATTACAAGCTATGGAATACGAAAGTACGAGTAAAACTATTGCTAGACCAAACCTAGTCACAATGGATCAGAATAAAGCAACGATGGAAAAAGGTATTGAAATTCCTTATCTGGAGAGTACTTCAAGCGGTGCTGCAAGTATTGCTTTTAAAACGGCGGCTCTTAAACTAGATGTAACACCGCATATTACGCCAGATGATAAAATTACCTTAGATTTAGAAATTTCAAATGATACACGAGGTGCCGATATTACAACATCAACAACCCCAGCAGCAGGCGGCGGTCAGTCTACCACAAGCAGTATCCCTGCTATTAATACAAATCGATTAAAAACGAAAGTATTGGTTGATAACGGGGAAACAGTGGTATTAGGCGGTGTATTGCAAGTGGATGACCAAAAAAAGGTTTCTAAAGTACCATTTTTTGGTGACTTGCCTATTATTGGCGGTTTATTTAGAAATAGATTTTTACAGCATAATCCTCAAGAACTGATTATTTTTTTAACACCTAGAATTATTAATCCGTTGATTAGAGAACAAAGTGTTAAAGTTTCGGATTATCAAAGTCCAATCACTAAAAAAACTTACGTTTCGTATGAAGATGAATGTAAAGGTCGCTGATACGCGTACCTTAGAAATTAGCTAATTTGATAGTGCCGATGTATCATGATACAATCGCTTTGCTTTAAAATAGAGCGAGATTTTAGATGGTAGCCAGTGAACATCGCCTGATTCGAGCATTATTTCGACAGCCGATTGATCGTACGCCTGTGTGGATCATGCGGCAAGCGGGTCGCTATTTGCCTGAGTATTTGGCTGTGCGTAAAAAAGCCAAAGATTTCTTAACGCTCTGTAAAACACCCGAGTTGGCTGCTGAGGTTACCTTGCAGCCGCTGGCGCGTTTTCCGTTAGATGCAGCCATTATTTTTTCCGATATCCTAACGATTCCCGATGCGTTTAAGATGGGCCTCTATTTTGCAGAAGGGGAAGGCCCGCGCTTTTCGAAACCTATTTGCACCGTGGCGGATATTGCAGGACTGCCTGAACTGGATCCTGAAATTGAATTGCGGTACGTCATGGATGCTATTCGATTGGTGAAAAGCGAATTGAATCATAAAGTGCCATTGATTGGATTTGCGGGTAGCCCTTGGACAATTGCAACTTATATGGTTGAAGGGCAGTCTTCAAAAAGTTTTTCGAAGATAAAAAAAATGTTGTATAGCGAGCCTGCTTTATTACATCAATTACTGTTAAATCTAAGTAGCAATGTTACGCGATATATTAATGCCCAAATCATGGCAGGCGCTGATGCCATCATGCTGTTTGATACCTGGGGCGGTATCTTATCTTACGAGAATTATCTTGCGTTTTCATTGCATTACATGGATATGATTGTAAAACATAGTTTGTGTTCTCACAGAGATAAAAAAATACCCATTATTTTGTTTACTAAAAATGGTGGGCAAGCTTTAGAAGCCATGGCGGCTACAGGATGCGATGCTTTGGGTATAGACTGGACAACATCATTAGATGCCGCACGTCAGCGAGTCGGAAATCAGGTTGCATTGCAAGGCAATTTGGATCCAGCTATTTTATACGCAGACTCCCATGATATTCAACAAGAAGTAAAACGGGTATTAGCTGCATATGGGCATGGATCTGGGCATATTTTTAATTTAGGGCATGGTATTAACCCAGACACAGATCCTGAAAAACTTGCAGTTATGATTAACACAGTTCACACTGAAAGTGCTCGGTATCATACAGCGATAGAGGGTATGAGGATAAGATGAACACCTATATTTCTTCGGGTAGCGTTTAAAAGAATAGATTTAAGGGCTTTTTTTATGGCATTGATGATAACAGCGGAATGTATTAATTGTGATGTTTGTGAGCCTGCTTGTCCGAACCAAGCAATTTCAGCTGGCAAGGATTATTATGTGATTGATCCAAATCGTTGCACAGAATGTGTGGGTCATTTTGATGAGCCGCAATGCAGACTTGTTTGTCCTGTCGATTGCATCCCCAATAATCCAGATTATATTGAAACAGAAGCGGATTTATTAACTAAATTTAAACATCTATCGCTTTTGCCGTAGTGTAGTTTTCAAGTACGGTTAAGACTGTTTGATTAGCTTGTTCCATTGCGGAGCTGATGCGTTCTTGTGCTGCTTTTCTTGCGTGTTCTTCTAGCAGTTTTAAGCGTTCCGTTTCTTTTCTTAAGGATTGTTCAGATTCAAGTTTTATTTCAAGCGCAGCAAATTTTTCGGCGAGATTGCTATATATTGCTTTTAATTTGGTTTTTTCTTGCTCTAAATTGAGTTCTCGCTCGGTTAGTATGACTACTTTTTTTTGCAAGCTTAAGCGCAGATTTTTTTCATCCTCTAATGTCAACTCTGTTAATGCCTTTTCTTTTTCTAGACGTTGCTGTGTAGTCATTAACTCAGAAATTTTATATTTCGCCATTTCTTTTTCATGAATTTCTTTTTGCTTAGCTTCTTCTAATTGGTAAATTTGTTGTATGAGCGTTTGATTTTTATCTTCCAGAGATTTTTTTATGGCTGTTTCCGAGGCCATTAAGATTTCAATTTTATGCGCTTGCTCGAGCGCATTCGCCTGTTTTTCTTGACTTTCTGCTTTTTCAATTTCCAACGCGCCAATTTTTTCTGCCAACTCAATAACTTTGCTTTCAAAAAGCTTTTTGTTGATTTCTATTTTTCTCAGTTCAGAGCTGCTTAATTTTTGTTCCAGCAGGATTCTTAATTGCCTTTCAATGCCAACGATAGATTGTAAGGTTTTTGATTTTCCAAGTGTGTCTGTAAATAATTGCGTCAATTCATTTTTCTCATTTTCGAGTAAAGTAGATTTTTTTGTTAACATTCGAACTTGTTCATTTAAATGTGCTATATGTTTTGTTGCATTATTTTCTGTTTGGTGAGCGGTGTTTAGTTTCGATAAATTTTCAGCTACTTGTTGTTTAAGTGTAGTATTATCTATTTTTATGATAGCGATTTTTTCATCTAACTCGCTGATTTGCGTTCTTAATGCATGAATCGTAGCTTCCAGTTGAGATTTTTGATGGGTTGCTTTTTTTTCGGATTCAGAAACCTTCTGCATTGTTTCGTTTTGAAGGCTCAGTATTTGTTCTCGGTATTCATTTTGAAGTGTATGAAGACGATCTGCGTGTATTTGTTCAATATTTTTTTCTCTTTCTATACACTCACGCAAATTATCTTTAATATTTTTTTCAGCCTGCAACCGAAGCTGATGCTCTTTCTCAGAAAGCAGATTGAGGGTTTCATTGAGTTTTTCTTCAGCGATTTTTCTAATTTCAAATTCTTTTGAAATGACGTTTTCGTTATCTTCTATGGCACTTAGCGCATTTTTAAGTTCGGTTTCCAAAGATTTTTTAATGGATTCTTCTTTGGTTTTTAGTTTTTGTTCCGCTTGGAGTTGTTGTTTGACTTTATGTAATTCTATTTCAGTTATGTTAAGTTGTTGTATGGTGGCTGATGCTTTTTCTTCGGCAATTTTTCTGGCGACGGTTTCTTTTTTTCTGGCCAGTTCTATTTTTTCTGCTTGTTCTAAAGCGCTGGCGATTTTTAAATGTGTCGATAACGTTTGAATTTCTTGCTCTTTGTTTTTTAGTTCATCCATGAGCGCAATGGATTTTTGATTGCATCCTGATTCATAAGCTATTTTTGATGCATTTGGAAAGGAAAATCCGCCAATCAATAAACGTTCGCTATCAAAACGATTGCATGCATGATTGGGTTCAAATAATATTTGGGCATTTTCTGGGGCTGTTGGATTCCAGGGGCGATGACTGCGTTTTTTAAAGACGATTTTGCTGCTGCCAGAATCCAAAGAATCCATTCTTTGCATTTGTAAACTCCCTTGTTGGCACTTATAAAAGGCTATTTTAAAGTGTAAGACGCAATAAGGGCATTATCAACTTTAGTACGATAACTAGCAATTTTGACGTTTTCTTTTAGTCTGCCATCCAATCAGTAAATAGATCAACGGCAGACACAATGGAAAGACGAATTGAAGGGTCATTTTAGTAAAATCGCTTTGGGTAAAAGATAAATCTATAGAAGGTTTTGTTAGCTTCGCAGCTGTGTTTAACAAAAAATCAGTATCCATCAGCCAATTAAAAATATTATTTGCTAACTGTAAATTGCCGTAATTCTGAATGCTGCCATTACTCAAAAAATGTGTGTTTCCAATAACAGCAATGCGCTGATGATGTTTTTCCAGCGTAATGCCAATCGTAAAAGGACTATTGCGGACTTGTTTAGATTTTTTAGACGGATTGACTTCGAGCATTGCAGCAGGATTGCTTACAAACAGAGGTGAGACCTGCCAGCCTAGCGTTGGTGCTTTTTCATACTGCAAAGATCTTGCCCATGGAAAGACCGTTAACATATTCAGCGATTGTGTGATGATGTGTTCTGGATATGTCGTTAGAATACTGATTGCCGGATGCGGTGTTCCCATTGTGTGCGATTTTTGATCTAAAATGGTTCCTTCTGGCCAAGTAATACCTAAATATTTTGCAAGCTTATCTAAATGAGGTGTCGTATTTGGATTAACCAGCCATAATAAATTTCCACCTTCCTCGAGATAATGCAAAATTTGATTTGTCTCTTCTGGTAAAAAGTCAGTTTTTGGATCGATGATAACCAGTATTTTTGTATTGTTTGGAATGCGAGATATTTCATTCAGATTTAATGACGCAATATTCATGCCTGTCGTTTTCAGTTCAGTTGTTAATTGGTGGAGGTCTTGATTTGCATCGTTTAAAAGGTCTGGCTCGCCATGACCTGATAAAAACACAACCCAATCGTCTCCTGTACGAGAGAGATGTTGTATTAAGTTGATAAATGCTTGTGTATTCCACTTTTCAGGATTAACATCGATGGCCTTTTTACGTTTTCCGTAAGTAAAGAGCATGTTATTATGGGTTTGTAACTGCAGTCGCTTTTTATCTGGCGTATTCAGCAGTTCTTCTTTTACATTAAATACAATATGTGCGCTTTCTTTTTGAAATAAAGAGAGTATTGTTTTAACATGTGTAATGATCTGTTGGTCTCTAGAATAGAGATCAACTGTTAATGGTTTCTTTAAAGTAGATAATAGTGTGTAATCCGCTTCGTTTAAGCTATTTATTTTATTTGCAGTTGTGTCTAGTACCGATGGAAATTGGTAGGCGATACTAGTTGTTAGCAAGAAAGCAAAGATTAAAAAAGGCTTTTTAAGTTTGATATAGTCATTCATAATTTTTGTCTAAAAACGGGTTCTTTATTTAAACGGTGTATACTAAAACACAAAAAAATAAAAGAGACTAAAACATAATAAATAATATCTTGTGTATTGATAATGCCAGATAAAAAGTTTTTGCAGTGATAAAGTAATGCGAGTTCTATAACCCATTCAAAAGAGGCAGGAAGAAAATGCGTCATCCATTCTAGCAACGTTAATAAGAGTAGGGTGATAAAAATCATCAATGCTGCAACCAGTGGTTCTTTACAAAGGCTAGCGACAAATAAAGCAATGCTTAAGTTGGTGCTCAAAAGTAATATTAACCCAAGAAAGCTCGAGATAAATTGTCCAATATCTAGGCTATCTTCGACGGCAATCAATAAAGGCATCAAGAGCATAGGCAGCAATAGAAAAACCTGGATGCCAAGCGTGCCTATAAATTTCCCTAAGATAATTTTTGTGGATGATAGAGGGGCGCTTAAATAGATCTCCAAAGTGCGTATTTTTCTTTCTTGTGTAAGACTTTCGCTTGCAAGCAATGGCGCAATAAAGAAAAAAAGAAGCGCTGCCCATGCAAATAAAGGATGAATCACTTCTTCTGTGATTCCAAGGGATCCTTGGGTTTCAATTAAGCTATTCTGATTTTTTAATAAAAACGCTGTCATGTAGCGATAGAAAATAAAGCCTAGCAGGCATTGGCACAAAGCTAGCAGTTTCCAGATTTTTCCTGTTTTAAATGGTTTTAAATATTCATGTCGTGCAATCGTTAAGATCATTGATTTTGATTCCTTCTGTGCTAAATTGCAAGATGTAATCACAGATAGATTGAACTTCATTTAAATAATGTGTGGATAAAATAATGGCAGTGTCTTTTTTATATTCGGCTAGCAGGTGTTGAAAATCTTCGATTTGCTTTTGATCTAACCCTTGCGTGGGTTCGTCTAGTAACAATACGGAAGGGTGGTGTAGCATAACACTGGCTAGTCCAACTCTCTGTTTTAGCCCTTTCGAAAGTACCCCGATGACATGGTGTCGCTGTTGTTTTAGGTTAAAATTTTCTAACGCTTCTTCAACACGATCAGGCATATCAGATTTTGATATTTGCCTAAGTTTCGCAATAAAATCTAAATATTCTCTAACCGTTAATTCAGCATAGAGCGGACATTGATCGGGGAGAAAGCCGATAAATTGTTTAGCTAAAATCGGCAAAGTGTGGATATTAAATCCATGAATGAAAACATGGCCAGCGTGTGGTTTAACAAGGCCTGCAATCAGGTTAAGGACGCTTGTTTTGCCCGTGCCATTTTTGCCGACAAACGCCATGCATTGACCGCGATTTAGATGAAAGCTCAAATTTGTTATTGCCCATTGTGGGCGAGTATAGTTTAGGTTTTTGACTAAAATAAGTGGGTGTGTTTGCATATCATAGGAGTATAGTCTGGAATCTATAAGCGTATAAAAAAGCCTCTATAATATGTTAGTTATATATCTCTCTAGTAAATTGTTTTCGCTTTGCGTAAACTGCGTATGAAGTAATGTAAAAAAATGCTATACAGCGGGGGTTTATTTATGTTTTACGGTGTATTAGATTTACCATGGTGGGGCTATATTGTTGTTACCTTGATCCTCACGCACATTACAATTGCCGGTGTGACTATTTTTTTGCATCGTGCGCAAGCACATAGAGCACTTCTTTTGCATCCAGGTGTTAGCCACTTTTTTCGTTTCTGGCTTTGGTTAACGACGGGAATGGAAACAAAAGCATGGGCAGCCATTCATCGTAAGCACCATGCAAAATGCGAAACGCAAGAAGATCCCCATAGCCCTCAAGTGATGGGCTTAACAAAAGTTTTATTTGAAGGGGCGGAGTTATATCGCAAAGAAGGTCACAATAAAGAAACTTTAGCGCGTTATGGCCAAGGAACGCCCGATGATTGGCTAGAGCAAAACATTTATACACGACATTCCGCTAAAGGGGTGCTTTTGATGTTGCTAATAGATCTTGTTCTGTTTGGCGTGCCTGGTTTAACCATTTGGGCTGTTCAAATGGCTTGGATTCCTTTTTTTGCAGCGGGCGTTATCAATGGTGTTGGACACTATTACGGTTATCGCAATTTTGAGTGTTCGGATGCTGCAACAAATGTTTTTCCTTGGGGCATCTTAATTGGAGGAGAAGAGTTACATAATAACCATCATAGTTATCCGACTTCCGCGAAGCTCTCGGTTAAGTGGTGGGAATTTGATATGGGTTGGTTATATATTCGCATCCTAATGGCTTTAGGGCTTGCAACCGTTAAACGTACTGTACCGAAAACTAAAATTATGCAGGGTAGACAATTTATTGATGCTGAATCTTTGCATGCCTTATTAAGCAACCAGGTTCAGGTTATGACAACCTACACTAAAGCTGTGATTTTGCCGCTATTTAGGCAAGAAAAACAAAAAGCATTGCCTGCAGAGCGCCACCTTTTGCAGCAGGTAAAAACCGCATTGATTCGTGCAGATATATTAGTAGATGATACAGAGCGGCGTGACTTAAAGGTTGTTTTGGAACAGAATCGTGCTTTGGAAATCGTTTATCATTTTAGAGAACGATTAAAAATCATTTGGAATCGAACAACGGCTACACAAAAAGAGTTGCTAGATGCTCTGCAAGAATGGTGTCAACAAGCAGAAGCAACAGGCATACAAAAGCTTCAAGATTTTTCAAGTTATCTGAAAGGGTATACGGTTTTACATTGTTAAAACGCACCAAGATTATTGCTACGCTTGGTCCTTCTACCGATAGGCTGGGGATGCTACACCGCATGATTGAGTCGGGCATTGATCTTGTGCGTGTCAATTTGTCTCATGGTACATTAGATGCACATAAAAAACGTATTGAAACGACTCGTGCTTGTGCAAAAGCCTTGAATAAAACAATTGGGATTATTATCGACTTACAGGGACCTAAAATTCGTATTGCACGTTTTAAACAAGGTTTTGTTAATCTAGAGGCGGGTGAAAAATTTATTATAGATGCAAATCTTGGTGTAGATGAGGGCACTGAACAATCGGTGGGCATAGACTATAAAAAATTACCCACAGAAGTCTATCCAAATGATATTTTATTGTTGGATGATGGATTGATTATGCTGTCTGTTGAAGAAGTGGCAGCGCAAAAAATTTATTGTCTTGTAAAATTAGGTGGTAGATTATCAAACAATAAAGGCATTAATCGGCGAGGCGGCGGGCTAAGCGCTGAATCTTTAACACATAAAGATAGGGAAGATATAAAGTTTGCGGCAAAAATGAATGTCGATTATGTAGCCGTTTCTTTTCCGCGATCGGCAAGTGATATTGAACAAGCACGTTTATTGTTAGAAGAAGCGGGAAGCAGCGCGGGTATACTAGCCAAAATTGAACGCGTAGAAGCAGTGCACGATCTGGATAATATTATAGAAAGTGCTGATGGGGTTATGGTTGCGCGTGGCGATTTGGGCGTAGAACTTGGGTATGCCGAATTACCGGCTATTCAGAAACAGATTATTGCAAGAGCACGGGCATTAAATCGCCCTGTCATAACAGCGACGCAAATGATGGAATCTATGGTGCATCATCCCATTCCGACACGCGCGGAAGTCTCTGATATTGCGAATGCCATATTGGATGGTACAGACGCTGTTACATTATCTGCAGAAACAGCAACTGGAAATTTTCCAGATAAAGCGGTTGCGGCGATGGTAGAAGTCTGTTTAGCAGCAGAACGCCAGCGTATTACCCAAGTATCGCACCATCGTTTAGAATCTCGTTTTACACAAGCTAACGAAACAATCGCAATGGCAGCAATGTATGCAGCGAATCATATCGATACGCGTGCTATTGTGTCATTAACGGAAACAGGACTGACACCATTATGGATGTCCCGTATTCGTTCAGGTATTCCGATTTATGGATTAAGTCGGCATGCGAGTGCACGCGGTCGTATGACGCTTTATCGCGGTGTATATCCGATTAACTTTGACGTTATGCGTGCTCAAAAAGATTATGTTACGCAAGAGGCGTTAGCGGAATTATTGCGATTGGGTGCTATTGCCAGGCATGATCGTGTCATTGTTACCAAAGGCGATATCATGGGTGATAGCGGAGGTTCGAGTACCTTACAAATGATGACAGTATTAGGAGAGCAATAATGGCTTTAATTACATTACGCCAATTATTAGATCACGCAGCAGAACATCATTACGGTGTGCCTGCTTTTAATGTCAATAATTTAGAACAGTTACGCGCGATTATGGCAGCAGCTAATGCAACCGATAGTCCTGTGATTGTACAGGCATCGGCAGGTGCACGTCAGTATGCCGGTCCGCAATTTTTAAAACATTTAATGTTGGCAGCTGTTGAAGAATTTCCACACATTCCGATTTGTATGCATCAAGATCATGGTGCTTCACCTGCGGTTTGTCAGCGTTCGATTCAATTAGGGTTTACGTCTGTGATGATGGATGGTTCCCTAAACGAGGATATGAAAACTCCGTCAAATTATGAATATAACGTTGCTATTACAGCAGAAGCAGTACGGATGGCACATGCTGGCGGTGTTTCTGTGGAGGGTGAATTAGGATGCCTAGGTTCGCTAGAATCGGGCTTGGCGGCAGAAGAAGATGGTTCGGGTGCCCATGGAAAGTTAAGCAAAGAGATGCTATTAACTGATCCTGATGAAGCAGCGCGTTTTGTTAAAGCAACCAAAATAGATGCGCTTGCGATTGCAATTGGCACTAGTCATGGTGCGTATAAATTTCATCAACCGCCGACAGGTGAAGTGTTGGTGATGGATCGCGTGAAAGCGATTCACAGCCGTATTCCCGATACCCATTTAGTGATGCATGGTTCTTCCTCTGTTCCGGCTGAATTGATTCAAGAAATTAATGAATATGGCGGGAAAATTCGAGAGACTTATGGGGTGCCTGTTTCAGAAATCGTAGAAGGCATTAAGCATGGCGTACGTAAAATTAATATTGATACAGATTTACGTTTAGCAGTGACCGGTGCGATTCGACGCTATTTTACGAAAAATCCGAGTGAATTTGATCCCCGTAAATATAATTATGAAGCGATGCAAGCAATGACGGCGATTTGCACAGCACGCTATGAAGCGTTTGGTACAGCAGGCTGGGCTTCTAAAATTAAACCTTTGTCTATCGAAAGAATGGCAGAGCGTTATAACAAAGGCGAATTAGAGCCTCGTGTTGTTTAAGCACTTAGCACATATGGCGATGGCCTTCGTCACTTTATTGTTGACAGCAAATATTGTGGGTGAAAAACCCGTCGTTTTTGGGTCTATGGTTTTACCAGCAGGCGTTCTCTTATTTCCGCTTACCTATTTGCTCGGCGATATTTTAACAGAAGTTTATGGCTTTGCAGTGGCAAGGCGGGTTATTTGGTTTGGGATGTTTTGCAATTTATTTATGGCACTGATGTGCCATTTAGCGATCCTGGCGCCAGCTCCGGAGTCATGGTTAGATCAAACAGCCTACGCGAGAATTTTAGGGAATGGCAGCCGCTTAATGGCGGTGTCGACATTCACGTATTTTATAGGCGAATTTATTAATGCTTATGTGGTCGCAAAATTAAAAATAAAAATGCGTGGGAAAGCTTTTTGGTTAAGAGCATTATGTGGCAGCTCGATTGGCGAAGGGATCGAAACAGTTTTGTTTGTAACATTAGCGTTTTATGGCATGATGGATAATGATGAATTGCTGAAATTCGGATTATTTTATTATAGTTTTAAAGTAGTATATGCGTTCTGTACGGTGCCGCTGGCGAATCAACTTGTTAATATATTGAAGCGCCGTGAAAAAATAGATCATTATGATAAGGTTGTTGATTTTAATCCGTTTGCAGCTTAATAAATTTGTTTAACCCTTATCCGGCACTACGCCTCACCAGAGGGTGTTGACCTTTGGACCTATAAATAGCATTTCGAGAAATGGACGTAATCTCGTGTTTAATTCATGAGAATTGTACGCAGTATCGATTATGAATTAGTTTTTGAACTTGTTTTTAATAATTTTAATGCCTTGTGGTGTGCCGATAAGCAGCATATTGGCAGGTTTGTCTGCAAACAGCCCATTACACACAACGCCCGGGATATTATTTAACGTTTTTTCGAGCTTAATGGGTTCTGCAATGACCCAGTCATGCACATCTAAAATAATATTACCATTGTCGGTGATGAAATCAGGCCTATAAACGGGAAGGCCGCCTAATTTTACAATTTCGCGTGCAACAAAACTACGTGCCATAGGAATCACTTCTATAGCGATTGGAAATTCACCAAAGATTTTTGCCTCTTTGGATTCGTCTACCATGCAGAGAAATGTATGACTAGCAGCAGCTAGAATTTTTTCACGTGTGAGAGCCCCCCCACCGCCTTTTACCAATTGACAATAGGGGTTATAAGCATCTGCACTGTCAATGTAAAGCTGCACTTCTGGTACTGTATTTAAATCAAAAACAGGAATTTTCTTGTGTTTTAAGCGTGTTTCCGTTGCATGAGAACTTGCGACAGCACCTTCTATTTTGTATTTAAAGTCAGCAATGAAATCGATAAAATAATTAACAGTGCTGCCTGTTCCAATACCAATAATGCTATTTTCAGGTATGTATTCAAGCGCAGCTTTGGCAGCCTGTTTTTTTTGTTCATCTTTCATTGTGTATTCCTAAAATCTATATATCGTGTTTCAGTTGCAATGCCATCTAGTAAAACATCCCAAGCGTTTGATGGCAGTTTTGGTGCTTCTTGTAAATCATAAGCAATGCCGAGTAAAAAAGGTTTTTTTTGTGAATGATTTTGACGAAAAGCAAAAGTATGATCATAATAACCTTTTCCCATGCCCAATCGTTGACCATGCTTATCAAAAGCAACTAATGGCACTAATACTAAATCGAGAGACTCTGGAGAAATACTTTTTCGAGTGTCCAGCACGGGTTCTAAAATTCCTAAGTGATTGGCTATTAATTGGTCCTTAGGATGATATTCTATAAACGCCATTTGCACAATTGGACTGGGATTTAATTTTGGAAGATAACAGGATTTTCTCATTTTATCGGCAGTCATTAAGATATCGAGAGCGCTTATTTCACTATCGTTTGGCCAATAGGCAGCAATGTGTTGACTCTCAATAAATATTGGCAATTGAATGACGATGTGCGTTAATTGCTGAATCTTTTCTGTTTGTTCGTTTGATGATAGCAAGGCACGTGCTAAACGCATAGAACGTCGAAGTGCTGTTTTGGTATTTTGATTTTCTGTCATAGCATGCTGATAATACAAAAAGGCCAGATGGCCTTTACAAAAGGTGGCACCTTCAAAAATGCCGCTGTACAGCGTTTCCCTTGAACCCGAAAGTTCAAGTGGGAATCAATGTGTCGCCTCAGGCTTTCTACACAAGGCAGACATGCACAACAACGACAACAAGTAGACCCCCTATCAGTTAGATTATCGGCTCAAGAAGTAAGACTGTACTGGCGCGCACCCGAGAACGGTGCCAATGAGCGTTAAACCAGATCCATTAGGATCTTCAGAGATCAGTCTATTCATTAAAGCGCTATCTGTTTTACTTTGCAAGCATTTAATTGATTGCGTGCAACCTTATAAGCATCACGCGCAGGTCGAGAACTGTTATTAAGAACAAGTTGGTTGCCAGAAGTATTGCTCGGTTGGTATTTGTTAACTAAGCCTGACTATGCCCAACGATGCCACGCTCTCGTTTGCACATTTTAAAAAATGCATTGATTGCAGGCGGGTATTATGAGGCATTTCAATCCGGTCATGTTTTAATAAAGCAATTGGCCTGTTAGGATGAGATTGAATTTTAGAATGGTAACATGATAAGCTAGTTACCACAACCGGACGGGTTTATGGATTCTTAACACACAGGCTTGCAAGCGCTATGCTTGGTATTAAGGATAGCATGACGCAGGAAATTAAAAGTAAGTTTAATTTCTTAAAAAAGAGAGTTGAGCAGGTTAAATATTATGTTAACGATCAGTGAAACCACAGGTATCTCGTTGCAAGAATATGCTGGGCGTCGAGAGCGCATTTTTGACAATATGCCCTCTCAGAGTATTGCAATTTTGCCCAGTGCTTCTGAAAAGTATCGAAATGCAGATACGACATATCCTTTTCGTCAAGAAAGTAATTTTTATTATTTAACTGGTTTTTCTGAACCAAAGTCTTTATTAATATTGTTAAAAAAATCAGCGCATGAAAAACAATTTATTTTATTTTGCCAATCACACAACCCAGAATTAGATGTCTGGACGGGTAAAAAAACAGATTTAGATGAAGCAGTAAAGCATTTTGGTGCTGATAAAGCGTATTGCTTTGATGATTTGGATCGCATCATGCCAGTATTATTAGAAAATATAAAAGAAATTTTTTATTCATTGGGATGTCATGCTGGTTTTGATGAACGTGTGACGAGATGGTCAAAACAGCCCGAGATATTAAATGTTGTTAAAGATTTATCTCCTTTTATTCATGAGGCACGTTTGTTTAAAAGTGTAGACGAAATAAAATTAATGCAAAAAGTATCCAAGATTTCAGCTAATGCGCACGTTGCATTAATGAAAGCCTGTAAACCTAAGATGATGGAATATGAATTAGAAGCGCTATTTTTTTATGAATGTGTCAGACAGGGTTGTCGTTCAATGGCATATCCATCTATTGTAGGGGGCGGCAAAAATGCATGCACGCTGCATTATGGTGAAAATAACATGTCTTTAAAATCGGGAGATCTGGTTTTGATTGATGCAGGTGGAGAATATCAAAATTATGCTGCTGATATTACGCGCACCTTTCCTGTTAACGGCAAATTTAGCATAGAACAGAAGGTATTGTATGAATTAGTGCTCAAAGCACAACTGGCCGCGATTGCGCTTGTACAGCCAGGTACGTGTTGGGATATTTTACAGGAAACAATAGTTGCTATTTTAGTAGAAGGATTCGTATCGCTTGGTATTTTACAAGGTGATATAGCAACATTGATACAAGAAAAAGCCTATCGAAAATTTTATATGCATAGCAGTGGGCATTGGCTAGGGCTGGATGTGCATGACGTAGGCGAATATAAATTAGAAGGGCAGTATCGAACTTTGCAATCTGGCATGGTATTAACAGTTGAACCAGGTATTTATATTGCCGATGGAGAGCCTAGTGTAGACAGACGATGGCGAGGAATTGGTATTCGCATAGAAGATGATGTGTTAGTGACTGAAAATGGACATGAAGTTTTAACGAAATCAGTGCCTAAAACGATAGTAGAAATTGAACAACTGATGCAAGAAGCAATTGAATAGCTATTTATCTTCGTTTGCAGCATGATAACGATTAATACCATATATTCTGTTATATTGTATAATTTTTGATTTAATTCATCTTTCTCTTATTGGTAAAAATGATGTTGAACTTTGATGTTGTTATCGTTGGGGGGGGGCTGGTTGGTGCTAGTTTGGCCTGCGCTTTAAACCACCCGCAGCTGAGCATTGCGTTGATTGATAAAAACGCGTTTAGTTTAAAAACTGTGCAGCATTTTGATGCGCGTGCTTTAGCATTGTCTATGCCTACTATAGAATGTCTGAAGGTGCTCAATGTGTGGCCAAAAATACACGATACAACTTCTATTATAAAAACCGTGCATGTTTCTAAACAAGGGTATTTTGGCATTACAAAGATGTGCGCTTCAGAGTATGCGTTACCAGCCTTAGGTTATGTTGTTAGTGCGGATGATTTAAACGCTGCTTTAAATCAAGCGGTAGAGAAATTGCCTAATCTCACATTATTTTGTCCAGAAAAAATAATGCAGCTAGAAAAAATAGATCACGATTGGATTATCCAATTAAGCGATCAAAAAAAGCTTCGTACGAAGCTTTTAGTCGCAGCAGATGGTGCAAAGTCTCAGTTAAGAGCACAGCAAGGCATAGCCGTTAAGATGAAGGATTATGGACAGACAGCTATTGGGGTCAATATCGCTTTAAACCAATCGCATCACGCAGTCGCGTATGAGCGATTTCTAGAAAATGGGTCCATTGCAATGCTGCCGTTTGGCGAGAATCGTGTTAAATGTGTGTGGGTTGTACCCAATGATCAGCTTGAAATGCTTAAGCAGCAATCAGATCAGGCATTTTTAAAAAATATCCAATCTCAGTTTGGTTATCGCTTAGGTTTTTTTAGCGAAATAGGAAAGCGTTTTTTTTATCCGCTTAAAAATGTTTGTGCAGAGCACTTATATGCTGATCGATTTATATTGATTGGTAATGCAGCTAATACATTGCATCCCATTGCTGCGCAGGGATTTAATCTTGGTTTAAGAGATGTCGCAACGCTTGCGGAAATCTTAGTGAAAACGCAAAACGCACAGCAAGATATCGGATCCATTGAAGTGTTGCGTGCTTATGCAAATCATCGAATAGATGATCATGTGGCTATCCGTCATTTCACGGATAGCCTAGCAAAACCCCATGTGTTTCAATGGTTAGGAATTTTAACAAGTGAATGGCTTATGCCGTTTAAGCAATATGTTGTAGCACGAGGGTTGGGACGGCATCAAAACTTACCGAAGCTATGTAGAGGTATACGTTTATGAATCCCTCAGAATTTGACATTGTCATTTTAGGTGGTGGATTAGTGGGATTAACCGCAGCAAACCTGTTTGCTCAACAGGGATTTTTAGTTGCGTTACTAGACCGACAAGGCCCTTCTCTTATTTGGGATGATAATCATTTTGATATGCGATGCAGTGCTATCTCTAAAGGTTCTCAAATTATTTTTCAGAAACTTGGCGTTTGGGATGCAATTGTCGAGGAAAGAGTAAGTCCTTATGAACGTATGCATGTTTGGGATAAATTAGGTTTTGGAGAAATAACTTTTGATGCTGCTGAAGTAGGCAGCACAGACTTGGGACACATCATTGAAAATCGTGTGATGCAAAAAGCGTTGTGGGATTGCGCGAAAAAAAACGAAAATATACATTTTTTTGTGCCAACAACACCGACTGATGTACAAGTTGCATCCGAGTATGCTTTCTTAACATTAAATGATCAAAAAAAAATACAGGCAAAACTCATTATAGGTGCAGATGGTGGACATTCTTGGCTGCGAGAGTACATACATATAGAATCAAAGCAGTATGAATATCATCAAAGTGCGTTAGTGGCCGTTGTTAGTACAGAATTGTCACATCAGCAAACAGCTTGGCAGCGGTTTTTGCCGGAAGGCCCTTTAGCTTTTTTGCCATTAAATGCTAAAAAACAGAATCAATCGAATATGAGCTCTATTGTCTGGACTGTGACAACAGACAAAATAAAAACGTTAATGTCACTGACAGAAGCAAAATTTTGCAAAGAATTAGCGCATGCCTTTGATTATCGATTGGGCGCTGTATTATCCGTGGCTGAACGTCGTGATTTTTCTTTAAATAGACTTCATGCGAAGCACTATATTAGTGAGCGGATCGCATTGATGGGCGATGCAATCCATGTGATTCATCCTTTGGCGGGACAAGGCGTCAATTTAGGCTTGCAAGATGCGCAAAAATTGGTTGAGACGATATCTTTAGCAAGTAAGCAGGGGAGTGATATTGGCAGTTATTTAATTTTACGAAAATATGAACGCGCACGTAAAGGACAAATACTTGCGACACTGGCAGCAATGGATTTTCTTAACAAAATTTTTACACGTGCGGATACGCTGTCATTAGGGTTGCGCAGTGTAGGGCTTAATTTTTTAGATAAAACAGCTTTCTTAAAGAAAAAAATGATGTTGCAAGCAATGGGGTTGTGATGATAATGTAAGCCCTATTTTTGAGGAGAGCATGAAAATGAGTAAGGTTCCGAAAGAGTTACAATATACCCAAACGCATGAATGGGTATTGATTGAAGATGATGGCACTGTGCTTGTTGGTATTACAGAACATGCGCAGTCACAATTAGGCGAATTGGCTTTTGTCGAACTACCCGATCTTGGTGCAAAAGTAAGTGCTGCTGATGAAGTAGGTGTTATTGAATCTGTGAAGGCCACA
Organism: Gammaproteobacteria bacterium; assembly: GCA_044225595.1. Classification (GTDB taxonomy): domain Bacteria; phylum Pseudomonadota; class Gammaproteobacteria; order UBA6186; family Azoamicaceae; genus CADEGZ01. Next base: position 41,886 of record JBGAIG010000007.1, read on the forward strand.
TCGGAAATTTATTCGCCTATCTCTGGTAAAATTATCGAAATTAATGAAAATTTAGAAGAAGCTCCAGGTTTAATCAATACCGATCCTTATGGTGATGGATGGTTATTTAAAATTGATCCCATTGATCCGGATGAGTTGAGTGATTTACTCGACGCGGAAGCCTATAGTCAATATATGGAAGAAGACGAGGATTAAAAAAGACGTTTAGAAAAACCATGTCTAGTTTGCCGTTTATCTTCGATATTTTTTTTCTGACGAATTGCTTTTCTGCTATCATTACAAAAAGTACGATAACATGGGACAGTATCAGTGATTGATTCCAGTGGATTTCGACACAACATTGGTATTATTTTGGCGAATCATGCTGGTCGCGTTTTTTGGGCGAAACGCGTAGGTCGAGATGCTTGGCAATTTCCACAGGGTGGTATGAATCTTGACGAGACGCCGGAGCAAACGCTTTTTAGAGAGTTGGAAGAAGAAGTCGGTTTAAAAGCCCAAGATGTCACTATTTTAGCGCGTACAGGCCGTTGGTTGAGGTATCGTTTACCGCCTCGCATGATCCGGAAAACAGAGCCTATTTGTGTGGGACAAAAACAATTATGGTTTTTATTACGTTTAGAAGGTGATGATAAACTTATTCAGTTTGATAAAACACATAAACCAGAGTTTGATGACTGGCAATGGGTAAGTTATTGGTTTCCCCTAAGACAAGTGGTTTCGTTTAAGCGAGAGGTCTACAGGCGTGCACTTAAAGAACTCGCTCCTTTGCTGTTTCCAAAACATGCTGAGCAGATGCTTGGGGATAGACCCTTAGATTATTTGTTGTAACCTCAATTTGGGATATACTGCTTTCATGCTCACTTACCCTGATATCAATCCCGTTGCATTACAGGCAGGCGCCTTTGCTATTCGTTGGTATGGGATTATGTATGTGCTTGGTTTTGCTGGCGTGTTTTGGTCTTGTTACAGACGGCGCACTGAATCTTGCTCTGGCATTCTTGCTTGGACTGGTAATGACATTGTAGATTTACTCTTCTATGGCGCAATGGGCGTTATTTTTGGCGGTACCGTAGGCTATTTATTATTTTATGAACCCGGTGTTTTCGTTGAGGATCCTTTAAGAATTTTTCGTTTTTGGGAACCAGGCCGTTCTTTTCATGGGGGGCTGCTCGGAGTTCTCTTAGCTGTTTTTATATTTGCTAAAGTACATCGGCGGCATTTTTGGGCAATCACAGATTTTATTGCGCCAGCAATTCCGCTTGGCATTATGGCAGGGCGTTTGGGTAATTTTATTAACGGTGAATTATGGGGGCGTGTCACAAGTGTGCCTTGGGGTATTGTATTTCCACATGCGGGCGCAATGCCGCGTCATCCATCACAATTGTATGAATTTGGATTAGAGGGCATAGCATTGTTTTTTATGCTAAATGCCTATGTTAAAAGACAAAGACCGCTTGGATCTGTATCAGGATTATTTTTAATCTACTACGGATTCTTTCGCTTTGTTATAGAATTTTTTCGAGAACCTGATCTTAATCAAGGGTTTGTCGCTTTGGGATGGATGACAAAAGGACAACTGTTATCCTTACCAATGATAGTAATAGGATTATTTTTATTTTTTTGTGCAAATAAATATACGAGGCATTAGATTGAAATATGCATATTTCTTTAATTGCAGCGATGAGTGAAAACGGTGTGATTGGAAATCATAATGCATTGCCGTGGCATTTACCAGAAGAATTAAAGTATTTTCATGAAAAAACGCGCGGTAAGCCTGTGATTATGGGGCGTAAAACGTTTGACTCGATGAGAAATAAACCTTTGCCAAATCGAGCGAATATTATTTTAACGCAGGATTTGAATTTTACAGCGCCAGATTGCAGCGTTGTGCACTCAGTTGTTTCAGCGTTAGAAGCAGCGGGAGATTGTGAAGAAACAATGATTATTGGTGGAGCGCAAATTTATGAAATTTTTTTACCTATGGTCTCTCGTATTTATTTAACAATCGTACATCAAATATGTACAGGAGATACTGTTTTTCCGAAGGTCAATTGGGATGCATGGAAAATGATTTCTGAAGAAAAAAAGGATGAGTTTACACTAGAAGTATTTGATAGAATATGACGCTTAAAAGCCGAGCTTTGGGATATATTGCATATTATGTGACGCGATTGTTAAACTTAACTTTGCGGGTGGTGATATCCCAGGATGCAGCTTATGACCCAAAGCAGCAATATCTATTCGCATTTTGGCATGGAAAGCAGTTGTTACCGGTTTTACAATTACAGAACCATCGAACGTCTCGAGCAGTATTAGTCAGTCCTTCTCGAGATGGTGATTTATTAACGGTTTGGTTAAAAAATTTAGGTTATGAAGTAATTCGCGGTTCTTCTCGAAAGCAGAATATTAGTGCATTGACAGGTATGATGCGGAAATTAAAGGCAGGATATTCGTTGGGTTTTGGGATTGATGGACCGATTGGGCCTATTTATAAAGTTAAGCCAGGAATGACCCATATGGCACAAAAATTTGGCATATCGATTATCCCAGTCGGCAGTGCATTTAGCCGCAGTTGGGTTTTTGAAAAAGCATGGGATAAATACGAAATTCCAAAACCTTTTTCAAAGGCAGTTTTTTATTTGGGCAAACCGTTCACTATTGAAAAAGAAGCCGATTTGGCTGTTATTAATGATACGCTGGAAAATTTAATTGTAGAAGCAGAAATAAGCGCAAAAACACTTTTATAGGATATTTTATGTCAAAAAAGAGTTATACAGCAGAATCTATTGAAGTGTTAAGTGGGCTTGATCCGGTGCGTAAGCGTCCTGGTATGTATACCAATACGGATCGACCCAATCATCTCGCACAAGAAGTTATCGACAACAGTGTCGATGAAGCGATTAGCGGCTATGCGAATAGTATCAGAATTGTACTTCATGCTGATGGTTCTTTAGAGGTGTCTGATAATGGCCGCGGGATGCCGGTTGATATTCATCCAGAACATAAAGTCTCTGGCATAGAATTAATTTTAACGCGTCTACACGCAGGAGCAAAATTTTCTGGAAAAGACTATCGTTTTTCAGGCGGTTTGCATGGTGTTGGCGTTTCTGTTGTGAATGCCTTATCCAAGCGTTTAGAAGTTTGGGTACAGCGAAAAGGTGAAGTCTATTATATGGCTTTTGAATACGGTGAAGCGGTTTCTAAATTAAAAGTCATTGGTAAATGTGATAAAAATGTGCAAGGCACTACGGTTAAATTTTGGCCGGAGCCTAAGTATTTTGATTCTGCAAAAATTTTAAGTAAACCGCTGAGACATTTATGTCAAGCAAAGGCAGTATTATGCCCAGGTTTAACGGTTCGCTTTGAAGATTATCAAAATAATGAAGGACCTTTTGAATGGTGCTATGCAGGCGGACTTAAAGCTTATTTATTAGAGCAAGTCGGAAATCGTGCGATTTTACCCGAAGAGCCTTTTGAAGGCTTTTTTGAAGGTAATGATGAAATTGCTAGCTTTGCGGTATTGTGGACACCGGAAGACAGTGAGTCATTTCAAGAAAGTTACGTTAATTTAGTGCCAACGGCGCAAGGCGGCACACATGTCAATGGATTGCGTACGGGTTTACTAGAAGCCATGCGTGAATTTTGTGAGCTTAGAAATTTATTACCGAGAGGCGTTAAGCTTGCACCAGAAGATATTTGGGATCGGATTAATTTTGTTTTGTCTGTAAAGTTGCTAGATCCGCAATTTTCAGGGCAAACAAAAGAACGGTTATCTTCGCGTCAAATGGCTGCTTTTGTTTTGGGTGTTGTCAAAGACTCTTTTAGTTTATGGTTAAATCAACATGTTCAAGTTGCAACAACATTGGCAGAATTTATCATTGAAACAGCTGAAAAACGTCTGCAACAGGGAAAGCGTATTGCGCGTAAAAAAATTACCCAAGGACCTGCTTTACCGGGGAAATTAGCGGACTGTACGCTGCAAGATCTCAATCGTTGCGAGCTGTTTTTAGTAGAGGGTGATTCAGCAGGGGGCTCTGCCAAACAAGCGCGCGATCGCACATTCCAAGCGGTTATGCCGCTCAGAGGTAAAATATTAAACACCTGGGAAGTAGCATCAACAGAAGTATTAGCTTCTCAAGAAGTGCATGATATTTCTGTTGCGATTGGCGTTGAACCTGGCGTGGCCGAATTAGAAAAATTGCGTTATGGAAAAATTTGTATTTTAGCAGATGCAGATTCAGATGGTCAGCATATCGCAACTTTATTGTGCGCTTTATTTGTAAAGCATTTTAGAGCCGTGGTAGAAGCAGGGCATTTATACGTCGCTATGCCGCCTTTGTATCGTATCGATGTTGGCAAAGAAGTCTATTATGCTTTAGATGAATCCGAAAAACAGGGTATTCTTGATAGGATTACAGCGGAAAAAGGAAAGGCAAAAATTGTGGTGCAGCGTTTTAAAGGATTAGGTGAAATGAATCCCATGCAACTTCGTGAAACGACGATGGCATCTGATACACGGCGCTTAGTACAGTTAAAACTTATTACAGAAGAAGAAACGGTTAATTTTATGGATATGCTATTAGCAAAGAAGCGAGCGTCCGATAGAAAACAATGGTTAGAAAGTAAAGGTAATTTAGCAGATGTCTAAAATAAATAGCGCTAACATGTCGCAAGATGAACAACAGTCGCTTCGAGCATTCACCGAACATGCATACTTAGATTATTCTATGTATGTTATTTTAGATCGTGCATTGCCGTATATTGCAGATGGTTTAAAACCTGTGCAAAGACGTATTATTTATGCGATGTCGGAGCTTGGGCTAAGCGCAACGGCAAAATATAAAAAATCGGCGCGTACGATTGGCGATGTATTAGGTAAATTTCATCCACATGGGGAAAGTGCTTGCTATGAAGCTATGGTATTAATGGCGCAATCTTTTTCTTATCGCTATCCTTTTGTAGATGGCCAGGGAAATTGGGGTTCACCAGATGACCCAAAGTCGTTTGCAGCAATGCGTTACACAGAAGCACGATTGTCACCTTATGCAAATGTGCTGTTAAGCGAATTAGAGCATGGTACTGTGGATTGGGTGTCAAATTTTGATGGTACCTTAGAAGAACCCAGATTATTACCTGCACGATTGCCAAATGTATTATTAAATGGTACAACCGGAATTGCCGTTGGTATGGCAACCGATATTCCCCCCCATAATTTAAGTGAAATTATTGAAGCATTAATTTATTGCTTGGAACATCCCAATGTTTCAATTGAACAATTGTGTCACATTATTCAAGGACCAGATTTTCCAACAGAAGCTGAAATTATTACGCCTAAAAGTGATATTATAAAAATGTATCAGTCCGGGAGTGGTTCTTTAAGGATGCGCGCCGTTTACACGGTTGATGAAGGTGATATCGTGATTACAGCGCTCCCGCATTTAGTTTCTGGCAGCAAAGTTTTAGAACAAATTGCGGCACTGATGCAAGCTAAAAAACTGCCCTTTGTTTCTGATTTACGTGATGAGTCTGATCATGAAGAACCAACACGTTTGGTGATAACACCACGTTCTAACCGCGTTGATGTAGCGTCATTAATGGCACACTTATTTGCGACAACCGATTTAGAACGTACCTATCGTGTTAATTTAAATATGATCGGGTTGGATGGTAGACCGCGTGTTAAAAATTTAAAAGAAATTTTATTAGAATGGTTAACTTTTAGACAAAAGACAGTACGTCGTCGATTAATGTATCGGTTAGAAAAAGTGGTTACGCGTTTGCATGTTTTAGACGGATTTTTAATTGCTTTTTTAAATCTAGATGAAGTTATTCGTATTATTCGTTATGAAGACGATCCTAAACAAGAGTTAATAACAACGTTTGGATTAAGTGATACCCAAGCGGAAGCCATGCTCGATTTAAAATTAAGACATTTAGCCAAGTTAGAAGAAAATAAAATTCGTACAGAGCAAAAAGCTTTAACGGAAGAACGCCTTAATTTGGAAAAAATCTTAGATTCAGATCAGCGTTTAAAAACATTAGTGAAAGAAGAATTAGAGCAAGATCTAAAGGACTATGGCGATAAACGTCGTTCTCCTATTATGGTACGTTTTGAAGCAAAACTATTAGAAGAGCTTGAAAAGTCACCTGCGGAAGCTGTCACCATTATTTTGTCTAGTAAGGGATGGGTGCGTTCAGCAAAAGGACATGAGATTGATCCGACAATACTCAGTTACAAAACAGGGGATGAATTTAAGCTTGCCATAACAGGCAGAAGCGATCAGCCGGTTGTATTTTTGGATTCTACCGGACGCGCTTATACCCTAGCGGTACAAAGTTTGCCATCTGCCCGTGGCCAGGGTGAGCCACTCACAGGACGTATTAATCCACCAGTTGGTGCGACCTTCGATAGTGTGTTGATGGGCGAAAATAGTGACCGTTATTTATTAATGTCTAATGCAGGTTATGGTTTTGTGATTTCACTTTCAGAATTATTAGCTAAAAATAAAAATGGTAAAGCCATTGTCAAGATAAAAGAAGGTCAGTCTTTATTGCCTGCACTTAAAGTTTTAGATAAGCAAGCATTGATTGCTGCTGTGAGTGAAGACGGCTATTTATCAATATTCCCATTGTCTCAAGTACCCGAAATGACTAAAGGGAAAGGCAATAAATTAATGGGTTTGAAAAAAGGCAGTAAAATTATTGATGCCATGATGCTTATGTCGAATCAAACGCTGACGTTAATAGGTGGTCGTAAAAAAGTTGTATTAACACCGAAGGATTGGAAATCTTACTTGTCTGAGGTAGGCGATCGCGGCGCAAAATTGCCCAAAGGTTTTGAAAAAATCCAGAGCCTGGTTGTTGATCTTTAGTGTAATGCAGCGCTCTTTTAATGTTGATTGTTTAATTCGTTGATTGTAGCCAAAGAAAAACGGAAAAAATTTGTAGGTTTATGCAAGTCTGCAAGCGCTGAGATGCCGACTTGGAGATCAGCACAATATAAGATTAGCAAGGGTATGGGATGATCTTCGAGTATGCAATAACCATGAAAAAATTTTTCTTGCGGAATCTCAGTGAATACTTGGTTGTGGATATGAATTTTTTTCTTGAGTGTTTTATTTGCCATTTCAATTGCGATCGTAATAGCAGTACATAGAATAGGATGATTTGCTATATTGCTTATTTTGCAGCTGCCAACCGTCTGTAAGATTATGTTCTTATCGATCAGATCAAAAAAATAATTGATTGGTTCACTAAGGGTTTTTGATTCTGCGATATATTGTTTTAATTTTGCTATTTCTTTCATGTCGGTTCCTATTATAAACAAATTTAATTTGGTGAGTATAGCGAGATTAAAAACAGCCAACAATCCGTCTTTTAACGGATATTTACGTGTTTATATGCAGTGTTTCAGGATAAATGAAGAGCTATATGAGCATTATAAAAGGTAAACATTATCAATATTATATGCAGATTCTTATTTGTTTTCATCTGGCGTTTTGGCATTAATATTAACAGCATGAATCTCTTGTTTCATCAAATCACCTAGCGCTTCATAGATCATTTGATGCCGCCGTACAGCGGTTTTGCCTTCAAAAGTATCGCTGACAATCGTGAGTACAAAATGCCCGCCGCCTTGTGCACCGCTGTGACCTGCATGTAGATGGCTTTGATCTTCGACAGTTAAGGCTGTAGGCTGCAAACTTTGGAGTGCTGTTTTAATCAATGCAATTCTGTTATTTGCTTGCGTCATGATAGGTAACTCCTGATTTCATTTGTTTTAGTCTTGATTATTCTTCATTTTTTGCAGTATTGATTGGCTGCTTAAAATGCTTTGCCATATAAAGCCCTTGTAGCACAATAAAAATCAATGTTAATCCCAGTGTGCCGAATAATTTAAAATTGACCCAAGTGCTTGTATCAAAGTGATATACCACGTAAAGATTGATAAGCCCCATTGCTAAAAAAAAGAGGGACCAGCTTAGATTAAACTGATACCAAACTTTAAGAGGTAATGCGATATTTTGTTCCAGCAGGCGCTGCATGAATGGTTTTTTTCCGATAAATTGACTTATCAATAACGCGGCTGCAAGTGTCCAATAAAGCGCTGTGGGTTTCCATTTAATAAATAATTCATTTCTAAAAAATAAAGTTGCGCCGCCCATAATAAGAACAGTACCCAGCGTAATCAGCGGTAATTTTTCAAAACGCCCTGTTTTGTAACGAGACCACAGCACTTGCACAATGCTGGCAACAATAGCGGTTATTGTGGCAAGATAAATATCTCCCATTTTGTAAGCGATAAAGAAAAGTACAATGGGGAAAAAATCAAATAAAAATTTCATGGTTTATCCCTGAATTTAGTGTAAAATCAAACAACCCATATAGGTTATCAGTGTATCAAGTTTCGGGATGCTTGGGTAGCAATTGAACAGAAGAAACTAGATATAAAAACAGCATTTGGTTTTAAAGCATGAATAGTTGTCACAATCATAACGGTCATTTTATGCGCCCTAGAGTTGTTTCCGGGATACGTACAACCGGCGCATTGCATTTGGGTAATTATCATGGGGCCTTAAAAAACTGGATAAATTTACAGTCGATATATGAATGTTTCTTTTTTGCTGCTGACTGGCATGCCTTAACGACAGAATATGAACATCCAGAGCGTATTGCGGAATATACTTCAGAAATGATTTTAGATTGGCTGGGCGCAGGGCTTGATCCCGAACGCTGTACTTTTTTTGTGCAATCTCACGTGCCTGAACATGCTGAATTGCAAGTGCTGCTCGGTATGCTAACGCCGTTGAGCTGGCTGGAGCGTGTGCCGAGTTACAAAGAATTACGCAGTAAATTGAGAGAAAAGCATCTTGCGACTTACGGTTTTCTGGGATATCCAGTATTACAAAGTGCTGATATTTTAATGTATAAGCCCGAATTTGTACCCGTTGGCGAAGATCAAGTGTCGCATATAGAATTAACACGAGAAGTTGCCAGACATTTTAATCATTTGTACGAAGAGCGTTTACAAAAACCTTGTTTTCCCGAGCCAAAAGCGCTTTTAACCGAAACCGCTAAAATGCCAGGTTTAGATGGTCAAAAAATGTCGAAGTCTTATCATAATACGATTGGGCTTAGAGAAGATCCCAAATCAGTAGAACAGAAAATTAAAACTATGCCAACAGATCCGGCACGTGTTAGGCGTGTTGATCCGGGTGAACCCGAAAAATGTCCTGTTTGGCGCTTTCATCAAATTTATTCTTCAAAAGAAACACAAGCATGGGTATTGCAGGGTTGCAGAACTGCAGGTATCGGTTGTTTAGAATGTAAAAAACCGGTGATAGAGGCAGTATTAGCAGAACAGGCTGTGATTATTAAGCGTGTAGAACCCTATGCAAAAGACCGAGCATTAGTACAGGATATCGTCAAAGATGGCGCTAAAGTTGCGAGGGAAAACGCACGTCAAACATTGGCTGAAGTACGCGAAGTCATGGGATTACTAAAACATGATGCATGAAACGATAAATGAATCTGCTTTAACGCCCGAAGTACCGCCTTGTTATGGGTTTGTACGAGGCGAGGCGGTGACACATTTGCCTATAGACCTCTATATCCCGCCAGATGCGATGGAAGTTGTATTGGAGATTTTTGAAGGACCTTTAGATTTATTATTATATCTTATTAAAAAACATAATTTAGACATTCTTAATATTCCTGTTGCCTCTATTACGCACCAGTATATGGAATATGTAGCAGTGATGTCTGCACTGCGACTAGAGTTAGCTGCAGATTATTTAGAAATGGCGGCTTTACTCGCGGAGATTAAATCTCGGATGTTATTGCCACAATCGAAGGAAGAATCTGAACAAGATTTAGATCCCCGTGCAGAACTAGTGCGTCGTTTACAAGAGTATGAGCGCATTAAAACAGCAGCCGAGAATTTAGACCAGCTGCCCAGAATGGAGAGAGATTGGGCGCTGGCAAATGTTGATACTTCAACATTAACGGTGATAAGACCTCATCCATCGGTGGAATTAAAAGAAATTTTATTGTCTTTTAAAGAAGTTTTAAGGCGTGCAGATTTGCAAACGATGCATATGATTCAGCGAGAAGTCTTAACCGTTAGAGAAACAATGACACGCATATTGAGCCAGCTACAAGGAGAGGCATTTCTTGATTTTATAAGCTTTTTTGATTTGTCAGAAGGGCGTTTAGGTATTGTGGTGACCTTTCTAGCCATTTTAGAATTAGTGCGAGAGACCATGATTGAATTAGTGCAAAGCGAGCCATTTGGTTCGATCTATATAAGGGCAGCCGGATGTCAATAGAAGTGAATTTACAAGCCGTATTAGAAGCGATTTTGTTAGCGGCAGCCAAGCCGTTAACAGAAGAGCAGTTATTGAATGTGTTTGAGGAAGAAGAAAGGCCCTCGCTTGTGGTATTGCGCGAAGCATTGCAAGCGCTGCAAAATGCCTGTGAAGCGCGGGGTATAGAATTAAAAGAAGTTGCGAGTGGATATCGTTTCCAAATCAAACAAAAATGGGCACCTTGGGTGAGTAAATTATGGGATGAAAAGCCTCAAAAATACTCGCGTGCATTGTTAGAAACTTTAGCTTTAATTGCTTATCGCCAGCCTGTAACACGCGGTGAAATAGAAGATATTCGAGGTGTGGCAGTCAGCACGTCTATTTTTAAAACACTGCTGGAAGATCGCGAATGGATTCGTATGGTAGGGCATAAAGAAGTCCCTGGTAGACCGGCATTATTCGCAACAACCAAAGCATTTTTAGATTACTTTGGACTAAAGAGTTTAGAAGCATTGCCTTCATTGCCTGAAATCATGAATTTAGAAACGGCCAATGTAGATTTATTAGCACAGCCGGAAGTATCCTTACCAGAAATAGAATCACAAGTAGCAGAAGCGGGCTTGGAAACAGTAGAAACAGTAGAAATGGAAGATGCTGCATTTGAATAAAGAAAAGCTACAAAAAGTATTAGCGCGTATCGGTTTAGGTTCTAGGCGTGAAATTGAACAATGGATTGCTGCAGGTCGTCTTAAAATCAATCATCGGCTTGCAAGCTTAGGCGATCGTGTGGGGCTTGAAGATAAAGTAGAACTTGATGGCCGTTTGGTACGCCTACAAAGTGCTGCGGAAGTGGCGCAAAAAGTTATTATTTATCATAAGCCCGCGGGTGAAGTCTGTACGCGTTCTGATCCTGAAGGTCGGCCTACGGTATTTGAAGCCTTTCCTAAAATACGAGGCAAAAGGTGGATTTTAATTGGTCGTTTGGATTTTAATACTTCAGGACTTTTGTTGGCGGTGACAGACGGTGAATTGGCTAATAGGTTGATGCATCCTTCTTCCGAAATTGAGCGAGAATATGCAGTACGCATTATGGGTAGAATAGATGCCACGATTGCAGAACGTTTAAAGCGTGGTGTTAAACTAGATGATGGACTAGCTCGATTCGATGATATTCGAGATGCTGGTGGAGAAGGTGCTAATCATTGGTATCATGTTATTCTGAGAGAAGGGCGTAATCGAGAAGTTCGTCGATTATTTGAATCTCAAAACTTAAAGGTGAGCCGTTTAATTCGCGTTCGATTTGGCGCTGTTACCTTGCCACGTTATCTTAGAATCGGGCAATATAAAGAAATGGATAAAAAAGAAGTTGCTGCGTTGTTAGGCTCTGTGGGGCTTAAAATTTTCCACAAAAAAAGATGACTATGACGATATTAATGATTGAGCATTTTTATCCAGGATCGCGTCAAAATGTTGCCCTCGAATGTTGCTATTATTTGGATCCATCAAATAAAGATAGAGTGGTAAAATAGTTTCAGGTAGAAGTAGGTCGCTTGTATTTTCCGCAGGATAGGCGCTTGCTCTGAGGGCGGTTCGGACACGGGTAGGATTTACACTATTGATCCGTATTGTTGTGTTGGTTTCCAATTCATGTGCTAAAACTTGCATTAAGCCATTTAAGGCAAATTTGCTGACGCTATAAGCACCCCAATAAGCTTTGCCCTTTTTGCCTTCGTTGGCTGTTGTAAAGAGGATGCTTGCATTTAAAGCGTGTTTTAGTAAGGGTAAAGTCGCTTGTGTTAACAAAAAAGTGCTGTTTAAATTGACTTGTAGTACTTGATACCATTGCTCAATCGGGTAATGTTCCAGAGGTGTTAAAGTGCCCAATGTCGCAGCGTTGTGTAATAGGCCATCTAATCGTCCAAAATGCTGTTGAATGCTTTTCCTGAATGTTTCATAGTCTTGTGGCGTTGCATTGGCCAAATTCAATGGATAAATCGCAGGTGTTGGGTGTCCTGCGGCTATAATTTCGTCATAAAGTCCTTCTAATTTTTTCACAGTTCGTGCTAATAAAATGACGGTAGCGCCATAGGCCGCAAAGGTTTTAGCCGCAGCACGGCCGATGCCGCTAGAAGCCCCTGTGACGAGAATAATGCGATTTTTAAGCAAATCAGGGGGAGGCACATAATTTTTTAGCAATGTACGAGGATCAGCATTTATCATAGAGTTGTATTCTACGTCATTGCTAAAGCTTCGCATAGACTGCTAGAATTTAAAATAACCATTTTATAAAGCAAGAGGTGTTTGTGGCTCATATTGTGCGTACCTGGTTTAATCGATACTTTTCGGATCCAGAGGCTATTTTATTATGCTTTGTATTAGCATTTTGCTTTGGTTTGATTGTTTTAATAGGCGGTATATTAGCGCCAGCATTAGCTAGTATTGTGATTGCGTATCTTTTAGACTGGATTGTGACGCATTTGCAGAAATTGAAAATTCCCAGGCTTGTGGCAGTTATCCTGGTATTTTTAGGGTTTTTAGGATTGTTATTGATGTCTTTTTTGCTTCTGCTGCCATTGTTATGGAGAGAAGTGATTTCGCTGCTGGGTAATTTGCCAGATATGTTAATCAAAGGACAGCAGCTGATCTTAGAATTAGTGGCACGCTTTCCGCAATTTATCACGCAAGAGCAAGTCAACAATTTTTCGAGTCAGCTATTAACGGATGTGCACAATTCTGCTAAAACGGTGTTATCCGTTTCCTGGTCTTCCATTACAGGGGTGATTACGGCTGTTGTCTATTTGGTGTTGGTTCCTTTATTAGTTTTTTTCTTTTTGAAAGACCGTGACAAACTGATTCAGTGGATAGTTGAGTTTTTGCCGCGCAAGCGGGGGATTCTAAGCCGTGTTTCTGCAGAAGTGAACGGTCAAATTGGTAATTATATCCGTGGCAAAGTGGTTGAAATTTTAGTAGTTGCTTTGGCAACATATGGTGTGTTTTGGTACTTCGGTTTGCAATATGCGGTTTTATTAGCGGTTTTAGTAGGTATTTCGGTATTAATTCCTTATGTAGGTGCCATTGTGATTACCATTCCTGTGGCGTTGGTTGCATATTTTCAATGGGGTTGGGGTTCTGAGCTTGGTTATTTTTCCTTGGTATATCTGATTGTGCAGGGTTTAGATACGAATATACTGGTGCCCTTATTATTTGCAGAAGCGGTTAATTTGCATCCGGTCGCTATTGTGGTTGCGACTTTATTTTTTGGCGGCGTTTGGGGGTTTTGGGGTGTCTTTTTTGCGATTCCTTTGGCGACATTAGTAAAAGCAGTGCTTAATGCTTGGCCAAAAGCGCCTAAAGTCTCGAGCTAAACAAGTACGTAGAATTATTAACGGTGGGTCAAGGCGAGGTGACTGCCAAGAATGATGTGATCAAAAATATTGGAAGATTAAAAAATGGCTGGACATAGTAAGTGGGCAAACATAAAATTTCGTAAAATGGGGCAAGATGCCAAGCGCGGTAAATTGTTTACAAAATATATTCGTGAAATTACAGTATCCGCTCGTCAAGGGGGCGCTGATCCGCAAGCAAACCCGCGCTTGAGATCAGTGGTAGATAAAGCTTTAGCAGCTAATATGACGCGCGATACGATTGATCGTGCGATCAAACGTGGCATTGGGGCTGGAGAAGGACAGCATTTGGAAGAAGTGCGTTACGAAGGTTATGGGCCTGGCGGTGTTGCGATAATAGTCGATTGTTTGACGAATAATCGAAAACGCACTGTATCGGATGTTCGGCATTTATTTACAAAATATGGTGGTAACTTAGGGACGGATGGTTCGGTGACTTATTTATTTCATGAAAAAGGGCAAATTATTTTTGCAGCAGGTACCTCAGAAGAAGAGGTGATGAATATTGCCTTAGAATATGGCGCAGAAGATATTCAAACAGAAGCAGATGGCAGCTTAGAAGTCACAACCGCCTTTGCGGATTTTACGAAAGTTAAACGTGCGCTAGAAGCACATCATTTTATGCCAGAAGAAGCACAGACTACCTTGCTTCCTGTGACGACAGTTGCGATTTCTACTCCGGATTTGGTAGAAAAATTTATGAAATTGGTTGATATTTTAGAAGAATTGGAAGATGTTCAAGCGGTGTATTCAAATGCAGATATTGCTGAAGATATGTTATAGCACAGGGAGACATGTATTCGTATCTTAGGCATTGATCCGGGCTCTCAAACAACGGGATTTGGTATTATTGAACAGGTGCGCGGAAAACAAATTTATATAACGAGCGGCTGTATTCGTACCGGTAAACATCCATGGGAACAGCGGCTTCAACATATTTTTGAGGGTCTTACAAAAGTTATTCAGGATTTTTCGCCAACGATTGCTGTTATTGAAAAGATTTTCGTGCATATTAATGTTGCGAGTGCTTTAAAGTTGGGACAAGCACGTGGTGCAGCGATTGTCGCAGCGACGCTGAATGGTCTTAATATTGCGGAATATACAGCACGTCAAGTGAAAAAAGCTGTGGTTGGCAATGGCGCAGCCGATAAAACACAGGTGCAGCATATGATGAAAGTTTTATTAAAGCTGAGTGGCCTGCCTCAGGCGGATGCGGCAGACGCATTAGCAGTGGCTATCTGTCATGCGCAAAATACCCGAGGATTTTTATAGCGGAGATTTTATGATAGGACGTTTAAGAGGCATACTAGAAATCAAAAAACCCCCTTATTTATTAATTGAAGTGGGTGGTCTTGGATATGAATTGCAAGTGCCCATGTCTACGATTTACAAATTGCCTGAAGTAGGTAATCCAGTTGTTTTGTTTACGCATTTTCATGTGCGAGAGGACGCACAAGTACTGTATGGTTTTTATGAAGATCGAGAACGCGCTTTGTTTAAGGCCTTAATTAAGGTATCGGGTGTTGGACCTAAAATGGCTTTGACTATTCTGTCTGGTATCGATGTTTTACATTTTATTAAGTGCGTGGATAGCCGTGATATAACGCCATTGGTTCGACTGCCTGGCGTTGGTAAAAAAACAGCAGAACGGTTAATTATAGAAATGGCGGGAAAGCTCGATGTTGCTGTTTCAGAAAACGAAAATTTTTCGAGGAAATTGTTTGAAGAAACAGTTGACACGGCTTTGCCACGGATGATTGAAGAAGAAGCAGTGAGCGCGCTGATTGCATTAGGTTACAAACCGCAAGAAGCGACACGTGCAATTAGTAAAGTTTTATTTGAGGGTGCGAGCAGCCAGGAATTAATCCGGCGTGCGCTTCAGGGGTTGGCCAGGGTGTGACTGTCATATAGGCAGTAACGCTGTTTTTTATGCTTTTTGACTACGAAAAAGAGGAAGCTGCGAGGTGACCTTTCCCCGACTTTTCGGGCACGTTGCTAAGAGAGTAAAATCTATGCTGATCTTCACCCGCAAATTTGGACCATGTATAGTGAGAAAAATCCGAAACTTAGTTGATAACCTATTTTAAGGATATATTTATATGATAGAAACCGATCGATTAACGACTGCCAGAGTGCATTCTGACGAAGAGCGCATCGATAAAGCTGTTCGCCCTAAATCTTTAAAAGAGTACATCGGTCAAGCCGAGGTACGTGAGCAAATGGGCGTGTTTATTCAAGCCGCCAAAAATCGGCAAGAAGCTTTAGATCATGTCTTAATTTTTGGACCTCCAGGTCTTGGTAAAACAACATTGGCCAATATTATTGCTTCCGAAATGGGCGTATCGTTAAAACAAACCTCAGGCCCTGTTTTAGAAAAAGCGGGGGATTTGGCTGCTTTGTTGACCAATTTAGAAGCAAAAGACGTTTTATTTATCGACGAAATTCACCGTTTAAGCCCTGTGGTAGAAGAAATTTTATATCCCGCCATGGAAGATGGCCAATTAGATATTATGATTGGCGAAGGCCCTGCTGCACGATCCATTCGATTAGATTTACCACCTTTTACATTAGTGGGTGCAACAACACGCGCAGGATTATTAACATCGCCGTTGCGCGATCGTTTTGGCATTGTGCAGCGCTTAGAATTTTATACAGTCGCGGATTTAAGCCATATTGTGACGCGCTCTGCAGCTATTTTAAAGCTAGACATCGATGTAGCAGGTGCTGTAGAAATTGCACGTCGTTCTCGCGGTACCCCCAGAATTGCCAATCGATTATTGCGTCGCGTGAGAGACTATGCAGAAGTAAAGGGATCAGGCTTGATTAATGCGGTCATGGCAGATAAGGCTTTGAATTTATTAAATGTGGATGTGGAAGGCTTCGATATGATGGATAGAAAGCTTTTAAATGCGGTTATCGAAAAATTTAATGGCGGTCCTGTGGGCTTAGATAGTCTAGCAGCGGCTATTGGAGAAGAAAGGGGTACCATAGAAGATGTGTTAGAACCATTTCTTATTCAACAAGGCTTTTTGATGCGTACACCCAGAGGCCGCGTGGCGACTGAGCGAGCTTATCAGCATTTTGACTTACCTTTTGTCAGAAGGGATGCATTGAATGGTTAATGTAATTCCGGTTATTACGATCGATGGCCCTGGCGGCTCGGGTAAGGGGACCATTGGGCTGCAATTGGCCGAAGCTTTGGGATGGCATTTTTTAGATAGTGGTGCTTTGTATCGCGTACTGGCCTTAGCAGTATTGAATCATCACCTAGATATCACGCATGAACCAGCGATTGTGCAGTTAGCTAAAATATTGGATGTTCAATTTGGCTCGGACATTTTCTTAGAAAAGCAGAATGTCACCTATCAAATCCGTACAGAATCTTGCGGTAACCTGGCCTCTCAAATTGCTGTTTTTCCAGCGGTACGCTCAGTTTTATTAGAGAAACAATACGCATTTCGTCAGCTGCCTGGGTTAGTGGCTGATGGGCGGGATATGGGAACGACAGTATTTCCAGATGCAAGCATTAAATTTTTTCTGGAGGCAAGTGCCTTGGAGCGCGCTAAACGCCGTTATTTGCAGTTGAAGGATATTCATCAGAATGTTACGCTAGAGAATCTTTTAGCGGAAATTAAAGAGAGAGACGTTCGAGATAAAGAACGTGTAGTGTCTCCCTTAATTCCGGCGAAAGATGCTGTTGTCATAGATACAACAGGATTGGGAATAAAGGAAGTGTTTGAACTCATACTAAAAGAGGTCAATCACCGCCTTTGTTAGGGTTTGGTTTGGGCCTGGTTGTTATCCTTAATGGGTACGAACAGAGACAAAAATTGGAAGATATTTTAATGAGTGAAAATTTCGCAGAATTATTTAAACAAAGTATTGCTAAAACAGTGCATTTGGGCGATGTTGTGATGGGTACCGTGATTCGTATTAGCGACGAATTTGTCACGATACATGCTGGCTTCAAATCAGAAAGTCATATTCCGATTGCGCAATTTCGTAGTGAAAGCGGTGAATTAGAAGTGAAAGTCGGCGATCAAGTCGAAGTCGTTTTAGATATGATAGATGACGGCGGCTGGGGTGAAACACGATTATCACGAGAAAAGGCGAAACGCGTTGAATGTTGGACACGTCTGGCAAGAGCGCAAGAGGCAGGAGAAGCTGTTAAGGGTATTATTACAGGGAAAGTAAAAGGCGGATTTACGGTAGAAATTCAAACCATTCGGGCCTTTTTACCGGGTTCTTTAGTCGACGTACGGCCTGTACGAGACAATACCTTAGAAGGAAAAGAGTTAGAGTTTAAAGTCATTAAGCTCGATCAAAAACGTAATAATGTTGTGGTATCACGACGTTCTATTATTGAATCTGAAGGCAGCGCTGAACGTGATGAATTAATGACTTCATTACAAGAAGGGCAAGAAACAAAGGGTGTGGTTAAAAATTTAACTGACTATGGTGCTTTTGTAGACTTAGGTGGTGTCGATGGTTTATTACACATTACTGATATGGCATGGCGCCGTGTCAAGCATCCAAGCGAAGTTGTATCGGTTGGACAGGAATTGGCAGTAAAAGTATTGAAATTTGATCGAGAAAGAAATCGTGTATCGCTGGGCTTAAAGCAATTAGGTGAAGAT
The DNA here is from genome assembly GCA_044225595.1 of Gammaproteobacteria bacterium. Classification (GTDB taxonomy): domain Bacteria; phylum Pseudomonadota; class Gammaproteobacteria; order UBA6186; family Azoamicaceae; genus CADEGZ01. The sequence goes on from JBGAIG010000007.1 coordinate 60,234, forward strand.
CCATGGATCGATATTACACGCCGCTATCCGGTCGATACGCGCTTAAGCGGCAAGGTAACGAATATAACGGATTACGGCTGCTTTGTAGAAATTGAAGAAGGCGTTGAAGGACTTGTGCATGTTTCCGAAATGGATTGGACGAATAAAAACATACATCCTTCTAAAGTAGTCCAATTAGGAGAAGAAGTTGAAGTGATTGTTTTGGATATTGATGAAGAACGGCGACGTATTTCATTAGGGTTAAAACAATGTAAAGCAAATCCCTGGGAGGCTTTTGCGGCTGCGCATACGAAGTCCGATAAGGTTTCTGGTAAAATTAAGTCAATTACCGATTTCGGTATCTTTATTGGTCTTGAAGGGGGCATCGATGGGTTAGTGCATCTATCGGATATTGCCTGGAACGAGAGCGGTGAGGAAGCTGTTCGTCGCTATAAAAAAGGTGAGGAAATTGAAGCGGTTGTATTGGCAGTTGATCCAGAGCGGGAACGTATTTCGCTTGGCATTAAGCAACTTGAAAGTGATCCTTACGCTATGTACATGGAAGAACATGCCAAAGGTAGTATTGTTAGCGGCACCATTTTAGCTGTTGATGCGAAAGGTGCTACGATACAGTTAGCAGATGGTGTAGAAGGTTATATCAAGGCAAGCGAGCTTGGGCGCGACCGTGTAGAAGATGCACGTACAATCCTAAAAGAAGGGGACACCATAGAAGCCAAGTTTACGGGTGTCGATCGTAAAACGCGGGCTATCACGCTTTCTATTAAGGCAAAAGACTCTGAAGAAGAGCAAGAAGCGATGCGTGAATTAGCGCGACAAGAAGGTGCCAGTGCAACATTAGGTGATCTGCTTAAAGCACAAATGGAAACCAAAGATAGCAATAAGGCATAGGTGATAGCGTGCGTCTCTTCAGCATAATCACATTAACGTTTGCGGTTTTGCTAGGGGTGAGTTTTGCGATTTTGAATGCAGGCTTTGTGACGGTGCAGTATTATTTTGGTTCAAAAAGCCTGCCTTTATCGCTCCTTATTGTAGGCGTGTGGGTATTCGGTGTTATCGTTGGTTTATTTCTATCCGCGTTTAAAATCGTCAAACTGAAAATGGCATTGAAACGTCAGCATCGCGTGTGTGATTAACGAATGTGGGAATTTTTATTTCTACTATTACCACTAGCAGCGTTGTCTGGATGGTTAATTGGCCGGCGTGCCAGTATGCGTCAAGCTATTCGCAGACTCGCAGGCTTAAATAAACTTCTAGATAATTCTTCGAATAAAAAAGCAGTGGATGTTTTAGTACAGCTGATGGATGCTAACCAAGAAGCGGTTGAAACACACTTAGCATTGGGCGGGTTATTTAGACGTCAGGGCGAAGTAGACAAAGCGATTGGCATTCACGAGAAATTAATCGCCAAACCTTCGTTAACAGAAAAGCAGCGTGCCTTATCATTGTTAGAATTAAGCCGTGATTATATGCGAGCTGGCGTATTAGATCGGGCAGAAGGTGTACTCTTAGAACTGATTGCGCTGGGGTATGAACTGGATGCAGGTTTTCAGGGGCTTTTAGATGTTTATCAGCAAAGTAAAGATTGGTTAAGAGCAATTCAAATAGCAGAACAGTGGCAAACGAAGACAAATCGCAATATGAGCTATCATATTGCACATTTCTGTTGTGAACTTGCAGAGCAGCAATGGCTAAAAGGGGAACAACTCGATGCTTATCAGCATCTTAAGCAAGCATTAGCAACGAATAAACGTTGTGTACGAGCCAGTTTGTTATTGGGTAATATTGAGGCGCAAGCAGGCCGCTATAGAATGGCTATTAGGGCGTATAAGCAAATACAGAAACAAGACCAGGCTTTTTTATCGGAAATTGTTTTGCCTTTAGCGCGTTGCTACGAAAACCTGCATAATCCCGCAGGCATGATTAAATACTTTGATGAAAGCTTGCAAAAGCATTTATCCACTGCTGCGGTTTTAGCGTTTACCGAATGGCTGCATAAAAACAAGGGTGAATCTGAGGCAATACGTTTTATAGTACAGCATCTGCGAAAAAATCCCTCTTTACAAGGACTTAATCGATTGATTCAATTTAGTCTTGCACCTGCGGAAAGCGCTGTTCGACAGGATTTATTATTGTTCCAAGAATTAATAGAAAAAATGCTTGTGAACAAACCATTATATCGATGTCAAGCATGTGGTTTTTCGGGTAGAACGTTGCAGTGGCAATGCCCCAGTTGTAAAAGATGGGATGAGATTAAACCAATACATGAATAATAGGTGCACATGTGATTAGAAAAGCAGTTTTTCCTGTTGCAGGTATGGGTACGCGATTTTTACCAGCAACAAAGGCAAATCCTAAAGAAATGATGCCAGTCGTCGATAAGCCGCTCATTCAATACGCGGTAGAAGAAGCTATTCATGCTGGTATTGAAGAATTAATTTTTGTGACGAGCAGCAGTAAACGCGCAATCGAAGACCATTTTGACAGTAATTTTGAACTTGAAACAAAGCTCAGAATAGATGGCAAAAATGAATTACTGGATATTGTGCGAGGTGTTGTACCTGAAGGCGTTTCGTGTGTCTATATTCGGCAATCGGAAGCTTTGGGTTTGGGGCATGCCATTTTATGTGCAAAACAAGTTGTGGGGGATGAGCCTTTTGCCGTTTTATTAGCGGATGATTTAATGCACAGCACTGATGACATTTCATGCTTAAAACAGATGATATTGAAATTTCAAGTAGTGACGGCATCAATCGTGGCTGTGGAAGAAATAATGCCTGAAGACAGTTCAAAATATGGTATCGTTGGCATCGCAGATGGTTATCAAGGTTTTGATAAAATTAATCAAATCGTTGAAAAACCAAAAAAAGAAGCAGCGCCTAGCCGCTTAGGCGTGGTGGGGCGATATATTCTAATGCCCGAAATATTTACAGCGCTCGAACAAGGCGTGCCTGGCGCAAATGGCGAGATTCAATTAACGGATGCTATTTCAGCGCTTTTAGCAAAACAATCGGTTTATGCCTTTGCTTTTTCAGGGAAACGCTATGATTGTGGCAGCAAATTAGGGTATCTACAAGCCATTGTTGCCTATGGTTTAAAGCATCCAGAAGTCGCAAAAGAATTTCAGGAATATTTAAAAACCGTTATTGTAAAACTTTAATCAACTAAAATAGTCATGATGCCACTGTTTTGCATGAGACTAAATAATTGCTGAAAAGTATCAATATTTAATTTTCGTTTGATGTTTTCTCTAAAAGTTTGCACAGTTCGACAGTATGCCCCTGAAAATACCACCTGTTTTTGATGTTTAACAAGTTGATACTCTAGCCTCTGAAGGATTAAACGGAGGAGGCACAAATGATGAGAGAACTATCGTTAGCCGATGTTGCAGCAGAAGTGACAGCTTGGCGAAAAACAAAGCAGCACAAAACATCGGCATTACCTAAAGAAATTGCTGACCATATTAGAGAATTAGCAAAATCCCATAAAACCCATCATATAACCGAAGCACTTCAAATGAGTGCAACAACGGTTACCAGGGCACTTCAGAAAGGCTCGGGTCTTCAAAGCACTCTATTGAACAATAAACAAAAAACATCTTCAAAAATGATTAAATGCTATCATGCCGAAGAAAAGTTGGCATTATGCGAGGAGTGGAAACGTTCTGGCATAACTGCAGAACAATTTTGCAAAACCAAAGGCATTTCAAAATCAACTTTATATAAGTGGCAACACCGGCGGCAGGCTAGTTCGTCTTCTCAAACAAATGAGAAGCGACAAAACTGGCTCTTAATCAATCCTCCTGAAAGCACAGAATCTCCAGAAGAAGGTGTATCGATTGAATTAACTTTACCTAATCAAGCGATTGCCCGTATTCAGATTTCAAGAATGGAAGCCATCAATTTTTTTCAGGAGCTCTATCATGCAATTGCAACTATACGGTAAAAAAATATGGATTTTTCGACAACCCATTGATTTTAGAGCCTCGATTGATCGCTTAAGTGCTCTGATTGTGAGTGACATAAAACAAGACCCACAAGGCGGGATTTTTTTGTTTTACAATCGAAGTAAAGATAAAGTAAAATGTCTTTCTTACCATAAAAATGGTTTTGTTTTAGTTTATAAACGACTAGACAAAGGGAAATTTTATTTTCACTTTAATAAGGAACAAGGGGTTAGTGAAACGACCATGGAAGAACTGGGATGGTTGCTTGCGGGATTAGAATGGCAAAAGATGCGCAACTGGCGAGAACTATCGTATGACAAATTCAGCTAGGGATTAATTGACTGCGATGTTGGATTTACCCAGTCAAACAAATGCTTTACAACAATTGGATGCGGCCTATTCTTTATTAATGACTGATTACGAAATGGCTTTGAGAAAGATTCAAAGTTTGGATGCTAAAGTTTTTAGTCTTGAAGAAGAAATTGTTCGATTAAAAGAACAAATAAAATTAATGCAGCATCAACGGTTTGGTAAAAAATCTGAAATTAATTTAGGGGAACCTATTACACCAGTTGACAGTCTGTTACAGGTCTCTGCCTATACGCGCAAACGAGGTGTTAAATCAAGAGGCCGACGCATTGATACCAGTCAATTACCCCGATATCAGTTTCATCATGATTTGCCCGAGGAAGATAAAAAATGTCGTGTTTGCGACCATTGGCTAGAAAAAATAGATACCGAAACTTCAGAACAACTCGAGGTATTACCTTTAAAGCTCTATGTCGCAGAGCATGTCCGATATAAATATACTTGCCGCTGTTGCGAAACGCTTATCATGGCACCTAAACCTAAAGCACCGATTCCCAAAGCTTTAGCAGGCGGAAGTTTAATTACCGAAATTATTATTAATAAATATCAATCTCATTTACCCTTATATAGACAATCTAAAATCTTAGCCAGTTATAATATAGACATTCCAGATAATACTTTGAGCGCCTGGCTTTCTCAAGCAGGTTCTGGATTGATGCCGATGATTGAGGCTTATTGGCAAGCGGTTCTTGGGGCTTCTTATCTTCAAGTCGATGAAACGCCTGTCAAAATACTGAAGCCGCAAAAGAAAGGCTATTTGTGGACTTATTTTGCACCCCATGTTGGTAAGGGGTTAGTTGTCTTGGAACTCAGTTTAACCCGTAGCAGCACTGTTCCTGAGAGTCGATTAATTGATTTTAAAGGCTTATTGCAAACGGATGGATATGCAGGCTATGCCAATCTTCGAAAACAAGAACGTATTACTGGTTTTGGCTGCATGACCCATGCTCGTCGAAAATTTGATGGTGTTCTTAAAATTACCAAAAACAAAAATGGTATTGCTAATGAAGTGATTCAACGTTTAAAGCCTGTATATGCTTTGGAAGAAAAAATGCGAAAAATGAAGCTAAATTTTCATACACGCAAACGCTTAAGGCAGAAGCAATCTTGGCCTATATTAAAAGCATTGCATACTTGGTTAAAACAAAATGCAACTAAAGTACCTGCGAAAAGCAAATTGTCAGAAGCCGTACAATATACCTTAAATCAATGGATTTATTTAATCCGATTTTTGCGACATGGTTCTGTTGAGATAGATACAAATTGGGTCGAAAATCAGGAGAGACCGATAGCACTGGGTCGTCGTAATTGGCTTTTCTTTGGTCATGAAGAAAGTGGTGCTATTCATGCGCTGTGGTATAGCTTCGTTCTTTCGGCTATTATCAATGACTTAAATCCTAGGGTTTACATACATTTCTTGTTGACTAAAATTCATGCTATTAGAGCAAAAACTATCGATCCGATGACTTTGTTGCCGCATAAAATTGATTTGGCTCAACTAAAAGCATTTGCTGAAGAGCAGATTCTACTTGCTAAAGCCGTATTAAACACTTCTTAATTTAACAGGTGGTATTTTCAGGCGCATACGTTCGACAAGATAAATCACCTAACAATTTAGCGGTGTCTTTAATCGAAAAACCTTTCATCCATAAACTTAAGCATTCAATTTCTCGATTGGTGAGTCGCCTGCCGGTGGCATTTTTAAGCATGGCAATGACAGCATCTTTTTCAAAAGAGAAGAGTTCTGGATATTTTTTTGTTGTAGGCGTTGTCTCAATTGTGCTAATTACTCTGGGAATATCAGAAAAACTATGATAGCTTGTAATAGTGCCATCATTGGTTTCCATTGAAATAATGCCAGAGAATCCTACTTTTTCGCCTTTTGGGATAACATTTAAAACTGGGCCGCTGTGAATGGCGCTACCATTCCATTTATAAATTAACTGATTGTCGAGCTTGAGTATTTCTTGGATCCTAAATTCGAAATCAGAGAAAGCGTTAAATATTTTTGTAACATAATCCTTCAGTGCTTGAGGACCTTGTCCAACCAGAAAGGTGGTTTGAATATCTGCGGAAGGAGAGACAAAACAGTCTACAACGTCCAATGCTTGTTTATTCCAAAGTGGTAGTACAAATTGATTTGTAATATCCGTCAGCATAATTCTCATATTTAGTCCCTTATATATGTCATCAATAAATTTAAAGTGTGCATATTATGCTGCTTTTTAGTCGGTGTAAATCGGGTGTATAGCGGAGTGTATATGCATTTTTCATCTTTTTTTCAGCATTTAATGCGAGTTTATTTGAGTGTGGTTAATCATCTTTGTATAACTTTAGAATAGTTATCTAAATTTGCGCTTGCTTGTATATGTTGTTATCATACGAAACTTAGCGTTTTTTAAACTTAAAATATGGAAAACTAACTTTTGATGTTTGCCGCGAGAAATTTATGCATCTCCCCTTAGACAGCAAATCTTGGCGTACTATGTTTCCTTTTATCTTAAGTATCTTCGTTATTGGCAGTGTTGCAATTTTATTTTGGCCCGGATACATGTCGCCAGATAGCATCGGACAACTCAACCAAGGCTTAAGCGGTCATTATTCAGATCATCATCCGCCAATGATGTCATTTTGTTGGCGGATGTTGCATTTTATTTATACAGGCTCGCAAGCTTATTTAGTATTTCAGCTGTTTCTGCTTTTATACGCTATTTGTATTTTACAAACGATGGTTAAGCAATGGGGCTTAAAATGTATGATGGCCCTGATACTGCTGATGCCAAATATTGCGGCATACAGCGGTGCTATATGGAAAGATGTTAGTTTTGCCTATTCATTTTTACTTGCGGCTATGCTGCTTTTGCAATCGAATATTTTGCGCAAATTGACATATTCAAAAATGGTACTTATTTTATTGTTGTTGATATACGGGGTTGGCGTTAAATATCAAGCACAATTTGTTTTGCCCGTCATGAGTTTATGGTTAGGACTAAGCATAACGGACACAAAACTAAATTGTAAGGCCATTTTGATTGGCATGATTGTGACGGCTTTTGTTTTGTTATCAGTGTTTTTTTTTAATAAAACATTAGTGCCAGTAGAAAGAAAGCAGCATTCTTGGCAAATGGTAAAATTATATGATTTAGCCGGAATGAGTCTTCGCATCGAGAAAAATTTACTGCCAGCATTTGTAACATCGACAGAAAATTTTTCAATGGAAAGTGTTAAAAAACATTATTCTGCTGAAAGAGTTGATGAATTGCTGCGGGATTGGTATCCGGGTGCGCCGTTGTCCTTGGCAAAGGATGAAAAAGAAAGAGATTTACTCTGGGCTACTTGGGCTAAAGCGGTTATTCGTTATCCAAGTGCTTATCTCTCTCATCGCTTTTCTGTGTGGTTTAATATGGTTTCCAAAAGTCCAATAAAACCTTTAGCACAATTATCCAGTTTTGACCACTTGCCTCAGAAAATTCAATTTTTGCTGAAGCACGAAGAGAATGGACTTTTTAGATTGATGCGAGAAAGCACTCGTTTTGTAGTGATGCTGCCTTTTTTATTTATTTATATTGGCTTGGGGATTTATTTATACAAACAAAATAATCCCTATGGGCTGCCTCTCATGATGATGAATTTTGCAGGGCTATCGTTGTTATTGGTATTATTCATTTTTTCTATGGCTGCTGATCTGCGGTATATTTATCTCAGCACTTGCTTCCTGTTATTTTCACATCCAATTGCATTTCTTGCGCTTCAACAAAAATGGTCTTCAAACACACAAAGGCAGATAGTCATATGTTAAATAAAATTATCAAACGAATTGCACAATTTTTGGCGGTGTTGTTGTTATGTCAATCTCCACTGTTGGCAAAAGAAAATACGCAAGAATATCGGTTTAGCAATGTAACAATATTAGTTTCTTCTTGTGATAGATATTCATTTTTGTGGAAACCTTTTTTTGAATCTTTATTTAAGCAGTGGCCTTCGTTACAGACCAGTAATCGTGAAATACCAATATTGCTTATTGCAAATACGAAACACTATGATCATCCTCGTATTAAGACTATCCAGATTACCAATGAGACGAGTTGGTCTGATAATATGCTGACTGCGTTGCAGCAAGTAAAAACGAAGTATGTATTGGTGTTGTTAGATGATTATTGGTTATCTAAACCTGTAGAAGAGAAGCGGCTTATGCAATTACTAAAAATTTTAGAAAATGGTAATACGGCTTTTATTCAAACAAGCTTTAATGATTTACATTTCCATGATGGCGTAGCACATGAAGATATTCCTGACGTTGTGTATCGAAAAAAGTTTGGCCACTATAAAGTTTCGTTACAGGGAGGGGTATGGGATAAGGAATCTTTGGCGTATTTAATACGTCCCGGGGAAAGCCCGTGGGATTTTGAAATTGCGGGTTCGATTCGATCTCATGGGTATCCTAAAGCATTTCTAAGTCTAACGCATGATGAGCCAATACATTATCTGAATGCCTCGCATTTAGGGCATATTACACCAGAAGCGCTTGATTTTGCTAAAGCACAAAATATTCACTTTGAACCAGGCAATTTTCCGAGGTTGGGCGCATTTAATTGGCAAATTAGTAAGCGAATATGGGTTGGGCGTTGGAAAAAATTCGTGTCTTTTGTTAAAAATCCAGGATTGTTTTATGAAATGGAGGCTTCATAAGCCGCTTCGGGCTGTACAACTATCAAAGTTGTATTATAATGATCGTAGATGTGAATTATTAAGTGAATCGCATGACTTTTAGTTAGGTTTTAATAGGATGAATGATAAAGCATTTGAGCCGCGAGCGGCTGTTATAGAAAAAATAAGGATTTTGGTAGCCGATAAAAAGAAAGCGCATGGGGTAAGCAAAAAGGTGCATGCTCCTGTGCCTGTTACGCCTGCGACAGCTTCTTTAAAAGCCGGTAGAAACGAGCCTTGTCCTTGCGGTAGCGGGAAGAAATACAAAAAATGTTGTGCATTAAAAGGAACTTCTCATGAGTGAAGCAGTTTCGGAGTTTGATGATTTATGTCAAAGCTATATTACAGAGCTATACCGTAATATATCTGGTTTTATTAGTTATCAGCCGAATGAAAAAGAAAATGCGCAACTTGAAAAAGTTTTCTTAACTTATGGTGAAATTCTTTTTCCAAGTTTTAATAAGATCATAAAACGCATGGATATTAATGAAAATGATGTTTTTTATGATTTAGGTTCAGGAGCAGGAAAATCCGCATTACAATTTTTCTTAAAAACACCTGTTAAAAAAGTCATTGGTATTGAAGCCAATAAGTTACGTAGTGGATCCAGTTTAAAAATTTATAAACAAGTTAAAAGAGAATTTCCTGAGGTATTCGAAGGTGATAGAACGTTAAAATGTTTAGAATCTAATTTTTTGGATGTAGACATTAGTGATGCCACCATCATTTATACTTGTTCTACTTGTTTTAATACAGAGCTTTTGGCAGATATAGGCAGAATCGTTGATCAATGCCCTAATATTAAATATCTCATTAGTATTCCCAGTGTTACCTATGACTATGCCAGCATTCCTTGCAAGTTGCCAATCGAAGAAGTTGTCGATATTGAATGTTCTTGGGGGCATACTAAGTTTTATTTCTACACACGCGCGCCGGCGAATCCGGTGGATCCTGCAACATTACCATCTTATTTCGCCAAGAAACAGCCCGAGTAGCTTTTTACCCATAGAGGCGTACGTATGATAATAGCGAAATTACGTCAGTGGTTTTCTGCTTACTTAAATAGACGCATGTTAGTCATTTTTATGTTGGGTTTTTCGTCTGGGCTGCCTTTGGCATTAATTGGTGGTACTTTGCAAGCTTGGTTTAAGACCAGTGGTGCTAGTATGGTATTGATCGGCTTTACTACTCTAATTGGCCAACCTTACTCTTACAAATATTTATGGGCACCGTTATTAGATAAATATACGCCAGTTGCTTGGGCTGATCGTCGACGTAGTTGGATGCTTATGATGCAGCTGTTGATTATTAGTGTGATTATTGCAATGGCCATGTTTAATCCACAAGCGGCAGTTCAGATATTTAGCTGGAATCTGCCAGTATTATTTTTATTGGGTTTACTTTTAAGTACTTGTTCGGCAACACAAGATATTGCGATTGATGCTTATCGGGTTGAAATTTTAAAACATGACGAACGTGGTTTAGGTTCCGCCTTGGGGATAGAGGGCTATCGACTAGCGATGATTGCATCCGGTGGCTTTGCGTTGGTGCTTGCCGATAAAATTGGCTGGCAATTCACTTATTTATGTATGGCAGGATTAATGTTGATTGGTATCTTCGCAACGATAATCGCACCATCAGTAGAAGATACAACTGAAAAACCTCAAGGTAGTTTGTGGGAGTTAGTAGGCGCTTCCCTAAAAGATTTTTTACTGCGTAAAAAAGCGGGTTTAATTTTATTATTACTCATACTGTATAAATTAGGCGATGCTTTTTCGCATGCTTTTTCGAGCACTTTTTTGCTAGATCTCAGCTTTAGCCTAACAGAAGTTGGTATGATTAATAAAGTATTAGGTGTTATTGCGACTTTAGTTGGTGTATTTGTTGGCGGTTTATTTATGACGCGTGTGGGTTTATACCGTGCATTAGTATCTTTTGGTATTTTAGCAGCAGTTACCAATTTACTGTATATGGTACTTGCTTTAGTAGGTAAGCATTTTGAAATCGCTTGTGGGGCTGTATTTATTGAAAATATTTGTGCGGGTATGGGAACAGCTGCATTTAGTGCCTTGATAATGAGTCTGTGTACCAGAAGTTATGTTGCAACGCAATTTGCATTATTATCCTCTTTGACTGCATTGGGCCGTATTTACGTTGGACCCATTTCGGGCTATATGGTAGAAAGCTTTGGTTGGGCAATATTTTATGGATTTTCGGCAGTAATTGCGATCCCAGGGTTGCTGCTATTAGTATATTTACGTAAGCAAATTGATGCACGTGATCTCGATAGTCCAGTCACAGTTTAGTAGTGTTAAAGCAGCCACTAGAGTCGGCTAGGAAATTTGCGGTCTCATGTTGAGCATCCTATTTATGGAAGCTGAACGTTTCCGTTTTGATCTATTAAAAAATGTGGATTCCAAGCAATCTCCCAGGGATGTCCATCTAAATCTGCGAAATACCCAGAATATCCCCCCCAAAACGTATTTTGAGCAGGCTTTAATATTGTCGCACCCGCTTCTTTGGCTATTTGTAATACCTGATTCACATCTTCTCGCGTTTGGGTATTATAGGCTAAAGTAATACCGCCAAAAGAAGAAATTTCATCTTTCACTTTCAAACAGGCATCTTCTGCTAAAGCTTGTCTGGGGTATAACGCCAATACAATAGCGTTTAACTGAATAAAACAAATATGTTCGTTGCTCGCTTTTGAAGCTGCCCACCCTAAGCCCTGTTCATAAAATTTTCTTGAGAGGTCTATATTTTTAACACCGAGCGTTATTATGCTGATTCTTTGTTCCACAAAGTATCTCCTTCACCGATTTACTAATTCGAACACATCATGTTGTAGTATTCCCGAATATACTCTGTAATCAATTTTAATGCACTAACTCCGTTTTTAACGTAAGAGGCTTTCTAGCAAATTTCCTTGCAAAGTTTCAATTATCCTTATCTCAAGCTTTGAACCCGGTAAGCAATTCACTTAGGCCCTTATTGTAATTAATAGAAAAATTTGCATTACTCTCTTCTATTTTCTTAAAGCCTATCCAAGAAAGTTCAAACTCTGCCTCCAAATGATGGCAATTAATTTTAAGATCCGGCAGTAACCTTTTTAAAATCATTTCCATCACTCGAGGGTGGACAAATATTAAAAGCTACTTTACAGCGCGTCACATATTGTGCAATCTCATTTTCGAAAGGATCTTTTTCAGTTTGGTGTTTTTTCTCTAACGCATCTAATGCATTTTTGATATTGGATAAATCGTGAGAAGATGTAAACTGAACACCTGTAGCGGCTTTATTAAGAGAAATTTCTATTTCTTCAGCTGCTTTTTTATCCTGCTTGCATATCGCTAGCTCTAGATCACCTATTTTATCTATTATGGCTTGTGCTTCTTTGGAAGGAATAGGATAAATCGGAATAAAGGTGCACTTGTATTGGTCACCATTCTCGGGCGGACATTCTTCTAAATCTTCATAGTGGCAAGAATGTAAATTGCCTATTTTCTGAGCACAGACATTCCGGCTGAGAAGGGTTTGCCATTCTTCCCATTGATCTACATCACGCAGACGAAAATTAGTTAAGGTTATTTTCGGCACAGTCAATTTTATCGTTTGGTTTTCGAAGACAGCAGTTGCAGTATGACTGCCGTATATCGTATTTCCAAGTTTATTGTAATAATCGAAATTGACGTTAAGTTTTTCTTTTTCTATGACAAGTTCCATTCCTTGAAAACAACAGAATAAGAAGCATGGCTTAAATACTGGCTCGTAAACAAAATCAGATAAGCTTATTAGCCTCATTTTGTAATTTAATGCTTCCTGTTTTGTTTGAGCAATGTTAAGCGAAGTTACTGCATAATTTAAGCAAATATTAATAACAAGTTTCAAAACATTTAGAATTTTCGGAGATGACATTACTTGAAAAAATTGATTTTCAACGTTTTTACCGGCATCGTTTCCAAGTTTTATCCCATATTGTTGTAAATCTAAAAGGATTTCGGGCGAAAATAGCTCGTTTTTTGTCATTTTCTCCCCTTTTTTAGTGGGAGAATTTCCCACTAAAAAATCACTAACGATAACACAGTCGTCACCTTGATTTTCTAGTGAGTGTAGACAAAGGATAAATTTAATTAGGTCGACCTTAAAATAAATTGGCAGATAACCCGAGAACGAATCTGGATTATCGCGTACGATAGTTATTTCTCGAATATCTTGAAGTAATACGCCACGTTCGGCAGTAGATTTTGGTACAGGCATGGCACCTAATAATAGGTTGCTTAATTTAATTCGGGTGTTTTCAACTGCTTTAGGCGTTGTCGTCCTACTATCATATACCAGTGCAACCTGTGCTTCGGGATTAGCTGCTGCCCATGCGCATAGCTCAGATAAGCAACTCTCTGCATTAGTTCCATGGCCGCATCCAGAATCGGGCAATATATATTGTTGGTCAGAAACAAGCTTTGCGTTAAGCCAGGGTACATAGATTCTATATTTAAGAGGTGGGGCATACTGTTTTGCGGGTATTGTGCTTTTTGTTTGTTGATATTGATTTAAAAAAGATCCTGGGACCATGGCAATCTCCTCGTATATACTTATAAAGCGAGTGTAATCAAATGTAACATATGAAGCAACTGATATTTTTTACACCGTCGTAACTCTTTGAAAAAGTCCTCCTGAAAACGCCGGTGTTTGTCAACGATTGCTTATCGAATCGATCTATTGCTTGCTTTAAATGATTATTATCGTTTAAATTTTGAATTCTTTGAAAGAATATCCAAAAATTTGAAACTGGCTCCCCGAGACGGACTCGAACCGCCGACCTAGTGGTTAACAGCCACGTGCTCTACCGACTGAGCTATCGGGGAATTGCGTTTGATGAACCAGAATAGTACCGAACTTAGTGAGGGGGGTCAACTCCTAATCCTCAAATTTCGCTGGGTAAGCTAATTTTATATGGCTTGGAGCCGTTTAATAGTTTCTTGTAAGTTATCTAAGCCAGTAGCAAACGATAACCGGATATATCCTGGCGCACCAAAAGGCGTGCCAGGCACAACAGCCACCGCAGCCTCCATCAGCAGAAAATCCGCAAGCGCCACATCATTTTTTAGCCCCAGACGCTGCATTAATCCCTCAACTTTTGGGAAAGCATAAAATGCACCCTCTGCTGGACGGCATTGGATACCATCAATGCTATTCAATGCCGGAATAAAATAATCGTGTCGTTTTTTAAACGCAGTCACCATTATTCTGACACAATCTTGCTCACTTGTTAGAGCTGCTTTAGCAGCCATTTGAGAAATTGAGCAAGGGTTAGAAGTACTTTGACTTTGAATCGTTGTCATTGCTTGGATCAACTTAACAGGACCCGCAGCAAAACCGATACGCCAGCCTGTCATCGCATATGTTTTAGAGACACCATGCAACACAATTGTTCTATCATATAAATCTGGGCAAGCCATTAAGATATTACAAAAAGGCTTACTACCCCAGAAAATTTTTTCGTACATATCGTCTGTTGCGATGATAATTTGGGGATATTTAACTAAAATTTGTCTGAGTGCTGCCAGTTCCGTGCGCGTATAGGCTGCACCTGTTGGATTACAAGGGCTATTTAAGACTAAAAGTCGGGTTTTGGGTGTGATGGCATTTTCTAGTTGTGTTGCAGTAATTTTAAAATGATTGTCAATGCCTGCAAATATAGTCACTGGTTTTGCATCATTGGCTAACACCATGTCTGGAAAAGACACCCAGTAGGGGGCTGGAATAATCACTTCATCACCTGGATTTAATAATGCTGCTGCCAGATTATAAAAACTTTGTTTGCCACCACTAGACACTAAAATTTGATTGGGCCCATAGTTTAATTGATTATCCTGATTAAATTTTCGAACAATCACTTCTCGCAGTTCCAACACACCACCTATCGCAGTGTATTTTGTAAAGCCACTATTAATAGCACTGATAGCGGCTTGCTTGATGTGTTCAGGCGTATCAAAATCAGGTTCTCCTGTACTGAGATCAATAACGTTTATGCCTTGTTTTTTAAGAGCAGCTGCCTTGGTTGCCATGGCAAGCGTTGGGGATGTCTTGATACGTTGTACACGCTCAGAAAGTTGGATTTCCAAAGGATATTCCTTCTGTGGTATGATGTTCTCTTATATATAACATTTAATGCACTCATACCCCAAGTACACAGGTGATTTTTATGTCTGATCAGTTTCAATTGTCTAGCAAATTTAAGCCCACCGGAGATCAGCCCAGCGCGATTAAAGAGTTGGTTGAGGGACTAAGTTCTGGGCTCATGTATCAAACGCTTTTAGGTGTGACGGGTTCTGGTAAAACATTTACCATTGCAAATGCGATTGCACAAACGAATCGCACAGCACTTGTCCTCGCGCCAAATAAAACATTGGCGGCGCAGTTGTACGGGGAGATGAAAACATTTTTTCCAAACAATGCTGTCGAGTATTTTGTTTCTTATTATGATTATTATCAACCCGAAGCCTATGTACCTGCTTCAGATACCTATATTGAAAAAGATGCTTCTATTAATGAACACATTGAACAAATGCGTTTGTCTGCGACCAAGGCCTTATTAGAACGACGAGATACGATTATTGTAGCGACTGTTTCTGCGATTTATGGTTTAGGCGATCCTAAATCTTATCTTTCAATGGTTTTGCATTTAGATCGTGGTGATAAAATTGATCAGCGAACATTGTTAAGACGTTTAGCGGAATTACAATATTCACGTAATGACATTGATTTTAGGCGCACTATGTATCGCGTACGCGGAGATGTGATTGATGTATTTCCTGCTGAATCGGATACGAATGCCGTTAGAATTGAACTTTTTGGTGATGAAATTGAAAATATCAGTATTTTTGATCCTTTGACTGGCGAAATTTTGAAACGTGTACCGCGTATTACTATTTATCCTAAAACACATTATGCAACACCAAGGCAGCGCATATTAGATGCGATTGAAGAAATTAAATTAGAGTTGAGAGAGCGGTTGTTAGAACTAGAATCGGAAAAAAAATTGGTAGAGGCGCAGCGTTTGGAACAGCGAACGCGCTTTGATATAGAAATGATGCAAGAGCTGGGTTATTGTTCGGGTATCGAAAATTATTCACGTTATTTATCGGGCAGACAAGCAGGCGAAGCGCCACCCACGCTGATGGATTATTTGCCTCATGATGCCTTACTAATTATTGATGAATCGCATGTGACGCTTCCACAATTAGGTGGTATGTATAAAGGTGATAGGGCACGAAAAGAAAACTTAGTAAACTATGGATTTCGGTTACCATCTGCTTTAGATAATCGTCCTATGCGTTTTGAT
>JBGAIG010000008.1:0-67907 GCA_044225595.1 Gammaproteobacteria bacterium
ATAGCGCGATCGGTAATACAACCACAAAAAATATAATCAACCAATATCGATTTTTCATAAGATTAAGTTCCAGATTTTACAGGGATTAATTCAGCGGTTGTTAACCGTTCTTGAGTCAAATACTTTTGCGCAACTTTTTGTATTGCTGTTGCGGTGATCGCTTGAATACGCTCTGGGAAAGTATCTGCCAGCTTCCAAGAGAGTCCAACAGATTCTAAACTACCGAGTTCAACGGCTTGATCTGACATAGAATCTTTGGCATATGTATGCTGTGCGATGGCATTCACTTTAAGACGGTTTAATTCAGCATCACTGATAGGTATTGTTTTTAGTTGCTCAATTTGTTGCAGTAAAGCTGTTTCGACCTCTGCTAAGGTGTGGTTTTGTGTCGGTATTGCTGTAAATTCCATTAATGTTTCGTGTAGACTGAAAGGATTGTAAGCAGAAAAAACACTGGTAATGAGCGCTTGATGACGAATTAAATTTTTAGCAAAACGTCCGCTGTTTCCGCCATCTAATGCCATTAAAAGCACGAGTAAGGCATAGGGCTCTTCCGCATCCGATGCGGTTGTGATCGAGGGGACGTTATAAGCCATAAATAATCGGGGAACAGTTGCATTAGCATTGACTTGAAGTTGACGTTTCCCAAGATTCACGAGTTCTTTACGTGGTTTTAGGGTTGGTATGGTGATTGGCTTTAAAGGACCAAAATAAGTTTTTGCAAGTTCATAGACGGTTTCAGGATTAACATCGCCGACAACAACAACCGTTGCATTATTGGGTCCGTACCAGGTCTTATACCAAGTTCGTAGATCTTCAGCTGTTAAATTTTCTAAATCATTCATCCAGCCGATTGGCCAATGATGATAGGGATTACTGATATGTGCGGCTGCGTGTAAGCGCTCTCGCGTTAAGGCTTCTGGATTATCATCCGTTCGCAATCGACGTTCTTCCATCACTACTTTAATTTCTTGTTCAAACGCATCTTCGGGCAGGGTCAGATTGACCATGCGATCCGCTTCAAGTTCAAAACAAAGTTTTAAACGCTCGGCATCAAGCTCTTGAAAGTATGCAGTGAAGTCTGCGGCAGTAAAAGCATTTTGATCGCCACCACCAATGGCAATTAAACGCGAAAATTCGTCTTTGGGGTGCTTGGTTGTACCTCTAAACATCATGTGTTCGAGTGCGTGCGAAATACCAGTGATACCATTGGGTTCGTAACTGCTGCCTACCTTGTACCAAACTTGTGTGACCACGGTGGGAGAACGGTGATCCTCTCGAACGATTAGTTTTAGGCCATTATCTAACTTGTATTCGTGTGTGTTAGAAATGGGAGTGATAGTGGCAGTAGCAAATGCAGCGCTGCTTATTAGAAGGGAAAACCAGAGGCATATGTTTTTGAGATACATTGTCTATTCCGAAGATTTAGGGTTAACTAGTAAGGAATTATACACCAAGCGGTTATCCTGACAAGATTTTATGCTATTTCTTGAGAATTTACGGTATCCTGTGTTTTTAAGGTTATCAACAAAAAAATAGGCAAATAAAATGCTAGATTTTCTAAAGTGGGGTAAAAAGACGGAGAGGGCAGAGCCGGAAGACGCTGCGCTAACCGCATTAGAGTCCAAAGAATCCAAAAACCTGTTCGCTCGCTTAAAAGACGGCTTGCGCCGCACGCGCACCGTTTTTTCAGAAGGACTTGCACATGTATTTCTTGGCAAAAAAGAAATTGATAGTGTATTGCTAGAAGCGCTAGAAAGTTTCTTGCTGTCAGCAGACATGGGTGTTGATGCAACAGATCAAATTATTCAGGATTTAACCAACCGTTTAGCGCGACATGAACTAACTGACTCTGAAAATTTGATATTAGCATTGAAGCAAGATCTGAATCGGCTGTTATCGAATGTCGAGAAACCTTTGGTTCTCAGTAACAAAAAACCCTTTGTGATTTTAATGGTCGGCATTAATGGTGCTGGGAAAACCACAACCATTGGAAAATTGGCTAAGAAATTTGAAGCGGAAGGAAAAACAGTCATGCTCGCTGCAGGTGATACCTTTCGCGCTGCAGCAATAGAACAACTTAAAGTATGGGGTGAACGCAATCATACGCCTGTTATTGCGCAGCATATGGGTGCAGATAGCGCTTCGGTTATTTTCGATGCCTTTCAAACAGCAAAGGCCAAAGGAATTGATGTATTGATTGCGGATACGGCAGGTAGGTTGCATACGCAAGCGTCACTCATGGAAGAATTAAAGAAAGTCGTGCGTGTGGTTCGTAAATTAGATGAACAAGCGCCACATGAAATAATGCTCGTGCTTGACGCGGGCATTGGACAAAATGCATTAGTTCAAGCGCAAAAATTTCATGAAGCCTTAGGAGTAACAGGTATAACGCTCACAAAACTCGATGGTACGGCGAAAGGCGGTATGATTTTTAATATTGCTAAAACGCTTAAAATTCCGATTCGTTTTATAGGGATTGGGGAAGGAATCGATGATTTGCGTCAATTTGAGGCCTCGCCCTTAGTAGATGCATTATTTTCGCATGAAACAATCTAATTTTAGGAGAACGGATGCGCGATAAAGACAAAATTTTCGGCGGTATTTTATTGGTGAGTGGTACAGCAATTGGCGCAGGCATGCTTGCGCTACCCTTAAGTACTGCACGACTTGGCTTTTTTTTAAGCGGAGTAATCTTCTTAGTTTGCTGGTTTTTTATGGTGCTTGCTGCTTTATTATTGCTTGAAGTAAATTTGCGGTTTTCATCTGATAATGATTTAATTTCAATGACAGGCTTAACATTGGGTGTTTTTGGAAAAACGATCACTTGGATTTTATATCTTTTGTTTTTATATGCGCTGATTATTGCTTATTTAACAGGCAGTAGCGCTTGGGTTTTAAACCTATTTAAAAAATTTGATATCCATGTGTCGGCAAGCATAGTGATGATAAGCATTATGCTAATGTTTGGGCTTATTGTGTTTTATGGCACCGTTGTTGTCGAGCATATGAATCGTTATTTGATGTATGGTTTAATTTTAAGCTATCTTACCTTGATTGTGATAGCAACACCAAACATTGATAGTGCCAAACTGAACACGGCAATCGAATTAACGCATTTACCCTCAACACTGCCTTTGATTATTACTGCTTTTGGGTTTTCGCCGATTATTCCTAGCTTAACGCACTATTTAAAACGAAACGTATTGTCATTGCGTTATGTTATCGTGGTGGGGAGTCTGATTCCTTTAGTGATTTATTTATTGTGGGAATGGATTGCATTGGGTATTATTCCGCTTTTGGGTGCAAATAGTTTTGAAGTATTGATACAGCATCATGATGATGGAACAGGTGTTGCACTTGCATTAGAACGAATGACAGGAAACTTATGGATTACCCAAAGTAGCCGATGGTTTAGCTTGTTTGCTATTGTCACCTCTTTGTTGGGTATTTCTTTATCTTTGTTTCATTTTCTAGCAGATGGATTCAATATACGGAAAAAAACAATATCGCAGCGTTGTTTTTTACTGGGTTGTATGTACATTCCGCCTTTATTCATAGTGTTAGTTTACCCTGCGAGCTTTAGTCATGTTTTAAGTTTCGCGGGGGTATTAGCTGCCGTCTTATTTGGCATTGTGCCCGCGTTAATGGCATGGCGGTTACGATATTCTGGCATTAAAAAATTTGAACGGGGTGGCTACCAAATGTTTGGTGGGAAACCCGTCTTGATCGCCATTATACTTTTCTTTTGTTATATTGCTTATGTGGAGATTGTAAACTGTCTCATTTGTCGGTCATAGTTGCTTGGCAAACACCTGCTTGTCAACCAAAAGCAGCAGCACTCGCTGCAGCACTTCATTTACCGCTGGCGAAATCAGCAGGTTGTCATGCTTCAACGGCCGATGAGCCGATCTTCCTCCAGGTAACCGAAAATCGTGTCGAATTAGTTTATAAAACGTTCTACAAAAATAACCCATCTTGTCATACACTCTTTGCAGAATTTTTAAGGGGTCCGCTTGGATATCGTTGGTTAAAAGGGGGTGGTAAAAACCAGGCTATCGCAAAAGCCGTTGGCTTGAAAGCGGGTGTACCATGCCTCACAGTTTTAGATGCAACAGCAGGCTTAGGGCGAGACGCATTTATTTTAGCTGCTTTAGGATGCAAGGTAGAACTCGTCGAACGTTCCGGGCTGATGGCAACATTATTAACGGATGGATTGTTGCGTGCCAGCCAAGATCCCAAAGGTGCAGCCGTAGCGCGGTCTATGGTGGTTGTCGAGGGAGACGCAAAAAAAATTTTAGCTGCGCTAACACCCGAAAATAGGCCAGATGTGGTGTATTTAGATCCGATGTTCCCTCATCAGGACAAAAGCGCCTTGACCAAAATCGAAATGCGCATCATACGTAGTATAGTGGGAGACGATACGGATGCGGCGTTATTGTTACCTTTGGCTCTGACTCAGGCACGAAAGCGGGTCGTTGTGAAGCGGCAACGACAAGCGCCTTTGTTAGCGGGCGGCTCTCCCAGCTTTGTTGTCAAAGGCAAAAGTAACCGATATGATGTTTACCTAGTAGGAGAGCATACCTAATTTTACAATGATACATTTTCGCGGTCAGCTTACTCGTTATTCTGAGGGCAGTGTTCAAGAACTCTGGGCTATTTCGTATCCCCTTATCTTGTCGATATTTTCCGTTAACATGATGGTTTTTTTCGATCGTCTTATTTTGGCGCGATACAATACGGGCGCCATGAATGCAGCTGTATTGGCTTGGTTAATATTTAGCATTTTTCAGGTAGGTGCTATGGGTATTGCCTCGATTGCGGAAGTGTTCGTGGGTCAATACAATGGCGCAAAAAAACTGAACAAAATGGGAGAACCAGTGTGGCAGATGATTTGGTTCTCGCTGATGACGGGATTTATTTTTATGCCATTGGGTCTTTTTGCAGGTCCAGTCTTTATTCCTAATCCAGAGTATGCCGCAGAAGGTGTGCCATTTTTTAAAATCTTAATGTTATTTGGGCCTATTTTTCCTATGTCGGCTGCTTTATCGGCTTTTTTTATTGGTCGCGGACGTGTAAAGCTTGTTATGTTTGCGACGGTACTGAGTAATATTTTAAATATCCTATTAGATTTGCTGTTGATTTTTGGTATAGATAATTGTTTACCTGCATTGGGTACTAAGGGGGCTGCCATTGCAACAGGTTTTGCCCAAACCGTTCAAACGGTTCTATTAATGGGTGTTTTTTTGCGATATCGGCATCGAGAAGCGTATGGCACACATCAATGGCGATTTAAACCAAAATTATTTTTACGTGTATTGCATGTTGGGATTCCGAATGCATTAGCAAATGTGATGGATGCAATAGCCTGGGGTGTTTTAATTCAAATTTTAGCTTTTGTGAGCGTTGATCATGTGACAGCGTTTACGATTGGCGATAGTTTTTCTGTATTATTCGTTGTTGGATTTTTGGGTTTACAAAAAGGTATTACAACGGTTGCGGCTAATTATATTGGCGCAAATCGTGAAGAAGTATTGTCTCGCATCTTGCGTTCTAGTATTAAAATAATTTTGATGATTATGTTATTTTTAATGATTCCTTTTTTCTTTTTTAGTGAAAAGTTAGCCAACCTTTTTTTGAATCCAGACTCCCTTTTAATATTAAATGAAGTCTTAAAAACACAAGTGGCAATAGCCTTGCGGTGGCTATGGGTATATTTTATGTTCGATGCGGTTTCATCGATGATCGGCGGTATCTTAACAGCCGCAGGCGATACAAAATTTGTGATGTGGATGAGCAGCGTAAGCCCTTGGGTTTTTTCAGTCATTCCAACAGCGATTTGCGTTATCTATTTTGATGCCTCACCCATGATGACATGGATATTATGGGCAACCTATGGTTTTTTAAATGCCGTTTGTTTTTTTGTACGATATAAAAATAAACGGTGGAATGCCATGCAATCTTTGCATGCTTTATAATCGATCAAGATAAGGATAGACGTATTGAATGTTTATTTAGTGGGCGGTGCCGTTCGTGATAAATTGTTGGGTTTACCACAACGCGAACGAGACTGGGTTATTGTCGGTGGTACTCCTGATGCTTTATTAGCGCAAGGCTATAAGCCTGTTGGCAAAGATTTTCCGGTTTTTTTACATCCTAAAACCCAAGAAGAATATGCATTAGCACGTACAGAGCGTAAAACCGGCAAAGGTTATTATGGATTTGAGTGTTATGCGCGCCCGGATGTCACATTAGAAGCAGATCTATCGCGCCGGGATTTAACGATTAATGCAATGGCTGCAACGGAAGAAGGCAGCATTATCGATCCTTTTCAGGGCCAGCAAGATCTGAAAAATAAAATTTTGCGGCACGTATCACCTGCTTTTGTGGAAGATCCTGTACGTATTTTACGGGTGGCGCGTTTTGCAGCTCGGTTTGCGCCATTAGGATTTACGGTGGCACCAGAAACGCTTGACTTAATGCGTACAATGGTCAAAGCAAATGAGGTTGATGCCTTGGTTCCAGAGCGCGTTTGGCAAGAAATGCATCGCGCCTTAGGGGAAATGGATCCGACACAATTTTTTTTAGTCTTACATGCGTGTGGTGCATTGCAGCGGATTTGGCCCGCGCTAGATAAGTTGTGGGGCATTCCGCAGCCGGCACAGCATCATCCCGAGATTGATACAGGCATACACGTTATGATGGCATTAAACATTGCGGCTAAATCCTCTCAAGACAGATTAACCCGTTTCGCAACACTTTGTCATGATTTAGGGAAGGGTGAAAGTCCGCAAGAAAGCTGGCCCAGTCATCGCGGTCATGAAGAACGAGGCGTGCCCTTAATCCAAGATTTTTGTAAGCAATATCGTGTACCAAAAGAGTATTGCGATTTAGCGAAATTGGTGAGTCGTTTTCACCTACATTGTCATCGCGTATTTGAATTAAAAGCAAGCACGCTTTTAAAAACCTTGGAGCGATTAGATGCGTTTAGACAACCTGCACGCTTTGAAAAATTTTTGCAAGCCTGTGAAGCGGATGCCAAGGGTCGTTTAGGGCATGAAACTACACCCTATCCGCAATCAGACAGAATGCGCGAGGCACTGCATGTGGCAAAAACCGTGTTGATTAAGCCGTTGGTGGATGCGGGCTTAGAAGGTGGGGCATTAGGTGTGCGTTTGCATCAACAACGTGTAAAAGCGATAGAGAAAGCTTTTCATTAAAGCATATATCGTCGATCGTTTTGCTGAAAACCCATCAGGGAGTGCTCAAAATTTTTGCCTAGTGCAATTACTTTAAATAATTCGCCCATTTCTGCAGGGGAAGTGAGTGTTTGGATGGCATGATTGCGTATCAAGATTTCTTTTTCGTTTGCAGTTGTGTAGTGTTCTGCAAATGTCATGAGTCCATTATTGAATAAAAAAGCAGCTTGTGCGGTATACCCTAAAACATCCAGTTCGACTTCGCTGGCCGCTTCTGCAATGGCTGTAAAATCTACATGTGCAGTGATATCTTGTAAGCCTGGATATAAAAAAGGATCCTGATGTGCGTAGTGTCTATAATGGCACATTAAAGTACCCATAGATCGCTCAGGATGGTAATATTCTTGTTTCGGAAAGCCATAATCAATGATCAATATAACGCCAGACCTTAAAATATCCGCAAGACGCATAATCCAGGGCTTTAAATGCAAATTAATTTCCGAGATATATTCAGCTGGCCATGATTGAGAATGATAGTGCTTTAAAAGCTCTGGATGGTTTGTTTTTGATATTTGGCTTTGTAGTTTGCCGTTATTTTCAGTGACTTCAACTTCATACAGATTGCCTTGCTGTATTTGAAATTGATAAACAGGCATGGCATCTAATACTTCATTAGCGAGTATAATTCCTTGAAAATTAAAATCAGTCAGCGTATGCAGCCAGACAACACAATCAAAAAAATCTGGACAAAACGTTGCTATTTTTTCTTGTTGACGTTTTTTTAGGTCTGCACTTAATTCTAAAATATAATAATGATTTGGCAGTGTATTAGTTTTACTTAGCATTAATAGGATATCGACTGCCATTTGTCCGCTGCCTGCACCAATTTCTAAAATATCGCCACCGTGCAAATTTATTAAGATCTCTTGACATTGATGCGCTAAGCAGTGTGAAAAGAGCGGGGTGAGTTCAGGTGCAGTAACAAAATCGCCTGACGTGCCGAATTTTTGCATGTCGCTGCTGTAGTATCCAAGTCCAGGCGTATACAACGCAAGATCCATATATTTTGCAAAGGTAATTTTACCATGATGACGCTTAATTTCAGAAAAAATATGGGCTAGCAGTTCTTTGCTTTGCTGTAAAGCATTCAAACTGGGAACGGGCATTTGCATGAAAGATCCTATGTTAAATATATTTCTCTCATGATATCATTTTCGTTATGTTAATGCTGGTAATATTTTGTTTATTGGCTTATGCGATGGGTTCGCTTTCGAGCGCTGTCATTGTATGTCGTTTGGCAGGATTAGCTGATCCGCGTAGTTTAGGCTCTAAAAATCCAGGCACAACGAATGTCTTACGCATTGGTGGAAAAAAAGCAGCTATTGCGACACTGATGGGCGATGTTCTTAAGGGTGTAATCCCTGTACTGATTGCCATACACACAAATCCAATGGTTTGGTTTGTAGGGGCTGTCATGCTCGCAACATTTTTAGGCCATCTGTACCCCATTTTTTTTGATTTTAAAGGGGGTAAAGGTGTTGCAACAGCAGTCGGTACGTTGTTTGCGCTTTCTCTACCTTTGGGATTGATGGCGGTATTAACGTGGGGTATTGTGGTTTACTGTTCTCGACTTTCTTCTTTGGGTGCATTGGCAGCTGCATTATTAGCACCGTTTTATACGGCTTGGTTGTTAAATGTGGAATATGCCATCCCCGTGTTGATCATGAGTCTATTTTTATTTTGGCGTCATCGTGCAAATATCGAACGGCTGTTAAAGAGAACAGAACCAAAAATTTAAGATGATGTCAGTATTGTTTTAAAAATTCTGTCATTTGTTTTTGGTCGTCTCGGATCTTTGCAATTTTTGACCAAATCATTTCCGATGCTTTACGTTTGACAGTGCCTGATTTTGAAAAAGCCAGAAAATACGATTTATAATTTAAACGTTTCTGTTGAATGATAAATTTATCTGCGAATTGCGGTTGTGTTTCAAAATGCCGTGCAACCTCTTCAATATCAACAACAGACCCGCTGCGTTCTTGTATTAATTGGTTGAAGTTATATAAGGAATTTTTTCCTTCCTGTACAGTTAATCCTTCCTTTTCCAGATCTTGAATGACAGAATAGTGGGTGGGCACACGAACCGGTTCTGGTACCGTTTTAAAATTGCCATTAAAGTGGTAAGTATTTTTTTTGCCAGTTTTGTTAAGTGCTGGTGTGACTAGGACATAGCCGACTTGTGATACGCGCCATGGAGATTTTTTATCGACAGCAGCGCCTGCAGGATAGTTAAGATAAGCAGCACGGTCATCTCGATAAGAAGCGGTTGCTACAGCATCGACACGGCCTTGTTCCGCCTCTTTTAAACATTGTTTCCAAGAGGTGGCTTTAAATTGCGCTTCGTATCCTAAGCTATGCAGCGCAGCACGGATGATGTCAATGTGCAGACCTGCGGGTTCTTCGTTTTTAAGATAGGTAAAAGGATACCAGAAGTTAGTATCTGTACAAATTCGTATTGTGTTGCTGGCAAGGGTTGGTGCTGCGGCGAGAAATAAGAAAAATGTCGGGAGTAGGCGTGTGATCATGTGCATAGAGTCCTCCGGTAACATCTGCTGCGCGCTTCGCTCGCTGCCTCCTTCAGAAGGGAGCAGCCTTAAAAGATAAATTGATAAATAAAGTGAGTTCATTTCAGTGTGGCACTAATTTCTTAATGTGTCCATCTATTGTTCTCTAAATGGATAAGTCAAGCGTGAGCCAAGGTGGATTTGTAAAATAATCAATGGGGTTAGTGACTAAAATACCGTCTTTGTGAAAAGGGCGATCTAAATTCCCAACGATTTGTACTGTATATTTGGGTTTTAATTTTTCAGAATAATATTTTAAGCTAGTAGAAATAGTAGAATCAGAAGTTTTGACCTCAATCAACTCAAAGGGTCTATTGTCAATCTGAGTGATAAAATCCACCTCTCGCCCCTCTTTGTCTCGTAAATAATGCAAACTTGCACGATACCCATGATAATCTTCTATGAAATGTAGTCGCTTTAATAGGTTGGCCGCAACAAGATTTTCTAATCGTGCACCATTATTTTCAATAACATCCCCATTATCATAAAAAAAGACTTTAGGTGGCTTCAGAATAGAGCGTGGCACATTATGTGTATAGGTATAAATAGGAAAGGCAATATACATTTTTTCTATCAATGATAACCAGTTTTTGGCTGTCTTAGGTGAGATTTGTAGATCCTCTGCTATGTTCGATAGCGTTATTATCCCGCCCACTCTTTCTTTTAATGCATCTACAAAAAGAGACAGCAATTGAATATCTCGAATAGACTCTAGATCACGAACATCTTCCCTTAAAATTCTATCGAAACGCTCCCTTCTCCAGCGTCTAGCCTCTCGTTCATCGCCTAGAATAAAAGGCTCAGGAAAACCTCCTAAGTGTAATAAGCGATCATAACCTTCCATCGCTGACATGTGATCGGGGAGTTCATCTAGGGTTAATGGATGTAATCGCCAATAGTGGTAGCGCCCCATTAAGGAATCGCCTCCTCGTTTATAGGTGTCTAAACGCGCAGAACCTGTAACAAGATATTGTTGATGGGGGGGTTTAGTATCATAGATGCCTTTTATCCATCTTTTCCAATTGGGAAATTTATGTAGTTCATCAAAAATGATAAGTGAATTATCACTTAACCATTCTTTATGCCGAATGGCATGTCTATCTTCATCTTTATCCCAGGTAAGATAAGTATTTTTGGAAAATGGTTCACGGCATAAGGCCTTGCTTAAAGTTGTTTTTCCAACTTGTCTTGGGCCGCCGATGAACACCATTTTCTTAGTTAAATCGCTAAAAATAAAAGGCTCGCAATATCTCTGCATGGCTGTTTTTCCCGTTATTACAAAATGGACGCGTCTATTTTGTATCTTAGTACTAAATAGCCATATGAACAACAGTCAGAATTGATCAAAAAATATCATAGCTGTTTTTAAAGCAAATCGACCTTCTGCTTTATGTAAAATGACAATACCAATATTGCGATTAGATAAAAACCCTAAAAAATTACTAAAACCTTTTCGACAGATAGTACATTTTGTTTTTCTAAAAGTGCAACGAGAGATGCTGAAATCGGTTTTGAGATAGAACCTAATTGAAATACGGTATTGAGATCGACGGGTGTTTTTTCTCCTTTTTTTCGAACGCCGTACGCTTTCATAAAGACAAAACAGCGACCGCACACCCAATGGCTTTTTCTTGTTGTATCTAAGCTTGAATATGCTGATCGAGTTTTGTGAGAGCTGTAGACAAAGAATCAGCGTGCACAGAATAAAAACTAGCAACTAAAAATATAATGTATAGCCGTAAAGTAGTATGTATCGTTGTCGCGTTCATTTTATCAAATCATCCTTTGATTATAACGAATTTTTTATACATAAGCATCTGTAATTGATGCAAGGTTGTTCGCCCCTCCATAGAGGGCCGGTATTCCCGAGCGATAGCGAGGAGATATCAGAGGGATTTTTGAGGAAACCATGTGGTAATATATTGATGCAATAAGTTTAACTGTGATATCTTTCGATTAAATAACAAATTTCATTTTTTAAATAACAGGCATATTTATGTTTACATACACTCGTAATAATACAAATGTAGGGGTTGAGAGACAACAAGAACAATCATTGGAAACAAAATCAGATACTTTTACTGTATTAGAACCGCGACAAGACTCTGTTTTAGATCCGCATCGGTTTGAATCCGTGTGGACAGGCACACAAGAAGAAACGATTTTTGTTAAAACAAATATGGGGCTTGGTAGAGAAAAAGCTTTAATGATACAAGAAAATGTAGAAATTTTTGCAGCCTATATTCCTTCACGATACCAAAGAATCCTTCTGTATCACAGCCTCCTTCAGCATAACGCGGAATACGAAAAATTGATAGTCTACAGCTGCGATCACATCAGCGCGGTTCTAAGAAATGAGGCGGGATCTGTCATAGGAGCCTATGGTCTGTGTTATAAAAGTACTTTAACAATCATTGGTCTCGCAATAGGATTTGTAACAGAAAAAGATTTAAAATTAGTACCTGGGATATTGAAATGTATTCTTAATGAATTAGACCCTCGTATTAGAATTATTTATATGTCAGAATTATTGAAGGCTGAAGAATTAACAAAAATCCTGTCCGCATTAAAGTTTCATCTTGAGGAAACAGGCGATTGCAACAAAGTTAATGCGTATGCAACAGTAAAAGATCTTAAAACAGCACTCCAACAATATGAATATTTGTCTTCAGATATTTTAGTGACAGTAAATAAATTAGAGCACTATAAACAACCTATCTCAGAACAAGAAGCTGCGGAAGCTTGCTTAAAGAGTAGAAGAGAGTTTGAAAAACAAGTGGAAGAATTCGAACTTAATTTTAAGAAGCTTCTTTCAGCAGGATCGTTGGAAGTGACGAATAGCTATGAAGAATTTGAATTACAGCCAATCAATGAGCAATTTATGTTTTTAGTTAAAAATGAAGACAAGCAAATCACGGGTGGTATACTTCGTGAAATCGAAGGAACGCAATTGCATGGGAAAGCGCTTTGGCTTCATGAAAGTATGAGAGGAAAGAAATTATCAGAAAAATTGATATCTTTAGCAGCACAATATGCTAAGCAAAAAGGCTGCACTGATGAGGATCTTTTGACATGCTCATATAATGCACCTTGGTTGTTTCCTAAATTAGGATACAACCAAGTTTCATTTCATCCCATGGGGCCACATGCAGTTTATTATTATAAAAAACGTTTATAAAAATCATTTTATATTATCCATGTCCCATCGTGGATACGCCAAAATCTCAAGATTTTTATCTCCGCCCATTTTTAGGCGCTGATACCCTGCATAGGCAATCATCGCACCATTGTCCGTGCAGAATTCTAACCGCGGATAAAAGACCTGTACGTTTTGTTTTTGCGTTAATCCTTGTAATTTGATTCTAAGTGCTTGATTAGCGCCAACGCCGCCGGCAATCACCAATCGGTTTAAGCCAGTTGTTTCTAAAGCACGTTTGCATTTTAAATAAAGCGTATCAACAACCGCATCTTGAAAACCCCAGGCGACATCAGCTTTATCTTGCGCTGTTTGATCAGTTGTTCGCAAGATATTCATCGTGAACGTTTTAAGCCCGCTAAAACTAAAATCTAATCCAGGTTTTTGGGTTAATGGTCTTGGAAATACAAAACGATTAGGCGTGCCTTGTTCGGCTAATTTTGCTAACGCAGGCCCGCCGGGATATGGTAAGCCCAAATGTTTTGCCACTTTATCAAAGGCTTCGCCAGCTGCATCATCTAGGGATTCTCCCAAAATTTTATATTGGCCAATGGCAAGCACTTCGACAAGCAGGGTATGCCCGCCTGAAACCAATAAAGCAAGAAAGGGAAAATCTGGCTTAGGCTCTTCAAGCATAGCGGCGAGCAAGTGGCCTTCCATATGATGCACACCAATTGTTGGAATGCCCCAAGCATAGCCTAAGGCCTTAGCAAAAGCAGCGCCGACCAGTAACGCGCCAATCAACCCTGGCCCTGCAGTATAAGCAATGCCGTTGATAGAATCCTGCCGCACATTTGCGACCTTAATAACGTGTTCTAGAAGCGGTAACAGTTTAGAGGCATGATCACGTGAAGCGAGTTCGGGTACAACCCCGCCGTATGGCATATGTGTTGTGGTTTGGCTGTGGCGAGCATGGGCCAATAAGCCTGCTTTTGAGTCAAAAATGGCGATTCCCGTATCATCACAGGAGGTTTCGATGCCTAATACTCTGAGTATGCTCATAAAACCTTTCCAATCTTGTTCAAGTGGTCTAGAATAACATACTAATTGTGGATGGTTTTAATTTTAAGCAACTAACTTTAGGGGTGTGATATTCGATGCCAAGTGTTCGTATGAGAGACGGAGAGTCCATTGATTCTGCCATACGCCGTTTTAAACGTGCGGTCGAAAAAGCAGGGGGGCCAAAAGAATGGCGCCGTCGCGAATTTTATCAAAAAGGCTCTATCATTCGCAAACGAAAGGCAGCCGCTGCCAGAAAGCGTCATCTAAAAAAATTAACGAGAGAGCAAATGAGCGGACAACCAGGTCATCGAGAAGCACGCGCTTAATATGATCCACGGGAGTAAATATGTCGGAAGAATCGTTAAAGAATAAAATACAAGCCAGCATGATAGCAACCATGCGGTTGCAAGATAAAGCAAAGCTGGCTGTGATTCGTTTAATTCAAGCAGCCATTAAGCAGCAAGAAGTGGATCAACGTATTACCTTAGATGATGAGCAGGTCTTAGGCACACTCGCGAAGATGATTCAACAACGCCGCGATTCCATTAAACAATTTGAAGCAGCGGCGCGTGATGACTTGGTTGAAAAAGAAATTTTTGAAATCGGCATCATTCAGGAGTATTTACCAGCACAGTTAAGCCATGCTGAAATTCAAAGCCTTATTCAACAGGCTATTCAAGAAGTGAGCGCTGCATCGATTCGTGATATGGCGAAAGTGATGAATATTTTAAAGCCCAAGCTGCAAGGCCGCGCGGATATAGGCGAAGTCGGTAGTTTAATCAAAAGTCAATTAGCGTCGTAAATGCTATGACGGGGCAAATTCCCCAATCATTTATTGAAGAACTCTTAGCGCGTACGGATATTGCGGAAATCATTGGCGAGCGAATTTCTTTACGTCGAGCAGGCGCAAACTTTATTGCACGGTGTCCTTTCCATCAAGAGAAAACGCCTTCTTTTTCGGTGAGCACAGCGAAACAATTTTATCATTGTTTCGGTTGTGGTGTGAGCGGTGATGCGATTCAGTTTTTGACAGAACATGATGGGCTGCATTTTGTAGAAGCCATAGAAGCCTTAGCGAGTCGCGCAGGTTTGGGAATGCCTGTAGAAACAAAGGCAGACAACCAAAAAGCACAATCGACGCCTGTGTACGAAATATTAGCCGAAGCGGCAGCCTTTTATCAGACGCAATTACGTAAACATGTGACTGCAGAAAAAGTCCACCATTATTTGAAAAAACGCGGATTAACTGGGCAAATTGCAAAACAATTTGGCTTAGGTTTTGCGCCCTTTGGCTGGGATGCACTCGTAAAACATTTAGGCACCGATCAGACACGCATAGAAGCTTTAATTGCAGCAGGATTGATTATTAAAAAAGAAAGAGATCGCTATTATGATCGTTTTCGCGAGCGTATTTTGTTTCCCATTCGCGATAGGCGCGGTCGTGTGGTCGGATTTGGCGGCAGGATTATTGGTTCTGAAGGAGAGCCCAAATATTTGAATTCTCCCGAAACGTTGGTTTTTAATAAGGGTTCGGAGTTGTATGGACTATATGAAGCACGCTTAGGAAACCGTGCGCTGACCAGTCTTTTAGTGGTCGAAGGTTATATGGATGTCGTTAGCCTCGCGCAATTTGGTATTAAGAATGTTGTTGCAACTTTAGGAACAGCCGTTACTGAAAAACAGATTGAGGCGCTTTTTAGACAAGCTTCGGAACTGATTTTTTGTTTTGATGGTGATAAGGCGGGCCAAACTGCTGCAAAACGTGCTTTACCGCTCGTATTGCCGCATATGAAAGAAGGGCGCCGCGTTCGTTTTATGTTATTGCCAGCAGGCGAAGATCCGGATTCTTTCATCAGGAAATTGGGTCAGGCAGCTTTTTTAGATCGCGTGGAACGCGCAACACTTTTGTCAGACTTCTTATTTGAAGACTTAAGCGCGAATCTCGATTTGCACCACCTCGATAGTCGTGCCCAATTGGTTACCTTGGCAAAACCCTTAATTAAATTAGTACCGCCCGGGGTATTACAGCAAATGTTGTACGACCGCTTAGCAGAGTTAGCAGGCGTAAATGCGCGTGTGGTACAAACAAAATACGGGAACCAAAAACAAAATAAGTTGTCTAACAGAAATTTTACAACGGTTCCTTTGCCGCCGAATCCAGCGTATCGGCTTGTTGCTATGTTGTTAGCACACCGAGATCTCCTTTCAAAAGCAGGAGAACCTGAAGAATTTCGCAATCTAGAGATCCACGGCATAAATTTATTGTGCGCGGCTATTGCAATTCTGCGTTTTGATCCTAGTATTGGCATAGAAGCCTTTAAAGAAAAGCTTCCAGAAGATTGTGTTAGTCAATTTTCTTATGATGATTTGAAGTGTATTGTTGATCGTATTCCACTCGGTGGGGTGGAGCAGGAATTTTTGGGTGCTTTGCAGAACTTGCGTGAAGCCGCTCAAGAACAGGCCATGGAATCTCTACTGATAAAGGCCAAAACGGGGGCGCTTTCAACGGATGAGAAAGCGCAGTTAAAAAATCTATTAGCACAAAGGCAAGAAAATCGCGTGGACTAACCGGTTTTTAGTGATAAAATCGGGATTGCGCAGGTAGGTTCCTTTTGGCCAAAAAATAAGCGTAGAGAATAAATTATGAGCAGTTATGTAGACAAAGATCGTCAAGTGGCGCAAATTAAACTATTAGTTGCCTTGGGTGAAGAAAAGGGTTATCTCACTTACGATGATGTTAACGAACATCTGGGAGAAGATGCGCTCGACGCAGAACTTATTATCGAGGAAATCGTACAAGCGCTGGACGAAAAAGGCATTACTGTTTATGAAATGTCATCGGATGCTGGAGAACTCTTACTTTCAGATGAAGAAAAAGAACCCATTGTTTCTGAAGAAGTTGTAGAAGGTGCGGTTCAAGCTGTCTCAGCGGTAGGTGAAACCGATAAAGTGCGTGATCCCACCAACGATCCGGTGCGCTTGTATATGCGTGAAATGGGTACCGTAGGGCTTTTAACGCGGCAAGGCGAAATTGCGATCGCTAAGCGTATTGAAGAAGGCGCTAAAGAAGTTTTACAAAGCGTTGCAGCTTATCCAACACTGTTAGATCTTATCGAGGACGAATTTGCGAAAGTAGAAAAAGGTGAGCAAAAAATTGCCGAGTTGATTAATGGATTTGTTGATATGGCGGTTAGTACGGCTATTCCAGAAGAATCGGTATTAGAAGAACCCGCGGTTGTTGTTTCAACGGAAGAAACAGAAGATGATGAAGAGGAGACCGCTGAAGGTACAGGATTTGATACAGAACCTGATTTTATAGAAACTAAAAGACGGTTTGATGAACTGTTTGATTTAAAGCGAGAAGCACAAAGAGCGATTGATAAGCATGGCCGACATCATGCCAAAACGCTCGATTTATTAAATCGCTTAGGCGGGTGCTTAGTCGGATTTAAATTGGTGCCACGTTTTTTTGATGCATTAACAGGCGGAATGCGAAGCATGCTAGAAAAAGTACGCATTTCCGAACGGGCTATGATGGATATTTGTGTTAACAAAGCCAATATGCCAAGGCAGTTATTTATTAGTTCTTTTCCGAGCCATGAAACAAATGCCACGTGGGTAAAAACACATTGTAAGGGTAAAACAGCGTATGCTGAGGGGATGGCAGCGCATCAAGAACAATTATTAGCATATCAGAAAGCGCTGCTTGTGCTCGAAAAAGAAACTGGTTTAACAATTAGTGAAATCAAAGAATTAAACAGACATATGTCTATTGGTGAGGCAAAAGCACGCCGCGCGAAAAAAGAAATGGTGGAAGCAAATCTCCGATTAGTGATTTCTATTGCTAAAAAATATACAAATCGCGGTTTACAATTTTTGGATTTAATTCAAGAAGGTAACATTGGGTTGATGAAAGCAGTCGATAAGTTTGAATATCGTCGCGGCTATAAATTTTCGACTTATGCCACGTGGTGGATTCGTCAAGCGATTACGCGTTCTATTGCCGATCAAGCACGTACCATTCGTATCCCGGTCCATATGATTGAGACCATTAATAAATTAACGCGGATTCAACGTCAGAAATTGCAAGAATTGGGTCGAGAACCCACACCCGAAGAATTAAGCAAATGTATGGGGATGCCCGAAGACAAGATTCTCAAAGTCTTAAAAATTGCGAAAGAACCCATTTCGACAGAAACGCCGATTGGTGATGATGACGATTCGCACTTGGGGGATTTCATCGAAGATGCCAATGTACAATCGCCTATCGAGGCTGCGACCATGGAAGGTTTGCGCGAAGCGACACGCCGTATTCTAGCAGGCTTAACGCCGCGTGAAGCGAAGGTGCTGCGTATGCGTTTTGGTATCGAAATGAATACCGATCATACTTTAGAAGAAGTGGGTAAACAGTTTGATGTGACCCGCGAACGTATTCGCCAAATTGAGGCAAAAGCTTTACGTAAATTGCGGCAGCCCAGTCGTGCAGAGCAATTAAGAAGTTTCCTAGAAGAGGAAAAAAGCGAAGGCAAGGGTTAATTTTTAAGCGAGAGGCATGGTATACTTCGCCTCTCCGATCCCGATATCGGGCCCATAGCTCAGTTGGTTAGAGCAGGGGACTCATAATCCCTTGGTCCTAGGTTCGAGTCCTAGTGGGCCCACCAAAAAGACCAATAAAATCATAAGCTTACACATACTTCTTCCGTTTTCCAAAACCCTCAAAAATGCTTTGTGGGCATTTTGTGGGCATTAGGTTAAATAACTTAAACACGATTTGCCACCAAAGATGCAACTTGTGCTCCAGGGCTTCGTTCCGAAACAACTGGGCGATTAGGATTGCGCAGCAATGTTAAAGCTACTCCACTTCGTTGTTGCTTGCATACTTTGTTTGTGGCTTCATGGAGGCTTTGCAACTCAGCCAATGAGTAATGCGTTGTAATACGCTCCGATCGGTGCCCCAACAGATCTTGCCGATCTTCCAAACTCACGTCTAAGGCACGCAGTCGTCGCCCGTAGGTGTGTTTTAAATCGTGAACCCGAACCTGTTCTAGCCCAGCTGCTTTCCTAGCCAAACGCCAGCCAGTGGACAGCATTCTCGCTAAGGGCCTGCTTTTGAAGCTGAATACGTGAGTTGGGTGTTTTCCCCGCTCACCTTCTACCACAGCTTGAGCCATACTATTACAAATCACTAAACGATCTTCCCCATTCTTGACTAAGATACTTGGTACGATAAAGACCATCAGATTCGGTGCTTCTGGAATTTTCATCTCCCAGTCCCACTGCAATTGACAGATCTCTTGATCCCGACATCCGGTATTAACAGCAAACAATGCCATTTTTTCCAAATGTGGGGGCAACTCTTTAAAGAGTCTCGTTTGCTCCTCCCAGCTTAGTGGATAAGGTTTGCGTAAATCATGCTCTGCCAAAAGCTTGATTTTAGGTGCATGCCCTAACCATGTTAGCCCATGTTCATCCATCCATTCGCTCGCAGCAAGATTGAGTATTCGACGAACAATCTGTAATCCATGGTTAATGGTTCTCGTCTTAACACCTTCTTTACGGCGTGCATTAATAAATGGTTGCAGCGCACCCATATGAATGCTCTCAAGAGATAAATCTCCAATATGTTTCACCAGAACTTTGAGCCTTCCCTCATCAGAGTAAAGGCTTCGTTTATGCTGATGCTCCATTAGAAATTTAATCGCTGCTTCCTCAAAGCTTCGTTTAGGTCTTACGCCATAAACAACTGCTTCCCTTACTTCCTCGATTCGCCTGTTAAGATAGCGTTCCGCCTCCTGGAGCGAGTTAGCTCCAGTACTTTCTCGAAGGCGATGCCCGAGGACCCTTTTTTCAATGTGCCAGAGTTCACCTCTTTTGATGAGCCCTGGCGATACTTTGCGTCCCATAGTTCCATACTCCTAGAGTTGGTTACCGCAGGACGCCCGCTACAGTGCTTATATTGCTCTACCCAAGCGTCCAAATCAAGCCTATCAAAGGCAATACCTTGTGTTCCGATAGGAATTTCAGTGATATGCGGCCTTACTTCGCTATTAAAACGGTTTCTATCCATGCCCAAATAGGCCGGAGCGTCTCTAAATCTAATAAGTCTTGGCAAGAACTCAGTCATGATGTTTCCCAGCGTTGTGTTCCATCTCCTTAGCTTTAATTTCGTCTCTAACGATCTTGATTTCTGGTGGTGCTACTATACCGATACGAGCGGCACCCCGAAATTGACCCAGAACGGTAATTTGAATATCTTTCCCTATAGAAATGGATTGGCCTGCATAACGTTGTAAGATCAGCATTTGCTTTTTCCTCCTTAATTTTTGTCAAACACTTTTTCGCCTGGGTTTTAATTGAATTAATCGTTCTTTGGCATTTATAAAATCTTGCATACCTACTATTCCTCCAGTTATTTCCTTAAAAAAATCTTTAGCATTAGCATTAATGTAAGCAAGGATTACGACAACGTTTTGTTATTTTCTGGTTGGTTCCTGTATTCCAAACACAAAAGCGATTTTTCATTCCGCGCCAGATGCAAAAGAAGAAATACAAATGAAAAATTCTGAGGATTAATTACCTACGCCATTTCTCTAGGTAAATTTTCAGGGTATGAAACGCCTGCATTCGATAAAAATAAGTATGAGCTTCTGTTCTCTTTGTAACGAAAAGACAGTTGAGGTTCATAAATAAGGACTATAGGAGGATTTCGAAATGTCTCTTGATAGAGAAAATAAACAAAAGATTCGGCATCAAGCCTTGCTTGAGGCAATTCGTCTCTGTGGCGGTGTGACCGCCTTTAGTAAATGTCTTAAAGTGAATAGAAGTCGGGCGAGTAATTGGTGTAATCGGCCGGAAATTGAGATTCCGTATGAATATGCAGTACTCATTGCACACATCACCCAGGTTAGCATCGCACGATTATCGCCATTCACAAAAACCACAAATGAGGTTATAAAACAATTACGCTATGGCCATCAATCGCAGCTGGTGAAAATCGCTTTAAACGAAATTCTGGCTGAAGCATCCTGCAACTTAAGACGCCTCAAGCGCGATCGCCCCATGATAATAGGTACCGATAGAGTTTTGATTTCAGGTTTATTACAATTTGAGCATTGTAGAGCTCTCGGGAACAGGCAATCTTTAGTTATGGTATTAGATTTAGAATCACTCTTATTAGGACAGAAAATGCTGCAAGATATGCAGCTTGATTTATTAACGAGTGAAGAGATAGAAATTGGCCTGAGTTTAGAACGTTTATTGGGCAGTTTTCAAGGACAAAGGTGTGATTTTACAAAAAATAATACAGCATTTTTCCCAATGAGAGGGGGATTTAAGAGTTGCACAGATATTAGGATTGCCCAAATGATTGGGTACAGCACCAATACGTATTATCGTGCTAAACAAGTCTATTTGCAGGGGAGCGTAGAATTAATTGGCGTAGTAGACCGCAAAGAAATTTCTGTTGCGGTGGCGGTCGAGAAATTAAATAAAACCAAATCCCTCGAGCCTAATGAGATTTAAAATAGAGGGAGGAGAAAAACAGACTTCCAATTAGAAAGATAACAAATAAGGATACTTCTCCTCATGTGGGGAGAAGACTAGTCCTATCTTTCGGAGGATAAATAATTTAAAATCTCACGGTAGGTTTTCTCTCGATGCGTGCTTATTTCGTTAATCAGAGAACAGTGTATGAAAAAGCAAGAGAATTGTTTGGATGTAGGGTTACCACAAGAGATTTATGCTGGACAGTTAGAAACCATTAATGGAATAAATTTCACGCGGCGTGAAGTTGATGTTATTACCTGCATCGTGAGCGGAAAAACAGCCAAACATATAGCTGCATTTTTGTTTATTTCGCCTAAAACGGTTGAAAATCATATTCGCAATATTATGTTGAAAACAGGATGTAGAAGTCAAGCAGCCATCATTGATTTTTTAGAGAAAAGTGATAGGTTTTTGTCGATCAAAGATCATTACTCGTGTTTATTAATACAATATGCCTTTGCTTCAGAGTTGAAAAAAATTTCGAAAAGATTACCTAAGAAATTAAATTTCTTTATTGTTTTTAATAAACCCATCAAGAATACAGCCCAATTTTTTAACTATTTCATCAATGATTTGCAAGTCGCTGGAATTAAGGTAGTGACTGAGCAGCGTAAAGAAGACGAAAGAAGTTTCTATTGGCTAGATAACATTAGACACTCTACGATTAAGACCATACTTTACTATGTAGAAACAGAGCAGGTAGAACAGTTAGATTTTAAGGGAATAGAACAATTTATACGGCAGCATTCATATCGTTTGATTTTTATCATAGTTTCTAACGATACGGCGGTTCGGATGCTTCAGGAATGCTCTAATTTTGAAATCCTGGTGTTGCAAGAATCTAAAAATTATTACTTGTTTGTTTTCGAAGTATTAAAAAAGCTACTGGCACCCCTAGATTTGCAAACAAGCATTTTATCTTTCAAACAACAATATGAAAAATTTTCTGGACTACAGCCTACGCAGGGAAAACAAGAGCAAATTCAATCTCCTCTGTGGGATAGAAAACCCTCCTTTTTAAATATTCTGAAAAAGCAGAAAACGCTCCCATGGGCTGTCGGGACTCTATGTTTTCTGTTGATGGGCGTAGCGATTTTTTTAAATCTAACTTTTCAGCATCGTAAAGAAATACCGAATATGAGAACAAAGGGCCTTTATGCTTCTGTGAGATGGAATTTACCTAGACAAGATAATATTTTCATTAATA
This sequence comes from Gammaproteobacteria bacterium, assembly GCA_044225595.1. GTDB lineage: Bacteria > Pseudomonadota > Gammaproteobacteria > UBA6186 > Azoamicaceae > CADEGZ01. Next base: position 22,774 of record JBGAIG010000008.1, read on the forward strand.
GAAAGCAATTGATGGAGACTTTAGTCAACCAATTTAATACTGTGCCAAAGCAAGAAAATCTTGTATTCGAGTCGCATGAGCATATGCCTATCGTGAGCGTTTTGTCTGGGGGTGGAGGAGTTGGAAAAACGCAGTTAGCACTCCGATATGTGTATCAATTGAAAGAGATTTATACCCTTGAAGCTTGGTTTTATGCGGAAAATATTGCCCAATTAAAACAACAATACATTGACTTTTCCAAGATACTTGGCATCAAAGAAGTAAATCCTTCTTTTGAATCAGCACTTTCTTATGTTAAAACATCCTTGTCTCAACGTTCAGATTGGCTTTTAATTTTTGACAACGTAACGTATTACCAGGAAATAAAGGATTTTTTGCCAGAAGGTAGGGGAAATATTATTATGACGACTCGCCAAAGGGATTGGCCAAATACCTTCAAATTATTAGACGTTAATGTTATGACTAAAGAAGAGGCTTTACAGCTTATAGTGTCGATAACAGGACGAAAAATAGATTCACAAACCCAAGAAACAGTGGAAAAATTAGTAAAAAGGCTGGGCTATTTACCCTTAGCATTGGCTCAGGCTAGTGCTTACATTAAAAATAATGGTATTGGTTTTAAGAGCTATTTAGAGAGATACGACCAGATCGAACAAAAGATGTTATCAGATCACACGATGCCATCAGGAACTGCGCATGTTCCAGTATCGATCACGTGGGTTACTGATTTTGAGGCAATCAAAAGAGAGGCAATCCAACAACGTCTTCCTCCGCTTGCTGCTATACTCATCACTGTTTGTGCTTATCTAGATCCTAATCAAATTCCAAAGGAACTTCTTGTACATTGGCTTAGAAAAACCTATCCTGAAGAAAAAGATCCCGATCTACTCCTTGATCAACTGTTGGGGCAGCTGAACCGTTATTCACTTATCACGCTAAATCTTGAAAAGAAAACAATCGATATTCATCGTCTCGTGCAGGCGGTTTTACGACACCAACATAGAGAAATGAAAAAGGGGATTGATCAATATCATTCACTTCTCAGCCAGTCCTGGTTTGAAAACCTTCTAAACGTTACTCATGAAGAATTTAATCGAAAAACATCTCTTATAGAAGAGGAGCAAAGAAAGCAATCCTTATTGCCGCATCTCCAATCGTTAGTTGCAAACTATAATCATTTAAATTTGGATCCTCAAAATTATACGGTAGCACTTATTACCTTCGATATAGGGTGTGCCCTGTTGTGTAAGGAACCGTCTTTGTCTAAGGTATATTTAGAACAATCTTTAAAGATCTTTGAGAAAAAGCATGGTTCGAATCATTGGTTCGTATCTAGAACATTAAGAAAGCTTGGGCATCTTGCTTGGGTTCTAGGTGACATTGATCAATCAAAGGCTTTGTTGGAAAAGGCACTGAGTATTGACGAAAAAATCAAGTCGAATGAATTAGCTAACACTTTAAACAATCTTGGAAATATTTATGGGGTTTCAGGAAGAGTGAAGGAACAATGCCGATTACTAGAAAAGGCCTTAAAAATGGGCGAACAATCTAAGGAAACGAACAATAGTAGTATCGCGATACGTTTAAATAATTTAGGAAACGCTTATGTTGCCTCTGGAGAGACGTATAAAGGAAAACAAATGCTAGAGCGTTCTTTAGCAATTTTTGAGCAAGAATTTGGTTGCGATTTTTATAAAGTGAGTAGTGTTCTAACAAGTTTGGGTCATGCAAATTGGGTTTTAGGGGATCTTGAGCAAGCTAAGACTCAACTTGAAAGAGCCCTAAAAATAAAGGAAAGCTATTATCATGCAGAACACATAGCCATCGGCATATCCTTGAATAATCTTGGCAATGTCTATAAAGATTTAGGAGATATCGACCAAGCGATATCTTGTTTAGAAAGAGCTTTAAATATCAGTAGGCAACACTACGGAAAAAGTCATTTAGCCACTGCAATTATTCTAAATAATCTTGGAGAATTGCATTTGAGGGTTAATGATATGAACCTAGCAAAACCTTTCTTGATGCAAGCAAAAGAAATTAAACAAGAATACGGGCTAAACGAAACTTCATTAAATTTCGGAACCGAGTTCGGTATTTTAGGAGATGTCCATCACAAAAAAATAGATTTATGAATTTATTTGGAACAGGATCAATTTGAACAGGTGAATCATTTTAATCGAAAAATAACTTTTTCAGGAGTATCATATGAGCGTTATAAAAGAAGATATTTTAAATTTAGTAACCATTGAACAGCAAACTGAAATAAGCAAAAGATTGACTGAACCCGCTGCGGACGTTGATTTCCCTTTGTCAGCCAACACTAGAAAATTAATAGATAATATGTTAGAAAAAACTGTGGAAATGAAAGCGGCAGGGTTCGCTGCAAGCCAATTTGGGGAGTTTTTAAGGGTCATTGTTTATCGTGTTTCACCTTCATCCATAGAAGCGCGATCTTTAGATCCGTCCGAGGAATATCCTTTGACTGTTTTGATTAACCCTAGCTACCAAGGGGTAGAACAAGATGGAAAAAACTATGAATGGGAGGGATGTTTTTCCGTTGAGAGCCTATGTGGAAAACCACCTCGTTATAATACTATCCATTATCAGGGATATAATTTAGCGGGAGAAAAAGTGCAAGGCGTTGCTAAGGGCTTTTTAGCTAGGGTGATGCAACACGAAATCGATCATACGGATGGAATATTATTGACCGAACGCCTTACTCCAGAGTGCCAGCAAGGCTCACCTAAAGAAATGGGGCCAATACGTGAAAAAGAGTATGAAGAAAGAAAAGCACTAAAAAATAAACCTCTAAAAGCAAAATTGTGACAAGATCGTTTTTTGGACAACCAATGAGGCTTCTTGGAGGCGATCATCGTGGATAGCGCGAAGGGTAAAGCTGGAACCCTAGAGAAATAAACATAACGCGGCAATGCTCTCTTACCCGTGGGTTTTAGCATTTTTGGGTGAAATGGCAGATCTTCTCAAAAGTCCAACCCCCTTCTGCGGATTGCGGGACTTAGGTTAAATATATAATTTCCTGCCCCACAACACATTTCGTCTTTTCCCTATAGAACTGCACAAGATGGCTTGGGTGGTTTTGGTAAAACAGCTCTATCCATTCCTGCTATTGTTATTTTAATATTTCCAGCAGCTAATTTTTTTAAACACCAGCCCATAGAATTATCTCCCTCTGCAGGATTTCCAAACATTGCAGTCACAGGATGTTGCTCACCTAATTTTTGATATCTAAGATATTGAATAGGTTCTCCAGTCGATACATCCACTGTCTGTGCTTCCCTTTTTGTATTTGACCGACAATTATCCCTTGCTATTTCTGTATAACGTTTATCTGCATGTATAGATTCAATAACTCGCTGTGCCTGTTCAACGTGAACCATACGTGATATTTTCCGCAGCCCACTATTCCTATAGTCATTTGGAAGATCACCTACAAGTGCTATAAAGCCTCCAAGTGATTTCACTATACTATAAGTTTTCTTGTAAATTTCCTCACTTACCATATCTTTTTCCCTATCCAATACTGTATTATCAAATGATAGGGATCTTAGAATTTCTAACAATTCCTGCCCTAACTCAACCGTATAAGAAATTCCACCACCAGTTTTATAAATAATTTCCCAGTGTGGCTCCTTTACAAGGGCTATGGCCTTACCTTTTCGAATCTCTTTGTCCACCATTTGCGATCTTTCTTTGCACAGCCAAATATAGCATGGCATCCATTCATGTGTGCCCCGACATTCTATATCTATTATTCTACTCTTTGTATTGAAGTCACTCGTTGGCGGTTCTGGCGCATAGAAATTACTGCCGATCCTAATCCCATATTGCCCTATGAAGTGTTCGTTTTTTTCAGTTATCCCTTCTATTACAATTTCAGCCTGAGCATTATCAAGCAACTCCCCGGTTGTATTAACTATAGAGACGATCCACATCTCTTTGGCCAATCTGTCTCCACTGATCATGCTAGTTATGTTGCTAAAAATTATAGGTTTAGCCCCCCGTTTATCTCGATTAGTGATGCTTTCTGTATGTTCCTTTATTTCATTTTCTGAGACAGCCATCATTTGCCCCTTTAATCTGCTGTTGTAGAGCCTTACAGAATAGCACAGGGACACTTTTTTTGAGAAGGTTTGGTCTTTTCTTGCTGAACATTTCCATTAATTTTGGAACCGTGTTTTAAATTGTAAGATGTGAGTATCCGAGTATTTTTATCACTCAACAATGGTTCACTCTCGGGTTCAATGAAATGAGTCCTTTCGGACAAATAATTTTCAAAAAAAGCAGATCCAAATAAAAAACCACCGACTGCTCCAAAAGGACTTAAAATTCCCTTTTCCAGAACATAGCCATTAAAAGAAAAACAATCAAAAATAGAAATAATCATCATTAGACCTAATAAAGTCGTTGTAGTAGTAAAAGAGTATTTCTCTAGATACTGATATTGCTCTATATTCCAACTATTACTAATAATTAACTGATATTCAGCCCCTATTTCATGGCTTTTACTTTCTAAGTTTTTTATTTTTTGAATATATTTTTTCATGTAGGACTTAGTTAATGCATAGCCCAATATAATTCCAGTAGGCAAGCCAATATATAAAGCTGGAATACCAGATTCCAAATTTAAACCAGTTCTAAAAAAATCTTTACTATCAGTTATAAAAAAACCCTTGCGTGCAAAAAAGCACGCAATCCAGCCGGTATATAGAATTGATAAAGAAACATAGTTTGTTTTGTTAACAAAATTTAGCACCTCTTTTGGGATATGTTTAGTTTTGTCAATATAGGATAACCATTCATACATATTGGTTGGTGAAACCGTATAAGTTATCCCCCGATGACAGCAACTGCAGCTTGAAACTGTACAAGCCCTCCCTCGACAATGGAAACTGCAATCGCAGGAAGTAATTAAAAGGCTTGATATATATCCCCCCACATATAAACCAACTAAAGTACCAGGTAAAAGAAATATTGCATCAAAAATTGCCTTGTTTAAAAAGTTGTCACTGTTAAAATATTGTAAGATTACATTTGTTATTTTTGTTCTTTCAAGCCATTTATTCAATAATGCCACAGAACCAAACCCAAGAGAAGAACCTACCCCCACAATGTAATCATCTTTATTTAGTTCTTTTAAGCTGGTATCGCGAAATTTTTTCTCCAAAATAAAAATCATAGAGTTACTAAGCAAAGTCATCAAAAGAGTAGCGATAATAGATATTGCATGACTGTTATCAGTAGCCATATCATCTAAAATTGGATAAAGACCGCAAGCTAAAAAAGATATGGTAATATAAACCCTCGAAGAACAAAGTAACGTTAAATGACTCAAAGTACCGAATTGTGCATCTGATGGAAGTCTCGATTGTATTCCACCCGCCAGAAGAAGCTGCATAGTCAACTTGCTACAATTAGAGCTAGGGGTACAAGGAGATGAGCTTAGGGACCATAAAATTTTTCCATTCTCTACGTCTTCTTTAATTTTTTTAAATTTTTCAAGCATTTCTTTCGGATTTAAATCATTTATTATAAATTGATATGTAGGAGTCCCATTTTCCTTTTTATAATCCTCTTCCACGTCATTGCTAAAAGCCCCAGGCTTGCCAGAAATATAACCAGAACCAGAAATATAATCTCGCACTCCTTCTTTTTGACTGTTTTTTGGGAAAAAACTGATATATTGACAACCAATATCCAATGATACATGTCCAACTGGTCTATCCTTTTCAGGATCTGGCAACCATATATTTACAGCAACAGAGTTTTCCTTTAAAGTTAAATTGTTTGAAGATCCGCTTTCATATAACACTCTAATTCAACTCCTTTTTTGGTGACTTACGTAAATAAAGCAAATGAATTACTTCAGCTATCTCATTCTCAGAAGGACATCAACTAGTTTTCCCGCTATACGAAATGATGAGATAAATATCAAATCACAAGATCCTGGTGTCCTCTATCCAAATTGAGACCCGTCGGATTATCCACGTGCATCTTTTAGCTTGACGGTACTGAATTCTATCCATTAAATCTCATATTGCAAAGCTAAACAACAGTTCTTGTATTTTTTTCACTTCTACAGTCACATAACTCATTACACCTCTTTTTAACAGTGGTAATTCGTAATATCAGATTCAATAATCCTCAACGCCAGAAATATCTTCTTTTTTATCTGGCTTGATAGCTACGATGATTGGTTAACCGTTTTTTGTGCAAATCTACAATATTTATTCTGCTCTGTCGTGTCCCTGCACTCTTACTATTGCCGGTCGTTTATAGCCATTATCTGGTCACATTGCTCGGTTTCACTCATTTAAATGCTTGGTTTAAATCAATTTTGGAATGCCACGCTCAGTACAAGATGGATGTCCCTTTAATACCGAATGCCGCCATTGAAAAATGACAACTCGTTGTCGCATTTCCCGACTAACCTGATTTATGGATGCAGTATGGGTAACTAAATTTCTTCAAAAAAACGAGAAATTTAGTGTAGGAGAGATGCAGCTAGACTGTTCGGGATAATGCAATGTCTTTTGTGATTGGAAACAAAATCGAAATCCGCCGAAGAGCTTTGCTCGAAGCGGTTCGTTTTTGTGGAGGCGTTACAGCCTTCAGCCAATCCCTAAAAGTCAGTCGAAGCAGAGCCAGCAATTGGATAAATCAACCTGAAATTGAAATGCCATATGAATATGCTTTGGCAACTGAGGAGATAACTCAGGTCAGTATTGAACGTTTATCACCGTCTACAGAAATAGCGAATAAATTGATTAGGCGTTTGAGATCTCAGATTAGCCCATCACTCGTTAATATGGCGTTGAATGAAATTCAAATGGGTAATCATCCTTATTTAAGATTTCAAAAATCAGATCGGCCCATCATTGTCGGAACTGATGGTGTACTCATTGCTGGCTTAACACAAATAGAAAAATGTCAGTTTTCAGGGATCAAGAAAACGCCAGTCATGGTATTGGACTTAGAAGCACTTTTGTTAGAAAAACGCTTGTTTACAGACATCAAGTTCCAGTTGTTGATTAGCGAGGAAATTGCGATTGGCCTGCGGTTGGAAAGCTTGTTGGGTAATCGTCAAGGGCAAAGAAATGATCTGAAATTATCCGCTGCAAAAAATCAAACACTTCTTCCCAGGTGGGGAGAAGTGAGCGGGCGTAAAGATATTAGAGTTGCCAAAATTCTGGGTTACAGCACGAATACTTATTATCGGGCAAAACAACTGTATTTACGAGGGATCTCAGAACTTATCTCTGCTGTCGATCGGAAGGAAATTCCTATCGCGGCAGCCGTCAGGAGAATCAACGCGCTTAAAGCGTCTCAACAAAATCATGTTCAATCAAAACCAGAAGGAGTGAGATTATGATGATGCCTAGAATTCGATCGGTAAAGCCGGAATTATTTACGCATGAAGGTTTGTTTGAGCTTGAGACGCAATATCAGCTTCCATTACGATTGGCTTATATTGCCTTATTCAGCTGTTGTGACCGGGAGGGTCGTTTTCGCTGGCAGCCTGCCCGTTTAAAGTTGCATATGTTGCCCTATGATAAGGTCGATGTTACTCAAGTGCTGAATATCTTCTTTCAACGCGGGTATATCCAAAAATATAAATACCAAGGCGAATTCTACGGTTGTATCCCCTCTTGGTCTCGCCATCAAAAAATAAGGAAAGAAGCTAAGAGTACGCTTCCCTCGATTGAAGAGGCAGATGGTGTCAATTTTAATTCCAACGATGAAATCGCGATAAAAACATGCTCTGTAGAGGACTCCCCGCTCGTTTCGGAAACAGAGGAAGGTTTTAAAAAAGTACTGTGGGAAACCACCGTGGATTTTAAAAAAACACCAAGTCCGGAGGGAAAGGAAGGGAAAGGAAGGGAAGGGAAAGGAAAGGAGGGGAAGGGATCTATTGTCGCGCCAGAGATGCTTCCGCACTCGGTTTTTGAAACCGGATCTGTTTTTAAAATTTTTGAGCATTGGCAAATGGTGATGAAGCATCCCAATGCCAAACTTGATCCCAAACGCAAAGTTTGCATTGGCAAAGCATTGAGCTGGGGCTATAGCGTTGAGCAGCTTTGCCAAGCCATCACGGGATGCAGTCTGACCCCGCATAATCAAGGCAAGAACGACAGGGGGCAACGCTATGACGGCTTGTGCCTCATTTTACGCGACAGCGATCAAATTGATCGCTTCATCGACAACTTCCACTGTCCGCCTCGCGTGCAAACCGAGGCCAATCGCAAAACAGAAGCGAATGTGCAATCTCTGCAACGCTGGGTGGACCAAAAAATGAAGGAGGAGGAGAAAAATGCAAACGCAAGATAAAACGAAATTTACGAACTTGCTGGTGGGTATGAAAGAGTTGTACGGTGAAGTAATCCTTGAATCTCAGATTGATTTTTATTGGGAAGTATTCAAGAATTTTGAGTTAAAAGATCTACGACAAGCATTCAAGTGGCATATCCAAAACCTTGGTGATGGAAACCATTTTCCAAAGCTTAGAACACTCTTACAGTTTATCGAGCATAACATTAAAGCAGGACAGGCATGGCTGATTGTTCAAGGTGCTTTTCGCAAGGTAGCAAATTACGAACGATTTATTTTAACCGATCCCATTATCCAGCACGTGTTGGAAGAGATGGGCGGCTTGGTAAAACCACGAGCCGCTGTGTTAAAAGAAATCCATTTTTATGCAAGTGAGTTTCAGGATCGTTACCGTAAATTGCTGGATAATTTTCAAAACAAGGTCGAGAGCTCAGGATGAACGCTGTTTTTTGCAAAAAAGTTGCACTGTATTCCCATGAAAATGCATTTTACATCTTTTTGGGACGAAGAGCGCATAAAACACACAAGAGTGTTAAAGACAGCATAACAATTTTAGGTATGATGGGTTTGTTGACGATTGATTGTAATGGATCATTAGGGGGCAATAATGCATATTAACAACACCAAGCGCGCATTTACACAATTATTATTTGAAGCAAATTTATTGCTTAAAAAAGAAGGTGTCTTAGAAAACAAAAAACGATTTTTTGAGTTCGCACCACTGTTGATTTTAAAGCTCATGAGCGAAAGTGCAGAAATGTCATATTTGCGAAAATCAATGCGAATAAAACAAAAATACAATTGGCAACGCTTTGCTAAACAAGAACCAGAACAGATGTTGCAAGTGTTGAACCAAGTTGTTTTGCCTGAATTGGTAAAAGCCTATAATCGTCACACGCAATTTTTTCAAAAGAAATCCAGTATCAAAAATTCAGAAACATTGAAGAAATTGGTTGATAGGCTTTCACTCTTAAACTTATTGAAACTCAATTCAGATATTTTAGGAGATGCTTTTGAGTATTTTCTTCATCAAGAGGGTAGAGTTCATAAACAAGGGTTAGGAATTTATTTTACACCGAGGCATGTTGTTAAACTGCTATTAGACTTAATACCACTTAAACCCAACGATAAAATTTACGATCCCGCCTGTGGAGCAGGCGGATTTTTAACGGAAGCGTTTAAAAAACTCAAAAAACGTTCCAAAACATCTTTACGGCATTTGAATAAAAAAATCATTTTTGGTCGAGAAATCTCGGATAGTATTAAAATTGCTAAAATGAACCTGATACTGTTGGGTGCTGATCCAATCACACTTTCTCAAATAGACACTTTAAAAACACCTGTCTTTAATAAATTTTCAGTGATTTTAGCGAATTTTCCTTTTTCTCAGAAAACGGATTGCGGATCGCTCTATGGTTCTCAAAGCAAAGATGCTAATCCACTTTTTTTAAAACATATTATGGATGCTTTGATAATGGGTGGAACAGCGGGTGTGATTGTGCCTGATCGACTGCTGTTTAGTGAAAATTTAGAATATATCAAAATCAGAAAAAAGCTTTTAGAGACCTGCAATTTGTTGGCCGTTATTCAATTGCATGATTTTGTATTTATGCCATACACAAAGCAGCCCACCAGTATCCTTATTTTTAAAAAAGGTGCGAGCACAAAAACCGTGTGGTTTTTTGATGTTCGGGAGGATGGTTTTAAAAAAACAACGCATTTGTCAGGTAGGCCCTCTATCATTCCAAATGATTTCCCTTTATTGCGGAAGTGTTGGAAAAATAAAAAAGACTCTGGTTGTTCGTTTTCTGTTTCGGTTAATGACATTATGAAAGAAAATTATCATCTTTCAATGAATCGATACAAAAATTTAAATCAACCCTTACAAGACCAAGTTAAGCTTGGAGAACTCTGCGACATTGTGGTGGGTGAGACACCTCTATCAAGCAACCCACGTTTTTATGGTGGAAAAAATTTGTTTGTTAGAGTTAAAGACCTAGATCAACCGATTGTTAAAAACACGCAGGATACATTAACGGATGAGGGTGTTAATCAGTCTAACGTTAAACCTATCAAAAAACATACATTGTTATTTAGTTTCAAGTTGACGATAGCAAAGGTAGCATTTGCAGGGAAAACATTGTATACCAATGAAGCCGTTGCCGGACTTATTCCCAAAGATCATCGTGTCTTATCTCAGTATCTTTATTATATATTGCCACAATTAGATTATTGTCCTTATGTTAACCGAGGTTGTAAAGGGCAAGAACTGACCCGAAATGCATTAGCAACCATCCGCATTCCTTTGCCTCCTCTTGACATTCAAAGAAAACTCGTTCGCACATTCAATAGACAAGATATACAAAAAGTAAGTTGCTTAAAACAAATACAAAGAATAACCGTGTTTAAAAACAAAAAAGTTCAGGCATTGATTGGAAAGTATCAGTGCAAAACAGGAGTAAAGGTATGAAAAAAGATGATATGCCTCAATTTGCATTGAGTCTCGCGGAATTAGGCGAGATTTATGCTAAAAACATTTCTGAGTTTCTGACAGATATTTATTGGAAAGCTCTGGAAGGTTTTGAGTTGCAGGATGTAAAAAAAGCCTTGAGAGCGCATATTTATAATCCCGACTGCGGACAATATTTCCCAAAACCTGCAGATATTATTCGATTTATCGAGGGCAGTGGTGAAACCAAAGCGTTGAAAGCTTGGGCGGTGGTTGAAAAAGCCATTCACTGCGTTGGGAGCTACCAAAGTATTGCCTTTGATGATCCCTTAATCCACGCGGTTCTCGAAGATATGGGAGGTTGGGTTAAGCTTTGCAGCGTCAAGTTAGATGAATTTCCCTTTCGCGCCAACGAGTTTCAAAAGCGATACATGGGTTTTCTGATTAAAAAACCCGAACGTCATCCTAAATACTTAGCAGGCATTACAGAGATAGACAATGTTAAAAACGGTTTTGAAGTAACAGCACCGGTATTGGTGGGTGATCCTAAAAAAGCGGAACAGGTGATGCTTACGGGTGGTGGCAGACCCTTAGCGATACAAACATTTACAGAATCGATTGCAGCAGTCATGCAATTGCCTTCAAAAACCAAAAACGAGGATGATGTATGAAATCAAAACGTTTGCCTTTACCCTTAACGGAAAGACAAAAGCAAATTGGTGTTTGTTTGCTGGCAGGAATGCCACCTAAAAAAATTGCGAGTCGGTTTAAATTGTCCGTCAGTACTGTGAGAGAACATCAAGCAGCCATTAAGGAAAAGTTGCTTTGCCAAAATGCGTATCAAATGGGTTCTAAACTCGCAATATTATTTGGTAGTGACGAAGAAAATCTCAATTTTTATGTAAAAAAATTGGATTTCAAGGGTGACCAACCTGATTTTTGAGGGTAGTAATTCATAAGATTGTGCTTATTATGATTTTTATAGGGCTTAAAAAAGGAGTGAAATATGCATCATGTATTGTCAGAAAAATTTCAACACAGTAAGCTTTCATTTCATCAAAATCTGCCATTGTTTTCGTTTGTGATGACGACGGCTGCTATGGGTCTTTTTCTCTTTGCAGGAGAAAGTTCGGCTCTTGCCCAAGGAGACCAGGTTGCAGAGATTAACGAGTTAACCACGCACGTTACAAAATTAGCTAAAAACGGTTGTTATATCACTGGCACTGCGTCGGCATTGATTGGTTCTATTTTTGCGGTTGCGCAACAGAGCTTAAAAATCTTTGGAGTAGCAGCAGCAGTGACTTTGTTGGCTTTTAAGGCTCCGGCTTTTTTTACTTCTGCGATGTTGATTTAAGATGGAACAAACCCAAATTCCTATACCTGTTTTTTTAAATGAGCCAGAAAAAGTAATTTTCTGGACATGGCAGGAAGTTGCATGGTTTTTGGGTCTCTTTTTTTTAGTGTGGATTTTATGTTCTTTTTTGTTGGGGTTGTTACTGGGGATCGGCATGGTTAAATTATTGCGGTGGATGCAAAAAAGCCCCTGGGGCGATTTAACTAAAATCGGCCTGTATTGGTTTTTGCCAACAAAAAACAGCTTTAAGACCTTTCCGCCGTCCTATATCAGAGAGTTTATGGGATGAACAGTAAAAATGTATTGAGCAGCCGCAATCAAGCAGTCACAGAACGCAACCGCTTGTTAATCGGTTTTGCAGTTGCAAGTTTTTTAGCTCTTTTATTAGGATTTTCAGTTTTTTGTTTAGTTGGAAAAGAACGGGTGGTAATTGTACCGCCTATTGTTAATCGTGACTTTTGGGTTGGAACCGATACGGTATCGGATAGCTATTTAGAACAAATGTCTGAGTTTTTTGCAGGACTTTTATTAAATGTGAATCCTAACAGCTTTAAAACGAGAGCTGAACATTTATTACAACATGTCGCTCCCAATGCTTACCCCGCCCTTAAAACTCAATTAGTGGAACGACAACTGGAACTTGAACGCAGAGCGATGTCAACGGCATTTTATCCTGCCAGTTTCAAAGTCGATAGACATAAGCTTTTAGTAGAACTCAAAGGTGAACTTAAGGTTTTAGTGGGTAATGCGCCTGTTGAGTCTCAAACTAAAACTTATCATATCAACTTTAGTCAACACCAGGGTCGTCTTTATATCCAAAAATTTTCTGAGGTGCCACATGTCTAAAATTTTAATCACAATTGTGTCGATATTGTTTTGTGCTGTTGCGATAGCAGAACAACAAGTGCCTGTGCAAGAAGGGTCAGAAGTCAGCATTAGTGTTTCATCGAATACACTGAATCGTTTGGCTGTTCAAAATGACCGCATTATGACTGTAAAGGGCATTACCGGACAGTTTCAACTCGATAAAGATGGAGAAACCGGACAAGTGTTTATTAAGCCTATTGTAACCGATAAACAAGAACTTATTCATTTATTTTTGTTAACGGAAAAAGGACACACCTATCCTTTAAGCCTGACTTTGCATGAAGGCGACGCTCAAAGCATTTTATTAATGCCCATCGAACCAGAACCTATCCAGTGGGAACAATCCAGCAGCTATGAAACCTTATTAAGAACATTGCTTAAAGCTATGCATAACCAAGCACCTGTCGAAGGTTTTATAATTAATAAAATTAAAACACAAATCCCCATTATTAAACAGGCTAAGGTTAGCCATCTTCAAACCTATACCGGAAAGCAATTACAAGGCCACGTTTTAGAAATAACAAATACATCCAAAGAAGAATTGGTTTTAACAGAAGAGTTATTTCAGCTAAAGGGTGTTAGAGCTGTGTCGATTCTAAATCCTATTTTATCTGCTCGCGCTAAAACACGTGTTTATGTGGTGAATTAATATGAAATTGATTTCAATTCCAACAGAAACGCTTAAAAAGCATCAATTAAAGGTTTTTAGTGTCGTTCTGGGTACTTTAGGGATTCTCGGTGCGCTATTGTTTTTTATAGGCACGGAAAAAGTACCTTCGCCACCTGAAATTATGAGCGAAAAAGCACCGCTTTATGATGTCACAGAAGCCTTAGAAGATAAAAGTTTTTGGGTATTTAAATCGGAGAATCGTTTAGCTGAACAAGAAAAAACCCAAGCAAAACTGATGCATGACTTGGAAGAAATTCGCGAATCTTTAAAAAAGCCTGATACTGAGGATGCCAACTCAGAAATCAAAACTTTGCAAAATCGGGTGGCTGAACTTGAAAATAAATTAAACTTGTCATCTTTTGGGGAAGCTACTTCTCAACAAGACGAAGTTAACAATAATAATACCGCATTTGAGACACCGGCACCCTCTTATGGATTTAGTCATAACGCTTCTCAAAATGTTAACACAGATATAGAAAAAGTACCTGCACGTTCCACAATTTTTTCAGAAACGATAATCATGCCCAATCCAAATGAACCCAGTGCTAAATTCCATCACGATAATTATATTCCGGCAGGATCTTATGTAAAAGCAGTATTGTTGAGTGGCGTTGATGTTTCTGTTGGAGTTTCTTCTCAGTCTAATCCACAACCTGTGTTATTGAGGCTGGTGCATCCCGGAAGTCTACCCAATCATGTTTTAGGAAAAATGCGGGACTGTCGCATTATTGCCGCGGCTTCCGGTGAGCTTTCAACCGAACGTGCACAGTTTCGATTAGAAAAATTAAGCTGCATTCAACCTGACGGTCGTGTGATTGAAACGGATGTAGATGGCTATATCAGCGGTGAAGACGGCAAAAACGGTATGCGGGGGCGCATGGTGATGCGCGATGCAGAGGTTTTAAAACGGGGCTTTTTGGGTGGATTGCTATCAGGTTTAGGTAAAGCGACGAGTCAATCGTTTAATACCACCAGCGTCTCGCCTTTAGGTGCAGTTAATACCGTTAAAGGCGGCGATATTTTTAAACAAGCAGGAGCGGAAGGGGCAGGTAATGCCTTTGAATTGATGGCTAAATACAATATTCAAAGAGCAGAACAATATCAACCCGTGATACAAATCAGTGCCGGACGAGAAGTTTTTGTGATTTTTCATTCGGGTAGAGCCTTTGGTGAACACCGCGCAAAAGCGATTAACCCCGTCCCTCACCCCAAACCCCATTTACTTTTTGGAGATAACCCATGATGAAGCCCATTGTATTATTGCTTTGTTTAAATCTCACAGCTTGTTCCATGCAACAGCAGTTTGATTGCCCATACAAAGAAGGTGCGCGTTGTTTAAGTGTGGGTGAAATTGACCAAAAAATTAATGCGGGTCAATTGAATCTCTCTGAAAATAAAAACGCCTCTCATTCTAAAAAACTTGAGGTGCTATCAAACAGCACTGTTGTACCCACTTCCTTACGTACGCCAGAAACCGTCCTGATGGCTTGGATAGCACCCTATTACACAACGGATGGTGTTTACCATGAAGCGCACCGTATTCATTTTGTGGGGAGTGAAGCCGCTTGGGTTAATACCCCTCTTGAGATAAATATGACAGGAGAAAATCCCTAATGTTTTCAGAAACACTGAATAAATCTAAAAAAGTGATTGCAGATTTCTTAAAATCCAGTCTATTGCAAGACGATGAAAAACCTTTGCAATCTGGTACGCTAGATAATTTAAACAAAGTCTTAGGGTTGCATTCCATTGCCGAATATCTGCCTTATGAAAGCTATAATCCCGATACCGAGATTTACGAGTGTAAAGATGCTAAAGGCATTGTGTTAGAAGCGAATCCGATGGTCGGGGCCTCGGATAATAATGTGGATGCTTTTTATGCTTTATTACAACGCATTTTGCCTGAAGGCACTATCATGCATTGTTTACTCTATGCTTCACCTTTCCTTGGCCGCTCTTTTGATGCTTTTATGAAAGAACGACAACACCCGCATCCGCTCATTAAACGATTAGCCGAAAAGCGCGTTGATTTTTATAAAAAAGGCGTTCATGAAACACTGATTCCAGGCCAACAAACAGTACTACGTGATTATCAATTATTAGTCTGTCTTGTTTTTGATAATGCACTAGGCTTTAGTGATGACAAAATACTGTCTTTAAAAAATAGCTTAATAACTACTTTCAAAGGCTCTGGCATTGACTCTCTATCACTCCATCCAGAACCTTTTATGCAATGGATAGATGCACTATTAAGACCCAGTGATGCTTTATACCCTGAATCTTTTGATTGGAATGAATTGGACACGATTGCTCATCAATTAGGCGCATCGCATTACTCTAGAATTGTGACCCCTTCCAAGATGTTTTTATATGAAGGCGAAAATCAAGGCAAATGGCAAATCCGAAATTTTAGAGTCAGTCATTTTAAAAAATACAGACCGCACTTAAGCGAAATGTCTGATTTTATTGGCAACCTTTTTGATAATACAGCGCAAATCGGTTGCCCTTTTTCTTTAAGCTTTATTATTCATATTTGCAAGCAATCGACAGAACAAAATATTGCGGCCACTCGCGCTTTTAGAGCAATGCAAAGGGCACAAAAATTAGCGGCGCATAGCCAAAAGGCGGTTAGCGATGCACAAGAGGCCAGAGCTATTATGCGAGCAATCGAAGATAAAGAAAGAGTCGTGCTGGTTTCTTTTCAGGTGTCACTTTATTGCAAAACCGAAAATGCAGAAGCCCAAGAAGCGGCCCTCATGAATGTTTTTCAAGCCTCCAACCCTAAATGGCAATTGGTTAAAAATTATTTGGCACAAATGGTAATGCTATTAGCGCATCTGCCTTTAACTCAAAACCATACCATGATAAAAGAATTAAGTCGCCTCAAATTAACCTATAAATTGTGGGCAACGGATGCTGCCAATATGCTGCCCATCATTGCTGAAATGAAGGGAATGAGTAGTCACCGATTAATGTTGGTGGGCAGACGCGGCCAAACGCTTTTTTGGGATCCCTTTGGTAATCAAAAAGGCAACTACAACACCTGTGTAGCCGGTATCTCGGGTAGTGGTAAATCCGTCACTGTTCAGGAAATGGTATCTGCCTTGATTGGTACAGGGGCTCGCGTATGGATTATTGACGTAGGACGTTCGTATAAAAAATTGTGCCAAGTATTAGATGGACAATTTATAGAATTTAACGAAAATTCGAAACTCTGTTTAAATCCTTTTACTACCGTTAAACCAACCGAATTTAAAGAATTTATTGGATTTATGACACCTTTTATTGGTTCTATGATTAATGCAAATCAAGAGTCAGATTCTATAGAGATGGCTTTTATTGAACAAGCGGTTAAAGCCGTTTGGGATAATGATGGGAATCAAGGCTCTGTGACGAGTATCGCTAATTGGTTGTTAAATCATAAAGACTCTCGTGCACAAGATTTAGGTACTGTTTTATATCCTTACACTTGTGAGGGCCAATATGGTGCTTATTTTAATGGTGAAGCTAACATCAATTTTGATAATGCCATGGTGGTCTTTGAATTAGAAGAAATCAATTCAGACAAACGCTTACAAAGTATCCTTTTTATGCTGTTGATGTACCACGTCACTGAAAAAATGTGTTTGGGCGCACGTAAAATTCAAATGGCCTTAGTCATTGATGAAGCTTGGGATATGTTAAAAGGCGGACAAGGTGCCAAGATCATTGAAAGTATTGCCAGACGTGCACGCAAGTATGCAGGCTGTTTAGTCACCATTACCCAATCAATCGCTGACTATTTTGCATCTAATGCGGGTTACGCTGCTTATAAAAATTCCTACTGGAAAATCATTCAAATGCAAAATAAAGCTGATATCAATACCTTAGTGGATGATAAGAAACTCATTTTAAATTCTTTCCAAAAACGACTACTTTGTTCGGTTACCACTGAGCATGGTCTTTATTCTGAAATGATGATTTTAGGCGATAACAATGAGTGTGCGGTAGGACGTTTGTTACTGGATCCGTATTCGCGTATTCTTTATTCCACCCAAGCCAAAGACTTTTCGGATGTCAATGAACTCTGTCAACAAGGCGTATCGCTCGTTGATGCGATTGGTATGGTTGCAGAACAACGTTTTCCCACAAATAAAAAAGGAATCATTCAATGACCCGTCAAACTCAAAAAAATACTTTAAGACCCGATAATGAATTGCTGTATGCGGCAATTAATCCCGAACCGAACTTTAAGCCAAAAGAAAAAGAAAGTTTAGGTTTTAAATTCAAACGTTTTAAGGATTCGAAAATATTTCGCTATTGGCCGTTATTACTGATCCCTTTAGCTTTTTGGCTGGGTAACCATTTTGCCATCGTCGTTAATCAAACCGAGAGCCTTCCTCAAAAGGTCTGGATCATGGCTTTAAATCAAAAGCCTAAAAGAAACGACTTTGTTGCTTTTAAGCCCTCCATTAAAAGTGGGCTGCCGAGAAATATTATTTTGCATAAACAAATCCTAGGTATTCCAGGCGATAATGTGACCTTAAAAGGTAGAGATTTTTACATTAATGGACAATTCGTTTCGACGGCCAAAACACATTCTTTAGAAGGCGAGCCTTTAACGTTAGGTCCAACCGGTATGCTCAAAGAAGGACAGTACTATGTTTCAACACCGCACAAAGACAGCTTTGATTCCCGTTATAAAAAAATGGGTTGGATTAACGCTGATGAGCTTTTGGGTGTGTTGTATCCCTTATGGTGAGAGTATGGCTTTAAATCTTGGTGTACAAGGCAGTGTTTATGAAATTGGAGAACAAAACGCATTAATTTGGATTATGGAAAAGTTAAGGCTGATGGAAATGAATGGTGAAATAGCGGCTCAAAACCAAAAGCTTAAAAATCAAGCATTAGCAACTTTAGAACGTCCCACATCTACCCATTTAAAATGCACCCAACAGGCTAGAACATTTGAAAAAGATTTAACGATTACCGTTTTTGCAGATATTAAAGATGCGAATGGGACAATCATACACAAAGCAGGAACTCGCATTAACCCACTTGAAAATGTTTGGAGTGCTAAGTCGCTGATTTTTTTTGATGGGGATGATGTAAAGCAATTAAATTGGGCATTGCAAGAATATAAAAATAAAAAGAGACGCACTAAATTAGTGTTAATCAAAGGCGCGCCTTTAGAGCTGATGCGTCGATATGATATTCCCTTCTATTTTGATCAAGCGGGTAAGTTATCTCAATATTTTGAATTGGAACAAGTGCCCGCTATCGTTCGTCAGAAAAAAGATAAATTAATTATTTCAGAGATCAAATTATGAAAATCTTAATGATGACAGGATTATTCAGTATTTTTTTAATGCCATCTGTATTAAGTGCGCGTATGGTCTGTAGCGGTAAGTTTGTGAACCCCATTACCGATATTTGCTGGAAGTGTTTGTTTCCATTGTCTATTGCAGGCAGAAATGTGGCGAATCCCAACCAGGATAATGCAACACCTGCGGAAGATAAAAGTTTTGTGTGTCTATGCGGCAGCCCTGTACCGAGAATTGGCATACCAGTAGGATTTTGGGAGCCATTTAGATTAGCGGATGTTACTTACAAGCCTTTTTGTATGGTGAACCTGGGAGGTATCGATTTAAAGCTAAACTTGAGAACATCTGCCGGTACAGTTAGTGTTAAGCAAGGTGGCGAAACGGCTCGAAAAACCGCTTTTTATCATGTGCATTGGTATGTTTATCCCGTGCTTTATTGGATGAATCTGGTCGTAAATCTCGCTTGTATGACATCCGAATCTTTTGATATTGCCTATATGACGGAATTGGATCCACTCTGGAATGATGACGAGATTTCCATTTGGTTAAATCCTGAAGTTGCACTCTTTGCCAATCCCATTGCACAGATGGCCTGTGCCGCGGATTGCGCTAAATCATCTGTTAGCACACCCATCAATACTTTGTTTTGGTGTGCAGGGTGTCAAGGAGGTGTGTATCCCTTAACAGGCACGCTAGGTTTTCATAACGGTGGTGCAGATGCAAGCACCCTGATATTAGAAAAACTTATTTTTAAATTACACCGAGAGATGTTGCTCTGGGGTTCGATGGGTAAAAAAGCAGCCTGTAATCTATACCCTATGCCTTGGTGGCGTAAAGACCAATATAAATTACAAATGACTTATCCATCGGTGACTAAAGACACTAAAAAAGCCTGTAATCCTATTGGTAGAACGACCTTTTTTTGGGGAACAAATAAAGAATATCCCATTAAAAGGGAAGACTTTGGGTATCTTATCTGGAGACGGAGAAATTGCTGTGTGGGTGCCGTGTAAAGTGTGTAAGAACCAGCGGGTGAAAATCCCGTCTACGCAAAGATTAGCCATCAGCGTGGAAGCGAACAGTACAATTGTAATGGTAACAAAACAATTGAAGCTACTGCAAGCAATGTATCAGGCCGTAACAAAAGTGAATGTATAGAGTCCCGTAATTATCTTCATTATGGAGGTCGACGCTATACACAGAGTCGGAAGACAAAATCTTTATTCGCGAAAATGGCGAGTGAATAAAGACTCCATCGGGATCATAGGCAATGGCATGATACAAGATGGTTGTTACATGAACATGGGAGATCCATTTATTTCTTTTAGGACTAGAAATTCTAAGAGTACATGCAAACAAGTCAGAAAAGACGAGGATGCATGGAAGAATAAATGGAAGTCGGAGCTATTGATATTACTCGGAGTTTGGGAAAGCCAAGCACAAGGGGAAGCGATAGCGGAAATGAAGCTTGAGAAAGTACGATTGGCTCAAAACGAACTCAGAGGCGTGTGAAGAGTGAACAATAAACTTTCTCAAATAACTGCGAAGGCGAAAATGTGTAAGAAAATGAAATTCACTTCGTTGGCGCATCATCTTAATAAAGATCTGTTGTGTTCAGTGTTTGGTGAATTGAAACGGAATAAAGCCAGCGGTATAGACAATGTTACTGTAGAGCAATATGAATTGAATCTCGGTAGCAATGTTGAAAAGCTCGTGTTGAGTATGAAGAACAAGACATATCGTTCGAAACCAGTGAGGCGGGTTTATATACCGAAGCCTGGCAAGGATGAAAAGCGTGGACTTGGGATTCCCTCGATAGAAGATAAACTGGTTCAATTGGGAATTAAGCATATACTTGAACCCATTTTTGAATCGGATTTTCTAGAGTGTTCGCATGGTTTTAGGCCAAACAAGAGTTGTCATACTGCAATTAATACGCTGGACAAAGCAATGATGACAAAGCCAATTCGTTATGCCGTTGAAGTTGACATAAAAAGTTTTTTTCGATAACGTAAGTCATTATTGGCTTCAACGCTGTTTAGAAGAACGCATTAATGATCCAAATTTTCTTTGGATTATAAGGCGTTTGTTGAAGTCAGGCATAATGGAATCGGGTAGCTTAATAAACAGTAAGAAAGGCACGCCGCAAGGTGGAGTAGCTAGTCCGCTGTTAGCTAATATATACCTACATTATGTTTTAGATTTATGGTTTGAGAAGAGATTTAAAAAGTCTAGCAATAGATATATGCAATTGATTCGGTATTCGGATGATTTTGTAGTGTTGTTTGAAAATAAAGTTGACGCTGAACGTTTCTTAAAGGAATTAAAGGAGCGATTAGGGAAATTTAAACTTTCAATAGCTGAAGACAAAACTCGTCTAATCGAATTTGGCAGAAATGTTTATGAGCGATGTAAGCGTAACAAAATGAAAACATCAACTTTTAATTTTCTAGGCTTTACGCATTATTTTGCAAAAAGCCGAAAAGGTAAAATCATTGCTAGCCATAAGACCAGCAAAGAAACTTTACGTCGTAAATTGAAAGTTATGAAAGAATGGTTACGTATGATGCGAACGAAAGCACCATTTAATGAATGGCTTCCTAAGCTCAAGCTGAAACTCGTAGGGCATTATAATTACTTTGGGATTAGCGGCAATTATCGTTGTGTGAATCAATTCTATCGAAAAGTGGTTATCTTAATTTATCGGTGGATGAATCGTAGAAGCCAGAAGAAAAGTACAAGTTGGATGTCTTTTCTCAGGTATATACGAGAAATAGATCCATTACCGAAACCTAGGATAGCTGTCAATCTTTATACATTAGGAGCAAAGCTGTGAATGTCATTTCTGGAAGCCGTATGTGGGAAAACTACAAGTACGGTTTTGCGAGGGCTTTTGTAACAATTATTTATTTCTTTGAAAGTAATTTAAAAGTTGCAAATTCTACTTACCTCTATAAACGATTCATTGTTGGGGTGCTGGTGATGTTATTTTCTGTGCCGGGATATCCAAATCAACCTTATGATTCTGACTTGTTGATTTTTGTATCTTTTAGTATGCCTAAAGAAAGCTTAAAACTTTGGGCAGAACAGGCTAGTCGTATTGGGTATCCATTATTGCTGCGGGGTTTTGTGGATAACGATTTAACAAAGACAACAGCTAAAACACAGTCTCTTTTTGGCATTGAGGCGAATGTTGAGATTTCAATTGACCCTGAGAAATTTGAAAAATTTAAGATTGATGCAGTTCCAGCAGTTGTGCTGATAGAGCCAGAAACAACAAAGCCAGAAAAAATAGGCTTAGAAACAGCAAACACAAATGACAATTTAACCCAAAATTTTGACGTTGTTTACGGCGATACGTCTTTAGAAGAAGCTTTAGATCGCATTGCTAAATCCGGATCACCCATTAATCAAAAAGTAGCAAGCCATTACCTCAAGAAATATCGAGGCAAGCCATGAACAAGCCTTTTGATGAGAACAGAGTTATTAAAAATGCAAGGCGTTTAATAGCATTTTTGTTATTAAGCTGCCAGTCCATTAATACGATGGCAGGTTCGAGTGAAGAAGGCAAATCATTTGCCGAACAGCTGCATAGTCAAGGATATCGCAATCAAGAGACTGTAATCAATACGATGCAGCAAGAATGTGGGCAAAACGCTCAAAACCAACATTTGCAACCACAAGCCTGTGAACTTCAGGCACTTTTTGATGGACACTACGATACTGGAGATAAAGAAGATATTTTAAAATCACAACTCGCCACAAAGAATAATACGGCTCCCCAGCAGCCGCATCCTAATCAACCTACGTTAGGGGACACCGAGAAGCTTTTAAAAGAAAAACATCGGTTTCACATCTCGCCGGAAAGTGATGTATTTAAAAAATACCAGGCGATTACTAAAACAGTTGTAGATGATAAAAGCCAAGCTGAACTATTTGAAAAGGGTTCGAAACCGATTGAATCCAAATCTCCTGTGGAAGACAAAATCGTTAGCTGTAGAAAAAGCATACCACCTGAACTTCGAAGTTGTGTTAAAAAATTAGTTGTCAAAGCTGTTCCTCAACCCGATTTAGTTAAAAATGTGACGGCTTATTTTACAGCCCGATGTTATAACTTGGTGACTTTTGGTATTAATTTAAAAACGGGAAGTATTAGTGTATCACAATGCGAGAACCAAGGTCCCGTTAATGTTTCGGTTGATAATCCTATTGGAGAACCCCCTTATCCCACGAGAACAACAATTGAGCTCATCAGTAGAAGTCATATTGGCGAGGGTGGGGTTGATTTTAGAGCGAATGGACTCAACCCGTCACACAGTAATGGTTTTACAGGTTCCTTTACAGCTTTTCAGCCACACACAGGTCGAAAAAAATCACATACAAATAACAAAAATAACGTGCGAGGGGGTAATTATACCTGGAAAGTCACGATACCCCAAAAACCCATATTACAGGAATATTGGGTTGGATGCGAAGATTTAGAAGCACAAAAAGAACAAAAAATTTGTGAAGAAGTTTTTTCAGAACAACAAAATCTAAATGAAACAAGAGCAATCGCAGGTTTCGACGTACCCGTCACAAGGCCACATTGGTCTGAGAATAAGGAGTTTCTTTGTGGTGGTAGAGATATTGATACATGCGAGCCTTACATCCAACAAAAATGTGAGCAAATAGATTCTAAGTGCGCTGTGTTTGAGGGAAAAACTTGTGTTGAATATGAAAATACTTTTCGCTGTCATGCATCGGATTATCAGAAAACAGATGGACTAAGTTTTCATCAAGAAACCTTAAGCTTTTTGCCAGGCACAGGACAATCGGCATCTCAAGGTTATGGGGCTTCCGATTTTGGTGAGGCGGTTACAGGTTTTAGTGCATTAACCGAAATGGGTAAAACGCTGGAAGATGGGTTAGGTGGCATCATAGGTGACCTCAACAATCCGACTGTATTTCAAGGACAATGCCGGCAATGTCGGGTTAACTTAGGCTCATTTGTTCGAGATTGTTGTAAACTCAAAGGCGTTTTACAAGGCTTATTAGGCAAATGTAATGATGAAGAAAAAAAGCTTGCAATTGCTGCGGTTAAAAATAAGCGTTGTATTAAAATCGATGGTCGCTATTGCCATAAAAAAGTCGCTAAAGTCTGCGTTGAAACGCGAGATTCTTATTGCTGCTATGGGTCGCAATTGGCCAAAATCATTCATGAAATCGCCCATCAGCAATTGGGTATCTCCATGGGCGATGCCAAACACCCTGTTTGCAATGGATTGACAGCAAGCCAGTTGAGTCAATTGAATTTTGATACCCCTTTTGCACAACAAAAGCTTTCTGAGATTTTAGGAGAAGTGCAAGCCAGTGCGCAGGATAAGTTCAATCGCGTTCAACAAGCAGTGTCTGCTGCTAAAAGTATTCAAATGAAAGCAGAGGTGTGGGAGAAAAAACAAAAAGAAATTGAAACTGAAGTTAAATATCGCACAGCAAGACAAAAGCAAGCAGGAACTAATGTCGAGCAAAAACCATGAAGACTTTAAACTTATCAAAAATGCGAAGTAACTTGAAAACCATTAAAGTTTATTTATTGATATTGTATGGGCTTATACTATTTCCACCGTTTGTTTTTGCACAGTCGTTTTTTGAAGCGCATAACGATGGTTGGTTCTGGTACCAAGATTTTGCCTTCGATCTAAAAAGACCGCCAAATCCTACAAAAAATCCTCCCGATGACTTGTCTAATTCTACAGAAGTGATGCATAAACTGAGGCAAAAAGTAGAAGATAGCCTAAATCTCGCTATTTTATCACCAACCCCTGAAAATTTAAAAAACTATGCTGCGCATTATTTTGCGGTGATTCAAAAAGGGCAGCGGTTTACCGACGCTTATAAGGTAATGTCCTTAAACTATCCACAATATGATTACAGCTTAAAATTTCCGACTAACCATTTAGCTCAACCCATTCATATTGCTGAAGAACTTAAAATCAGAGAAAACAAAATCCATCAATTCTCAAAATCACATGGTTTCTTTTTCTTTTTAGCGAGTCGATGCCCCTATTGCCATGCATTTTCGCCCATTGTCAAACAATTTACAGAAAAATATAACATTTCCGTCGTACCCATTACCTTAGATGGTGGTGTATTACCGGAATTTCCACGAGCTGTTCCTGATAATGGAAGTGCTAAAGCCTTAAAGGTTTATAGCCTACCTTCTTTGTATGCTGTGAATCCAGGTACCCAACAAATCATTCCGATTGCCAATGGCGCATTAAGCTTGTCAGAACTTGAAGAAAATATTTTAAAAATAATGGAAGTGCAGCATGAATAAAAAAATTTTGATGCACACCTCAATATTAACTTTCATCATCAACATTGCCTCACCCCAAGCTCATGCGAGCTTAGAAAACGATATGCAAAGCTTTTTCGATAAAATTGGTGCGAACGCTAATGTTACCCCCAGCGGTGCTTATAAGGGACAAGAAGGTGGGTTTTATACGGGAGGGAGTGTTTTTAGTCGAATACCTGCTCGCGAAGTGCAAATGGTTAATATGCAAATGCCGAGTATTGGTGCAGGATGCAATGGTATCGATATCTTTACCGGCGGACTTGGTTTTATTGATGCGAGCCGATTAATAGAAACCATGAAAGCGATTGGTGCAAATGGTGCAGGTTATGCCTTCTCTTTAGCCTTAAAACAAATGTCCCCTCAAATTATGAATCAAATCGAAGAGTTTATGGCGATTGCCAACGGTGCCAATTGGAACAACATTAATTCTTGCCAAGCAGCGATGAGCCTGGTTAATAATGGCGCGGCCATGTTTCATGAAACCGGTGTTAGAACCTGTATTCAAAGTCATTTAAACCAAGGCAGCGCACGTGATTATATTGAAGCGCGAGATAAATGCAAAGCCCAAGCAGCAGTCAATGCACAAAATAAATTAGCTTTATCTGACCCCAGCTTAAAAGATTCTACCATTAATGATGTTAATATTGTTTGGCGTGCTATTCAAAATAATGGCGCATTAGCCCATCTCCATGATGATTTAAAATATTTTCTGATGTCTTTAACTGGCACAGTGATTGTTCGCTCCAATAACAACGGTTCTCAAAAACAGATTTATCCTTCCAAGCTTTATAAAGATGAAATCTTGACTCAAGCTAAAACTTTTAGAGTTTATGCTTGCGCGGATGAACATAGTACAGGCAACGGTTGCTTAATCCTAACTGAAAAAACCATTACACTCTCTGATAACAAAAGCTTTATTGGCCGAGTGCGTGAGATTTTAAAAGCAATGGAACAAAAAGTTGAAGATGATTCGCCTTTAACTGTTCCAGAGAGGGCTTTTTTAGAATCGACGGCCCTTCCGGTTTATAAAATGCTTAATGTACATTCAGCATTCTCTCGAGGTGTTTCTCTGATGTTTCCCAGTGAATATGCAGAAGTTATCGCCATGGATATTTTGTATCGCTATGTAGACACAGGTATTTCTGATGTCATGGAAGCGTTTAATAATAACCAATTACCGACAGGACTCCGTGCGGAGTTTTTAGACATGATTGCAAAGGCGAGACAGCAGATCAAAACGGTTCGAGCCCATCATCTTAAAAAAATGGTGCATACCCAAGACATGATTGCCAAGGTGCAAATGATGGAAAAACAAGTTTCAGCTTTGATTTCAAGCGAACATTTTAATGATTCGGATGGAAACTTTGGAGGTTAACGATGGCGTATGACGTAATAACGCACGGTGGGGGTGAAGGGCTGGTGTATGTCTTTAATGCGGTTGCTGCCCTTTTTAATGGCCCAAGAGCACTCGCTTCTTCCATCGTTTACATGGCGGGTTCTTTTGCCACCGTTCTGATGGTTATGGTGATGGTCGCCAAGCAGGAGCTATTACCCACGGCTAAATGGTTTTTTGGTTCTCTTGTTATTACCTCAGCACTGATGCTGCCTAAAGTCGATATTATCGTGAAAGACCGTATTACCAAGCTCGAGCGACCTGTAGCTCATGTGCCCTTTATGTTGGGTGTTTTTGCAGGCGTATCTAGCCAATTAGGTGAAGTGCTTGCAAAACAAATGGATGCCATTTTTGCGCAAGCCGGCCCTGATTATACAGGTCATGGTGTTGCGATGGCTTCACAATTGTTCTCTAAGGTAAATCATTTTCATATTCGTGATCCGCTGATGGCGGCTAATATTCGGGGATTTGTGCAACAGTGCATGGTGTTTGATATTGCCAAAGGCAAATATACCATCAAAGAATTACACAGCTCGGATGACATTTGGAAACTTTTAAGAGACAGTGCCTCTAAAGCGCGTGGTTTTGTTTATAAAACCCATGAGCCGACTAAACCAAAGCCTGTCACATCTAAAATAGTCACTTGTGAAGAAGGTGCGGCCTTGCTAGAGCAAGACTGGAGTGCTGCTTATAAGCAAGCCGCTTTTGCCTATGGTCCGAAGCTTTATCCCAGTGCGCCAAACCCCGCTAAACTTTTTATGGAAAATTTGCCATTAGCCCATGGTTATTTAACGCGACTCTCGCATTCGGCAGAGCAGATTTTACAACAGAGCATGATGTCTAATGCCATTGATGATGGTTTATTAGAGTTAAACCAATTGACCGATGCCAATGCAGCAGTGACCGCTTATGCCGCCAAACGCGCACAGGCACAACAAAGGGTTGCCTACTCATTACAAGGCAGCATGGCTTCTCTTTCACTTTCGGTGCTCAAAGTCGTCGTTGAAATTTTGTTTTACGGACTTTTTCCCATTATCGTTGCGATTTCTATTTTTCCAGGGGGTTGGGTGGTGATTAAAAAATACATCATTGCACTTTTTTGGATTCAGAGCTGGGCACCGATGTATGCCATTTTAAATATGATTATGAATATCTACGGCAAAACTAAAAGTATGGCTGCTGTCTCGACGATGGGCAGAGGTGTTTTAAACATGTATTCACTCAAAGGGTTGTCTGATGCCAACGAATGGATATCTTCTGCTGCAGGTTATGCCATGATGTCTGTTCCTTTTTTATCTTATGGGATTATTCATTATGGTGCGGGTGCGCTAAGCCAACTGGCAACACACTTTGGTAGCGTGACCCAATCCGCTGCCAGTCACGCCGCAGAGGAAGCGACGACCGGCAATTATAGTATGGGCAATACCAGTTTTGATAACCACAATAGGCACAATACTTCTGGATTTAAACAAGACATTAATGCTTCTGTCGCAACAGGTCGCACGATCTTTCAACGTGAAGATGGTTCGTTATTAAGTGTTAATCGTGATGGAAGGCCTGTACTTGATAGAACACCTGCTATTTCAAATTTAGGTGCGAGCTTTAATAAAAATGATAGCTTACAACTGGGCTTTAGCAAAATGGCAGATCAAAGCCATCGAGCAGGAATGCAGCATATGACAGGTTATCAAGAAAATCTTGTCTCTGCTTTAAGCAAATTTCAATCTATGCAAGATAATCATCGAACAGGAAAAGATAGCTCAGAGTCATTTGTGCATGGTGATGCCGTTTACAAAGATAGTGGTCTCTCAACCTTATCTGCAGCTTCAAAAGACTTATCAGAGAAATTACATGTTGAGCGATCAGTGGCTAATCAATTATTGCTTAAAGGGCAAGGGAATATTAATGCAGGTTTTGGAGCTGGCAAAGGTGGATCGGGTGTCAATGTGGGCTTTGGTCTCAGTGGTTCTATTGGTGGTGCTCATGATGAAAAAACAAGTAATTCAGAAGCACAAGACGTCATTCAAACGATTTCTGAAAAATATGATTTACAAAATGTACTCAAAAAGACAGAAACCGAATCTAAAGAAGGTAGATATAGCATGGTTGATTCTGAAGGAAAATCTTTTGATGCTGGTATCAGAACTAATCTTGACGAAGCTTTCTCCCATCAAAAATCAGCGCAAGCTTCGTTTAATCAAGAGCAAGCGTATAGAGAATCTGCACAGCTCGTGTCTAATCAAGGCATTGATTCTAGTCAGAACCTGTCTAATGAAGTCTTAAGAAAACAAATAGAGCAACATGGGCTTGAAAGTGGCATTAAAAATATTTCAGGTGCAGGTTCGCTTGAGGCGGTTAGAAAAGAATTTATTAGCTCCGGAGAGCCACAATTAAAACAAGGCTTTGAAAACCATGGCACTTATGTTTCACCAAAACAACTTGAAGAGCAATATAGGGAAGACAGCGACATGCTTCGAGCAAATAATAATCCAGAAAAACATTATGAAAAAAACCAGAAAAATATTACAGAAATGGCAGAAAAAGAAAATTTAACAAAGGCGGTTACTTCGGCTTTACCGGAAAAATTTGAGCATGCGAAGCAAGCAACAGAACAACAGATCCAAGAAAAGCAACAAGAATTTTCGAGGCAAAAAAACAAATCAGAAAGCAATCATACGCAATTCAAAGAAGATAATCATGTCAATGATTATGGTAAGAAAGTTGATAGCTTTTTTAAATCAATTACTGGCAAAGATAAAAGAACAAATGCTGATGTTAAAGAAATACCCGGAGATCAGAAATGAAAATGCTTTTTATTGGGTGCCTGGTGAACGACCATTCAAAATATTATATTCATCATGATAACTGTAACTACTATGTAAATCAGAAGATGGTGAGCCATCAAATGATTGATTTTCATAACGAAAGTGGTCATCGTCGAAAGCTGCGTTATGTTCAGCATCCATTGTATTACCCCATTTCACATTACCGCGAATAATTTCAATGATGAAATATATAAACCCTGAAACAACACAGAGAAAAACGAATAGAAAAAAGAAATCAGCAAGATGCATAGTGGTAAATCCTTATCTTAACAGCATTGTTTGCACATATTATAGCCCAAAGCCATTTACTTATCTAGTATTTTTTAGAAAATTAAGGGAATTTTTATGCAAAAACTAGAGGCCACAACACTTTTTAAAGATCTGACCAGGGGTGGTCAGACTTTTATGCATGCACTTCGGATGTCCATGCAAGTTTTTAGATATGGCTTTTTTAGTGCGCTTTTGTTGTTTCTGTGTCTGATGGTTATTTTAACCTATTTTAAAACAACGTCCTATGATCGATACCTGTTTTACGAATACTTAGAAGCAGAAGCCAAAGTGGTGTTTAACGAAAGCGCGTATACGCTCATTAAAAACCCAAAAGGTGTACATCCTCCTCAAGTTAAGCTCTTTTGTACGCAATTTATCAAAGAACCCGCGACACAATATCATATTAAACAATGCATCGATGGTTTTGTATGGGCTGTAAAATGGTCAGCTATTTCAAGTATTAGCGGATTTTTTCTCTTTTTACTTTTCCTGCAACAAAAAGGTAAACGCGCAAGAGCAATCGAAAAGGTTTCAGGACAAGGCCGCGTCTCACCCAAAGTATTAAGAAAGCAATTGTATGCAAAAAATGAAGCTTCAGACCTAACGATTGGGGGTGTGCCCTTGGTTTTAGATTCTGAAACGCAGCATATTTTATTAGCGGGTACTACCGGTACAGGTAAATCGGTTTGCATACAAGAACTGATGGATCAAGTGCGCGCCAACGGACAAAAAGCCGTTGTGTTTGATATTGATGGGGCTTTGGTTGCCAATTACTATAGACCCGAAAAAGATATTTTGTTAAATGCCCTAGACGAACGCTGTCCCTCCTGGAATATTTGGCAAGAATGCAGAGATAAAGCAGACTATGAGACCCTTGCGCATTCTTTAATGCCGCTGTATTTGTGGTCTAACGATCCATTTTGGATTAATGCAGCGCATACGATTTTTACGGAACTTGCAGAAAAACTTGCCCTTGAAAACAATACCAATGTCTATTTATTAGATGCGCTTTTTACCGAAAAATTAAACAGCTTATCAAAATTGGTGGAAAACTCACCGGCCGCGTCTTTAGTCTCCGATAAAAACGAAAAGATGGCTTTATCCATTAAAGCAACCATTTCAACTTATTGTAAAAGTCTGCTTTATCTGCGCGATGATAAACAGGATGCCTTATTTTCGATACGGCGTTGGATAGAAGGGGAAACCCAGGATAGCTGGCTTTTTATTGCAACTGATGCTCAAAAAATAGATGCGCTAAAGCCGCTATTGTCCGTGTGGTTAGATGTAGCGGCTAAATCGGTTTTAAGTTTGCCACCCTATTCAAAAAGACGTTTATGGTTTTTTGCAGATGAATTACCCAAACTTCATCGGCTACCCAGTTTAATGAATCTTTTAGAGCGTGGTCGTAAATATGGGGCTTGCTTTGTGGGTTCTATACAAGATGTGCATCAAATACATTCAGTCTATGGTCGAAATGATGCTGAGACTTTCACTTCTCTTTTTAACACCAAGCTCTTTTTTAGAAGCTTGGAACCCCAATCGATGGCTTGGATGTCCAAAGTCATTGGCAGTTTAGAATTTATTGAAAAGAAAGAAGGCTTCTCTTATGGGGCTAATGATATGCGAGACGGGGTTTCGATTCATCAGGAACGTCGACGTGAACCCATTGTCAAAGAAGGAGAATTTTCGGAATTGCCTAATTTACAGGCTTTTTTAAAATTACCAGGTACCTGGCCCATTACAAAAATTGAATTGTGTATTCAAAAAAGAGTGTTTACACAACCCTATTTTATTCCACGTTTAAAAGAAAACTCTATAATAGAACCCACCAAAACAGTAGAAGCGTCTTCATCCAATATTCAAGCTATAAATCCTATACCAGCAGAAATCCCATTAGAAAATTCTTTGCCAGATTCATCTCTTAAACCAAACGCTGTTGAACTATCCACAAAGGAGAAATCCGACCTGTATGCTTAGCATTTACACCCTAAAATCTGCATCGGACGCTTTTAATTATTATCAAAAAGGAGATTATTACACGAGAGATGGCGTGGAAGGATATAGCTTTTGGTTTGGCAAAGGTGCTGAATCCTTAAACTTAGCAGGTACCGTGGATTTCGATGTTTTTAAAGAATTATTAGAAGGTCGCTTTCCAGACGGTTCGTTAATGCAAAATACAGCACGTGGAGAATATCATCGACCCGGCTATGATTTAACCTTTTCAGCACCCAAATCGGTTTCGATTTTAGCTTTAATTGGCGGAAATAAAGAAATTTTACAAGCCTATCGTGAGTCTATCAACGAAGTGCTCGCTAAAATAGAGCAAAAATATGGTGGATGTAGAAATAAAGAAAAAAGTATCACCAACATTGAAAGTACAGGCAACATGGTTTTTGCGGTATTTGAACATGCGGATACGAGAGCGGGGGATCCGGGCTTACACCATCATTGCGTTTTATTAAATATGACGAAACGTTCTGATGGAGAATGGCGAACGCTTTATGCAGACGAAATTTATAACGATAAACTCTTAAATGGTATGGAACAGCGTTCTATTTTGGCCCATAAATTATTAGCCTTGGGCCATCCTTTAAGAATGGGAGAAAAGGGCACTTTTGAAATAGAAGCAGTCCCGCAATTGTTAATAGACTTTTTTTCTAAACGTCATGAAGAAATTGAAGCCTGGCTAAAAGAACACAAACTCTCTGGTGGAGCGGCTGCCAAAGTTGCCAATTTTCAGACGAGGCAACCCAAACAGAATCGAGACCCCTTAGCGCGGAATGACTATTGGTTAACTGAATTATCCGATGCTGGTTTTAACTTAAACGATTTACATAAAATTTGTGAGGATGCTAAAACGCGGGGTGCAATTACATTGCCGGATCCGGTTGCTATTGCCGTCGTTTCTATTGATACGGCAATTTCACATTTGAGTGAGCGAAAATCCTTTTTTTCGATTCAAGACATCATGAAGTCGGCAAAGATGTTGTCAATTTTTCCGGGTAATGATGCGGACTTCCTCCATATTATCGAGCAGAAAATAAAAGCTAAAGAGCTTTTATATATAGAAGAGAAGCGTTTAACAACCCCTGCCATTATGGCCTTGGAAGCCCAAAATAGCGTACGGATGCAAAAATCCAAAAACACCGTGGATAACATCATGCCAGCTTGGATTTTTGATAGATTTCATGGCCCTAAAGTTAAAACCGAGTCAGCGCGTGCGGCTTTAAAGTTTATGTTAACAACTCACGATCAACAGATTTTAGTGGGCTCAAATTCTAAACCTTTCTTAAATGAAACCTTGCAAATATTTAATACTGTTTCCAAAAACCAAGGCTATTATCCCCGATTTTTAACAGAAAAAGCTTCAACGGCGGAATATTTAAAACAAAAACTCAATACCGACAAAACCATGACCATTGAAGGGTTTCTGTTAGCCTGCGAAATGCGTGCTCAAAAACAAAATCCTAATCCCAATATGATAGAGCGTTGGAATCAACGTTTTAAGGTACGGGAAGCACGGGATATTTGGGTTATTCACGGGGAAGCATCGTTTAGTCAAGTCTCTCGTTTACAACAATGGTCTAAAACATTTGGGGCACGTCTTATTTTTGCCCAAGCCAATTATCAAGATATTCCGGCTTTATCTGCGCTTGCTCGCAAAGGTATTAGCCAATACTTCCTCTCAGCTCCCCAGTATTATAAAGCAGAACTAAAAACCAAAGATGCACTTTTGAAGAATCTGAACCATTTGGATGCTCAACATAAACTGTATAGCCATTTGGATTATCAAGAACGTCTTAATCTAGCGGTTGAATATGGTCTCTCTCAACCGACACTGCCGTTGTTATTAACCTTAACAAATGCTGAACGATTAGCCTTAAATGAACAAATTAGAAATGGTTTAAAACAAAAGCATTGTCTGGGACATGAAGCGATAACGGTGCCCATTTTAGAAGCATTGGCATTAACCCAAACCGAAAAAAGTCAGCCGCAGCTTTATCAACCTAAAGATGTGATACGGTTTAATATCGATATACCAGACACATTATTTAACAAGCATCAAGGAAGTAAGGGACATTATTTTGAAGTGTTAAGCGTTGATTTAAAAACGAGTCTCCTCACACTACAGAATAGCGATAAACAGAAAATCACTTGGAATCCACAGCTTGAAAAGAATCTAAAACAAGTGGATGTTTTTAGGTTTTCAGAACGGGAGTTGAGAGCAGGAGACAGTTTGGTTTGGACACGCACCTTAAAAGACACGCACGATAAAAATTTGAATAGAATTAAAAACCAAACTGCTTCGGTAGTGTCTGTAACGAATGAGTCAGTGACTGTACAGTTACAAAATGGCCAAATGACAACCTTCAATCCTCATGATGCTAAGCAGCAACATTGGGATTATGGCTATGCAAGGCTTTTAAAAAATAGGGATGTGAATATTCCTAAAGATACTGTACTGGTTTTACAAAATAATAAAATTGATTATAAAACAGTTTCAACACTTCAAGAATGTTTAGAACAGCTTCAAGAACATAAAAAAACCACTTTGATTATCTGCAACGATATTGAAAAATTAAAATCAATTATCGTATTAGGCGACATTAATCATAACGTTGAGCCTAAGATTGAAATGCCGTATGTCAGGGCGGAAGCTTTATCCGAACACCAAACCACGGTGACCCAACCCATATTCCATGGATTACAAGGAGAATATTTAAAAGCAAGACAATTAAATCCTGAGTTTTTAGCGAAAAACCTTGCTAATTCTGATAACCTTGAGCGCGAGTACTCGCCAGAATTTAGACTGGCTTGCGATACGGTCGATTACCTTTGTTTATATCATTCAGAGCGGGATGCGGTTTTAGATTTGGAAACGCTAAAATTGGAAGCGGCACAATTAGGTGGTCTTAAAACGTCTGTTAAGTTAATCGAAGAAGCCTTTAATTTAGCCATCAAAAAAGGATGGCTAGTCCCATTACCCAAAAAATTAGATTCCGATATAGACTGTGTTGCCACGCGCCACACTATTCTGATGGAAAAGCTTTGTATTCAAAAAATAAATGAGGGCAAAAACCAGGTAACGCCTATTTTAAGAAGGAATGCGCCCGCATTAAAAACGCTAGCAGAATCATCAAACTTTACGCGCAGCCAAAAGAAAGCGATTAATCTCATTTTAACCACAGCGGATAGATTTGTGGCTATCCAAGGTATTGCAGGTGCCGGTAAAACGAGTGCGCTTAAAGAAATCCATCAACAATGTTTGGCCTCCGGTTTTAAAACACTGGTGTTAGCGAATACGGGCGGTGCTAAAAATGAAGCCAAGCATAGCTCTGGCATCCTTGCCATGACCACGGCAGCGTTTTTAACTCGTGTAGAGACTTTAGTAAAAACGGATTTAGATAAAGCCAAACAAGATTTTGGCAACAATCAATTAATTATCGTCGATGAAGCTTCTTTCGTTGCCACACCTGAAATGTTTAGATTAAAGACCATCGTCAAGCAACTCAATGCACGTTTATGTTGGATAGGAGACTTTAAACAAATAGGCTCTATTGGTAGAGGAGATGCTTTTCGCGATACGTTGATTTATGGCATCCAGCACGTTGCCATGACAGAAAATGTGCGTTTAAACAATCCTACCGCGCTTGCCGCTATGAAAAGTGCTTATGCTGGCGATATGAAAAAAACAGCTCATTTTCTTAAAAATAGAATTGAAGAAATACCCGTTAAAGCGGAAGCTTTGCAAAAAGTGGTTGAAACTTATTTTTTAGTGCGAGATTTAAAAAAGACGGATCCTTTAGTTATCACTCCTTTAAATAAAGATAGAGCTTTTGTGAACGATAGTATTCGTGCATATCGTAAAGAAAAAGGCGAATTAACGGGTCAAACACTCAAAACGGTTGTTTATTTACCCACCGATAGGCGAGAAATTGATAAAAAAAATATTGAAGCTTATAAATCAAGCGATGTGATTCGTTTTAATACGAATCATCCACGCTTAGATGTAAAATCAGGTGATTACGTCACTATACGAGAAATTGACAGAGCGCATCATCGACTGCATTTAGCCTCTGAAAATGGTCAAACCTTTTACTGGTCGCCCAAAAATCTACAAAAATCAAGCGACATTGAAATTTATAGAAGTGAGGCACGGGAATTTCTTAAAGATGACATTATTATTTTTAGAAAAAATAATGAAGAACTGGGTATTTTTAATGGTGATAAAGCAGTTATTTTAAACATTGAAAAATTTAAACTCAAGGTTGCTTTGGAAAATGACCAAATCATCACCTTAGATCTCCGCCAAAAAGCGAATCAACATTTGGATTATGGCTATGCCTTAACGCCTTTGGCGGCTCAAAGCCGAAATATCAAGTATGTTATCGCTTATGGAGAAGGCCCAAAACCCTATACCAAAAAAACTTCGGAACTTAAGGTAGGAGATGTAGTGATTGTGCCTGCTGAACCCAATGAAAGGGATTCGGTTGAATTCGGGTATTCGAAGTTAGGGGAGGTGACTGCAATAGGTGGAAATAGCCTCAGCTTGAACATTAATGGCCACATTAAAAGCCTTTTAACAAACAAAATTGATGTGTGGGGCTATTTCCCGCCGTTTGAAGAGCGAAAAGAACAGGAATTGCCGCTCTCGACTTCTCAACAAAGCTTTTTAGTTCAAATTACCCGAGGGGATTTTTTCTTTTTGGTGGTATCAAATCTCAATGATTTTAAAAAAACCTTAGAGAAACATCAACGAACAAAACAATCGGCTTTAAGCCATTTAGATGCTAATTGGCAGCGGTTAAGCGAGAGTGTCAATCGATTAGTTGCTAGCATTAGCGGTAAAGCGGAAGTCAAAGAACTTGATAGCCCATCTGATGCTTACACGTCTTTGAAAAAACCTACCCGCTCTTCACGCCATAACGCCCAAAAACCAAAAGATTATATTGATGGTGATGCACTCAATGCACATTTAGAGCGCAATATTTTAGGTTATGCTATCAATTGGTTAGGCGACCCCAGTAAAAAAAATGCTAAAGAAGCGCGATGGGGATCTAAGGGTTCGCTTTGCGTTAATCTTACCGGCACAAAAGCGGGTCTTTGGAAAAATCATGAAACAGGAGAAGGGGGTAAAGGGCTTATCTCACTTTATATGGCGATTCATAATGTGGATTTTAAAACAGCCTTAAAAGAAGTAGCCGATAAAGCGGGTTTAGGTAACCGGGAGTTTATCGACCTTGATTATAAGCCTAAAGTACGAGAAAGGGATTTAAAAGCGGAACAGGCATTACTCAACAAAAGGATACATTATGCGCGACAACAGTACGAAAAGACACTGCCTTTAAAAGGCACATTAGCAGAAAAGTATTTGCGAGAATTTAGAGGCATCACAGGGGCATTACCAGGGAGTTTTAGATTTAGTCCGGGCATTAAGCATTTAGACACCCAAAAGCTAACACCTGCGTTAGTTGCTCCCATTCATAATAAAGATAATCAGGTAACCGGGATGGTGCGAATATTTTTAAATGCAGATGGCAGTAAATTACAAGAGACTTTTATCAATCAAAAAGGTGAGGCACAAAAAGCAACAGATAAAGCTAATTTAGGCGTATCAAGCAATGGTGCTGTGATTGTACAAAAGGGGTTATCGAGGACAGTATGGGTAGCCGAAGGTGTTGAAACAGCATTGAGTGTCGCTAAAGCGGTTCCCAACGAGACTGTGATAGCAAGTCTCTCTATCTCTCAATTTAAAAATATGCCTGTGGGGGACACTATCCAAACGGTCGTTATTTGTGCGGATAATGATCCACCCAGTTTACAGGGTAAGAAAAACATCAGCAATGCTGTCTCGCATTATTTATCATTAGGAAAGCAGGTCTTTGTGACAATGCCGTCTGAGATGCCTTTGGACATAAAAAAGTATGATTTTAATGATGTATTAAAACAGGGTGGTATTTCTAAGGTAAGAGCAGTATTGGATACACGGGTAGAAATTAAAAGTGCTGCATTGTTAAAAAATGCTAACACAAGCTTGTTAAACGATTTAGCGAAAATAAAAAGTGCTGAGTTAGAAGCACCTCGAAAAACAAGCCCTGGTTCATCAAAAGGAGAAATTCAATTAGAAAGATAGTCAGATTTATGAGTGTAATTTTTTTGGTGGATGCCTGTAAAATAGCTGACCTAGCAATATTTTATGCTTTTTTAAGAAAAAAATAACGAATCATTTCGTGTTCTTGCTAGCATCGCATAGCCTACACCTGAATAATAATCTGTTTAAACAGCTTCCAATTGTTGCTCAATTTAATTGTATTGACGTTATCATCCCGTACTGATTATTGAAATTTGTTCCAAACTTTGCCCTAAGATTTTTGCCATTGCTTTTTTGCCTTTTTCGTGAGAGGCATGGCTGCGTTCTATGCCTTCTTTAGAAAGCTCGATCTGATCTTTAAGCAAATAATAAGAGGTAACCACATTTTGTAGTATCTGGTATTGGATATTAGGGCTGAGTTTTTCATCTGCTTTCTGAAGGGTTAAAAAATCCGAACCCGAGTTTTGAAGAGCCGTACTTAATAAAATACGAATAGTTTCACTAACGCCAATATCGCCCAGTTCTGTAGATTTTAATTCTAGTTGTTTGTATAAATCTTTAGGCAACCGTACAGAAGTTGAATAGTATTTCTCTCGTTTAGCTTCAATTTCTTTTTGCATGTTAATTTCCCCAAAAAAATGTGTAATACACATGTAATACATTATAGTCTTTTTGTAATACAACTGTAATACAGCTATTGGTTTTTAAGATATTGATTTTTAAGATGTTTACAGATGTAATACAAATTGTATTACGCGTGTATTACAGTGTATTTTTTTTTGTATTACAAGGCTTCTTAAAAAAATAGCATGAAAAATTAAAAAAAGCCTATAGAAATAGGGAAAAAGTTAAATTTTTGGAGCAGTGCGTCCGGTGTGCGAGAATTAATAATGATTTGCTTTAGTGTTTGGTTTTTGTGGATTGCTTTATTTAATTTTCGGCCAAAGCGGCGTTTTAAGCGTTATTATGGGAGTGGGCTTAATGTCGAGGGGCTCCTCTGAATGTAAACTATACTTCCTGGCAAGCCATTTTATAACAAAAGTCCAAGTATAATAAAAGTAGTTTTGGTTATGGTTCGGGACAATAAATAATACCAATTAGGATATTTCGCGAGTTTATAATTTATTACAGTTGAAAACCTCAATTTTATCTGGTTTGATTGGAAGGTAGTTTAAACATGGATTATCAAATCATGAAAAAACAAAAAGCGTTGCCGGCAGATTTACAGCAATGGGTAGATGCCCGTCAGTGGTTTCGTTTATCACATAAGCATATCCAGATGGCGAAAGAATTAGGGTTAAACCCAAAAAAATTTGGCAACCTTGCCAACCACAAGCAAGAATCGTGGAAAGAACCTTTATCAAATTTTATTGAGACTTTATACTTCAAAAAGTATGCAAGGTTAGAACCAGTCAAGGTATCGACTATACAAGAATTGTTTGAATTGGAATTACAAAAAAAGCAGAAACGACAAGAAAGCAAAGCCAAGGTTAAAAAGCCAGAACTAACAGCTACTACTCATTCAAATTGAGATATTTTAAAATTTAAACACTATGTCTCTCAACGAATATGCTATTTTTACGCTTTTTGTCCTAAGCATTCCTAAAACAGTTAAATTTATTTTAAAAAAGGTGTAAATGGGGTGACAGAAATGATGGTTCAAAATAGATTAAATAATTGCGCATTCTTTTAGCGATAAAATCTTGTATAAATCAAAAAATATTTGCAAAAATGTCTTAAAAATCATTGATTTTTACAGCGTTATTGATTATAATTCAATTAAGCTTTTAAACGAAAGCTTAAAGAAATGAGGGCGCAATGCACCCTCATAACCGGAGGCTACAAGTGCTTCAACACTTGCAGTCGCCTAACCACAACCAACTTGAAGGAGAAGGTCATGGCTAACGCTAGATTACACAATTCCCTATCTTTAATCAATCTGTTAGAGCATTCAATCTGCGGTTCGCAAAGGACTACTAAAAGCGTTCCGACAGATCTCTTTGGCGGATTATTCCAGTTCCGAGCTGCAAGGCTACCTGTTGGTGCTTGAAGGGCTTTTAGAAGAAGCCATCGCATGTGCCAGAAATTGCAAGGGAACTTTGCAAACATACAACGGCAGCCCAAGTTCTACCTGAACGACAGGCTTATCTCTATACAAAAATAGCCTATCTCCTTGCCTGTGATTAACGCATAGGCCAGGGGAGCGCTTGCAGAGACAAAAATTTAAAGGAACTGATTTTATGATTAAAGAAAATGTTTTAAACTGCTTTAACGACAACTCTAATGTTGATACTCCCGTTCATTTTTTGGACAAGGAGACTAGAACCCAAGATCCTGTCACCTTATACATGCGTGAGGCAAGAACCTTGGCCTTATTGAATTCCGAACAAGAAACTAATCTTGCAAAGCGTATAGAAGAAAGCATCAGAGAAATATGCCTGGTTGCGGCTGCTTATCCTACGTCCCTCAAACCGCTTTTTAAAGCCTTTAAAGCTGTTCAAAAGGGTCAGCGTAAAATGTATACGCTTATCTCTGGACTACGGCCTTTAAACGTTGGTCAAACGCCCGGATCCGGCTTTTTAGAAACACCTGATTTACGCACAATATCCCCTCAAGAAATTGAAGCACGATTGAAAACCTTATTGCATTTGAAACGCCAAGCCGAATGGGCTTTATCGTCTCCAAAAAGCCTACCAAGCTCAGGTGTCATGACAGCTATCCAAAATTTAGGTGAAAGTTTAGCTTGCTTTAAATGGACACCACGCGCATTGACGCTTTTAGGTCGTTCTTTAAAAACACTTGTTGAACAAGTTAGCACGATAAAAGCACACATGATTCGTCTTTGCAATCCATCTAAAATCTCTTGCCAACACTTCGCCAGTTCTTTTGAAAATCATTCAACAGAACTTGAATGGCTGTGGTCGCATACTGAGCTCAAAGATTATTCTGAAATGGCTGGTTTGCACCAACGCGTAATAGACATCGAGAAATCCACGAGATTAAAAGGTACAGAGATTAAATTACTCAATCAACGTCTTTGTCAGGCGGAGACTGAATTACATCAGGCTAAAGAGTCTATGATTAAAGCCAATTTACGCTTAGTGTTATCCATTGCACGAGCATACAAAGGCAAAGGCTTGGCGTTTTCAGATCTGATCCAATCCGGTAATATGGGTTTAATCAAAGCCGTTGATCGCTTTGATTATCATTTGGGTTACAAATTTTCTACTTTTGCAATCCACTGGATACGTCAATCTATGACCCAAGCAATTGCAAACCAAGGGCGCAATATTCGTTTATCCCGGCGTAAGATAGACGAGATCTATCATTTAAATCGTATTGAACGTCAACTTTGCCAGGAGCAGAGCCAAAAACCCACCACCCAAGAATTAGCCAAACATCTTGGTTTTTCGATTTCCAAAACGCATAGTCTTTTGAGAGCCGCCAAAGAGACGCTTTCCTTAGAAAAAGCGACGGATTCAGAGGACGGTTGCTTTTCTATCGCAGATAGTCTTGTTGATCAAAACACGCCTTCACCCCTGGAAGCATTAACAACACGCTGTGCGCATAAAACGGTTCATCAGCTTTTAGCGCAATTAAAGCCTCGGTATAGCTTGGTTTTAAAAATGCGTTTTGGGCTGGAGGGGGAACCAAACACCCTAAGAGAAATCAGTCAAGTATTGGGTGTAACCACACAATGCGTTAGCCAAATCGAAATGAGTGCTTTAGCCAAGCTTAGACAGTTGATGAGCCAAGATATCAGCTCAAAAAAGCCAATGGACAGGAATCCGATAGAGTTAGTTATTAATCAAAATATTTAATGTTTTACAGGAGATAAACTTCCTTAGCACTGGCTATTATGAACAGTCAGTGCTAAAAGTTTTTTCAGAGGCCGTTCTGGCTCAAAATACGCCTTGAGCGCAAAGCTTTATCCTTTGAAGAAAGATGGTATAATTCAGGAATAAATGGCAATTAGGCACGCGATAAGTAGTTAATGAGGTTATTATGTCACGGTATTTAAATCCTAGAGCAGACGTGGTATTTAAGAAGATTTTTGGTGAACATGAACATTTATTGATGAGTTTTTTAAATTCACTCTTGCCCTTACCACCCGATGGTTTAATTAAGTCATTAACCTATTTACCAACAGAGCAGATCCCGAAGATCCCCCTTTTAAAGCGCACGATTGTCGATGTGAGATGCACAGACCAACGTGGTCATATCTTCTTGGTGGAAATGCAAGTCGAGTGGTCAGCGTCTTTTATGCAGCGGATGTTATTTGGGAGCAGTAGAGCCTACGTT
Source organism: Gammaproteobacteria bacterium (assembly GCA_044225595.1). Lineage (GTDB taxonomy): Bacteria > Pseudomonadota > Gammaproteobacteria > UBA6186 > Azoamicaceae > CADEGZ01. Next base: position 64,985 of record JBGAIG010000008.1, read on the forward strand.
AACCAATTAAAAAAAGGTGAAAAATACGAGTATTTAAAGCCGGTTTACGGACTGGGCTTATTAGGCGAGAATTTTGATTTACAAAGCGAAGATTACTATCACCACTATAAAATTGTGAACATAGAAAAGCCGACACGTGAACTGAAAGGTTTGCAATTTGTGTTTATTGAGTTAAAAAAATTTAAAGCTATCAATATGGCGCAGAAAAAGCTGCAAGTCTTATGGTTGCGGTTTATGTCAGAAATTAACGAAAACACAACGGCTGTTGATCCCGCATTACTCGAGGTTCCTGAAATCCGCGAAGCCATCGAACTCGCAGAGCAATCTGCTTATAATGCAGCAGAGCTTGATGCCTACGATGCTTATTGGGATGCTGTCAGTACTGAAAAGACGCTTTTATCGGACAGATACGAAAAAGGTTTAGCGGAAGGAGAGAACAAGGGCAAGGTTGAAGGCAGAGCGGAAGGGCAAGTAGAAAGTAAAATAGAAATTGCGAAGAAGATGTTGATTAAAGGGATGGAGCCTTCTCTTATTGCAGAATTAACGGGATTAACTGGAGTAGAAATCGATGCCTTAAAGACAGAATAAGCAGTAATGGTAAAAGCAAATCTGCTTAGTGTGAGTCTTAATTTGCATTAAATATTGACCTCCTTTATTGGGATCAAAGATATTTTAATAACATAGATAACTTTGCTAATATTTTAAATCAAAGGGGTATTACTCTTTGATAAGCATACAATCCCTAAGACGGCGTTTTTGAAAAATCTTAAAGGTTTTATTATGATTTTATTTAAAAAGTTGACCTATGCTTGAGCTGTTAGTTCAAGGCCAGATGGATGTGTTTTTGAATGAAAGCCTTTTTAGTTATGGAGACTAATACCTCTCCGCCAATTAAAAATTGGCGGAGGACTATTTTTTATTCAGCCGCTTCGATTCGTTGCTTAGCTTTCTTTTTTGTGCCTTTTTTCTGTATATTAGCGGGCTTTGATTTTCTTTGGACTTTTTTGCTTGTGGATTTTTTTTCCGTTAATTTTTTAAATTCCTTTTTTAAAGCCTTAAGTTTGCTTTCAACTTCTTTCTCAGTCTTTTTTAACATTTTTTCAAGGCTGGATTTCATTTTATCAGAAAAACTAGTCGATTCCTTCTTTGCTTTAGGTTTTTTTGCTTGAGCCATTTCGATTACTCCAAATTTATAAAAAACCCAGTGTATCAAAATTTCTCAAAATAAGCATCTTGTTATAAAAAAAGCATATGGATGCTGCGCAACATGTAAGGTATCAAATTTTTGAAAATAATAATATCTATCAAAAAATGGCGTTAAATATTCACGATTAGCCCAATTCGTTCTTTGAATAATATCGGATGATATTTTTCCTGCTTTATCAATGTGCCTAGGGATTATGAGGCCATACTGTCTTCTCAAGTATACAAAATATCAACAGCCTCTAGCAAAATGTTTTAACTGTATGCGATACTTCTAACAATACTCAAGGAAGTTTGTCTAAACAAGGAGCTAAATTAATGATAACTAGTCAAGTAAAACAATCAGAAACTATGGTTTCTCAGCCTCGCGCTCAACACTCGAATCCGTTAACATTTCTATATTCAAATTTAACAAATACCCTGCCAGGCCCTATTATTGGATTGATTCAAGAATATTATGCGACGCCTAAGGAGATTGCAGAGTTTCTAACGCTTGTAGCAGAAGGAGAACAAGACCAGGCGGAAGCAATGCTAAAGAGTAATCCTGATTTAGCTTTGGTATCTGGTGATGTGACGGATTTATCCAAACGTACATTTACGGATATTACGGGATTTCAATATGCGGTATGGGCATTAGATTGGCATATGTGGACGATGATTAAAAAATACTTACCAGATGCGGAATTAAAAAAGCAAGTAGAATGTCTTGAAACGGGCGCATGGGTTGAAAATCATGGTACGAGTGCAGAAGAAATATTGAGCACACTTATGAAGGCCTATGATAGAACAAGAAGCTTTTATAATACTTCAAGGCATACTGAGTCTAATAAAGCCTGGATAGAAGAAGTAGGGGGAGCCCAACGTTTAATACCGGTTCATGTTGTAAACGAATATTGCCATCCAACACGTTCTTTTTATCCGCGTCCCGATTTTAATAATGATGTAGCCTTGCCTCGAAGCCGTGCTACTAAGCAAGGAGAATGGTTTAGCTTGTCATATAACGGAGGCTTGCTCGGAGAAAAATCAGCAGTTCAGCGAGGCGGTAGTGATTTCAGCTGGTGCATGGAGGAAGTTGCTTGTAGAAGACAGCTTGGTCGGCATAATTTTTCTATAAGCCAAGTAGATTTGAGTGCTATTCATCATTTAAAAAATACACGTGTAATGCAATGGGATGAGCTTCTTCGAACAGTACGGTTAAGAGCTGTATCTCAATAGTGAGAATTGAAACGGGCAGTTAACATCATTAATGCGCAGTCATTAGACGAAATTTTTAGACAATAACAAACGACAATACTGCTTTTTAGTCAAAAAACGGTTGAGGTGCTGTAGAGCTGTTAGTTGGAACATTTAAGATAATCTTGGAGTGAAGTAACCTTATGGTTTTTTAAACCGAAATAGGGTAACTCCTTAACAAGCGCATAGAAATATTTATTTGTTCCTCGCCAATTAGAAGCGGTGGGAGTATTTAAATAACTGTGTCAAATTCTGATATAGTATTCACACTTACTTATTGGAGAACACAGTATGTCAGCTGTTAGTCGAAGCAAATCCCCTATTATTTTGTGTGTTTCCGGTGAGGTTGCCTAGAATAAATTTTGCAATTAAATTAATTTATCCCAATGTTATTAAACTTTTGGGAGAACACAATGTCTCGGTTAACACTAGATTCTGTACAACGTGATTTTAAAGCATGGCGCGCTTCAAAGACTAAAAGAGCTAA
>JBGAIG010000009.1:0-64218 GCA_044225595.1 Gammaproteobacteria bacterium
AGGCCTTCTTCACACACGCGGCATTGCTGGATCAGGCTTGCGCCCATTGTCCAATATTCCCCACTGCTGCCTCCCGTAGGAGTCTGGGCCGTGTCTCAGTCCCAGTGTGGCTGGTCGTCCTCTCAGACCAGCTACGGATCGATGCCTTGGTAGGCCTTTACCCCACCAACTAGCTAATCCGACGCAGGCTCATCTTATTGCGCCAGGCCTTGCGGTCCCCGGCTTTCCCCTCTCAGGCTTATGCGGTATTACCCTAAGTTTCCCTAGGCTATCCCGCTCAACAAGGTAGATTCCTACGCATTACTCACCCGTCCGCCACTCGTCAGCACCCCGAAGGGCCTGCTACCGTTCGACTTGCATGTGTTAAGCATGCCGCCAGCGTTCAATCTGAGCCAGGATCAAACTCTTCATTTAATTCAATGTGGCTTATATCCTTCGGTGTTATAAAACACCTAAGAAACAGCCTAATTCTCAAGTTGTCCTAACTCTTGCACTTCTCAAGTTTACTGTAACCTTCTCAGGCTACAGCACAAGTGCCCACACAAATTGCTTGGCTTCAAAATAATATAATTTAATTTATTAAAGAACGGCGCACATAAAAACGCGCGAATCCGAATAGTACCCCCTCCCTACCAACATTGTCAAACACTAGATATCTGAGCCGAATCAAGGCTGTAATCGGCTCAAAGCCGAAAAACCGGTTTTTTGTACAGTCCTCTATAACCTGAATTGCATATTTTGCAAACTCTGCCTTTTTTCAGCTTCAGCTTATGTTAAGTTTAACCTGTGCAAATTTCCTCTTTCCAACTTGATAAAGGCGATATTGACTATCAGCAGCGATAAATTCATTTTTATCGCTAATGCGCACATCATCTATCTGCACAGCACCTTGCTCTATCAAACGCATCGCCTCAGAAGTGCTATTTGCTAATCCCGCTTTTTTTAGCACAGTAGCCAACGAGATATTGTGCTGAGGGCAATCTATTTCTATCTTTTCAACATTTTCCGGTTTTTGATGTTTTTGAAACTGTGATACGAACCCCGCATGTGCATCGATGGCAGCTTCAGCACTATAAAACCGAGCCACAATTTCCTTCGCTAATTCAACTTTAATATCTCTCGGATTAGCCCCTTCTGTAACAGAATGTTTTAATTTTTCAATATCCACTGTCGATTTAAAACTTAACAAATCATAATAGCGCCACATCAAATCATCCGAAATAGACATTAATTTGCCAAATATCTCTTTAGGCAATTCCTGAATACCAATATAATTACCGAGGGATTTTGACATTTTATTAATACCATCTGTACCTTCCAATAACGGAAAAGTCATGATAATTTGCGGCCTTTGACCATAATCTTTTTGCAATTCTCTGCCCATTAAAAGATTAAATTTTTGATCGGTTCCACCAAGCTCGATGTCGGCTCTCAAGGCGACAGAATCGTAACCCTGTATCAACGGATACAAAAATTCGTGAATAGAAATAGAATGTCCGGATTGATAACGGGTTTTAAAATCTTCGCGCTCTAACATACGCGCTACGGTGTACTTTGCAGATAATTCGATGAGTCCTTTACTGCCCAGTTTATCTAACCATTCAGAGTTAAATCGCACTTCTGTTTTTTGGCGATCGAGAATTTTAAAAGCTTGCTCTTGATAGGTATTGGCATTCTGCATAATTTCCTCGCGTGATAGCGGTTTGCGTGTCACATTACGACCCGTTGGATCGCCAATCATTGCGGTAAAGTCACCAATCAAAAACAAAATATGATGCCCAAGGTCTTGAAACTGTTTTAATTTATTTAACAACACCGTATGTCCTAGATGTATATCTGGCGCTGTCGGATCAAACCCTGCTTTAATACGCAACGGCTTACCTCTTTTAAGAAGTTCAACTAATTCTTCTTTTACTAAAATTTCTTCCGCACCACGCTGAATTAAATCAAGCTGTTCAACAAAAATACTCATGGCCTACCACCTCAGGTTGTTTGTTCGGCAACTTCTAGTTTCATTTTGCTCTCTTTTATAGTATCGTTGAATGCTGATATTGGAAATAAGCGTTGACTGCTTTTCAGGCACAAACTACCTTTTATAGGTACGTATTTGAGTTAATGTAACTAATTTTGTTTGTTAACTTTGGCATAATATGAAAGGGCGGACATAGAAGTTTGCCTCTACTAGTAAAAACATTTTCAATTTAAGGACCATGATTAGCCGTGAAACTTGACTACAAACCGAAGATAAAAAAGAAGAAGGGATCACCCATTTTTAGGCGTACCCTGCATGTGAGTTTAGGCTTCATCATGTTTGTTTGCTTAATGCTTTCGTTTTCGTTTTTTAGACCTTTTGGCTCAACAACACCCCCTCTTTCAGCAACAGTTGCTGCTGCATCTTCTCCAACACCGACGCTCGTTTCATCGCCTAAAACAGCCTCAGCCAATGCAGTTGTCAATAAAAATATCGTGAAACCCGTTGCGGCCTTAAAAGAAACTGGATTGGAAATGCTAGCGGAGCTAAAACCTTTTGCGCTGCTCAATAAATCTTCTGAAACTGTCGAAGACGAAATGCCTGAAAGTTGGCATACCATTAAGGTGCAAGCGGGCGACACACTTTCTAAAATATTTACACGTTTAGGCATTTCAACCAAAGACGTACACGAAATGATGAGTGCTGATCCCGCCTGCAGACATTTGGCTGCTTTAGCACCAGGACAAACGCTAAAAGTACAAGTTTCAGAAGAACAACAAGCCGTCTCTCTAACCTTAAATGTCGCACCTGGCGAGTCTCTCTATCTTTCGCGTATGGAGGAAGGATTTCAAGTCGAGCACAAATTGGTACCACTTGAGAAAAAACTCGCTTTTAGCAAAGGTGAAATTCAAAATTCTCTATTTGCTTCCGGCAGACGCGCAGGGTTGGATCACAATATCTTAGCCCAAATGGTCGAGATATTTGGCTGGAATATTGATTTTGCATTGGATCTACAACGTAATGACACTTTTCGTGTCTTATATGAAGAAAAATGCAATGAAGATGGCGAGCGCGTCAAAACAGGTGCCATTTTGGCTGCGGAAATTGTCAACGGCGGCAAAACGCACCAAGCAGTACGCTATACCGACAAGACAGGGAACACCAATTATTTTACGCCAGATGGGTATGGTATGCATCAAGCTTTTTTAAGAGCACCACTTAATTTTACCCGCATCAGCTCGCATTTTGGCCAACGCAATCATCCTGTGATGCACCGCCTCCGTGAACATAAAGGCACTGATTATTCTGCACCACTCGGAACACCTGTCCAAGCAACGGGTGATGGCAAAGTTATTTTTATGGGCACCCGGGGTGGATATGGAAAAGTTGTTGAATTACAACACGGATCACGTTACTCCACACTCTATGCTCATTTATCACGATTCCCTAAGGGATTTCGAGCAGGCAAAGAGGTCAGACAAGGGGAAGTGATTGGCTATGTGGGTCGCACAGGACTGGCAACAGGGCATCACCTACACTATGAATTCCGTATTGACGGCATCCATCGTAATCCTTTAACGGTTATCTTGCCCAAGAAAAGTCCTATTCAGGAGTCTCATAAGCATCATTTCATGACACATGCAAAAGAGATGCTACGTTTATTGGATATTCACGAAAGCAAAATCAATGTTGCAACCGGCAAGTTGGGTAGTGCTTTTGAATAAAAACTTTTAAGTTGTTGAATTATTCTTCTTTCAATGAAAACGATGAGCCGCACCCACATGTTGTTTCTGCGTTTGGGTTACGCACCACAAACTGTGCTCCTTGCAAATCTTCTTTGTAATCTACCACGGCATCCATTAAATATTGAGCGCTCGCTGCATCAACAACCATTGATACCACGCCTTTGTCCATCACGATATCGTCTTCGGCGATTTTTTCATCTAAGCCAAAACCATACTGAAAACCCGAACAACCGCCGCCAACAATGTAAATACGCAATTTCAATTTTTGATTACCTTTCGCCTCGATAAGGTTTCTTACTTTAGCAATAGCTGCTTCGGTAAATGAAATAGGATCTAATAACTTGGAGTCAGAGGTATTCATGTTGGTATTATCTTGTAATTTACTAACTTAGTCAATTCTGGTATTCTACTGATCATGCTGTGGATAAAAGCTTTTCACATTATTGCCATGGTCACCTGGTTTGCTGGGCTTTTTTATCTGCCACGCCTTTTTGTTTATCATGCCATGAGCCAAGATCACCTCAGTCAAGAACGATTTAAGATCATGGAACGAAAACTTTATTACGGTATTATGACACCTGGCGCCATACTGACTGTTCTATTAGGGATTTGGCTATTGCATGCTTATGCATGGGATTTATATAAAACCGCATTATGGCTGCATCTTAAATTAGGACTTGTCTTCACATTAATCTTATATCACTTATATTGTGGTTATTTGCGAACACAATTTCAACAAGATAAAAATAGACATTCGCATGTCTTTTATCGTTGGTTAAACGAGTTTCCTGTGATCCTGTTAATTGCTATTGTTATTTTAGCAATCGTAAAACCATTATAAATTCTAAAAAAGTTACATTTGTTCTGCAAGTTCTATCATCTCAAAATCTGCTTTGGTTGCACCACAATCCGGACAGCGCCAATTTGGCGGCACATCGATCCAACGTGTGCCTGCCACAATACCTTCTTCTGGACAGCCTTCTGCTTCGTCGTAAACCCAACCACACAGTAAGCACATGTAACGTTTGTAATCTGTCATTAAGCTATCTCTCCACGCTCTTTCGCAAAATTCACTTGAATTTGACGGCCTTTAAATTCCGAGCCATGCAAAGACATTGCACGTTCAGCATCTTCTTTCGAGATAAAGCTCACAAATCCAAATCCACGTGCTTTACCCGTATAACGATTAACGGGAATATTAACGAACTCAATTTGGCCAAATTGTGCGAAATATGCAGCCAATTCAGATTCAGTTGCTGCATAATCAATATTACCGACATAAAGCTTATATTGAGAATCTATCTGTGATATTGCATTAGACGCGTTTTGCATATCCTGATTTTGTTCGATGGGTGCTGCAAATTCACTCGTCGGCTCCATATCTGATAATGCTGACAATAGCCGATTAGAGCGACGACTTTCATTTAAAATTTGACTCAGTTGATAATTGGTTTGATCTTGACGCTTCAAGGATTCATCTATTTTCATCATCGCCTGTTTTTGCTTTTTAAGGGCTGTACCATAAAATGCTGCAAAAATAACCAAAATAACGCCTAAAGACACCACAAAATGCGCATCTATCGAATTCAATATTTCCATTTTTTAGAATACCTCATAAAACTTAGATTAAAGACTATGTTATGACATTCGCGCTGTTGCATTTCCAGTATTGACTCTTTAAAATTTAAATCGCGAGGCACAACAGGATCATTATTGATGGACTATTCTACCAAGTTATATGCCCGGGCACAAACGGTTATTCCAGGCGGTGTTAATTCTCCTGTGCGCGCTTTTAAAGGCGTTGGCGGAACACCCCGCTTCTTTAAATCAGGCTTTGGCCCCTATCTTGTTGATGTAGAAGGCAAAAAATATATTGATTATGTCGGCTCTTGGGGACCGTTAATTCATGGACATGCACATCCCCGCATTTTAAAAGCACTTGAAGCCGCACTATCCCACGGGCTTGGGTTTGGTGCTCCAACTGAAATCGAAGTCGAAATGGCAGAACTCATCACACAGTTAATGCCTTCGATTGAACAAGTACGCATGGTTAACTCCGGTACCGAAGCCACCCAAACGGCAATCCGATTGGCAAGAGGCTTTACTGGACGAAATAAAATTTTAAAATTTCACGGTGGTTATCATGGTCATACTGACAGCTTATTAATTAAAGGGGGCTCTGGGTTATTAACACTGGGCATCCCTGATTCTCTTGGCGTACCTGAAGCTTTTACAAAAGATACTTTAATTGCGCCTTTTAATAATTTAGCCGCCGTTAAGACCATTTTTGAAAAATTTGGAAATGAAATTGCTGCAATCATCGTGGAACCGATTGCTTGCAATATGAATTGTATTCCACCGCTCCCTGATTTTTTACCGGGGTTACGAACACTTTGTACGCAGTATAAAAGTCTTTTGATTTTTGATGAAGTCATCACCGGATTTAGAGTCGCTCTTGGTGGTGCACAAGCATTGTATCAAGTCACACCTGATCTAACATGTCTCGGTAAAATTATCGGTGGTGGGTTACCCGTTGGTGCATTTGGCGGTAGACGCGATATTATGGCCTATTTAGCACCTACCGGTCCTGTTTATCAAGCAGGCACTTTATCAGGTAATCCTATTGCTTTAACTGCAGGGCTAACAACATTGCAATTATTAAGAGATCCAGAGATATATCAAAACTTAAACAAAATAACAAAAGATTTGATGCAGGGATTAAAAAATATTGCAAAACAGCTTGATTTCCCCTTGCAAACACATCAAGTTGGCAGTTTGTTTGGTTTATTTTTTACAACAGAAAAGTCAATCACGCATTTTGAACAAGTTGAAAAATGCAATATTGAACAATTTAAAAAGTTTTTTCATGGTATGTTAAAGAAAGGTGTGTACTTCGCACCCTCTGCATTTGAATCTGGATTTGTATCAACCGCACATACAGAATCCACCACCGAGCAAACATTAGACGCTGCATACAACGTTATGTCTAATTTTGAGACTTCATTTTAAGTAGTAGAATTGTAAGACAAAAAGTTGGATTACATGCTTATTCATCGGCCCGACTTTAAAGGTGTACCAGCACCCTTGATTTCAAGTAAGGTTTAGGCTATAAATTAACGTTTAAGGAATAAAGTAGGTGGAGGATAACCTAATGTCTGTTAAGGCTCGGAAAAAAAAGTCAACGGATCCTATCGGTACACCGCCGACAGTTCCTCATACCGCCGATCATACAATCATATCTTATAAGTTTGAGCCTTATCAGGCTCAACCGGGTGAAGTGTACATGAACGAACAGCAGTTAAAACACTTTCGTTCTATTCTCGCAGAAAAGAAAAAGGACTTAATGCAAGAAGTGGATAACACGATTAATGAAATGAAGGGAAAGAATGTTCAAGTTCTAGCCGATCCGAATGATCGCGCAACAGAAGAAGAAATTTTAAATCTTGAGCTTCGTGCTCGCGATAGAGAACGTAAATTAATTCGAAAAATAGAAGAAGCGCTGCAACAAATAGACGATAAAGAATATGGCTATTGCGAACTGTGTGGTGTTGAAATTGGTATTCGACGTCTTGAAGCACGTCCGACCGCTACTTTATGTATTGATTGCAAAACCTTGGACGAAATTCGCGAAAAACAACGTACTGCCTAATTTGATAGCCGAAGACAATAGTCAATCAATCCTCGTGTAGAACTATCGAGTGCGTTTTTTTCTACCAACGTGCTGGATAGTGGTTGCTCTAAAAACGGTAAGATCTCTTTAACTAATGTTTTTCCTACCTCGACACCCCATTTTTATGCTCATAAAGCGCAATCAGCGATCCCAATACTTTTGGTGTTAATTTCGAAAATACGATAGTATTACTCGGTCGATTGCCAAAACATTGTTTTGCATCTTTCAAGTGATCTGTCGTTACATTTGAATGATTATGTTCACTTGTACCTTCCATTAATGCTTTACTTTGAGCAAAACAACTGGCCACTAATAGCTGATGATGTTCTTTAAATGCAGGATGCCCTAAAGCAGCTACTAAAAAATCAACCGGGACAATTTGTGACCCTTGATGCAATAATTGCATATAAGCATGCTGACCGTTACACCCTACCCCCCCCCAGATAACCGCTGCCGTGGCATGGGATACAAAACCTGAAAATTGTTGTGCTTTTTTGCCATTACTTTCCATTTCTAATTGTTGCAAATAATCGGGCAATCGACGCAAACCATCCTCATACGGAATAATGGCTTGGGTGAGATGCCCCTCAAAATTAATATTCCAAATGCCTAGCAACGCAAGTAATACAGGCATATTCTGTTCAAAAGGCGCGGAATAAAAATGCCTATCCATCTCGTTCGCACCTGCCAAAAATGCTTTAAAATTTGGCATCCCTAATAATAATGCAATCGGTAATCCTACTGCAGACCATACAGAATATCGTCCACCAATAAAATCCCAAAATTCAAAAATATTTTGTTTGGCAATTCCAAAGGCTTCTGCACGTTGGACTTCTGCTGTTACTGCCACTAAATGAACATTTGTTTTTACACCTAAAACAGGTTCAAACCAAGTACGTACTGCTTTTGCATTTTGATGTGTTTCTATAGTTGTAAAGCTTTTAGAATTAATAAAACACAACGTTGTTTCTGGATTGCATTTTGCTAAACAAGCCGCCAGCGTCTTACCATCAATATTAGAAATAAAATGGACTTGAATGTCTGTTGTTTTATATTCACAGAGCGCTTCACAGGCCATCAACGGTCCCAGATCTGACCCTCCAATACCCAGGCTAATCACATCGGTTATGCGTTTGCCAGTAGCCCCTCGGAAACTGCCTGATCGCACACTGTCTACAAACTGTTCGATACGTGCTAATTCTGCATGAATGTTTTTTTTAACATCTTGATGTCTAAACATGAATGGTGTTGAGGTTGGGTCACGCAAAGCGGTATGCAAGGCGGCATTTTTTTCAGAAACATTCACAATGCCACCCGAAAATAATGCCTCAATTCGTGCTTTTAAATCTCGTACCTTTGTAAACGCAATTAATTTCTCAAGTGTTTCTTGCGTAATGCGCTGTTTAGAATAATCCAATAAAATATCGTTTGCTTGCAGAGAAAATTTCGAAAATCGATTCGGATCTTTGGCAAATAGATCACGAATGGATACATCGACTAAAGACTCGTGGTGTTTTTGTAAGCCTTGCCAAGCAAACGATGATGTCATGGAAACGTTCTATTCGTCGTCATCTTCGTCTTCTTCATCCTCGTCTTCATCTTCACCCCAATCGTCTTCGTCATTGTCTGCAAAAATAACAGGTTGATAAAATTTCATTTCGCCAGTTTGAGATTTTACAATCAACTCACCTGCTAAACTGTAACCTTCCTCTAGTGCATCTGCGACCTTTTTTTCAAAAAGTTCGAGTGCCTGACTGCTACCTTCAATGATCATATATGGTTTCATATTGACTCCTCTCTATGTAAACATTAACGCGATATCTTCACTGCTTTTTCCGGCGCTTTGCGCGATAACCATGGCTACTTTCTTTCAACCCTTTTTCCATCAACAAACGTGTGTCATTGTTAGCTTCAACATAAGTCTTCCACCACAACGCCGCTTCTTCTACTGCTTTATCACCTGTAGAGGCACGCAACAGCAGAAAATCATACGCCGCTCTAAAGCGCGGATGTAAAATCAATTCGGGTACACGCTTTCGAAACCTCCGAATTAAACGAATCTGCAAAATCCAAATTTCCCGAATGGCCTGTGAAAACCGTTTAGAAATAGCAACGCTCTTTTGCTGTTCATACAATATCGCATCACAAGCCTCATAAAACGCCGCGAGTTCTGTCGCGCCTTCCTTCATTAACGCTCTTGCACGTTCCTGCACAGGATACCATAAAAATGCGCCTAATAAAAATGGCAAAGCAACCGGTTTGCTTTCGTGTACGCGTTTATCTGAGGCTAATAACGCGCCTAGTATAAATGACTTGGCAACTGCCTTTTCTTCATTCACTAAATACTGTTCCGTTTGCGGAAATAATACGATAAACAACCCATAATGGCGCAACAAATTAAAACTAGCTTCTGCAAAGCCACTTAAAAATAATTTCATAAATTCATCGAGCAAGCGTGCTGCAGGTACTTGTTTCACTAAAATGCCAAGCTCAAAAATCGGTTTCTCAGAATCAAGATGGATATGAAATCCTAATTTTGCAGCAAAACGAATAGCACGCAACATCCGAACCGGATCTTCTCTATACCGCTGGCTTGGCTCACCTATCATTCTTAAACAATGTGCTTTTAAATCGTTTAAGCCGCCGACGTAATCAACCAATGTAAAATCAGCAATATTGTAGTAGAGCGCATTTACTGTAAAATCACGCCTATACACATCATCAATCAGCGCACCATAAATATTATCCCGCAATATCATGCCTTCTTCCGAATGCACTAAGTGAGGACTATGGGTTGTCGCTTGTACGTTCGCACGAAAAGTCGCCACTTCTATGATGTGATAGCCAAAATGAACGTGCGCTAAACGAAATCGCCGGCCTATTAAGCGACAATTGCGAAACAACCTTTGGATTTCTTCCGGCCGAGCATTGGTTGCTACATCAAAATCTTTAGGATGCGAACCAAGCAAGAGATCGCGCACACCACCACCAACCAAATAGGCTTGATAGCCCGCGTTGTGTAACCCATATAGGACTTTTAGCGCATGCTTGCTGATATTGGCGCGCGATATAGCATGTGCGCGACGCGCTATGATCATTGGGTTGTCAGATATTGCTAAATTCGCGCGATTTCTACGAATTTTTTTGCACATTGCACGAAACCAACTTTGCATGTTAGTCAACATCTGTAATCAATAAAGCCTCTTTCTTAAAATATAGACACTGCTGTTATCAAGTGGTCATAATAACACCTTATGCGCCCCCTTCGTCTAGCGACCTATAACGCTTATAAAGATCTCAGTGCTAACGAGCAGCGGCAGTCTCAGGTAAAAAACAAGTGCTATGCCATTTCAAGTGCGCTATAATCCTCTTGTGGTCATGCATACGGTGTGATCATAGAGTCGTTGAATTACAGGTCTCAGGAGATAGTTAACATGCAAAATCAATTATTTGTAGGCAATTTGGCCTTTTCGACCACCAAAGAAGAGCTGGAAGCAGCTTTCTCGGTTTACGGACCGGTCTTAGAGGTCAAAATTCCCATGGATCGTGATACGGGGCGCGTTCGTGGGTTTGCCTTCGTCACTTTCGAAACCCAACAATCTGCTGAAAAAGCATTGGCTTTAGACGGCACAGACTTAAACGGTCGCGCAATTCGCGTTAACGTTGCCGAAGCCAAAAAATCAGGCGGTGGTGCGGGCGGCCGTGGTGGTCGTAGCGGCGGCAGTGCGGGTGGTCGTAGTGGCGGCGCTGGTCGTTCCAGTGGCGGCGCTGGTGGAAATCGTGAAGGCGGCTGGTGGTAATACAGTAACTGCATTCAGTTTCTAAAGTGACGGGTGTTTTAATTAAACAAAACACCCGTCGCTTTTCTTAATCTCTTAAAACATTACATTTTAATAAGTAGACAAAAGGCTTTAACTCCTGCAAAATTGCACCAAGTTTGTTTAAAATTTTTTAATTAGTTTAAGAGTGCGTTTTATGGATCTTCGAAAAGTAAAAAAGTTGATGGAATTACTAGAAGGATCGCCAGGTATTTCTGAGATAGCGATCAGCAAAAAAGGTGAGGGTTCTATTCGAATCAGCCGTGAACCTTCTAAGCCCGCATCCCCCTCTGCTGCATATTATGCACCGATTACCCCCCCATCGGGTCAAATGCCTGGTACTGCCTTAGAATCCCCAACAGGACAAACCCAACAGATAACAACATCGATACCCGCTGCCAATGAACATGCGGTTGCAGCGCCTATGGTCGGGACTTTCTATAGAGCGGCAAGCCCTAACGATAAGCCCTTTGCAGAAGTTGGACAATCTGTCAAAATTGGCACCGTTTTATGTATTGTTGAAGCCATGAAAATGTTAAACCAAATCGAAGCTGATAAAGCAGGCATTATTAAACGTATTTGTGTTGAAAATGGCCAACCCGTTGAATTTGGACAACCGCTTTTTATCATTAGTGATGACTAATTATGTTAGATAAAGTTGTTATTGCAAACCGCGGCGAGATAGCACTTCGGATCTTCAGAGCGTGTAGAGAATTAGGCATAAAAACAGTTGCTGTGCATTCTACTGCCGATAGCCATTTAATGCATGTACGTTTAGCGGATGAATCCGTTTGTATTGGACCTGCAGCCTCTAGCGCCAGTTATTTAAACATTCCAGCGATTATTAGTGCTGCCGAAATTACCGATGCTGTTGCCATTCATCCTGGTTATGGTTTTTTAGCCGAGAATGCAGACTTTGCAGAACGCGTAGAACAAAGCGGTTTTATTTTTATTGGTCCAAATGCCGAAAATATTCGTCAAATGGGTGATAAAGTCTCTGCCATTCGCATGATGAAAAAAGCAAATGTGCCTTGCGTACCAGGTTCTAACGGCGCACTTCAAGACAACCCAGACGAAAACTCAATGCTTGCACGACAAATTGGTTATCCAGTTATCATTAAAGCTGCTGGCGGCGGCGGTGGACGTGGTATGCGTGTTGTGCACAGCGAAGCAACTCTTTTAAATGCCATTTCTATGACGAAAGCAGAAGCCAAAGCAGCTTTTAATAACGACGCTGTTTACATGGAAAAATTTCTAGAACATCCAAGACATATTGAAATTCAGATCTTAGCTGATGGCAAAGGTAATGCCATTTCGCTTGGCGAACGTGATTGTTCCATGCAGCGACGGCATCAAAAGATCCTAGAAGAAGCGCCTGCGCCTGGCATTACAGAAGAGCAGCGAAAAAAAATCAGTAAACGCTGTGTTAAAGCTTGTATCGAAATGGGATACCGCGGTGCAGGTACATTTGAGTTTTTGTATGAAAATGGCGAATTTTACTTTATTGAAATGAATACGCGGGTTCAAGTTGAACATCCAGTATCCGAATTAATTACGAATATTGACATTGTCAAAGAACAATTACGTATCGCTGCAGGCAAACCACTCTCGATTCGACAACAAGATGTTAAAATTGAAGGACACGCTATTGAATGCCGCATTAATGCCGAAGATGCTAAAACATTTATTCCAAGCCCGGGGAAAATTCAGCTTTTCCATGCGCCTGCCGGACCTGGTATTCGTTGGGACTCGCATATCTATCATGGCTATGATGTACCACCTTATTACGATTCGTTGATTGGAAAATTAATTGCTTACGGCCCTGATCGCGAAACCGCTATTGCTCGCATGAAAAATGCGCTAGATGAAATTATTGTTGAAGGTATCAAAACCAACATTCCTTTACACCAAAGCCTGATCCGAGATGCAAATTTTCATCAAGGCGGTACGAATATCCATTATCTTGAACAAAAGATGGCCAATTAACCGCGTGGTTTGGATACAAATAACCGTTGATACCCAGCGCGACCTTGCTGAAGTCTATTCAGAATATTTTACAATAGCAGGCGCTGTTGCTGTTACATTACAGGATGCCAAAGATGACCCCTTATTTGAACCGCCACCAAATACAATGCCACTCTGGCAAACAACAAAAGTCGTTGGACTATTTGATACCAATGCAGATATAGCTGCTGTTAAAAACCTGTTAAAAATACGGATCGATCACGATACCTTCCAAACACTTAAAATAGAACCCTTAGAAGAAAAGGATTGGATTCGCTTGGGCATGGCAGGGTGGCAACCCATGCGTTTTGGAAAAAAACTAATGATCTACCCAAGCTGGTTTGAAAATCCTGATCGAACCGCCACCACCTTAATGCTAGATCCCGGATTAGCTTTTGGTACAGGCACACATGCAACCACACGTCTTTGTTTAGAATGGTTGGATGAGCATCCGCCGATTGGCGCTATGGTTGTCGATTATGGCTGTGGTTCCGGTATTCTCGGCATTGCTGCTTTAAAACTAGGTGCCCGCTTTGTGTATGCTGTCGATCACGACAGGCAAGCGCTTTTAAGCACAGAAAATAACGCAAAAAATAATGGCTTGACGACAAAAAATATTCTAAGCGTTTTGCCTAATGCCTTAAACACGACATTAGAATCATCTAAAACAACAGCTCAAAAAGCAGATCTGATCCTCGCCAACATTCTTGCTGAACCACTCATAACATTAGCACCTACTTTTGCAGAACTCGTTAATGGAGATGGCATTATCATTTTATCCGGTTTTCTTGAAAATCAGCTTGAAATGGTTTTTGAAGCTTATAAACCCTGGTTTACATTGTTAGAGACAAACACTATTGATGGTTGGACGCGGTTAAGTGCTAAAACTGTGTAGTTTAACAATCTCTGAATGCCCTTTTTCTCTTGCGAACATTTTTGCACGGTATTTAAGGCCATAATACATCTTCTATTCTGTGACTCATTGCAAGTTCTTTGCCTCTAAAAGCAATACCTACCTTGAGACAACGTTTAATATTATGCTGCAAAAGTGCTGCATGGTATCGTTTTTCATCAATTTGTTTTATAGCGCCATTTGCAACTTCTTTTAGATCTTTTGTGCTGCTTTTATCAATATTTTTAAATTCTAAAATAATGCCAAGCTTATTAAGCTCGTAAAGCATCTTCAAAATTTTTCATTTCGCCATTCAATAAATTACTTAGGAATGTGTTAAATACCGTTGCATTATTAACACCTGACAACCATTCTGCAATCAATCTTTTATACAAGTCTTTGACTTCTTTAATGGTGTAACATTGACATATTCAATGTTTTGCCAAACCGTCTCGGGCGCGTAATTAGCTTTACTTCGGTTAAATCATTTACAATGTCTCTTATCAATAACGATTTATCAACGAATAAATAAGGCTTGCCTTCAGGATCTCTTGTCTCAATAATTTTTCTAAAATCACTGACACCAATGGGTAATTGCATGTACCATTTCTTTGAGTAAAAATCTCACTTTTGTTATGATAGCATCTGCAATTTTAATGACACAAATTTATAATGGCATAAATCATGCAAATCGGTAAACACAAGTTAGAAAACAATCTTATACTTGCCCCCATGGCAGGCGTCACCGATCGCCCGTTCCGTCAGCTCTGCAAAGCACTTGGTGTTGGTATGGCTGTTTCAGAAATGGTGTCTTCCAATTCTCTACTAAGAGGCAGCCAAAAAACTTTAAGGCGTGCGAATCACGAAGGTGAAACAGAACCACGATCGATTCAAATCGCAGGCGCTGATCCCATCATGATGGGTGAAGCTGCACGATTTAACGAAGCAGAAGGTGCGGACATTATCGACATCAACATGGGGTGTCCCGCTAAAAAAGTCTGCAATACTTTAGCAGGCTCCGCCTTACTTCGAGACGAACCCTTAGTCATCCGTATTTTAGAAGAAACTGTCAAGGCAGTTTCTATTCCAGTGACTCTTAAAATTCGCACCGGCTGGGATCCCAACAATAAAAATGGCGTTAAAATTGCTAAAATTGCAGAACAAAGTGGTATTCAAGCATTAGCCGTGCATGGTCGTACGCGTTCTTGCTTTTTTAAAGGCGATGCAGAATACGAAACCATCGCTGCTATTAAAGCTGCGGTTCATATCCCCGTCATTGCGAATGGTGATATCGAAACACCTGAAAAAGCAAAAGCGGTTTTAGAACAAACACAAGCAGATGGCATTATGATTGGCCGAGCTGCACAAGGGCGCCCTTGGATCTTTAAAGAAATTGCGCATTATCTTAAAACGGGTAAATTACTGCCAGCACCCACGCCTCTCGAAATTAAAGCTATTTTATTAGGCCACCTGGAAAATTTATATCAATTTTATGGTGAATATACGGGCGCAATGGTTGCCCGTAAACATGTTTCTTGGTACAGCCGCGGGCAAACAGACAGCGCACGATTTCGCGACTATTTTAATCGCTTGGAAAAACCTAATGAACAAATTGAAGCTATCAAAGCCTTTTTTACGTGAACATATCACATCTGCTTTACAGGATTATTTTTCTAAATTGGAAGGTGAATCTGCAAGCAATATCTATAATCTTGTGTTGCATGAAGTGGAATCTGCTTTATTAAGCATTGTCATGCAACAAGTGCAAGGCAACCAGTCGCGGGCTGCCGAATGGCTTGGCCTTCATCGCGGTACATTAAGAAAGTTGCTCACCAAATACGAGTTGTCATAAAATTCCATCGTATTGAAAGCAAGAGAGTGTACAAATGAAAATAGCCAAACGCGCCAAAAAAGCGATCCAAGTTCTTTTTTTCTTTGGTTTCATTACCCTCATTTCGCCCGTTATTCTGGCTAAACTGAATTTTTATGGCTCCTCTCATGCAACCCCCGTTCCCGCAGGCCCAACGATTTCATCTGTCACTTTAAATGCGCCTGTTTCTTACGCAGAGGCTGTGGCATTAGCTGCTCCCGCGGTTGTTAGCATTAAAACTACGCAAGAAGTTCCCGTAGAACAAAACCCGCTGATGCAAGATCCCATGTTTCGGTACTTTTTTGGTGACCCTAATAACAACCAGGGTACTGAGGAATGGCAAGGTAACGAAAAAAATAAACAAGGACGCGCATTGCCTAAAGAAACACTACAAGGATTAGGATCAGGCGTTATTGTCAGCGACAAAGGTTATGTCTTAACTAATAATCATGTGATTCGAGAAGCCGATACGATGGTAGTAACTTTAGCAGATGGTCGTTCCGCTGATGCTACTGTCGTTGGAACCGATCCCGATAGCGATCTTGCCGTATTAAAAATTAAAGTTGATAAACTACCTGTTATTACAATAGGTTCTTCTCAAAAATTAAGAGTAGGTGATGTAGTGCTTGCCATTGGTAATCCTTATGGCCTCGATAAAACCGTGACACAAGGCATTATCAGCGCAACAGAACGTACCGGTGCGGATGTGGGCATTTTAGAAAATCTACTTCAAACAGATGCCGCTATCAATCCCGGAAATTCGGGCGGCGCATTAATTAATTCTTTTGGTCAAATCATTGGTATTAATACGGTTATCTATAGCCGTTCTGGCGGAAACCAAGGCATTGGTTTTGCAATCCCCATTGATCAAGCAACCGAAGTGATGCATAAACTCATCGAAGGAAAACCCATTATTCGGGGCTATTTAGGCATTATGATGCAACCCTTGAATAAAGAAATTCGAGGCTATATCGACTACAAAGAAGGCGAAGGGGTCTATGTACGTGCCGTTGTGCGTGGAAGCCCTGCACAAAAAGCAGGCTTATTACCTGGGGATGTCATCACGAAAGTCAATAACATAGTCATTACGGATGAGCGTATGGCTTTACGCTTAGTCTCTGCATTAACACCCGGACAAAACTATACGGTTGAAATATTTCGTAAGGGCGAATATTTAACTTTTACCGTTACACCCAGTGAACGAAAACCAGCACAACCTAAGCGTTAAGTAAAAAATCGGCCATAAAACTTATAATTGTTTCAAGCGCGTCTCGGCAATCCGTGCAGCGGCTGAACCTGGATAACGTTTTTTAACGTCCATAAAATATTGTCGCGCAGCAACAGAATTGCCTTTTTCACTTTCGACAATACCCAATTTTAATAAAGCATCCGATACCTTAGGATTTCCTGAAAATTGTGATACAACATTCGAAAAAGCACCGGCAGCTTTATCTAATAACACTTTATTTGTCGGATCTTTTTGCCACTCTACCATATAGATTTCACCCATCCAATAATGGGCATTGACAGCATGTTCTCCCGTTTTAAAGCGGGTTAAGTAATTTTGAAAAGCCACTGTCGCTTCGGAATACCGTTTTGTTTTAACCAATTCGTATGCTGCTTCATAGGTTGCTTTTTCAGTGGTCTGTTCGCTATTGCTTTTTTTATGATTCGCGGCGGCGGTGGATTCAGGAAAAGCAGTTACCACAGGCTCCAATATAGCTTCTTCTGCCATTTCTTCTTTAGGTGCTGCAGTAGTGCTTTTACCGGTAGGTACAATCGTTATGCCGGGCTTTTTCTGCACACCCTTATCTTTACTCGCCGATTGTAATTGTACGATCCTTTTGTCTAAGTCATGATAAAAATCTTGCTGGCTCTTTTTTAATTGTTGAATTTCATGTTCTTGCGTTTCAACCAAGCCTCGTAATTCACCGATTTCTTGCTTTAAAATCTCTAGCTGCTTCAAACTCAGTAAAGCTGCTCGATCTTCTGCTGGGGCATGCATCATTGCTTTACTCGGATGCGGCACATAATCGCTCACAGCGCGATCTTCGGCAGATCGCGCTGCGAATACAGGTTCAGCACTCGAAACAATCGGTTCTCCCGTTCGCGATTCAACAACTGCCAACGCTTCTACAGCAAAAGAAGTGCTTAAAGTCATTAAACTTGTCAATACACAAACGGAACCCCGCTTTTTCATGCTTATTCTACCTCATAAATAATCACTGCTCGACGATTTTGACGCCAACTGGCTTCACCATGCCCAGCAACTGCTGGTTTTTCTTTACCATAGCTCACAACGCTCATTTGATCTTGCGGAACACCTTTTAACATCAAAATATTTGCCACTGCATTTGCTCTTCTTTCACCTAATGCAACGTTATATTCCCGGCTACCGCGCTCATCGGTATGTCCTTCAACACGCACATGTATGCGTTTACCATTTAACAAGCGTTTTGCATGTGCATAGAGAGACAAAGTATCTGCCTCTGATACATCGAAACCATCATAGGCAAAATAATAGGTTCGTTTTGCGAGCAGCTCTTTTTCCTCTGCTGGAGAAACATCCGACCCGTAAAACCGCACCGTGTCGCCAACGCCGACAACCTCACCATCGGCATCTGTCCCATATTGGCTGCCACTCTTCTTAGCACCACAACCAACAAGGCCCAATATTAACAATGATAAAACAATTGAAGCGAACACTTTCACTTTAGTACACATTACACTCTCCTATCAAACACGTTATTGAACAAAAGGTGACCACGCAGGCTCCTGCACATTGCCTTCTCGAGATGGCAAACGAATTTTAACACGTCCATCTAAAGAAACAGCCCCTAACACACCTTGCCCACCCGCCTCGGAACCATAAAGCACCATCATACCATTGGGCGCAAGATTGGGGGAATCGCTTAAACTAGAACGGGTTAAAATTTTTAACTCACCCGTACTTAATGTCTGAACGGCAATACTAAAAAATCCACCTTCATCTCGATGCAACATGACTAATTTTTTATTATCAGGCGTTAAAGAAGGCTTTGCATTGTAGTCACCTTTAAACGACAAACGCTCAACTTTTCGAGACTCAAGAGCCACCCGATAAATTTGTGGCTTGCCCCCTCTGCTCGAGGTAAATACCACCGAACGCCCATCGGGCGCAAAGCTAGGTTCAGTATCAATACCTGTACCTTCGGTTAAACGACTCAACGCTTTTGTTTTGACATCCATCGTATAAATCTTGGGGCCGCCATCTTTAGATAAAACCAAAGCCAAAGTTTGATTATCAGGAGACCACGTAGGTGCCCCATTAATGCCTGGGAATTGTGTTAATCGTTCTACATGACCACTGAACACTTCTACAATGTTGATACCTGCTCTATTTTTTTCAAACGAAACAAAGGCTATTTTTTTTCCGTCGGGTGACCAAGCTGGCGACATTAATGGATAAGCCGACCGATACAGAGGTTTAGGATTAAAGCCATCGGAATCCGCAACTTCGAGCGTATGTATCGTGCCTTTTGAACCTTGGGCCACCGATACATAAGCAATGCGCGTTGAAAAAATGCCTTTAATACCAATCAATTTTTCAAAAATACAATCGCTGATATGATGTGCCAAAGCACGAAAATCTTGTGCACGCACATTATCAAAATGCATGGCCAATAACGGCGCACGTGAAACGCCTTCGGCTTTTTGTCGGATAATATCTAATAACGCAAAACTCACGCTAAAAGTTGAACCCGTTCTTTTAATTTGTCCAATCACTAAATCTTCAATGCCTACACCTTGCCAATAAGGATACTGTACTTCGCCTTGATGCGTTGGAAATTGCTGAATTGACTGAAAGGCCAACGGTTTAAATTGCCCGCTATTTTCCAAATCTGCTTTTATCACGCTCGAGAGATCTGCAACACTGGCAGGATCCGCGCCAGTCACACCAAACGGCACAATAGCAATGGGCAACCCAGCAGCAACGCCCCCTGTAATTTCAACATATAATGATGCATGCACGATAGATGCTGCACCATAAATAAAAAAACTCATTATCACGCTAAAAATACTTCTTTTAAGTCGCATTATTCTCTGTCCTCATCATTTCTTAAACCTAATTCAAACGATTTGATCTGCTCTCTCACAGAAGGGTCTTCTGGCAAATCAAACGGCTCTGATTTATAAACCGCTTTCATTGATAAATCATCATAAATAGAATTGCCACTGCTTTGTATAAGACGCACATTAACACTACCATCCGGCAAAACATGAATCGCCAATTTACAATAAAGATTCGCAGCCAAACCAAAAGCTTCTCGTTTATTGCTTTTAATTTTTTCTGCCCACATGCCCAACACTTTTTGAACTTCGCTGCTAATTCGGCCTTGGCTTTCGGCAGCAACACGTTCTGCTTCAATAGCCGCTTCTTTAGCTGCTTTTGCGGCAGCTAGCTGCTTTGCATCGCTGGCTTTACGCTTAGCTTCCTGCTTCTTTTTTTCTTCTTTTTCACGTTCTTGTCGCATCAGTTTTGCACGATCTTGTTCAGCTTGACGTTGATCTTCTAAAGCAGCCAGTTTTTTCTTTTCTGCTACCATGTCTTTTTTTAATTGCTCAAGTTTAGCCTGTTCTTGTTCACGGGCGCGCTTAACTTCTGCTAACTTTTCAACGAATTGTTTTTCTTCAATCGCTTTTTCTTGACTCTGTTGTTTTTCGATGGTTTTAATTCTGGCAATTTCCGCGTTCACTTTTGTTTGATCAACAATGGTGGCTTGTACAATTTCGCCGGGTTTCGGCGGCAATTGATTGTTATTGTAACTGGCCTCGAGGCTGAAAATAAAAAAAATCAATAAGAGAAGATGCATCAAAGCCGAGGCTAAAAAATACGGCGTCCACACTTTCATCACAACCCTACTCTCCGATATGCTCTGTCATTAAGCCTACTTTAGAGACACCCGCATGTTTTAATAAAACCATCGCATCCATCACTTTGCCATAATCCACATTTTTATCACCACGCACTAAAACTGCGCGCGTTGGATCAACTTGAATGCTAGCGGCAACTTTAACCGCTAGCGCTTCGGGTTGCATCGGTTCTTTGGACTGTTCTAAAAACAGTTGGCCCGTTGCATCAACGGAAACAACTATCGGTGGTTTTTGATCTTGCGGCAGCGGTTCTGCTGTCGCTTGCGGCAAATCTACTTGTACACCTTGTGTTAAAAGCGGTGCTGTTACCATAAAAATAACCAATAGCACTAACATCACATCGACGTACGGCACAATATTAATTTCGGATACCAATCTTCGCTGTGCTCGTTTACGCATCATGTTCTGTATCGCTTGCTGCTTCATAGATATTCAACGAAGATCCCGAAAGCGTATAAGCTTGTCTATGTAAAATACTAGTAAATTCTTCAAAAAAAGTTTCATAGCGATTAACCAAACCTTGTAACCGATTCGAATATCGATTGTACGCAACAACCGCGGGAATCGCTGCAAATAATCCCATGGCCGTTGCGATCAAAGCTTCCGAAATTCCAGGGGCTACCATAGAAAGCGTTGCTTGTTGCACGCTACCCAAAGCTCTAAAAGAATTCATAATGCCCCAAACCGTCCCAAATAATCCAATATAAGGGCTCACCGATCCGATAGTTGCCAAAAAAGGTAAATGCATTTCTAAGCGTTCGACTTCTCTTGCCATCGCAACCCGCATCGCACGTTGTGTACCTTCCATAACGGCAGCTGGTTGAATACCTGTTTGTTTTCGCAAGCGTACAAATTCTTTAAAACCCGCCAAAAAAATACTTTGTGAACCGCTCACTTCATGCTGATTCCGTTTATCAACTGAAAATTTTTGATAGAGTTTTGTCAACTCTATACCCGACCAAAAAGTATCTTCAAATCCATCTACTGTTTTTAATGCACTGCCAAATAATTTCCAGCGCTGAAAAATCAGTGTCCAAGAAGCAACAGATATTGCCAATAACAACAGCATTACCATTTTTACAAGTAAGCTGGCATTTAGAAATAATCCTAGAAATGATTGATCAGATGTCATTATTTTCTTCCTCTGCTGTAAAAACCTCAGATGAACCTTCGACTTCATCTATGCGTTGAATGCCAACTAATTTTTCACCTTCGCCTAAATTAATCAAACGTACACCTTGCGTATTACGTCCAACAACAGAAATTTCACCAACGCGCGTACGAACCAAGGTTCCACCATCGCTGATGAGCATCAATTCATCGTTATCAAAAACTTGTACTGCACCAATCACATCGCCGTTGCGCTCGTTTGTCTGAATCGCAATAACACCTTGTCCACCACGTCCTTTCGCTGAAAATTCTTCAACTTCTGTGCGCTTGCCATAGCCATTTTGCGTAGCTGTTAAAATAGCACCTTCTGGCTTTAAGACAATTAAAGAAATCATTCGCTGTCCAGACTGCAATCGAATACCCCTAACACCACGTGCTGTACGGCCCATGGTTCTCACATCTTCTTCAGAAAAACGAACTGCTTTTCCGGTATTTGCAAATAACATCACATCACAAGAGCCATCGGTAATATCCACACCAATCAGCGTATCTCCTTCATCTAGTTCTAAAGCAATAATACCGCTGGATCGAGGCCGCATAAAATCTGTTAAAGCTACTTTTTTGACTGTACCATTCGCTGTTGCCATAAAGATCATTTTATCTTCTGTATAAGCACGAATCGGTAACAAGGCACTGATACGTTCATTAGGTTGTAAAGGCAGTAAATTAACGATAGGACGTCCCTGAGACGTACGACCTGCAACCGGAATCTCGTATACTTTCAGCCAATATACTTTACCCAAACTGGAAAAACATAGAACAGTGTCATGTGTACTCGCAATTAATAAGCGTACGACATAATCTTCTTCTTTGACTTTGGTTGCTGCTTTTCCTTTACCACCACGCCGTTGCGCTTGATAGCTGCTTAACGGCTGAGCTTTAACATAGCCGCCATGCGATAAAGTGACAACTCTATCTTCTTCTGTAATCAGATCTTCTGTAGAAAGATCAAGATGATCGCTTAAAATTTCGGTGCGGCGTTTACCCCCAAATTCTTGCTTAATTTGTAACAATTCATCACGAATCACAGCCATCAACCGATTTTGATTCGACAAGATATCCAATAAATCTTGAATATTCAGAATAATACTTTTAAATTCTTCTAAAATCTTATCTTGTTCAAGCCCCGTCAAACGATGCAGTCTTAAATCCAAAATCGCCTGCGCTTGTATGGGCGATAGACGATAACCTTTTTCTTGTAAGCCAAATTCAACCGCCAAATCTTCCGGTCTACACACATCTGCACCCGCACGCTGCAGCATATCTGCAACAATACCAGGCGCCCACATACGTTCCATTAAACTCGCTTTTGCTTCCGCAGGTGTGGAAGATGCTTTAATCAGCTGTATTACCGGATCAATATTGGCTAAAGCTATGCCTAATCCTTCTAATACATGTGCACGATCGCGCGATTTTCGTAATTCAAATGCCGTACGACGTGATACCACTTGACGTCGATGTTTTAAAAACTCAACCAACAACTCTCGTAAATTTAAAATACGCGGCTGCCCATCTACCAACGCCACCATGTTAATACCAAAAACAATTTGCAACTGAGTTTGGGTATAAAGATTATTGATAACAACATCAGCGGCTTCGCCGCGACGAAGCTCGATCACCATCCGCATACCGTCCTTGTCAGACTCATCACGCAATGCGGTAATGCCGTCTATTTTTTTGTCTTTGACTAATTCTGCAATCTTTTCAATCAAGCGCGCTTTATTGACTTGAAAAGGCAATTCAGTAACAACGATGGATTGTTTTTGTGATTTTTCATCAGTTTCAATCGCAAGTCGCGCGCGTACATGCACACGGCCACGCCCTGTACGATAGCCCTCGATAATCCCTGCACGCCCATTAATAATACCAGCCGTTGGAAAATCCGGACCTGGAATAATTTTCATCAAGGCATCTACACCTAACGCGGGATTTTCAATTAATTGTAAACACGCATCTATCACTTCCGTTAAATTATGCGGCGGAATATTCGTCGCCATACCGACGGCAATACCCGAGCTGCCATTAACTAATAAATTCGGAAATGCAGCCGGTAATACCATCGGCATTAACTCAGACTCATCATAGTTCGGCACAAAATCAACGGTTTCTTTATCGAGATCCGCTAATAACGATTGGGCAATTTTAGCCATACGCACTTCCGTATAACGCATGGCAGCCGGTGGATCGCCATCAACAGAACCAAAGTTACCTTGGCCATCGATCAATAAATATCGCAGCGAGAAGGGTTGTGCCATGCGCACGATCGTGTCATAAACAGCGGCTTCGCCATGCGGGTGGTATTTACCAATCACGTCACCGACGACGCGCGCAGATTTTTTATAGGGTTTGTTCCACTCATTGCCCAATTCGCGCATGGCGTATAAAACGCGCCGATGTACAGGCTTTAAGCCATCCCGAACATCCGGTAATGCTCGTCCGACGATGATGCTCATGGCATAATCGAGATAAGACTGTTTGAGTTCAGTTTCTATGCTAACGGGGGTAATTTCTCTGGCAAGATCTGCCATGGAACAACTCCTAAATACTTGTTTTACAGGACGAGATTGTAGCACGTTCCATATAAAATGCAGAAGGGGTCAGAGCTTGATTCTTTTATTCTGTCCTTGACGAAAAAAATGCGTCATGATAGGATACCTTTCTAACTTTGTCACAACCTAAGGACTAGACATGACTTTTTCCAGCCTCTTAAAACAATACTGCAAACAAGCGTTAATGCAGGCTTTTCCAGCAACGATTGAGGCCGTTGACTTTGGTGCGCTTGATATTACACAAGCCACACAACCTAAATTTGGACACTATCAATTTAATGGTGCCATGAAATTAAGTAAAATTTTGAGCGAAAACCCAAGAGAAATTGCTGAAAAAATGGTACAGGCGTTCCATACTTTGCCCGATACGAGGGTCGTATTTTCAAAAATTGAAATCGCAGGCCCTGGGTTTATCAATTTTAGTTTTAATTCAAACTTTATTGCGCAAACCCTGCAAGCGCAATGCAGAGACCCGCTTTTAGGCGTCTCGCCTCCCGCAAAACCGTTAAAAATTATTTTGGATTTTTCTTCCCCTAATATTGCCAAAGAAATGCATGTTGGGCATTTGCGTTCAACGATTATCGGCGATTGCCTAGCCAAAATTTTAACTTTTATGGGACACAGAGTTCTTTGTTTAAACCATGTGGGCGATTGGGGGACGCAATTTGGCATGCTCATTGCTTATGTAAAAAAAATACTCCCAACGATGACAGATGCTACCCCTCCTAATGTGGATTTAGGATCACTAGCCAGCTGGTATCAAGCCGCTAAAAAACAATTTGATGCAGATCCGGCCTTTAAAAAAGAAGCACAACAAGCCGTTGTTGCTTTGCAAAGCGGTGAAGAAACTTCTAAACGCGCGTGGGAACACATCTGCGCTATTTCTCGTGCTGCCTATCAACATATTTATGATTTATTAGATGTTCATTTGATTGAAAGAGGCGAATCTTTTTACAACCCGTTTCTCGCCTCTGTCATTCAACAGCTGGAAAAGCAAGCACTTTTAACACAATCTGAAGGTGCCAAATGTATTTACCTTGACGGCTTTACCAATCGAGAAGGCGAACCCTTACCGCTTATTTTACAAAAATCGGATGGTGGTTATAATTATGCAACGACCGATATGGCCGCGTTAGAACATCGGGTTCAAAAAGAACAAGGGGATTGGCTCATTTATGTGACCGATGCAGGACAAGCACTGCATTTTCAAATGATCTTTAAAGCCAGCGAAAAAGCCGGCATTTATGATCCTAAAAAAGTAAGGCTAGATCACGTGCCTTTTGGATTAGTTTTAAAACCCGATGGCAAAAAATTTCAAACGCGTTCAGGTAAAACAGAACGTTTGATAGACCTCTTGCAAACAGCCATCGAACACGCCAAACAAAAGCTTAAAGAACATAATCCTGAAATCTCTGAAGTAGAACTGGAAACTTCTGCAAAAGCACTCGGCATCAACGCTGTTAAATATGCCGATCTCTCTTGCCATCGTGTGAGCGATTATGTTTTTAATTACGATAAAATGTTGCAATTTGAAGGAAATACGGCTGCGTTTTTACTATACGCTTATGTTCGCATACAAAGTATTCAGCGTAAAGTGAATGTTGATACGACAAGTTTATTGGCGAACAAAACAAACATTATCTTAGAAGAACCTGCTGAAATTGCTTTAGGGCTGCTGGTTTGCCAATTTGCTGAAATATTAGAAAACGCTGCACGCGAATTATTGCCCAATCGTTTAACGGACTATTTATATCGTTTGGCTGAAAAATTTCATGGATTCTTTCACCAGTGCCGCGTCGAAGGTTCCCCAAATCAAAATAGTCGACTATTGTTATGTTTTGCAACCGCGCAAGTATTACACCAAGGTCTATGCTTACTGGGCTTAAAACCACTAGAGAGAATGTAAAAAAGTGAATATTAATTTAAAAACATTCATGCTAATAAGTGCTCCCATTATTATTGCAGCCATCTATATACGGCCTGTTTATGCAGAAATTGATAGCGAAAACACCTATCAAAGAGGCTTAGCGGCTTATTCAAATACTAGCATTAAAAGAGACGCTATCACAGCAGCTAGTCTATTCAAAGAAGCGGCTCTACAAGGTCATTCCGAAGCGGCTTTTAGTTTGGGCGTGCTTTACCAAAATGGCGAAGGCGTTTCTAAAGACAGCAACGAAGCTGTACAATGGTACACAAGGGCTGCCGAACAAAATCATCTGAAAGCACAATTTAATTTAGGTCTTTTACTATTTGAAGGCATTGGACTCGCACGTGATCCGACACTTGGATTTCACTGGTTTCAAAAAGCGGCCGACCAGGGCTATGCTAAAGCACAATACAGAGTAGGTTGTGCTTATCTATCTGGTCAAGGCGTGCCAAAGAATCATGCCTTAGCAATAGATTGGCTCAGTAAAGCTGCAAAGCAAAATGATACAGATGCCATTCATACCTTAGAACTCGCGCGTGAACTGTATGCACACAAACGTTGAAGCAACAGAGCTCGATAAATTTGATGCCATGGCTCAGGACTGGTGGAACCCAAAAGGCAGATGCAGGGCGCTACACGAATTCAATCCGGTACGTCTTCAATTTATCACTGATCGCTGCTCGCTTACTCAAAAAAGTGTGCTTGATATCGGATGTGGTGGCGGCATATTATCCGAGAGCCTTTGTAAACGCGGTGCTTCTGTCACAGGCATAGATGCAACACGCTCTGTTTTAGAAGTTGCAAAACAACATGCTTTAGAAAACAACTTACAATTAGACTATGTTCACACAACCGCAGAAGCCTACGCTGAAATACAGCCAAATAGCTTTGATATTGTGACTTGCATGGAACTTTTAGAGCATGTACCCAATCCATTGTCTTTAATTAAAGCAACTGCAACCTTAGTCAAACCCAATGGCCATTTATTTTTTTCCACACTAAACCGTACCCCAAAATCTTATTTGTTTGCGGTCCTAGGCGCAGAATATGTGCTAAGACTGCTACCGCATGGCACGCATCAGTATGAAAAATTTATCCGCCCTGCAGAATTGGATCAATGGTTAAGACAAGCAGGGCTGCAGTTGAAAGAACTCGCGGGATTACAATATAATCCGATCACACACCGGGTCTATCTCAATACCGATGTGTCTGTCAATTATCTCGCGCACGTTGTGCAAACAGGAGCGGCATAGCATGGCCATTTTATTTGATCTCGATGGCACGCTTGTCGATACAGCACCCGACTTTATACAGGCACTAAATGCAGTACGATCTGAAATGAACCTGCTGCCGTTGGCCTTTTCAAATCAAGCCGCTATTCGTACGGTCGAAGTGGCAGTAACCGAAGGTCTTGCAGGTTTAGTGGCTGCTGGGCTTGATATTAAACGTGATCATCCAGATAGTCCTGCTTTCCAAAAACACTTGCTACAGGCTTATCAACAAAATTTAGGGCTTTATGCAAAATTATTTCCAGGTATCGAAGCATTATTGCAAACCTTAGAACAACGAGGTATTCCCTGGGGCGTGGTCACCAATAAAGAATCTTTGCAGACAAACCCCTTAATGCAACGCTTAGGCTTAGCACATCGTGCTGCTTGTATCATCAGCGGTGATACAACGCCTTATGCTAAACCACATCCCGAACCCTTGCTCTACGCCTGCCGAGAAATGGGTATTTCACCCGCAGACTGTATTTATATCGGTGATGCTGAGCGAGATATCATCGCTGGCAATGCAGCAGGTATGACGACTATTGCTGCTTTATTTGGCTATATCGCAGACATGACACATGTCAAAGCCTGGGGAGCGGATCACACCATTCATCATGCGGATGAAATCTTACCTTGGTTTGAAGCATGGCGCTTAAAACAAACTGCATAGAGCGTGGTTATCAAGAATGCGAAGCTCTGGCGCATTCGCACTATGAAAATTTTCCAGTTGCATCCCGTTTTTTACCACAAAAAATCCGTCGTCCTATTGCTGTTATTTATGCCTTTGCAAGACAAGCAGATGATATGGCTGACGAAGGTGATTTGACTGAAGCAACACGTCTAGCGCAACTTGAACGATATTGGCAAAACTTAGAAAATATCACGCACGATATCATCCCAACAGAACCTGTTTTTATTGCGCTTTATGATGTATTGAAAAAGCAGCCTGAACTCCCCATATCGCTCTTTTTTGATCTCTTAAAAGCGTTTAAACAAGATGTCGTCAAAAAAGAATATAATACTTTTGCAGAAGTCTTAGACTATTGCAAACATTCCGCAAATCCTGTCGGCAGATTATTGCTCTACCTTACCAACAACGCATCCACTGAGAATTTAGCTTACGCTGATCACATCTGCACTGCGCTGCAGCTCATTAATTTTCTACAAGACTTGGATTCCGACTTGGCGATTCGCAACCGCTGTTATTTACCACTAGATGATATGCGTGCGCTGCATATTTCCAAAGAAGACTTTAAAACACACAAACAATCTAGCGTGATGGAAAATTTTATCATCATGCAAATCAAACGTGCAGAAAACTTATTAGACAATGGCTCTCTACTCGGCAAAAACTTAAAGGGCCTATTTGGTTTTGAAATTCGTGTGACGCTCCGTGCAGTGCATACTATCATTCAACAGCTCAAGCAAAGACAGTGCATATACGAACGCCCTACTCTTAAATTTTGGCATTGGCCAAAGATCTTGCTCACCGCTTTAAAATAAGGCAGAATGTCAGACCAGTGTGATTTCATGCTAACTAAATTCATTTTTTGGAGGAGAAAGGTCATGTTCTTTAAAAGTAAAATCTTAACGCTCACCTTTGCCTTTCTTATCAACATCGCGGTCTCTTTTAACACTGTAATAGCAGAGCCGCTTCCCCAAAAAACCATCGGCATCAGTCAAATTGTCGAACATCCTGCTTTAGACGCAGTACGTGAAAGTATGCTGAATGCTTTAAAAGCAGCAGGATATGAAACAGGTAAAAATTTAAAAGTCATTTACGATAATGCGCAAGGCAATATCGTGACTGCAACGCAGATTGCCAACAAACTCATGAGTTCGCAAATTGATCTCGCTATTGGTATTTCCACACCTTCTGCACAAACTTTATTCCACGAAAGTAAAAAACACCATTCAAAAATTCCGATTGTATTTAGCGCCGTCAGCGATTCTAAAACAGCCGGTTTAGAATCCTGCAACACATGTGCTATAACGGGTATCACGGATACAGCGCATTTGGAAGGACTGCTGGAACTGATAAAAACGCTCATGCCACAGTTAAAAAAATTGGGACTCATGTACAATGCAGCTGAAACAAATTCCGTTTCTACCATTGAACGTCTAAAAGTATTATTAGCTAAACATAACATTCAATTTGTTGAAGTCACGGTTAGCAAAACACAGGATGTTGCAGAGGCGACAAAAAGTTTCCTTGGCAAAGTAGATGCACTCTACTTTCCACAAGATAATACGCTAGTATCTGCTATTCAAACCATTGTTAACGTTGCTTCGCAATCATCACCTACATTGCCCGTTATTCTACCGATTTTTACCAGTGATCCTTTATTAGTGCAAAAAGGTATTCTAGCCGCTGTGGGTTACGATTATCATGATATTGGACGAGAGACAGGTATCATAACTGCAAAAGTTCTAAATGGGGAAAATGCGAATCATATCCCCATACATAATCCGAGTACACTAAAAGCAGTTATCAATACTCCGCTTGCGAGGGCATTAGGATTAACATTCCCAAAAAAGTTAAATTTTGCAGAAGTCCATATAATGCCATAAACTATTAATATCTCGACAAGTTGTCCAAAAAGTCACGAAACAGGAGTGGTCCTATGTCAACTCAAAATGCAGCAGGCTTTCAATTCAATCCGCACATGAAAGAAAAATTGTTAAAAGCCTTATGCCTTATTTTATTCTATTTTATTGGTTATGTCGTTTGTGTTTTAACGGCTGCGATTTCGGTTTTTCAGTTTTTCTATGAAATTTTCCTTAAAAACCCGAATAAAAATCTTTTAGATTTTTCAAAAAATCTAAATCTTTATTTGTATGAAATCGTGCGTTTTATCTCTTTTAATACAGATACAAAACCCTACCCATTTGCACCATGGCCGCATAGCGATCAATAAGCAAAACTTGCAAATATTTGTTACCCTTGTTAGGGTAAGGCCATGGAAAATATAGATCAATATTGTCAAGAAAAAACCGCTAAAAGCGGTTCGAGCTTCTATTACAGTTTTCTTTTTCTCCCGCCCGAACAAAAAAACGCCATGATGGCACTCTATGCTTTTTGCAGAGAGGTCGATGATATCGTGGATGAATGTACAGATAAAGAAGTCGCACAAAAAAAACTGGCTTGGTGGTACACTGAAATCGATCGTGTTTTTAATGATAAACCTCAACATCCCGTCGGAAAAGCACTTACGCGTATCAAAGATCGTTTTTCATTAAAAAAGCATTTATTTGAAGAAATCTTGCAAGGCATGATGATGGATCTGACTTATCAAGGCTATCAGACTTTTGAGGATCTGCGGCTTTACTGCCATTGCGTCGCGAGTGCGCCTGGATTATTAGCGACTGAAATCTTTGGGTACGAAAACCCTAACACCCTGGAATATGCCAAAAATCTAGGCATTGCTTTTCAACTGGTTAATATTATTCGAGATGTGGGCGAAGATGCCAATCGCGGTAGAATTTATTTACCGGAAGATGAGCTGACACAATTTTCATTAACGCCCAAAGATATTCTAGAAAAAAAATATACAGAAAATTTTAAAGCTTTAATGGCATCTCAAGCCAAACGTGCTCATGCTTATTATGAAAAAGCTTTGCGGGCTTTACCAGAAGCTGATAAATATCACCAACGATGTGGTATTATTATGGCAGCTATTTATTTTTCGCTGCTGAAAGAAATTGAAAACTTAGAGTTTAGCGTCATGAATCAACGCGTCGGTTTAACACCTTTACGTAAACTCTGGATTGCTTGGAAAACCAAACGAAACATAAAACCACCTAAAAACAAAAAAATATGCTAAATTCATCCGATTCTATTCACACAATCGTTGTCGGGGCTGGCTGGGCAGGCTTGGCTGCTGCACTCACCTTAACCCGTGAAGGACATAAAGTTGTTTTATTAGAAGCAGCACCACAAGCAGGCGGACGGGCGCGCGCCATTTCTTTCGGTACTGATATCGTTGATAATGGTCAACATTTATTGATAGGTGCTTACACAGAAACGCTAAAACTCTTAAAATGGTTGAATATTCCAGAAGAAACTGTCTTCGATCGAAAACCGTTTGAATGGTTTATGCTAAATGTAAACAATATGCAAAAAGCTGTTCATCTTAAACTACCTTCGCATTTATCCTTTTTCAAAGGACTGATTAGTTTTTTAAAAATCAAGGAAGTTTCATTGAAAGAACGTTTAAGTGCCATACAATTTTGCCGTGCTATTTATCATCAAAATATTCATCTGCACCATGATATATCTGTACATGCCCTATTACTAAAATTTAAACAACCAGTCAGTCTCATCGAAAAATTCTGGGAGCCCATGGCGCTCGCGGCTTTAAGCACGCCTATTCAAGCAGCATCTGCACAAGTGTTTGTAAAAATCTTAAACGAAATTTTAAAACAACCTCAAAAACAAGAAAAAATAGGTTCATATTCTGATTGGTTATTTCCCAAAGTTGATCTGAGCACGCTGTTACCAACGCCAATGATACAGCATATTCAGAAAAGCAGCGGTTCGATTTTTTATCATCAACGTGCAGAAGAATTAATTATGATAAAGGGTCAATGCAAGGGCGTTAAAACTGCAACGCAAACATTTTATGCCAAACAAGTGATATTAGCAACGCCACCCCATGTTTCCGCGAAATTACTGCGCTCAAATTCAGAATCCGCTGATTTTTGTGACACATTAATTACAAATTTATTAAAATTCCATTATCAACCTATTACGACTGTTTATTTACGTTATCCGTATCCCATTCATTTTAAAAAATCCATGATCGGTTTTATAAACGCGAAAGCGCACTGGATGTTTGATCGTAGTTTTACGGGACAGCCCAATGTCCTCAGTATTGTGATCACAGGCAAGGGTTCTCATACCTCGCTTTCTCATGCTGAACTCATTGCGGCCATTCAAAACGACATCAAAAAATGCTATTCCAATCTTGCAGCATTTCAACCACTACAGATAACACCAGCCGATTACCGTGTTATCACTGAAAAGCGTGCGGCTTTTTCATGCGATGTCGGCATCAACGATTACCGACCATCTGCTGATACACCCATTCCTAACCTTTGGCTAGCGGGTGATTATATAGAACCCAGTTATCCTGCAACGCTCGAAGGTGCAATCCGGAGTGGTATAAAAGCCGCACAACTGATATTATCTCCAAATGCGTTATTTACTTAATATTTTTTTATCAATCTATTTATCTAACATATTTTTACCCGCTTTTGCAATCGAAACTAACTTTCCAGACATGGGTGAATCTTCGGGCAGCATCTTAGAAGCTAAAAACGAGCGTGTTATTGGCGATATGATTATGCAAAAAATTCACGGCAGTGATTTTTTAATTGCCGATCCCGTTGTGAACGAATATTTGCATCATATTGCACAGCATTTTACATCGCTACCGCATCTACACAATTTTAAACTCGATATTTTTGGTGTTAATACGCCAGACTTTAATGCCTTTGCATTTTTTGGCGGGCACATTGCTGTACACAGCGGCTTAATTTTGGGTGTTGATAACGAAAGTGAATTAATGGCTGTGCTTGCACACGAAACCGCGCACATTACGCAAAGACATTTAACACGCATGATAGATGCCAGCCGTCAAATGATGCCTTTAACCGCTGCACAAATTCTCGCAAGCATTGCAGTTGGCGCCTTAGGTGCACCTGATGCCGGTATACATTTAGCAACAGCAGCAATGGCGGGTCATATGCAAAGTATGATTAATTTTACACGGGATCACGAAAAAGAGGCCGATCGTGTGGGTATACAAATGCTCTCTCAAACGCATTTTGATCCTCATGCCATGGCAACGGTTTTCGAACGCATGAAAAAAAACAGTCAATACCAAACACACCCGCCCGAATATTTACTGACTCACCCTGTTTATGATTCACGTATTGCCGATGCACAAAACCGTGCAGCTGCATTTAAACAAAAATCGGTAAACGACAGTCTTTCTTTTCATTTAGTGCGCGCACGTCTTGAAGCGGCAATAGAAGAAAGTACGCATAAAAAAATACATCGACTCAAGGAAAAATTAGATAATGGCCGCGCACAAAACAAAATAGCCGCTGAATATGCTTATGCACTCTCTTTACTCAAAAATCCTAAACAAGCAAACGAAGGATTCTCACACCTACAAAATCTTAATACACAAAACCCCAATCAATGGATGCTTGAATTCGGTCTTATAGAAGCTGAACAAGCCTTGGGACAATTGAGTGCGGCACTTAATCGCAGCAAAAATTTATGGACATCTGATCCCGCCAATTATGCAATTATGCTGCAATATACAACCTTGTTATTACAAAATAAGCAACCTGATATAGCCATTAAACTCCTGACTGAAGAACGCAAAAAACATATTCAAGATCCGCTATTACACCAAATGTTAGCACGCGCTTATAGTCTAGCGCGTCAACCAATCGAACTACACCGCTCGCAGGCCGAATGGCATTTCAATAGGGGTGAGTTTAAAGAAGCGCTCAAACAACTCGATCTCGCTTTAGAATATGCCCCAAATAATCCTATCACTCATAAAATTCATCAACGCAAAAAAGTCATGCAAGCCGTCATGGAAGAACAAAAAGATCTAAAATTATAATTAATGATCGTAATCATTCCCCCAATCTAATGGCGCATCAATATCTTGTATTTGTACACCGTGGCCGTATTCTTCTTGTTTCTTTAAATCGATTGTGCTCCCCGTTGGAATAAATATTTTACCAAAAAACGGCAGCGCCATTAAAACGACAGCCAGAACCATATAGATAATCGGTCTTTCTAACGGAATAAATTTTGGATTAGAGCGATGTGCTCTCAGCAAAGAAAATGCCATAATAAATAAAAAACAGCCCATGACAAGACTCACAAAATGCAACAACCGTGTTACCGCGTCAGTACCAATAATTAATGACTCTGCCACGCTGCCTAAACTAGGCTGTTCTGCTGCAAAAACGCTGTCTAATATCAATAGCAATATCGATAACAAGATTATTATGCGTTTTATGTTTAATCTTTTCATATAATCAATCCTCTACATTGCAAGATATAACGCTAAATATTTGTCAAAAGGCATTGTGTCGCTATTTTCTAGCTTTTTTTGTGCTGCAAAAGAATCTCGAGTCAATTTTTTGTAATAATGAAGCGCTGAAGAAGGTATCTTTTGCGCTCGAAAATATTGCCGATGCTGTAAAGACAAACGGTTTGCGAATTCAAAATAAGATTCTTGCCTTGTTTGCATCTCTGTTAACACCTGTGCAGAAGCTAAGGTATCTGGCGCTAATATGCGCTTTTTTGCAATTTCACACGCCTGCGTAAAAACCTTAAGGCCATAGGCTTTATCTAATAAAACTGCTACAGCGCTTATCGCTGTCAACAATTCCATCGCCCAATCCACTAATAGCCGTAGCTCTCCCTGGTTACCCTGAAGATGCAAGCCTGATTGACGCCCTCTTGTCACGACTTGGTTATGATTATACGCAATTTGCGCATTTTCTGCATCTGTTAGCGGCGGGCTGTCTGTTAATAAACAATAGATCAAGAAAGCATCGAGTAGATAAACCAATTCTTGCTCTACGCCAATAGGCACAAAGGGGTTAATATCCAAAGCACGCACTTCTATATATTCAATGCCATCATGTAAAATGGCCGACATCATGCGTTTTTCACGTTCTGAAACACGTTTTGGCCTAACGAGCGCATAATGTTCATCTTCAATTTGAAAAACACAATCACTGAGTTGATTATATTCACCATTTTTTAATACACCCATGTCACGGTATTCAGACACCGGCGTATGTACTGCTTGCCGCATCGTTTCCAAAAATTCTGGAAATGTATTATACGAAATTGAGATATTCGCCTGCTTACGATTATGATACCCCAAATCACTCAAACGTAATGAAGTTGCAAAAGAACCAAGATAAGTATCTAAACCATTCAATTCTAAATAGGGTTGAGGCGCCATCAAAAAAGAACGAGAGACCGCGGGCGATGCGCCAAATAACAGCGGCAACAGCCAACTAAACCGCAGACTATTGCGAATCAAGCTTAAATATTGCTCTGAAATAAAGCGTTGTTTTGGTAATGTGGATTCTGCATATAGATAATATTTTTGCCAAAAATTATCTGATAGCGAAAAGTTATAATGAATGCCTGCAATGGTTTGCATCATGCGTCCATAACGAAAAGCAAGCCCTCGCCTATAAATATGTTTCAAGCGTCCCAAATGAGAAGTTCCATATTCAGCAATGGGAATTGCTGCTTCTTTTGGGAGATGACAAGGCATACTGG
Organism: Gammaproteobacteria bacterium; assembly: GCA_044225595.1. GTDB lineage: Bacteria > Pseudomonadota > Gammaproteobacteria > UBA6186 > Azoamicaceae > CADEGZ01. The sequence goes on from JBGAIG010000009.1 coordinate 36,138, forward strand.
CTGACCATAATAACTCAGCTTTCAGATGCTGATTTGTATAGATATGCAGGTCTTTGAGTACACTAAAAGGCAACCCTAAATCTTCGGTTGGCGGCGTCACAAACTCTAGTAATCCTTCCGAAAAATCCGTGGTAATCATGGGATGGGTTAAACTGGATCCTAATCCTTCAGGATGTGGGGTTGTACTAATAAATCCTTGCTTATTGACTCTTAAGCTCTCTTTTTCAAAGCCCCGTTTTATACCTGACAAAGATCGCAGCCAATCAGGCGCATCCAACAGCTCTAAGCGTTTTAAAAAAGGATTCATTTTGCCACAAGTGTTCTTTTTTGCACTTCATGCAAGACATTGGGATGTTTTCTGCAGGTTTTATCGTGTTTCATTCTTTGTAAAAAGCTCCAATCAATATGCACTGCACGTGTAAAATGAGTGACCGAATCAACGCCTCGTGTAAATAAGCCATACCAACCATGCAAATATTCGGGATAGCCCCAAGTCTCGTCTGCTTGCTCCGCTATTTGAACCAAGTTTAACGCACCTACCACATCACCACGTTCAAACAGCCAAAGCGAATATCCTACAAAAGCGTAGGCTACATCATACCCTTTTAAAGGCCTTGGGCCAAGACTGCCTAATAAAATAAGATTATCTTCTAATGTCATATCTCGTATCAACCAATTAATTTGCCGTTCTTGTGCAATGGCAACTGCAAAACGCATTAGATACCACCACTGATAGGATTTTCGTTTTTTAAACGTATGACGCGATAAACAATCAAGCAATAAATTGTACAATTTGTAATAGTCCTGTTCTTTACGCAATCGTCCAATAGCACAGCAAACAATGGTAAATGAACAAGCCAATATCCGACCTATCACAGGAAGACTGATGGCACGGCTAAGGTAATCAGCAACAACCTCCACAATACCAGATAATGGTAAATAGGCAGTTCGATGCTGCGTCAAGTCTTTGTATGTTCTCAAATCTCTTTTTTCTAAATTCATACAAGCCTTATCGGCATACCTCTCTCGCACATGAGTCGTACAAAATAATTGAATCGAATGTGGTTATTTTTTGAGTCTTTGTTCATTTGATTTTATAACAACAGTTTGATATCATTCCCGCATTTGATGCAGGATGCAAGTATGCACCTTAAAAGTTATAAAACTAATATTATTCAACCAGGCGCATCGCTCTTACAAGCTATCACACAACATGTGAGAGCAATCCCAGAAAAAAGTGTACTTGCCGTTACCTCAAAAATATTAAGCATTTGCCAGAATAGGATACTTCCTAAAGATGCTGTTAAAGATAAAATAGCACTTATTCAGCAAGAGGCCGATTTATATTTAGAAGGTGACTATATTAAAAAATATGGCGTTTGCTTAACCATCAAAAATGGTATTTTAATTCCAACAGCTGGAATAGACGAATCTAATAGCAACGAACATTACATTCTTTATCCCCTTAATATTCAAGCAGAAGCAGAAAAACTCTGGCAGTCGCTAAAAGCACACTATCGTTGCAATCACATGGGTATTTTGATTACCGACAGCCACACAACACCGCTTCGAAAAGGTGTGACGGGTATCGCTCTTGGCTGGTGTGGATTTAAACCGCTATATAGTTATATTGGTAACCCGGATATTTACGGCCGCCCGCTAAAATGTACTTATAAGAATATTTTAGATAGTTTAGCAAGCGCTGCTGTATTTATGATGGGCGAAGGCAACGAGCAAACACCTTTAACGCTTATTACGGATATTGAAACAATTGTTTTTCAAGAACGAGTACCGACGAAATCAGAAATAGAATCGATCACTATCCCTCTGACAGAGGACTTATATGCGCCCTTAATTACTGCAGTGAATTGGCAAAAAGGAAGTCTAAGCAATGGATATTGAAATAGAAATGAAAACAGGTAGGGAAAGTGAAGCTGGTATTACACTTTCAGGAGATGCACTGATTGTTTTTAAAACGATTCAATCTGGCTTAACAAACAGAAGAAAAGCATATTTAGAAAATTTGTTACCCAAATTTCTTGATGCGTGCGACAAAATTATAGAATATTGTCCAGAAATATCCAGATCTCACTCATTACAAATTACGGAAAAAAAACCCTTAACAACAACAGCTGCAAAAAATTTAGTTGGCAACGATTTATTGGATGAAATCAAGCTTCTCTTTGATATAAAACTGACGGATGAAGCTTCTACAATAGAAACAAAACAAACTGAAGAAATTTTAGGTACTTTTTTTATCGTAAGCTTTATGCAGCTCTATACAGAAATTTCCTGGCACACTTTATTTCAGAACAATCTTAGAAAATTTGCAGAGAAATTGCGCCAACCTGCTTTGAGTAAGCATACATGTAACATAATCGATAATATTGACACTATTGTAGCAGATTTTACACAAAATATGACCGAAATAGAGCCATCCAATCTTCAAAAAGAATTTGAGTCTATCTTTATTGAAGTAAAGTCACAAAATCAGCAGCAATTTACAAAGCTGATTACTCTGTTTTTTTACAAACCTTTTCCAACTGCAATCTTAGAAAATGCTCGTTTTTTTCTGAAAACTCCTCAGTTTGAACTGCGAGAAAATATAAAACTTATATATCGATTAGATGAGTCAATTAGAAATGAACAATTTTCAGAAAATGCAAGCTCTCGGTTTCCTGTTGCTGAAGATAATCTATGCAAACACATTACACAGGTAAAAACGGCTTTCGAGGTTGTAAAAGACGCTCTAAATATTGTAAATGTACAAAAAAAAATTGAAATTCTAAATGCAACGACCACATCTCATCATTTGCAAAAGGAGACAAAAGTACACGAAAAAAAGATGATATATGAGATAACAGACCCAAAACATGAATTTGAAGAGACAATAGAAAAAGTAACTGTAGAAAATTTGAATCCCGTATTCGAGCAATATCTGATTGCCTTTTGTGAGAGGCAATACCATAATAAGTTTCAAACTTTTTTTAGCACTATATCAAAATCTAAGGCGGTCGAAAGTCTTAAAGAAGAGATTCTAAAAATATCCAGGCAACCTTGCTTAATCGCCCCCACTTTTCAAACAGAAACCGTTTTGGCTCCTCCCGTAACGCCACTCGATACGGTAACACTTGAGGACCCACAATACAGAGTTCTTCATCTAGCACTATCTAGAAACAATCATGAAACTTTCGCTGCACTGTTAAATGCAAACCCTCTTATAAAAGCATTATTGCTTTCACAAGTGCCAATTGCGGTTATATTGCAAATTTTACGTGTAGATAATCACATTCAAGATGTTTCTACTATCATGTGGTGCGAACCTATATTAGGACTAATAGGATTTGCTTGCGGTGTTTATGCTTTAAAGAATCCAAAAACTCTAGTCAATACGCAGGTTAGAATATTGGAAGCTTTAGCATCAAGCTCGGTGGTGTTAACCAACAGTTTAAGCATGGCAATTTTAGCACATACAGCCCTATTTCCGGCAGAAAGCAACCCTGGCGGCATTGATATCGAACGATTTTTAACAGTCGTTTCTTCTGCCCCTATTGCTTTATCATTATTATCTTGGATGTATAATTCCATGAGTCCTGGTGTAAAAGCAAAATGTTTTTCTAGGCGCGCCAGATTTATGACTGATTACATCAATTATTTTATGATTTATTCTGGGCTCATTCAAATCACCAGCATCGACCTTGTTAAAATGGCACAAATCGATTTTTCGTCTGAATTAAACAGAAGTCTATTTGAATTCTTACCAATGTTGCCTGCTGTTTTTTTTGCTTACACGAGAATCGCACCCATTCGTACGTGCAGTAAAAAACAGGGGCATTATATCAACATCAGCGAAACCATTAATACAGTGATACTCTATGCCTTTACCTCAGCATTATCCATCAATTTAATTATAAAACTTTATTTTGAGAATAATCTCTCAACTGCACAAACCAACTTTAGAAGGTTCTTTTTTCCAGGATTATGCCTCGCTTCTATCGCTGTCATGCGTCATTTTTACACGAGTTTTAATCGCCAATACGTTGGAAACCCAGAAATCATTATCGAACAGATTATCAAAGAGGATGGATTCCAACCCACACGTGATGGAACGTTTCGGCTGGTACCCGACCAACCACTACTTTTAGAAAACGAAGATTCTGAACAGAGAGAAAAAGGTCTCATTATTAATGCTAAGCAACGCGAACAATTGGAGCGAGAACTTAGCGCACACGCAGCATCCCCTGAGCGAACACCCACAAGGCATGAAATATTACCAATGCTGCACCGTACCTATCAAAAAAACCGACCACAGAACAACGATGAAGGTCAACAAGCACGTGCAAATTGTCGTTCTTGTACAATATTGTAAACAGGGCTATCGCGCTAACCTATAGTTAAATACCTGCATACACATACAAGGTGTGCGTTGCCCACCCTGTGCAATACTATAAAAAACTCTTCTTATTTTTGTCTATACTACAGTTGTATGACTAAAACAACGGGGCACTACATGAAAAAGATAATAATCTCATCTCTAACGCTGCTGTCATTATCTCTCAATCCCATAATAGCTACTGCAATCGACGAATTAAAACCAGCACCTGAAAATATGCAGAATAAAAATGCTACGAATAGCCAAGATAACAAAAAAGAATTTTATTTAATTATTCAATCTACAGATAAAGCCATCATTGAAAAAAATGATGCTTCAAGACCAGGCACTTTTAAATTAATTTTACAAAATGTGTCCCCGTACGCCACCGCATTTACACAAAGACCTATTAGAAAAGTCGAGTTGATTACACTCGAAGAACTTTTAAATTTGTGGAAAAATGCAGATCCCAATGGATTTACAAAAAATCCACCTAATGCTGCTATTAATACTTTTATAGAAGATTCTGACGCAGCAGATATTAATTTTTTCGTTCAATTACTTGAACCCGTATATGATGCCAAACAAAGAACTTTAACGTATATAGTTAAACCGTTAGAAGGCAATCCTGCACCAATACCAGATGCTGCGATTTTAAAACACGTTAACTTATTTATTGACGATATTTGTCTTAATTGCTGGTGGCCATAGGCTCCAAATGTTTATACACGAATGCAGTATCGCCAAAGCAATTAAAAATTTCACCCTGTAATTTTGTATATTCATCTGATTTTAATTCTGAATTTAAAATCTTATTTCTTTTAACAACCAGTTCATCTGTAACCTCAATCCCATTTTGCGTATTGGAAACATTCCGTATTCCTGTAAACCATGGACTATCCACCCGGCAAACCGATCCAGAACCAATCAATGATGTTTGAGATAATAAAATACGCGTATAATAAGTCGCTGGATCATAAAATAACAAATCCGTCACACGATCTTTTGTCTTAGTTAAAAGTATTGTAATTTGATTAACTGCAGGTAACAGAAATGCATTACCTGCTGTGGTTTTTAAGCGGGTATGCTTCTCTGTTAAATCAAAATTAAACTTAACATTATCTGCAATACGCGATCCTAAATTATAATCGCTCAGATGCCAATTCACGACGCGATTTTCATTGGCTACAGAACTAATAATTGCTCGATTAATGATTTCCTTAGAAAATCTTAAGTCAGCACCTGTCAATGGTAATACAAAAGTACCCGACAATAATAATTCACCTTCTACTTTCGCAATATCAAATGCTTCTTCTGGCATAGAAATTTTTTCTAAAAGTGTCATATTGGAATCTTTAAAATTAAGCGCCTGAGTATGTAACAGCACTGCTCCTGAAGGCTTAAGAACAAAAGCATCGCGATTAGCAACATCCGGATAAATCCCCTGCGCATAACTACTAAAATTTGTCGGATCTATCCACAATATTTTATCCTTATCGTCAACCATGACAAAGGCATGGTTAAATTGATTTAAAGTCGGCAGATGATTTGGAGATTGAATTGGCTCCCAGCCACGATACACCAAAGCCACATTGGCCGAAATACCTAAACGCCTTAAAATTGCCACTGTTGCTGCAGAAAAGTCTTTACAATCGCCCATTTTTGTTTTGACGATTTCCACTAAGGTTCTCGGAATGTAAGCTCCCTTAATTGTACGCCAATCTCCCATATAAGTGATCGCTTCTGCCAATTTGGACGTGACTGTGTTAATTTTTTCGATAATCGTCGGCTTCTTTTCAGCTTCACTCGCGATGACCTCAAAGAGAGCCGGTAATTTTTGATTTATTTTTTCTTCGTATTGTGAAACCAACATTGCTCCTAATTTTGGCCATTCCTTCAATGTAGAAATAGTGACCCAAGGCAATAATGTTCTATCAATCGACATATTTTGTTCGTCGATGGCGACTTTAATAATCGGCTTTTTTAAGATAATGTCTATTTCATATTGTTTTTTAGACTGTTTCTCTGTAACCGTGAGAAATTTTTCAGGATCATTCACTTCTATAAACAATGGTAACACTGAAGTAATATGTACTTTACTACTTTTCTCAAAACTATCAGCACCATAAATAAATTGTGTCGCAAAAAAACCGGACACTGGTACTTCCGTAACCGTCGTTTGATATTTTATAAAAATTTTTGCATTTACAGCGATTTCTGGAAAAGCAATTAACAGTTGACGATTTTGGTCAAAACCTTGTGGACTACTGGCTAATGGTTTATCTTCTATATGCTTTAAATCAACAGGATACTCAATACCATTGACAATCGTTTTCGCCTCTAATACAGCTAATTTAGAACTCTGCGCATTATAAACCAGTGGAAAAGCAACCAATCTATCTTTTCCACTCTCTTTCGTTGCCATCAATGTCAAATCGATTGTTTCTACATAAGTACCATCTTTATTAACGTCTAAATACCGATTATAAGACTCTGTAATAATATCCAAATCATCTGGCGTCGCCCAACGTGCTTCTACAGAATTAAAGAAGCTAAGCACCATAAAAATAACAATCGCTACCCTACAAATATTCATTAATATAACTTCCAATTTTTAATTAAAGGCTTACCAAGCATCATATAACGACGAAACAGGGCTCTTTCTTAATCAATACAAAAGTCAAACAAAAATATTAAGTGCTGACAAAATTGTTGAATATTGAAAATTCATCGGCTAAATTTCCTTATTTTGCTTTGTTACGAATATCTGATATTACAATTTTTTTGAGCTCTGGAACATATTTTTTGATCCTCTCATATATTTCATCTGCAAGTTTTTCATTATATGTATGAAAAGTCATGTTGCGGTCTGACAGCATCTGAAGCCATAAACGTTCGTCATTTATAAGGCCAGCTGCAAAAGCTTCTTGAATGATTTCTTTAGGATAATTTAAGACGACACCTTTTTCCTCAAAATAATCCTTTAAAAATTTCCACCCTAGCTCAAATGTAAATTCAAATCGCTGTATTGTTGCATCAATGTTAGCCCTATCATCCATAACAGGTTTCAAATAAATGGCTTCTAGTGTTGCAAGCGCCTTACAAAATTTTTCAAATTTGATCTGTGTTTTTAGCATATATCACCTTTCTCTCTTTCAATATATTATCATAAAGCGCTTGACTAATTCGTGTTTTTTCAAAACGAATACAATCTATTTTCAAGAGCGTATCTGCATCTTCTATGATATTTATGATCTTAAACCAATCTTCTTCTGTTGCATTTGGGCAAATAATCGCTAAATCAATATCAGAACGCTCGTGATGGTCATTTCTAGCACGTGAACCAAAAAGCCATATTTCATCAACAAACGCCAAAGATTTTAACTTTTCAATAAAGTTATATATTAGTTTCATATCAACTCTGTGAAAAACACTGATGACTTGTGAAAATCGCTTATAAAGGCACCGATTCTATGAAAAACACTTATAGCGTATTACTGTTATATAGATTCAATTTTCTAACTGTTCATGAAATAGACCTGTTCATTGTATGACTTGCCATTGAGAAACTCAAGTAATTTTGGCATGATGATATCGTCTTATTTCATTTGAAGATGGTACATGCTTTGCGCAATATACACACCCTAAAGGACCATTTTAAAGAAAGTCAGCTTTATTTAAACCGCGCGATCGTCGCAAGTGCACTTGTTTTTATTGTTTTGACAATATTAATAATACGTTTAGTTTACTTACAAATTTCTCAGCATGAGGTCTACAAAACACTCTCTTTAAATAACCAGATCCGTATTGTACCCATTACGCCGACTCGCGGGCTTATCTTTGATCGCAACGGAATTTTACTCGCGGAAAACATGCCTGCCTTTAGCCTCGAGCTAACCCCAGAACGCACCCCCAATATCGCTGAAACACTCAAAGCAATTAACGACATTATGCCCATCACCGATACCGAGCGGCAGCAATTTTATAAACAATTAAAATACAAACGGCGTAATGAAAGCATCCCTATTCGTGTCAAATTATCCGAAGCAGAAGTCGCTAAGCTCTCCATTGAAAAACATCGCTTACCCGGCGTTGAAATTGTTGCACGCTTAATTCGTCATTATCCTTTTGGAGAAAATTTAGCACATGCCTTAGGTTATATCGGGCCTATTAGCGAAAAAGATCTGACGCACATTAATCCCGCTAATTATCGCGGTACTTATAATATCGGCAAAATTGGCATAGAAAAATTCTACGAAGATGTACTGCATGGTACAACCGGATATCAACATATCGAAACCGATGCAAAAGGCCGAACCATTCGTGTACTCAATCGCATTCCACCTATTTCAGGACGCAATTTACATTTATCTTTAGACTATCGCTTACAAAGCGCTGCAATAGAAGCGCTGAAAGAGTTAAAAGGCGCTATTGTTGCAATTGATCCAAACAATGGCGAAATATTGGCACTGGTCAGCAATCCTGCCTTTGATCCCAATCTTTTTACACAAGGCATCGATGTACAAACCTACACTGCATTACAAAATTCTCCCGATAGACCATTATTTAATCGCGCCATTCGTGGGCAATATCCGCCCGGTTCAACCGTTAAACCCATGGTTGCATTACAAGGACTCGAATTACACGCGGTTACGCCGCAATTTCAAATCTTTGATCCTGGCTGGTATAAATTAAACGGTGTAGGGCGCATGTACAGAGATTGGATTTATTTTGCAAGACGCCATGGACATGGCACAGTCGATATGGAAAAGGCGATCGCGCAAAGCTGTGACACTTATTTTTTTACCCTAGCGCACAAATTAGGCGTTAAACATCTGCATGATATCTTTACCCGTTTTGGTCTTGGAAAAATAACCCATCTCGATACCACGGGTGAAGCAGCAGGACTCGCCCCCGATGCTGCATTCAAAAAACGGATTTATAAAGATGATTGGTATCCAGGGGATACACTGAATATTGGCATCGGCCAAGGTATGCTGCTTGCCACCCCATTACAAATGGCACAAATTGCATCCATTATTGCAAATCGTGGTGCAGGATTTGAACCGCATTTCGCAATGGCTATCGGTGTTGATGAAAGCCAAACACCTACCCCACAACAAATCAAAGCAATCCCCACAATTACCTTAAAACAAGCAGAAAATTGGAACATCATTATTAGAGGTATGCAAAAAGTTGTACAGCCTGGCGGAACCGCTAACCGTATTAGTCAAGGGCTTACCTATACCGTTGCCGGTAAAACCGGTACGGCGCAAGTTTTTAATTTAAAACAGCATGAAAAATACGAGGTCAACAAAATCAAAGCGTATTTAAGGGATCATTCGTGGTTTATCGCTTTTGCACCTATCGAAAATCCACAAATAGCGCTCGCTGTTTTAGTCGAAAATAAATACAAAAAAACAGGTGCAGACGTTGCACGCGTTGTACTCGACAGTTATTTTCATGCTAAATCTGTCGCACAAACTTCAGGTGAGATCGATGATAAAGATGATGAAACAGAGGTGGGTGGCGAAGAAAACTCAGGGGAAGAAAATGTTTCGGAGTAAGCGCAGTTTTATAGCGAACGTGCATCTTGACTGGCCCTTGCTAATGGGCGTAGTCCTGCTCGGCGCTTTAGGTATGTTGATTTTATATAGTGCAAAACCGGAAATGGATGTTATTCAAAAACAAGCTTTGCGCTTTTTGCTTGCTTGCGGCGTTATGCTGTTTGTAGCACAACTGCCACCGAGATTTTTTAGCCACCTAGCCCCTTGGTTATATGGTGCTGCGCTCATGATGTTGATAACTGTTTTAGTCATGGGGCATATTAGCAAGGGCGGACAACGGTGGCTTGATTTGTGGTTTGTACGTTTTCAACCTGCGGAATTAATGAAAATTGCTGTGCCGCTGATGATTGCAAAATATTTTAATGATCATACGCTACCGCCCACAGTTTTCAATCTGTTTATGCCTGTCATACTCATTCTGATCCCTGTATTACTGATTGCTAAACAACCCGATCTCGGTACGGCATTACTGATTTTAAGCAGCGGGCTACTTGGTGTTTTCTTTTCAGGCATCTCTTGGAAAATACTATTCTCGCTTGGCAGTCTTGTCACCCTTTGTTTACCCACCTTATGGTTTTTTATGCGGGATTACCAACGGCAACGCATACTAGTATTATTAGATCCGGAGCGTGATCCCTTAGGCAGCGGCTATCAAATTATTCAATCAAAAATTGCGATTGGTTCTGGGGGCCTTTATGGAAAAGGCTGGTTAAACGGCTCACAATCCAATTTAGAATTTTTACCCGAAAGGACAACCGATTTTATTTTTGCCGTATTTAGCGAAGAGTTTGGGTTAGTGGGATGTCTCATCTTGCTGCTTTTATACTTATGTATTATCATGCGGGGAATCTATATTAGTGTACAAGCACAAAATACGTTTGGACGATTGCTCGCAGGCAGTTTAATCATGACCCTCTTTGTTTATGTGTTTGTTAATATAGGTATGGTAACAGGCATATTACCAGTCGTTGGCATTCCACTACCTTTAGTGAGTTATGGCGGCACTTCTTTAGTAACGCTCATGGCAAGTTTTGGTATTTTAATGTCGATTCACAAACATAGAACTTTATTGGCAAAATAATGTTCTGAAAGGCTACAGGAGAAGAAACGTGTTATCAAAAAAATTATCGAAATTTTTACGATATCTTTTATGCACGTTGATATGCACCCTTCTCTCTGCCGCCGCTTGTTCTGCAAGCGATACGCTAAAATCTGCCACACAAAATAAAGCCTTGCCTTTTGGCCAACGAACAGAAGTCAAAGCATTTATTCAACACATGCATAAAAAACATGGCCTGAATCAAAACAACTTAAAAGTAATCTTTAATACATTTGGGACCGAACATAAAGTATTACGTGCCATGTCTAAACAGTATGAAGCACTGCCTTGGTATCGATACCGAGATACCATTGTCACTGAAAAACGCGTTAAAGAAGGCGTACAATTTTGGAAAGCGCATCAAGACTTACTCAAAAAAGCGGAAAAACAATTTGGCGTGCCTGCTGAGATCATTGTTGCGCTCTTAGGAATAGAAACGTCCTATGGCCAAATAACAGGAAAATACCCAGTATTACAGGCTTTGGCAACCCTTGCATTTGATTATCCGCGTCGCGCGGCTTTTTTTAAAAGCGAATTAGAACACTTTTTATTACTGGCAAACGAAGGCGCACTCGATCCGATTGCAACACGCGGCTCTTTCGCAGGCGCTATGGGTATTCCACAATTTATGCCGAGCAGTTACAAGCGATATGCTGTTGATTTTTCAGGCACAGGAAAAAGAGATTTGCTTCATGATATCGCAGATGTTATTGGTAGTGTCGCAAATTATCTAAAAGCCAATGGATGGAAAAAAAATGAAAAAACCATTGCTAAACCGAAGACAAAAAGAAAAATAGACCTGAGATCAAAAGGTAAACCGATTACACTCGAAAAAAATGCCAATCATGAAAAAGAGCACTGGATTGGCTTTGAAAATTTTAATGTTATTATGCGGTATAATAATAGTACACATTATGCAATGGCTGTATACCAATTAAGCCAAAAAATTCGAATACTAAAAAAAGGATAAATTCTAACATGACAAAATATACAGGCACTACATTTTGGAAATTGGTCGTTCTCTTGCTGATTTGTGTCACAATCACACTCTCGGGTTGTAGCACACGTGTCAAGCGAAAAAAAGATGGACCACCTAAACACATTCCACCGAATCTTTTAAAAACACCCGATGCTGTCCCTAAAATAGAACCCTTAAGCAAACGCGGTAATCGTTTTGGAAAAAATGGCAAAACAAATACTTATGTTGCTTTACGAAAACGATATCGTGTGATGTCAAGCAGTCGAGGTTATCGTGCACGAGGACACGCATCTTGGTATGGCACACAATTTCATGGCCGTAAAACCTCTAGCGGCGAACCCTATGATATGTTTGCAATGACCGCTGCACACCCGACACTGCCACTTCCCACCTATGTCAAGGTGACCAATTTGGAAAATGGCAAAGCTGTGATTGTCAAAGTCAATGATCATGGTCCTTTTTATGGTAATCGATTAATTGATCTTTCTTATGTTGCCGCTGCAAAATTGGGCGTCCTCGGACGTGGTACTGCCAAGGTAGAAGTAGAATCGCTAGACCCACGCGATCATGGCGGCCAAATCCCAAGAAAACATCAAGCTTTCTGTGCAAGCCGGCTCTTGAAAAAAAACCAGGAAAGACCGCAAAAACATTATCCAAAACCTATGCAGAATAGGCGTAATAGTCTAAAATCATGATATATTATCTGTGGAGTTTACATAATGTCCTGTAAAATTAAATCCATCATTGCTATCTTTTTTAGCGTTTTATTATGTCCTGTTGTATTGTTTGCGGAACTTACGGCCTTGCCACAACCTACTTTAGTTATTCCTGCACCACCTGCACTGCAAGCTAAGTCATTTATACTGATTGATCCTTTAAGTAATTATGTCATCGCCGAACAAAATGTCGAACAACGCGTAGAGCCTGCCAGTTTAACCAAAATGATGACCGTTTACGTTGCCGATCATGCATTAAAAAGCGGCAAACTTAAACTAACGGATAGAGTTAAAATCAGCGAAAAGGCATGGAAGTCGCCTGGTTCACGCATGTTTGTCGAGGTCAATACAGATGTTGCGGTTAGCGATCTTTTACGCGGTATTGTGGTTGCCTCTGGCAACGATGCTTCTGTTGCGATTGCCGAGCATATTGCAGGTTCTGAATCAGCTTTTGCTGAATTAATGAATTTTTATGCAAAGCAACTCGGTATGGTAAATACGCACTTTGTGAATGCAACGGGTTTACCCGATCCCAATCACTACACCAGTGCACGTGACATGGCGATATTGGCCAAAACACTCATACGCGAATTTCCAGAAAGCTATACACTGTATGCTGAAAAAGAATTTAACTATAAAAATATTAAACAAGAAAATCGCAATCGTCTTTTGTGGATAAATAACTGGGTAGATGGTATTAAAACAGGCCATACAGATTCTGCGGGATATTGTCTCGTTTCTTCTGGCAAACAAAACAATATGCGCTTAATTGCGGTTGTCATGGGCACCAAGAGTGATGCCACACGTATTAATGAAAGCAATCAATTATTAGCCTATGGTTTTCGTTTTTATGAATCTCGCAAGCTTTATCCTGCGTTAACACCCATTAAAAAAGCACGTGTCTGGAATGGGCGTGAAAAAGAGGTTGATCTCGTCCTTGCAGAAGATCTTTATATCACAATAGGTCAAGGCCAGTGCGACCGCTTAAAAACGACCATTACCACTGAGAAAACTATTAAAGCGCCCGCTCATAAAGGCACCACACTTGGCAGGATCGCAGTTCAATTAGATAATAAAACCATCAGTGAATACCCCTTGGTTGCGTTACAAAATATTGAAACTGGCGGATTTATAAACCGCTTATACGATAATATTGCTTTATCGGTTCTATCACTTGTAGAAAAAGTTAAACCTGAATGACATCGTCTTATGCAAGAGAAACTAATCAATTTTCCTTGTCCCTTCCCCATTAAAATGATCGGACACGCCAATGCGTCTTTTGAAGGCGCCGTGATTGCTATTTTAAATCAACATGTATCCGATCTCGGAGAAGGGGCCATTGTTTCTAAACTCAGCAAAGGCGAAAAATTCAAATCTATTACGGCAACGATTAATGCGCACAGCCAAGAACACTTAGATGCCATCTATCGCGCATTAACACAAGATCCTCATGTACTGATGGTATTGTAAAGATATCCTATGATATGACTAACCTTATGATTCGCAAATTGGGTTTAATGCCCTATCACATCAGCTGGCAGCATATGAAAGATTTTACCAATCAACGCACGCCTTCCACGCCAGACGAATTTTGGCTTGTCGAGCATCCACCGGTATTTACCCAAGGTCAAGCAGGAAAATCCGAACATCTTTTAAATCCCGGCTCTATTCCTGTTATTCAAAGCGATCGCGGCGGACAAGTGACTTATCATGGCCCTGGGCAATTGGTCGTTTATGTCTTAACCGATCTCAAACGAAAAAATCTAGGCATTCGATCATTGACAAATTGCTTAGAACAAGCAATTATTCGCCTGCTCGATCGCTATCATATTTCAAGCCAAACAAAACCAAAATCACCTGGGGTCTACGTGAATGGCTGCAAAATTGCTTCTCTTGGTCTTCGTATTCGCCGCGGGTACAGCTATCATGGTATTAGCTTAAATGTCAGCATGGATTTAGAACCTTTTAATCGTATTAACCCTTGCGGTGATCCAGAACTGAAAATGACACAAATGCGTGATTTTTATCCGGCCGTTTCAATGAGTGAGATTGCCTCTCACTTAACAACAGAGCGCATGCATCAACTGGATTATACCGCGGTCACTCAAGAAATCGAAGGATTTTAAATCATGGCAACCACACCGTCTAGCGATAAGCAAAAAGGGCAAGCGAAAATGGCTCGCATCCCTATTAAAATTGAACCTACCGAAAGTGCATTAGCAAAGCCGGATTGGATTCGTATTCGCGCTAGCCATTCACCGAAGGTCACAAAATTAAAAACATTGTTAAGAGAACATCATCTTCACTCTGTTTGCGAAGAAGCCTCTTGCCCAAATCTCAATGAATGTTTTATGCATGGAACAGCAACATTTATGATTATGGGAGATAAATGCACACGGCGATGCACTTTTTGCGATGTTGCACATGGCAGACCAGACCCACTGAATGTAGACGAACCTAAAAATCTCGCAAAAGCAATAGCCGCAATGAATTTGCGTTATGTGGTGATTACCTCTGTCGATCGAGATGATTTACGGGATGGCGGCGCGCTGCATTTTGCACACTGTATTCAAGAAATACGAGAACGCTGCCCTACCATTCAAATCGAAATTTTAGTGCCCGATTTTCGAGGGCGCATGGAAATTGCCTTAGATAATCTCAGTAAAGCGCCGCCCAATATTTTTAACCACAATGTCGAAACGGTGCCTAGACTCTACAAGGCAGTACGTCCAGGCTCGGATTATCCGTGGTCCTTGCAATTAATTAAGGCTTTTAAAGCGCGATTTCCACACATCCCCACAAAATCTGGCTTAATGTTAGGACTTGGAGAAACCGATGACGAAATTCGGGCGGTTTTAAAGGATATGCGAGATTATGATTGCGATAGATTAACGCTTGGGCAATATTTACAGCCGAGTAAATTCCATTCTCCTGTAGCGCGCTTTGTAACACCCGCTGTTTTTGATGAGCTGGGGAAATATGCAGAAGGTTTGGGATTTACCCATGTTGCAAGCGGCCCGCTGGTACGTTCTTCGTACCATGCGGACCTACAAGCGGCAGGAAAAGTGATTAAATAAGTAGCAACTTTATCTTATGGACAATTGCTAGGCGCATATGCGCTTCCGCCAGAAGTACAAGCCCAGGTAACAGAGCCATCTGCCAACATGGTAGGCGTAAATGTAACCACAGGCGCTGCGCCGCCAAACTGACCTGCTACTCCGCTTACTGTCACAATACAAGTATCTGCAACAGCCCAAGCAGCCATATTGGTTGTACCATTAGCAGAGCCTTTGTTCGTCATGTTGGTGCAAGTCGCACCACCAATGGCAGTTGCCCCTGTCCCAATCAAATATTCCCCAACTTGGCGAGCAGCGCTGTCTGCAAAAACCAGTAGCTCACTAAACCTAGCTTTATAGATATAATTGCGGTAGGCCGGAACAGCGATAGCCGCTAAAATACCAATAATGGCAACAACGATCATTAATTCAATCAGTGAAAATCCTTTTTCTCTGTAGCGCATTGGTCAGTTCTCCCTTTAATTTGATTCATTCCTTTTTAAATGTAGATTATTTTTGAATAAGTGCTAAAAGTTTGCTGGAGGGGGAATTATATGACTTAAGGACATCTGGGGTCATATTGAAAAATCCTATTGCTATTTTTCAAGTTAACCCCAGAAAAGCAGAAAGCAGAATGTTCTACATGAAAGGTCATTGCCCCGAAGCAGGTCTATTTTGCGGCAATGCAGCAGGTGTAGACACTACTATCACACTGTTGTCGTTGCCATGTGGGTCATTAGCCTCCTGCCTTTGACCTGACATATCAGCAGCAGCTTGAGCTTGTGCATCAAGTAAAGGCGTAACAACCGGTGCTGCTGGCGTCACAATTTGCGAACTATCTTGTTGTGCTCGCAGCAACTCAAATTGCTGTTGCATTTCTGCCAGTTGTGCCTGAAGTCGCTGTATAACAGCTTGAGGATCTTCTGCTTGTTCCAGATGTAGAACAACTGCCGGATTTGCTTCATATGAAGGCGGAAGATCTTCTGGTGCATTTGGTGCTCCCTGAGATAGCACTCCACAAGGAGGTGGTGCAGCTCTGTCTACTTCATGCTGCTCTGCAGCAAGAACTGCGCTTACTGCTGCATCAGCCTCACCATAATTTTGGTTAGCAGGTAGTGCTACGGGTATCGGATGCCCAACCATACTTAATGATTCTTCTGCATGTTTATCTTCTGCTGGCATCGGCGGCTCTTCTTTAACATTGGCAGCTGTTACTTGCTCTTGTGTTTGCTGAGTCTCAGTTGGCTCAGTATCTTGTGCTTCTTTTGTCTCTTTTAGATCTCTCGTTTGAATACGCGTTATAATTTCTTGCTGTGCTGCTTGAATATCAAGCAACTCTTTTCGTGCTTGTACGAGCATATCCGTAATTTTTGTGCCTGAACAAAGCGCTTGTGTGCACGCATTTTTAGCCTGTTCTTTAGCTGCACCGGAGTCCTCTACTTCATTCGGAATACTAGAAACTTTACCCCTTTCAGCAGATACAATCGCTTTTTCTGCTGATACTTTCTCTTGAGTTTCCGCAAGCTTTTGAACACCATCTTGTATAACAAGGATTTTTTCATCTACTACTTTCCGTTCTTCCGCAGAAGCTGTTAACGATGCTCCTTCCAAGCGGGTTTTTATATCAGTCTCAATACCCCGAGCGGTTGCAAGGATCGTATTCATCTCTGCAAGCTCTTTTTCAGCAGACTCTAAAGCTCGCCGTGCCGCATCTCTATGGGGCTCTAATTCAAATCTAACATCTATTTTTTGAACAGCGTGACGAATACCTGATTCGCCACTTTTAACAGCATTCCGAACACTTCTTTCAATGTTTCTAAACAGACGTTTTTTTCCCATTTGAATTTCTCCCCAAATTATGAATAAATTAATATCTCACAAGTATTTTACAGGATAAGGATACCTGTAGTAAATAGTTAGTTAAAAAGATGACCAACTAATTTATAATTATGCTTTGAAGGACAATTCTAAGACTAAGGCGTCTTCTCGACCGTTATCTAGAGCAGGGTAATAATCTTTACGCTCACCAATCACGATAAAACCCGTTTTGATATATAAGTCGTAGGCAATATGATTAGAACGACGGACCTCTAGATACACAGATTTTGCATCTAATTTTTTGGCTTGTTCGATTAAATGCATTAACATACGACGACCTAAACCCTGATGTTGATTTTCCGGTTTAATAACAAGGTTCAGTACATGCCCTTCTGTGGCTGCAATAGAAAGCAATCCATAGCCAACGATAGCTTCTTGCTCATCTTCTAATACCCAACAATTATATCCCACTTTAATGCAATCGCTAAAAATACTGTAAGTCCAGGGAAAATCGACCACATCTTGCTCAATGGCCATCACACCCACCACATCTGCTTGTTGCATCTTACGAATAATAATCATGACAATCTCACGCTTAAAATCTGATCACGCAATTTTAATAAATCGCGATAAGCCTTGGTTTTTAATTCTTTAGATTGTAATAACGTTTCCGGATGATAAGTGACTTGCATCAGCGCTTTCGAACCCGTTATCGACTGAAAATCCAAACGCAACTCGTCAAAAGAACGATCAGTTGCTAACAACTGCTGAGCAAACTGCTCACCCATCACTAATATGCTATAAGGCGACCATCTGATGATTTCTTGACCTATCATCTCTATTTGATCCTGCATAAAAGGGCCTACCATCCAGGCTATACAGTGTTCTTCGGCATTTAAGGCTAAGACATTTAACATGCCGGTCAGTATTTTTTTTTGCGCAGGGTTTAATAAAGCTAATTGATCAGGCAATAAAACTAAGCAAGCCGCACAAAAAATGGGATTATGAGAAGCTAAAAAGACACCTGGCTTGTTACGCGGCAACCACTGCTGAATACCCATCATATCGAGTACTTGGTCACGCACGGCTTTAGGTTTTTCCGCTTTTATATCTATTTTTTAACCAAAGACCCGGACCAGAAAGCGCATATAGAAAAAACACGACAAACAAAACAGAAGGGGGATCCCAAGCAATCACACTAAAAATTAAAACAACTACTAAAACGGCAAAAAAAGGAACATGTCCTTTAAAATCAATTTCTTTAAAACTGTAATAGCGTAAATTGCTCACCATTAAAGCGCCTAACCCCACTAAGATAAGTGCAACAATCAAACTAATGCGCTGCGCGGAAATATCTAAATCGGTGCCTAACCAGACTAAACCTGCGACCACCGGTGCTGCTGCGGTACACGGCAGCCCTACAAAATAGCGTTTGTCGACTTGCCCTATTTGTGTATTAAAACGCGCTAAGCGCAACGCAGTCGCTGCGGTGTAAATAAAAGCCGCAAGCCAGCCTAATTTTCCGAAATGTGTTAATCCCCAGTTATAACTCACTAAAGCAGGCGCAAGACCAAAACAAATGGTATCCGATAAACTATCATATTGTGCACCAAATGCGCTTTGTGTACCGGTTAAGCGCGCTACCCGCCCATCTAAGGTATCCATGATCATAGCCACAAATAAGGCAATCGCCGCGGGCTCAAAATGACCTTTCATGCCTGACACAATGGCGTAAAAACCTGCAAATAATCCACCCGTTGTAAATAAATTGGGTAACAGGTAGATACCGCGGCGCCGTACAGGCTCTACAATATCAAATTCATTTGTTTCAGATTCCATATCATTAACCTGACACGCGCGCAATACGCGCACCTAACTGCATTAATTTTTCTTCAATACACTCGTAGCCTCTATCAATATGATAAATACGATTTACAATTGTTTCACCTGTCGCAATTAAGGCTGCTAAGACTAAACTCGCTGATGCGCGCAAGTCCGTCGCCATCACCGGCGCTGCCATCAATTTAGAAACACCACGACAAATAGCCGTGTTACCAGAAACTTTAATATCCGCTCCCATACGGCATAATTCTTGTACATGCATAAAACGATTCTCAAAAATGGTTTCTGTAATCACCGCAGTTCCTGAAGAAACTGCATTCAATGCAGTAAACTGCGCCTGCATATCTGTCGGGATACCCGGAAAAGGTGCTGTTTTAATATTAACCGCTTTTGGCTGGCGACCATGCATATCTAACGAAATCCAATCTTCGCCCCGTTGGATATCCGCACCTGTCTCTGCTAACTTCTGTAAGACTGCCTCTAACAGTTCTGGTTTGGTATTTTTTGTTTTAATAGCACCCCTGGTAATCGCCGCTGCAATCAAATAAGTACCAGTTTCTATGCGATCTGGCACAACACGATATTGCCCGCCACCGAGTTCAGATACACCCTCAATTGTAAGAGTATCTGTACCAGCACCCGACACTTTGGCACCTAATACATTTAAAAAATTAGCTAAATCTTGCACTTCAGGTTCACGCGCGGCATTCTTCAGTACCGTTGTACCTTCTGCTAGCACTGCCGCCATCATTAAATTTTCGGTTCCTGTGACGGTGACGGTCTCAAATAAAATTGTTGCGCCATGAAGACCTTTGGGCGCCTTTGCTTTAATGTAACCATTTTCTATTACGATTTCAGCACCCATGGCTTCCAAGCCGCGCACATGTAAATCAACGGGTCTAGAACCGATTGCGCATCCGCCAGGTAACGAAACAAATGCTTCACCAAAACGTCCTAACAAAGGTCCAAGCACGACAATCGAAGCACGCATGGTTCGCACTAAATCATAAGGCGCATGATAATTGTGAATCGGGCGAGGGTCGACCTCAATGTTTAAATTTTCATCAACGGTTAATTTTGCGCCAAACTGACCCAATAATTCCATCATAGTGGTCACATCATTAAGATGCGGTACATTCCCAATTTCAACAGGCTTTCCGGCTAATAAAGATGCCGCCAGAATTGGCAAAACAGAGTTTTTAGCGCCAGAAATACGAATTTCACCATGTAAGGGTTCACCGCCCGAAATAATCAATTTTCCCATAGCGTTGGTAATACTCCCTCTAAGCCGCAAACTTGTACAATATCTACCATAAAGGCCGGCATATTTATAAATACGATGGTTTTATTTTTTTCCTGCGAGACACGAACAAAGTCAGTTAATAAAGCAACGCCGCTGCTATCGCTTTGTTTTAATGCTTTTAAATCAACCTTAAATTCCTTAATTTCTTTTAAGCTATCGATTAAAGCCGCTCCTTCTTGCCGCAAAGATACAACGTTATCAAAATCAATCATACCTGAAATAAATAACGTATTATCTTTTACTGTTAGTGTAGCTGTTTTTTCTTCTGCCATTGATTTCATTAGATAACTCTTTCTGAATAGCGATATTAACCCTATGACTTCCGTTTAGAAGACATGTTGTGTTTATGCATTCTCTCAATAACCGCTGCCAGCCCGCCTTGTCGAATATCATCTGCAAATTGTTCGCGATAGCCTTTCATTAAACTAATGCCTTCCACAATAATGTCATAAACTTTCCAATGATCGCCTGCACGAATCAAATTATAATTCATATGGATATCTTCTTTACCACTTTCTTTGATGAGGCTTAAGACTTGTATACGTTGTTTATCTCCAATGGCACCGCGCAAAGGCAAAAATTCTATTTTTTGATCCGTGTATTCCAATAATGAACGCGCATAGCTTCTCACAACCATCGTTTTAAATTCTGCGATAAATGCATTGTGGGTCGCATCGTCCGCCGATTTCCAAGCATTACGTCCAACAACCCAACGCGCCATTTCTGAAAAATCAACGTGTGGCAAAATTAAATGATCAACCAAAGCATATAGCTTACTCGCGTTATGTCTGACTTCTTGACGATGTGCTCTCAGTTCTTGCATCACATTATCTGTGACTGACTTTAACATTGAAATCGGATCTTGCACGGTTGAAAAGGCAGAAAAAGAACCCACTAAACACAATAAAGCAGCTACAACTAAAACTCTACGTTTCCATTTTTGCTGAACTGCGACTTGAATACTCATTTACGTTCTCCTAAAGAGGGGGTTGACGAATTGTTGGTATCATTGTTTTTGCTTGCTTGGCCTGCTAAAAATTTTGATAATATTTGTTCTAAAATAACAGCAGAATTTGTACTTTCAATGGGTATGACACTGCCTTCTTTGAGATGTTGTGTTTCATCAAAACCTGGTGTCAGACTAATGTAATTATCACCCAGCAATCCCGCTGTTAAGATGCTCGCTTGCGTATCGATGGGTAAAGTACCCACTTGCTTGGGATCAATCGCCATCCACACGTTTGCATTAAAGGTTTCTGGCTCTAGGGCAATTTTAACAACACGTCCAACGACAACACCGCCAAGTGATACTTTCGCGCGTACTTTGAGTGCCCCAATATTAGAAAATGCTGCTTTTATTCTATAGCCAGGCTCTTCTTTTAGAAAAAAGCTTAAGCCGCTTACTTGTAATGCAAGCATCAATAAAGACAAGATACCTGCAATTATAAATAATCCAACGGTAATTTCCGCTGTTCTCAATTTCATCATTATTAAGTCACTCCAAACATGACAGCTGTTAAGAAAAAGTCCAAACCTAGAATAGCCAGAGACGAATAGACCACTGTACGCGTTGTCGCTCTACCAATGCCTTCAGAGGTTGGCAAACAATCAATCCCTTGAAAGACGGCAATCCATGTTATCACTGTACCAAAAACTGCGCTTTTTATAATGCCATTGACGATATCATCATGAAAATTGACTGCAGACTGCATATTTGCCCAAAAAGCGCCTACATCGACACCTAACCACTTCACGCCAACGGTGTAGCCACCTAAAATAGCCACACAGTTAAATATCAACGCCAAGAGAGGCATCGATATTTGACCTGCCCAAAATCTCGGCGCAATAATACGATGCAACGGATCAACGCCCATCATTTCCATCGAAGATAATTGCTCTGTCGTTTTCATTAATCCAATTTCGGCCGTTAGCGCAGAACCGGCACGCCCTGCAAATAATAAAGCGCCAATGACAGGTCCTAATTCTCTAACCAAACTCAAAGCAATTAATTGCCCTAAGGCATGTTCCGCACCAAATTTAACTAAAATGTTATAACCTTGTAACCCTAATACCATGCCAATAAAAAGAGCCGAAAGTACAATAATCAATAGGGAAAGCACCCCGACGAAATAAAGCTGTTGAATTAATCGAATAAAACCACGAAATCCTTCCGGCTTACTCATTAATGCGTGAACTAAAATCAGTGTGGCATGACCTATATTGCCTATGAAATGTAACCCTTTATGTCCTAGCTTTTGCATGTGATTAAAAATGATCATGTTTGAAGCTCCCACAAATCATGCGCATAGGCCTTTGCAGGATAGTGAAAAGGAACTGGTCCATCGGGTAAGCCTTGCATAAATTGTTTTACCCAGTCTGTTCCATGCTGCATTAAATCTTGCGGTGTGCCTTCTCCCACAACACGGCCTTCCGCAATCACATAAATATAATCTGCAATGCTCACCGTTTCCTGAACATCATGAGAAACAATAATCGTCGTCATTTTTAAAGCATCATTTAAGAGACGAATGAGTTTCACTAATACACCCATGGTGATGGGATCTTGTCCCGCAAAAGGTTCATCAAACATAATTAAAGTGGGATCTAAAGCAAGCGCTCTTGCTAAAGCAACACGCCGACTCATCCCACCAGAGAGTTCTGCAGGCATCAGCTTTCTCGCGCCTCGAAGCCCCACTGCCTGCAATTTCATTAAAACAAGATCTCGGATCATGGACTCTGGCAGTCGTGTATGTTCTCTTAAGGGGAAGGCAACATTTTCAAAAACAGAGAGATCCGAAAATAACGCCCCGCTTTGAAACAACATGCCCATATGCCGCCGAACCTTGTACAATCTATCACGAGGAAGCTCGGGAATGCTTTCGCCAAACGCCATAATCGTACCAGCATCGGGACTTAATTGCCCGCCAATTAATCTTAATAAAGTGGTTTTTCCAGAGCCGCTCGGACCCATAACAGCCGTGATTTTTCCGCTTTGTACAGCAATGCTGATGTTTTCAAAAATAAGCTTAGAATTACGGCTAAAGCTTAAATCGCTTATCTCAACGATATTTTTAGAATTTTCAGTATTTGGATTCATAACTATAGCATCTTAAAGAATCTATTTTAAGAATCCCGTAGCATACTTGGACTCTTCTATTTTGTCTATGAATGCATTTTGTGCCATTTGGCTAACAACTTAACTGTTATATACAAAATTTTGTGCTTGTGCGTATTCTTCAGGCGTGTTGATTTCTAAGGTTTTGTCTTCTGTGATACAAACACGTATTTTATAACCATGCTCAATCGCACGTAGTTGTTCTAATAATTCGGTTTTTTCGAGTGGCGTTTGCGGTAGCGCTGTATATTTTAAAAGAAAATCATAACGATAAGCATACATACCGATATGATGATAAATGGGCGTATTCACCTCTTCTCTAAAATAAGGAATGGGAGCACGTGAAAAATAAAGCGCATTACCTTGTAGATCAGTGACTACCTTAACAGCGCCAGGATTCTTAAAATCAGCAGCATCGTCTAAAGGATGCGCCAAAGTTGTCATATCAGGCAATTCACCGGCTAAATACGGACTAACGAGCTGCTCTAACATTCTGGGCTTAACAAAAGGTTCGTCGCCTTGCAAGTTAATTACAACATTCATTTCAGGATAATACTGCGCGACATACGCAACACGATCACTGCCAGTGGGTAATGCAGGATCAGTCATCATGACATCGCCATTGATAGAACGAATAACATCCGCAATTTCTTGGCTATCCGTTGCCACAACCACTTTTGTCAGCACTTTACAACGGCTCGCGTTTTCGTAAACCCATTGCACCATAGGCTTACCCTGAATAGGCAATAACGGCTTTCGCGGCGTACGCGTTGAACCAATCCGGCTAGGAATCACACACAAAATATCCATCATGCCATTATGGGCAACATGCGGCTAAAAAGCTATAGATAGAATATTACAAAATATAGCGCAAGTTGAGCGGCTTATATTTTTATATCCACATCAAACTATGAACTATAGCATTTAAACCGCCAAGCTTTTGACGCTTCTCTTTTTAAAGCTTACTTAAATGACATTTTTTAGGCAAACTAATAGTGTTTTAGATAATTATTTTTTAAAATGCAGCTTTGGCACAATTCTTGCATATTTAGTTTAGTATAAGCCTGAAAACGCGAGCGATTGATGATGGACGAAACAAATCAAAAAGTGCCTCTTGGCGGACTAGCCCGCAAACTCATTCAAATGGGATCGTTAAGCGAAGAAACTGCTTTTCGTATTACCGCATCCGCCATTACACAAAACGTTCCTTTTGTAAGCGCATTAGTCGAAGGACATCATATCGACCCCAAAGCACTTGGTAGCGCGTGTTCTCACGAATTTGGCATACCCTTTATTGATCTTGATGCCTTTGATACGCCGTATATACCGACTGACATCATTAACACAGATCTTATTCTAAAATACTATGCTTTACCGATTTTCAAAAGAGGAAACCGTCTTTATGTTGCTATCTCTGATCCAACAAATCTTAAAGCCGTTGATGAAATCAAATATCAAACGAATACGAATACGGAAGCGATTCTGGTCGCGGAAGATAAATTTAATATATTAATACAAAAAGTCTTATCTACCTCCTCAGAAAAATCGCTTAGCGGTTTAGAAGATCTTGATCTAGAAAGCATTGATATTTTAAATGATGACGAAGATGAACAGCCTGCCAAAATAAACCTGGGTGCTGATCCAGAAGATGCACCTATCGTGCGATTCATCAATAAGGTTATTTTAGATGCTGTTAATTTAGGGGCTTCGGATTTACATTTTGAACCTTATGAAAAAACCTATCGCATTCGGTTTCGCCGCGACGGGATACTGTACGAAAATGTGGCGCCGCCTGTTAGCATTGCAACTCGTTTTGCAGCACGTATCAAAGTGATGGCACGTCTCGATATTTCTGAAAGACGCATACCACAAGATGGACGTTTTAAAATGCGGCTATCTAGTCATCGATCGATTGATTTTCGTGTTAGTACTTGTCCAACCTTATTTGGTGAAAAAATCGTCATGCGCGTGTTAGATCCTAGCAGTGCAAAACTTGGCATAGACGCTTTAGGTTACGAAACGCTACAAAAAGAGCTTTTTATGAAAGCTATTCATAAACCCCAAGGCATGGTGCTTGTAACAGGACCAACGGGGAGCGGAAAAACGGTATCATTGTACACTGCGCTCAATATTCTTAATACAAATCAAATTAATATATCGACCTGCGAAGATCCCGTGGAAATTAATCTGCCTGGGATCAATCAAGTTAATGTCAATATAAAAGCGGGTTTAACATTTTCTAGCGCACTGCGTGCTTTTTTAAGACAAGATCCCGATGTGATTATGGTTGGTGAAATCCGGGATCTCGAAACGGCTGAAATCGCCGTTAAAGCGGCTCAAACAGGCCATATGGTACTCTCAACACTTCATACAAACAGTGCTGCCGACACTTTAACACGTATGATTAATATGGGTATTCCGGCTTATAATCTTGCAACTTCTGTTACGCTGGTGATTGCTCAGCGTTTAGCAAGATTGCTGTGCCAGCATTGTAAAGTGCCTGCTATTATTCCTGAAGCGGCGCTATTACCACTCGGATTTTCAGCAGAAGAACTATCGAGTTTACAGCTTTTCGAACCTAAAGGATGTGAAAAATGTAAAAATGGTTATCAAGGACGCATTGGTATCTACGAAGTACTTTATGTCACACCAGAAATTAGCCGCATTATTATGGCTGGCGGCAATGCGATTGATCTTTATGCGGCTGCGACTAAAGCTGGCATGTGGGATTTGCGAAAATCGGGTTTAAATAAAGTCAAACAAGGCCTTACAAGCCTCGAAGAACTTTTTCGTATTACCAAAGAGTAAGGATATAATATGGAAAAATCCATCACCCCTAAAAAAGTCCGTGATATAAAAGCACAAATTTATCAATTTGAAGGACTCGATAAAAAAAATCATAAAATTTCAGGAGAAATTATGGCGCCCACATTGCCACGCGCAAGAACTTTGCTTCAAATGCAAAACATTAATATTTTAAAAATCAAAAGAAAATCAATCTCTTTTTTTAATCGAGAAAAAAGCGTTAAATCTGAAGAAATCTCCTTATTTACACGCCAAATGGCAACCATGCTAAATGCGGGCATTCCACTCGCTCAGTCATTAGCTATTATTGCAGAAGGAAGTCCAACCGGTGCCTTGGGGAAATTAGCCACAAAACTTAAATTGGATGTCGAAAATGGCAGTGCCTTTTCGATAGCACTCAGAAAAAATGTGCAATATTTTGATCCGCTTTATTGCAGCTTGATAGAGTCTGGCGAGCAATCGGGCACGCTCGACACAATGCTAAATCGCATTGCGCTTTACAAAGAAAAAACAGATTCTCTTAAAAGAAAAGTTAAAAAAGCATTGTACTATCCTACGGCTATTATTATTATCGCCATCGTCGTTTCGGCTATTTTATTAATAAAAGTTGTACCGACGTTTAAAGATATGTTTCAAGGATATGGCGCCGAATTGCCCGGCTTTACACAATTTGTTCTTAATATATCGAGTGCACTACAAAATTACAGTCTTCATATTTTTGCTGCCCTGATCATACTCGGATATGTATTAATGCGTCTTTATAAAACAAATATGATTTTTCAGCATGCAACACAAAGACTCTCTTTAAAATTGCCTGTTTTTGGAAAAATTTTAAAAAAAACGGTTATGGCAAGTTTTGCACGCACACTTTCAACCACTTCAGCAGCGGGCGTTCCTTTAACAGAAGCGCTAGAATCCGTTGCCAATGCTTCTAATAATATCGTTTATCGCACAGCGATTTTAGAAATTAAAGAGGGCATCTCTACAGGACAACGCTTGCGTGCAGCCATCAAAAAAACAGGGGTTTTTCCAAATTTAGTGATACAAATGATCGGCATCGGAGAAGAGTCAGGCGCATTAGAAGACATGCTCAGTAAAATCGCTACTATCTATGAGGAAGAAGTCGATGCGTTAGTTGACGGATTGACAAGCTTATTAGAACCCATAATTATGGTTATACTAGGTGTTGTGGTGGGTGGGCTTGTTATAGCCATGTATCTACCTATTTTCAAAATGGGATCTATTTTATGATGATACAAGGGTCAGTTCTTGACGCTATCGTTTTCTTATGTAGCACCGGCCTGTTTGGCCTACTCATGGGTAGTTTTCTCAATGTCGTTATTGTCCGTGTCCCTCGCTTAATGGATATATCAACAGAACAAACACCCTCAATATTGCATACATTACTG
>JBGAIG010000010.1:0-60917 GCA_044225595.1 Gammaproteobacteria bacterium
CTGCAACGCCCAGTGATTATGAATTGCAGCATTCAGATGGTGTTATAGAGTTGATTGTTCGTCCAACGGGATTGATTGATCCTGAAATTGAAATACGGCCAGCGTCGCTGCAGGTTGATGATGTTTTATCAGAAATTAAAAAAAGAATAGCAGTGCGTGAGCGTGTATTGATTACAACTTTAACTAAAAGAATGGCGGAAGATTTGACCCATTATCTTGTAGAACAAGGTATTAAAGTACGTTATTTACACAGCGATATTGATACTGTCGAACGTGTAGAAATTGTGCGTGATTTGCGTTTGGGTGTTTTTGACGTGTTAGTGGGCATTAATTTATTACGTGAAGGATTAGATTTGCCAGAGGTTTCGTTGGTTGCTATTTTCGACGCTGATAAACAAGGATTTTTGCGATCAGAACGTTCTTTAATACAAACGATTGGTCGTGCAGCGCGTAATCTTCAAGGGAAAGCAATTTTGTATGCGGATACAAAAACAATAGCCATGGGGCGAGCGATCGAAGAAACAGAAAGACGGCGTGTTAAACAGCGTCAATATAATGAGCAGCATGGCATTACGCCCACCAGTATCAAAAAAGCGGTGGAAGATATTTTAGAAGGCGCTTATGCGGGGGAATTAAAATCTGGAAAACCTGTTCGCCGCTCTAAAGAGGTGCGTGTGGGAGAAGAGCAGGATAAGAAACTATCGCCAAAGCAATTGGCAGCAAAGATCCAAGCGCTTGAAAATACGATGTATACACACGCAAAAAATTTGGAGTTTGAGGAAGCCGCGCGCCTGCGGGATGAGATTCACCGCCTCAACGGGTATTTTAACAAAATATAAAAACTGATTAAAAAATCAGCAAAAATACTTAAGTAACTTTACTTGTATTTTTCTATCCAGAGAGCCTACACTTTTGTTAGGAGGTGCACTAATATGAGCTATAACACAACATCCTATCAAGGTATTAACAACATAGATTGTTGTTTTAATTTAAGAAAAGTGACGCGTGCGGTTACACAATTTTATGATCGCCACCTAGAGCCAGCAGGCATACGGTCAACACAGTTTAATTTATTGCTGACCTTATCATCTTCTGCAGGTAAAACACTCACTGAAATGGCCGAAGGATTGGTTATGGATCGCACCACCCTAACACGCAATTTAAAGCCTTTAGAAAAAGCTGAGCTGATTACCACAACAAAATTGTCTGATAGACGAACCAAAGGCTATGTCTTAACAGAAAAAGGTCGATTTGCTATTGAGAAAGGCGTACCGCTTTGGCAAAAAGCGCAACAGCAAATGACGAGCCAGCTTGGTGAAGATCGCTACAAGCGGTTATTGGACGAGTTAAAAGTCGTGCGTTCTTTGGCCAACTTGCCCAAGGTTACGCGGCACAAAGATCTCACCTAAGGAAACTCATATAAATAACCTACGTTTCCGATAGTGTCGAAGATCCCCGGCGTTTATGCAATAATTATATTTCGTATCATTTAAGCAAAGGGGATCAAAAATGGATGAGCACAAGAAAAAGGCACTGAATGCCGCTTTATCGCAAATCGAGAAGCAATTTGGCAAGGGCGCTGTGATGTTAATGGGCGACGGCAGCCCAGTTGCAAATATTCAAGCCATCTCAACGGGTTCTCTAGGTCTTGATATTGCCTTAGGCATTGGTGGGCTACCCAAAGGGCGTGTTGTCGAAATCTTTGGTCCCGAATCTTCTGGGAAAACCACGCTCACATTACAAGTCATTGCACAATGTCAAAAAATGGGCGGTACGGCTGCTTTCGTAGATGCGGAACATGCACTTGATCCCAGTTATGCAGAAAAGTTAGGGGTAAAAATTGATGAACTTTTGGTATCACAACCGGATACCGGAGAACAAGCTTTAGAAATTGTCGATATGTTAGTTCGTTCGAGTGCGGTTGATGTTGTGGTAGTAGACTCTGTTGCTGCATTAACGCCCAAAGCAGAAATCGAAGGTGAAATGGGCGATCAACATATGGGGTTGCAAGCGCGATTGATGTCGCAAGCGCTGCGTAAACTAACGGCCAATATTAAACGTTCTAATACACTGGTTATTTTTATTAACCAGATTCGTATGAAAATCGGTGTTATGTTTGGTAGTCCCGAAACCACAACGGGTGGCAACGCATTAAAATTTTATGCTTCTGTACGTCTGGATATTCGTAGAACAGGTGCTATCAAGAAGGGTGACGAAATCTTAGGCAGTGAAACTCGCGTAAAAGTCGTTAAAAACAAAGTGGCACCACCGTTTAAACAAGCAGATTTTGAAATTTTGTATGGTCAAGGTACTTGTTTATTGGGTGAAATCATTGAATTAGGTGTTAAATTAAATTTAATTGATAAATCAGGCGCATGGTATAGCTACAAGGGCAATCGTATCGGTCAAGGTAAAGATAATGTACGCCAGTATTTAGAGGAGCACAAAAC
Organism: Gammaproteobacteria bacterium; assembly: GCA_044225595.1. GTDB lineage: Bacteria > Pseudomonadota > Gammaproteobacteria > UBA6186 > Azoamicaceae > CADEGZ01. Next base: position 2,451 of record JBGAIG010000010.1, read on the forward strand.
GATTGCGGATGAACTTGAGAAAACGATTCGTCATACTTTGTTGGCACCGATGCCTGTTGGATCGAAGGCAACCCTGGTTGAAGAAGAACTGGCATTAGCAGCAGCAGAAGATTAAAGGCTTATTTATGAATACCGAGCAGTTGCGTCAAACGTTTTTAGAGTATTTTGAAAAACAAGGACATACCATTGTACCGAGTAGTTCTTTAGTCCCAGAGGACTCCACATTGTTATTTACCAATGCGGGTATGGTGCAATTTAAAGATAGCTTCTTAGCTTTGGAAACACGATCGTATACACGTGCTGCCAGTAGTCAGCGGTGTGTGCGAGCAGGCGGCAAACATAACGATCTCGAAAACGTTGGATATACTGCTCGGCACCATACTTTTTTTGAGATGTTGGGAAATTTTAGTTTTGGTGATTATTTTAAACGCGAGGCAATTCAATTTGCATGGAATTTTTTAACAGAAATTCTTAAATTGCCGGAAAATCGTTTATGGGTTACCGTTTTTACAGAAGACAGCGAAGCTGAAAATATCTGGCTAAACGAAATCAAAATAGATGCTAAGCGGTTCTCGCGTTGCGGTGCTAAAGATAATTTTTGGTCTATGGGTGATACGGGGCCTTGTGGACCCTGTACAGAAATTTTTTATGATCATGGTTCGGAGATCCCAGGAGGGCCGCCCGGTTCTCTGGAGGAAGATGGCGATCGTTATGTCGAAATCTGGAATCTTGTCTTCATGCAATATAATCGTTCAGAAGATGGTACTTTAACACTTTTGCCGAAACCATCAGTTGATACAGGCATGGGTTTAGAGCGTATTGCAGCTGTTATGCAAGGCGTACATAGTAATTATGAAATCGATATTTTCAAAAAACTGATTCAATCGATTATTGAAATTGGCAATATAAAAGATACGACAAATCAATCACTGCGTGTTATCGCTGATCATATTCGTTCGTGTGCATTTTTAATTGTGGATGGTGTGTTACCTTCTAATGAAGGACGCGGTTATGTTTTACGGCGTATTGCCCGCCGTGCAATACGGCATGGACATCGTTTAGGATTTACCGAACCGTTTTTTTATCGTTTGGTTAAACCCTTAGCGCTTATTATGGGTGGCGCTTATCCAACACTCGTAGAAAAGATTTCGTTGATCGAGCGTGCCTTAGAACAAGAAGAGCTGCAATTTAATCGTACATTAGATCAAGGCTTAAAAATTTTAGAGAACACATTAAAGGATATGACAGGGAATTTAATTCCAGGTGAAACAGTATTTCGATTGTATGATACGTATGGTTTCCCTGTAGATCTTACCAATGATATCGCAAGAGAGCGTGGCTTAAACATAGATATAGCTGGGTTTAATGCAGCGATGGCAGTACAGAAAACACGTGCACGTGAGTCTAGTAATTTTACAATCAATTACAATGAGCAAGCGATAACCGCACATCAACATACAACCGATTTTGTCGGCTATGAACATTTAAAAACAGAATGTATTATCGTGGGATTATATCAAGATGGCAAGGCTGTGTCCGCATTAGAGATAGGTGAAACAGGTGCTATTGTTTTGGATTACTCACCTTTTTATGCAGAAGCGGGCGGGCAAGTTGGCGATCAAGGTGTGTTAACACTGCGGGAAAATGTCTATGAAGTGCAAAATACGCGTAAAGTTGGAGAAGCGCATTTTCATTACGGTATTGTTAAAACCGGGACTTTTAAAGTGGGAGATCACATTTTAGCCAGTGTTGATCACATAAAAAGAAACGCAACAGCGCTTAATCATTCGGCTACACATCTATTACACGCTGCCCTTCGACAAATTGTGGGTACACATGTGCAACAAAAAGGATCTTTGGTAGAGCCAGATCGATTACGGTTTGATTTTTCACATTTTGAAGCCTTAAGCCATGAACAAATCGTTGCGATAGAAACTTTGGTTAACGAAAAAATTCGTGAAAATAGTGTCGTTGAAACAGAAATATTACCGGTTGAAGAAGCCATGGCACGTGGTGCGATGGCTTTATTCGGTGAGAAATATGGTAAGACTGTCCGTGTGTTACACATGGGTAGTGATTTTTCTGTAGAGCTTTGCGGTGGAACCCATGTTAAGCGTACCGGGGATATCGGGATTTTTAAAATAACAGCGGAATATGGTGTTGCTGCTGGTATTCGCCGTTTAGAGGCATTAACAGGTGCGCGTGGATTAACGTGGATGAATGCAATAGAGGCACAGCGTGATCGTTTAGCGTTGGTCTTAAAATGCAAACCCGATATGCTCGAGGAAAAGCTTCAGCAATTAACCCAAAAAAACCGACAATTAGAAAAAGATCTACAAACTTTAAAAACAGCAATGGCAATAGGCAAAGGCAATGATTCGGAAAATATCCTGCAGGAAAAAATTCAGCGTACGCCTCAAGGAATTAGCGTATTGACCGCTAAATTGCCTGTGGGGGATGTCAAAATCCTGCGAGAAACCGTTGATCACTGGAAAAATAAACTGGGTACCTCAGCGGTGATTGTTTTAGGTGGTGTCAACGATCAAAATAAGGTGTGTTTGGTAGCAGGTATAACGCGAGATTGCCAAGATCAATTCAAGGCAAATGAACTCGTCAATATTGTGGCAGCAAAGGTTGGTGGCAAAGGCGGTGGCCGGGCGGACATAGCAGAGGCAGGCGGCAGCCAGCCGGAACATTTAGAACAGGCATTGGGCATAGTTTATGAATGGGTTCTGCAATTAGAAAGTTATAAAACTAAAATAAGTCCCCCTGTGGCTTGAGGAGAGAAGGCTTGTGTGTAATAATAAGCTCCTTTTAGGCTAATACGATGGCCTTAATAGTACAAAAATTTGGTGGAACTTCGGTAGGCAATATTGAGTGTATTCGCAAAGTTGCTGAAAAGGTTATTAAAACGCGTGAAGCCGGGCATGATCTGGTGGTTGTGGTGTCTGCAATGGCAGGAGAGACCGACCGCTTAGTCCGTTTGGCACAAGAATTAAGTTCGGTGCCTAATCCCCGAGAATTTGACGTCTTATTGTCCACTGGCGAACAAGTCGTTATTGCGTTATTAAGTCTTGCTTTATTGGATCGCGGTTGTCTTGCACGCTCCTATACGGGTGCGCAAGTTCATATTCGAACAGACAGCGCGCATAACAAGGCGCGTATTTTAGGTATAGATGGTTCTAAGATTCTCTCTGATCTGAAAGCAGGAAGAGTCGTTGTTGTGGCAGGGTTTCAAGGGATGGATGAAATGGGAAATATTACAACGCTCGGTAGAGGGGGATCCGATACCACAGCGGTTGCGTTAGCTGCGGCGTTGGCGGCAGATGAATGCCAAATTTACACAGATGTCGATGGTGTTTATACCGCGGATCCTAAAATTGTAGCTGATGCGCGTCGTATGCCGCAGGTGACAGTTGAAGAAATGTTAGAAATGGCGAGCAATGGCGCAAAAGTGATGCAAATTCGTGCCGTAGAATTTGCAGGTAAGTATCAGGTGCCGGTGCGTGTTTTGCCAGCTTTTCAAGAAGGGACAGGAACGCTCATTACGACAGATGAAGCAAATATGCAGCATTCGCCAGTATCGGGGATTGCTTTCAATCAAGACGAAGCGAAGTTAGTGATTTATGGTGTTTCCAATACTCCCGGTGTTGCAGCGCATATTTTAGGTGCGATGAGTGACGCGCATATCGAAGTCGATATGATTGTACAAACACTGACAGAAGAAGAAAAAACAGATTTAGCGTTTACAGTTCATAAACGCGATTTTAAGCAAGCATTATTGATTTTAGAAAATGTTGCAAAGACAATAGGTGCAAAAAATATTAAAAGTGATGACCGCGTTGCAAAACTGTCGTTAGTGGGCGTTGGAATGCGGACCCATGCAGGCGTTGCAAGTAAAATGTTTCAAGTGTTAGGAAAAGAGGGAATTAATATTCAACTTATTTCTACATCGGAAATTAAAATTTCTGTCATTATTGGTGAACAGTATTTAGAGCATGCTGTGCGTGCATTACATGATGCTTTTCAATTAGGAACAAAAGAGAAAAAAACAAAGGAGATTGAACAATGTTAATCTTAACAAGGCGAGTTGGCGAAACTTTAATCGTTGGAGATGAAATTACGGTAACAGTTTTGGGGGTTAAAGGAAATCAAGTGCGTATCGGCGTGAATGCACCTAAAGACGTTTCTGTGCATCGTGAAGAAATTTATCAGCGTATTCAGCGTGAAAAAGCAGGGCAAGATGGTCCTGCTGTCTATCAAGGGACCGAGCAAAGATTAAACAGTTTAGATCAAGACGAATCTGAATCTTAAGATACATTTTAGAGCGTTTTCGTGATAAACTTTCTAGCTTCTAGGGATTATCTAGAGATGAGGAGAGATGGCCGAGTGGCTGAAGGCGCTCCCCTGCTAAGGGAGTATGGGGCTTAAACTCCATCGAGGGTTCGAATCCCTCTCTCTCCGCCAGCCTGAGTGATATAAAAGATCAAGACGTCAAAAAAGTTATGATTTTTGGAAGACCAGGTAGCGGTGAATCTACATTTATTTTTTACAGTTTTTTGCCAACAAGGATATCATTAGGGTGGGGTTTGTGACTTTCAGGGTCGTTAAACGGTATTTCAGTGCAATTGTTTCTCAGATAAAATCCTAGCGAGGTCTTTCTTGATTCGGCATGAATATTTTTTATGTTTAAGTGTTTAAGCCATTTTTCACATAAATTTAAAAATTGACTGCCTAAATTTTGATTACGCTTGTTTTCATCAATCACAATAATACGTATAGCAGCGCGGTGTTCAGGCCAAAACTGAATATGTGCATAACCAATAATTTCAGTACCAAGATACAGCACTAAATGTACATGTTCATTGTGATTGAATGTCCAAGCATAAGGATCGATAATGCCGTTAGGCTCAAAAAAATATTTATTACGAAAAGATCTTGCAGCATCCCACTCTGTTTCATCTGTACACTTAAGAATCCGGATAAGATTAAAGCCTGCTTGTTTTAAAATTTTCCGAATGAAGTTACCTTTACGTAAAGTATAATAGGGTAATCTTGCCGGTGATCTTTGGTGGGCAGATGCATTTAATAACAGTTTTTCTTTAAGTGCTGCGTATTCTTCTTTAAATTCAAGATGTGTTTTTAAATAATCGCGAAATAGGATGTTTGCTTCAATTTCAGGATGGCTTTCTTCAAAAACGTGCAAATTAATTTTGTGTTTTTCACGTTTGGTAAAACCAAATTTCAAAGGAATATTCCATTCTCCGGCATAAGTAAATCCAGATTTTTCTAAGGGTTCAATAGCAGCTTTGCCATTTTTGACAACAGCGATAATATCAATTTTAGGTTTAGCTGAAAGTCCTGGAACACTCGTCGAGCCAATATGATGAATTGCTAAAACATTATTAGCTAATGCGTGTTTGATAATCGTCGCTTCTGATATAAAAATCTGAGGCCATGCGGGATCATAAGGAACAACTTGTATTGATTTCAAGCGTGATGTATCTTGCAAACGGATTGATATATCAAGAGAGCTAGAAAGGCCAGGTTTGGTCATAAATTTCTCTTTTTGTGTGTATCGACCCGTTTAAGTTATCGAAGATTCCTCGGTAGTTGTCTTAGCTGTACATTATTTTGACATAAAACGATGTTTCATGCAATCATAATGCACATTGTGTAGACACATACGAAAGAGAGCAACTTATGGCACTTTTCAAAAGCTATCGCGAGTCAATTATTATTAAGGATCATATAACAGCAAAACACATTATTGTCGGGGATTATTCTTATTATTCTGGTTATTATCATGGCGTGTCTTTTGAAGATTGTGTTATGTATCTTGATGCAGTAAATAATCACACAGAACCAAATGAAATTGATCGGCTGATCATGGGTAAATTTTGTTCTATTGCTACTGGCGTAAAATTTATGATGGGTGGGACACAAGGACATAATTATGAGTGGATCGCAAACTACCCCCTGGATTTTTTAGATGATGATTTTGATGAATACATATCAGTTGCGCCGAAAGGTTATAAATTGAAAGGCGATACAGTGATTGGCAATGATGTTTGGATTGGTGCTGAAGCGATGATTATGCCTGGGATTCAAATCAAAGATGGTGCAGTCATTGGGGCGCGTAGTCTAGTTACAAAAAATGTGGGGGCTTATGAGATTTGGGGTGGAAATCCAGCACGATTAATAAAAAAGCGGTTTAACGATCATGAGATCGAAAAACTTTTAAAGATTAAATGGTGGGACTGGGAATTAGAAAAATTAAAGCGGCATTTAGCGCTTATCAGATCTGCTGATGTTGATGCTCTTTTTAGTGTATCTCAAGCAGGGGCATAATGAATATTACTTTTATACCACTGGCAGAATCACATTTTCCATTGTTATAGAATTCAACGGGTTGAGCCACATATTGAGCTACTTTTTTTATTCAGTCGAAACTTGAAGTTCCGAGTTCTTGTTTTGTGTGTGTGAAGCGCGTGCAAAAAACCACAGTTTAATCCGAGTATATAGGGGAATATGATGAGCGAATCGTTATGAGCGAATCGTTAGCTAAAAGTGCAGAAAGTGTTCAAGCAGCCTTGAAGCAAAAAGGTTTGGCGTACACGGTTATCACGTTATCTGATAGCACACGAACCGCGGAAGCTGCAGCGTCTACGATTGGATGTAACGTTATGCAAATCGTCAAATCACTTATTTTTAAAACAACGGAAACGCTGAGGCCTGTGTTAATTTTAGTATCAGGATCTAACCGTGTTAGTGAAAAAGTCATAGAATCTTACTTAGGAGAAAAAATTACTAAGGCGGATGCAGCTTTCGTTAGAGACGTGACAGGTTTTGCGATTGGCGGTGTTCCACCCATTGGTCATAAGCAGCGGATTGATTTTATTTTTATCGATGAAGATTTACTACAATTTGATAGCCTTTGGGCTGCAGCAGGAACGCCAAATACCGTATTTAATTTGCAGGGTAAAAATTTGCTTGCAATGACAAATGGTAAAGTGGTTTCAATTAAATAGGAGAATCTATATGACTTTCGAAACTAAATTAGTTGCTGTTGTAAACAAGGATTTGGGTGAGATCCGAAAAACTGTAAAAAATGTGAAGGAAAATAATGTGCAGCATGGTGTTTTTACAAACACGATGGTAGGTGGAACGTATCAGCAATAGCTTGATAATACGCTCGTTACACAGGAACAAGCTCTGATTTATTATGATGCTGTTTTATTTGGATCATGGGACACCATTAATCAAGTAACAAAAAAAGCTTTCGCTATGTAACGTAGAGGTCTAAATAAAAGGAGAGATAGTGATGAAACATCTTGTTGGACCAGATCCCGATGTAATTTTTCCCATAAAAGATTATGATAAATTGGTTTTTCTTAAAAATTTCGTAAAAGCAAGTAATATTTTTATTGGTGAATATACTTATTTTGATGATAAGAGACATGGGCCGGATAAATTTGAAGAATATAATGTACTGTATAATTACGATTTTTCAAAGGTTAAACTGGTCATCGGGAAATTCTGTGCGATTGCCGCTGAAACAAAATTTATTATGACAGGTGATCATAAACTAGATGCTATCAGTACTTATCCTTTTCCAATTTTTCAACAGGGTTGGGAGCATGTGTATGATGTTAAGGATTTACCAGTAAAAGGTGACATTATTATTGGAAACGATGTATGGATAGGGTATGATAGCCTAATTAAAAATGGTGTCACTATTGGCGATGGCGCTATTATTGGTGCCCGAGCTGTTGTTGTAAGAGATGTTCCGCCGTATGCGATTGTTGCAGGGAACCCAGCCGTCGTCGTAAAAATGCGCTTTGACGACGCAACAATAGCACGACTATTGCGCATTGCTTGGTGGAACTGGGATCTTAGTACAATCAATCAGCACTTAAAACTCATTTGTTCTTTAGATGTGAAAAAATTAGAAGAAGTATTGCTAAAAAAATCGCATACTTAAGAGATTATATTTTATGATCTATATTAGCATAGGTTCTAACCTGGGTCACCGATTAAATAATCTTCAGAAGGCAGTTTCTTTGTTAAAAGAACGTTATTTTTCTGATTTAAAAATGTCCATTGTTTTAGAAACACCTGCTATTGTGCCCAATAATGCGCCAACAGAATGGAATAGACCTTTCTTAAATATGGTTGTACAAGGCTCAAGTACAATCTCACCGGAAAAATTATTAACTGGTTTAAAGTCAATTGAACAAGAAATAGGTAGAGCAGCTATTTATCCGAAATGGGGGCCGCGTATCATTGACTTAGATATTTTACTGTGGGATAGCCATACTGTCATCAGTCCGCAATTAATCATTCCGCACGCTGAGTTATTAAAACGGCCTTTTCTTGTTCACTTAATCGCTTTACTCACCCCAGAATGTCGTTATCCATCTTCAGATGAAGACCCCTATCATAATAAAACTTTCGGAGAAATAGCTTACTTAACATCAAATATCAATGCTTGTTATGAGCGTAGCTTCGTTCTTGATCCAAAATTAGTTGGGGTAGTGAATGTTACGCCAGACTCTTTTTCGGATGGCGGATTACATTTTAGTTTTGAGGACGCTATTGCACGATCTAAAGCATTGATTGCTGAAGGTGCGACGGTGGTTGAGCTGGGTTCGCAATCTACCCGACCTGCAGCGGTAATGCTTGATTCTGATACGGAATATAGAAGGTTGCAACCTGTTTTAGAGGGGTTATCTGATTGTCTTAAAAATAAAGAGATGATGATTAGTATAGATACTTTTTTACCACAAACAGTCTTAAAAATCTTACAAGATTATCCTATTTCCTGGATTAACGATGTAAAAGGGAATTTAGATGACAAAACATTGAGAAAAATTTCAGAACGAAACTTAAAAATAGTGATCATGCATTCTTTGACTATTCCACCGCAGAAAGAGCAGTGCTTAAATTTTGAAAATACACCGATTATGCATATAATCCAATGGGCAAAACAGAAGATTGAGCATTTAGAAAAATGCGGCTTTAGTAAAAATAACATTATTATTGATCCGGGTATCGGTTTTGGAAAAACACCGTATCAAAATATTTCTCTGCTCAAACACATGCACGAATTTAAAAAGTTAGAGTGTGAGGTCTTGGTTGGACATTCTAGGAAATCTTATATTTCGGCTTTTTGTAATGCCACAATCACAGACCGTGATCTAGAGACCATTGCTATTTCACATAGCCTAGCCTCACAAAATGTTGATTATCTACGCGTTCACCATGTTAAGGATCATCAAAGATCTTTTGTGGCGCAAAAAATTTCTCAATATTAAGATTTGACGCGATAGCTTCAAGCGGGTAAACTTAAACCCCATTTAAAAAATATCGGATGACTCTGCGTGATGGCTATACACGATTATTGTGGTCTTGATTTTGGTACCAGCAATTCGACCATCGGAGTTTATACGGGAAACGATATTACCCTGGTTCCTTTTGACAAGGGAAAACCTATTATTCGCTCGGCTATTTTCTTTGATTTTGAAGCGGGTGGGTGTCGATTTGGCCAGCAGGGTGTGACAGATTATCTTTCTGGCGTACATGGTCGATTAATGCTGTCTTTAAAGAGTGTGCTGGGTTCGTCTTTAATGGATGAAAAGACCAGTATTCAGCATCGACGAATTTCATATCGAGATATTCTTGGCTATTTTTTAGCTCACATCAAACAACAAGCCGAAATAACACTTGGGCATGAATTAACGAAAATTGTCTTAGGGAGACCGGTTCGGTTTCATGATCAAGATGATGAAAAAGATCGTTTAGCACAAGATACGATAGAAAGTATTGCTCGTAGCCTTGGTTTTAAAACAGTTTTGTTTCAATATGAACCTATCGCTGCGGCATTAACTTATGAACAAACCATTACGCGTGAGCAACTGGCTTTAATCGTTGATTTGGGTGGTGGTACCTCAGATTTTTCAGTGATACGCTTACGTCCAGGCATGGAAAACCGGGATCGCTTGCAAGATGTACTTGCTAATAATGGGATTCATATTGGTGGTACGGATTTTGATACAGAATTAAGCCTTAAAGCCGTTATGCCAGAATTAGGCTTAGGGACTGAAATGCGCGGGATGAGCAGCAACATTCATGTGCCTAATAGCTATTATTATGATTTAACCACATGGCATACAATAAATAGTCTCTATACGCATCGTACTCGGAGTGAACTGCATACAATTAAAAATTTTGCTTTGGAGCCCAGTCGCATTTCTAGGCTTATTAAGGTGATTGAAAAACAAGCGGGACATAAAATTTTAAACGAAGTTGAGCAAGGAAAATGCGCATTAAGTAACGTTGAAAAATGTGCTTTTGACTTACAATTTATTGAAAAAGAATTGCTTCTCAATATAAAACGAAAAATATTTGAAGATTTTATTCAAAATAAAGTTGAAAAATTAGTTCAAGTTGTATTAAAAACCATTTCTGATGCTGGCATAAAAAGTAATGATATTGATTCGATTTTCTTTACTGGGGGTTCGACGCAAATCCCGATAATAAGAAAAGCAATATTGGAAGGTTTTCCAAATGCGGAGATTGTCCAAGGCGATGTATTTAGCAGCGTTGGAAAAGGGTTAATTATTGACGCAAAACGTAAATTCTAGCTTAAAAATTTTCTGTGGGGATCATATATTATGGAAGCAAAAACAACGCAAGAAGTGGAGTATTGCTTAAGAGATATACCAGAGAATGCAGTCATCTTTATTGACATTGATGACACGATTATTACGCCTGTATCAAAAACCTTTAGGAAATCGCCGTATAATAAGCTAATTGATTATATTAAAAAAAATAAGAATCGGTACGAAAATTATTCGGAAATGATTAGTAATTGGCGATTGCAACGAAAGATCATGTTAATAGATGCACAGTGGCCTATTTTATTAAAGCAATTAAAGGAAAAATTTTCAGTATATGGCTTGACAAAAATGGATATCGGTAAATTCGGTAATATCGAATCAATGGAAAAATGGCGGTATGAAGAATTAAAATCGCTTGGTATTGAATTTTCTGATAACTTTAATATCACAGAACACACGATTAATGGTGCATCATTTTATAAAGGCTTATTCATGACGGGTGCCAATTCTAAAAGCCAGACAATTTCTTATTTTTTTCAATATCTTAAAACAAACATGATAGTGATGTTAGATGATAGACAAGAGTATTTGGCTGATATTCAGCAATTTTGTGATAAACACAAAATTGAATTTTTTGGCATACTGTTCAAAGGATTAGAACAGTTCGATGATACGCCGGATCCAGCGATTGCGCTTTTACAAAAAGAACATTTGATTAAACATGCAGAATGGCTCGAAGATGAAGTAGCTGCTAATCGGCTGCAACACGATAAAAAAGATTTATAAGCTAATCTAAGTCAGTCAATTTTTTGTGTGTTAGATAACGTATTTTTAATAATCACTGGTAGCATTATTACACTGATCTGGTAGAATTGTTCTCTGTGCGTGCATCCGTAGCTCAGCTGGATAGAGTACCCGGCTACGAACCGGGCGGTCGGGAGTTCGAATCTCTCCGGGTGCACCAAGATTTTTTAATAAAATCATGGCGTTACAACCGACATCTCAAATTAACCCATTGACGAAATTTTTGACTGTGCCACTTTTGTGACATTTTGAATGACTAACTCATTATTCTCCGCCCTATTAATGCGCAGCAAAGTTAATACAGGGCCTTGACGATTGCGATCGCAAACTTTGTTCGCTGATTCAATCAGGTTCTGTAACTCAGCCGCTGAATAATGGGTGGTGATTCGGCCAGACTTATGTCCCAAAAGATCCTGTCGATCTTCGTAACTTACACCCGTGGCGCGTAAGCGCCGTCCAAATGTATGCTTCAGATCGTGTACTCTAACCTGAGGTAACTGCACGATCTTCCTAGCACGCTTCCAAGCTGTGTTATTCATTTTTGTGACAGCCCTACCTTTATACGAGAATACATAGTCTTGGTTAATACCACGTACTTGCTCAATAACAGCTTTAGCAGCCTGATTGAGCACAACTAAACGATCATCACCATTCTTTACCAATTGTTTACGTTGTCCTTGTTTCATAACATGGCTCGGAATAATAAATACACTGGTATTTAACTCTGGCACCCGTATTTCCCATTTCCATTGTAATTGACAGACTTCTTGTTCACGACAACCCGTATTTACTTTAAAAATTGCCATTTGCCTTAGATGCTCTGGCAATTGGTTAAATAACAGAGTTTGTTCATCCCAAGAAAGCGGATAAGGATCACGTGCATCATGTACTGGCAGCAGCTTAATTTTGGATGCAGCGTGCATCCAAGTTAAGCCATTATCGTCAATCCATTGATTGGCTGCCAAATTTAAAATATGCCTTACAACTTCTAGCGCATTATTGATCGTTTTTGTTTTACGACCAGCAGATTGCCTAGATTGAATGAAGGGCACTAATGTACCGTTGTGCACTTGTTCCAATGTCAAATCACCTATATAACGACAAACTAGCTTTAGGTTATCAGCGTCACCAGAAATACTGGCTTTATGTTGATTTTCAAGCAAGTATTTTGTTGCTGCTTCTTTAAAAGATCTTTTAGGTCTTACACCATAAACTTTTGCTTGTCTTATTTCCTCTATCCGTCGCGCGAGGTAATTTTCTGCTTCAGCAAGCAACTCTGTGCCAGTGCTTTCTCGAAGGCGGTATCCGTAAATTTGCTTCCGAATATGCCAGAGCTTACCTCTCTTGACGAGACCTGATGATATTGTACGTCCCATGGTTCCATACTCCTAGAGTTGGTACCTGGCAGACGCTCGCTACAGCGTTATATTGCCCCATCCAGGTATCCAAATCAAGCCTGCTTGTTGAATGCTATTCCCTGTATATCAATCTAGGCCTTTCGATGACATACGCTCTGACTGCTTTATTAACCGGTTATCATGAGTTTGAGTTTCATCGTTGCTCCGGCTTTTCAAATTAATAAAAAATAAATTAAGCTTTGTTTCCCCTGAGGTTGCTATCATTGTTAGGAAACCTGTGCAGGATTTTGTGGCAAAATAGAGCAGATAGTATCGCTCATACCTGATTGAGCCTCGCTCTTTCGTGCAAGCTTTTTGTCATATAAGCATGCAACGGATAGCCCGCTCTTATGCGGTTCACAAACTTTATTAGCCGCTTCATACAGATTGCTTAATTCAGCCGATGAATAGTGGGTCGTGATTCGTCCTGATCGATGGCCTAATAAATCCTGCCGATCTTCAAAACTGACTCCCGCTGCCCGTAATCTGCGGCCAAAAGTGTGCTTCAAATCGTGCACACGAACGCAGGTTAAGTTTGCTCTTTTCCTCGCATTGCGCCAGGCAGTGATATTCATCGCAGTTAACGGTTTGCCTTTATAGGTGAAAACATGCGTTATGTGTTTTCCTCTTTGACTTTCGATAATCGAGCGTGCTATTTGATTACAGATGACTAAGCGATCATCCCCATTTTTAACAAGTACACTCGGAACAACAAATACCATCAGTTGAGGTGATTCTGGAATTTTAATTTCCCAATCCCAACGCAATTGACAGACTTCTTGTTCCCGGCAACCTGTGTTTACTTTAAAAATCGCCATTTGCCTTAGATGCTCTGGTAATTGATTAAATAACAGAGTTTGTTCATCCCAACTGAGTGGATAGGGCTTACGAAGATCAGACTCTGGTAAAAGTTTGATCTTAGGAGCGTATGCTAACCATGTTAGTCCATGCTCGTCTATCCATTCACTGGCAGCAAGGTTTAATATTCGACGAACAACTTGTAAGCCATGATTAATGGTGCGTGTTTTAACACCCGATTTACGGCGTGCATCGACGAATGTTTTCATTGATCCCATGTGAATTGTTTCCAGCGATAAATCTCCAATATGTTCAACCAATAATTTAAGTCTTCCAGCATCATCTTGAATGCTGCGCTTATGCTGATTTTCCATGAGGAATTTAATTGCTGCCTCCTTAAAAATGCGCTTAGGCCTTACGCCATATATTGAAGCTTGTCTTATTTCTTCACGACGCTTTGCTAGATATTTCTCCGCTTCTTCGAGTTCGCTAGTGCCAGTGCTTTCGCAAATTCGGCGTCCAAGGATTTTTTTGTCAATTTGCCAGTACTCACCACGTTTGTAGAGTCCTGGCGTTCGTTTTCGTCCCATATTTCCAAACTCCTATTCTTGGATGCCGCAAGACGACCACTACGACGTTTGTAGTGCTCTACCCAGGCGTCTAAATCAAGTCTGTCGAATGCGATCCCTTGAATTCCGATGGGAATTTCAGTCAATTTGGGCCGGACTTCACTGTTAAAACGATGCCTATCCATTCCTAAATAGGCTGGAATATCCCGAAGCCTAATGAGCCTTGGCAATAACTGCATGAGTAAGCTCCCTGTTGCGTAATTCTTCTCTGATAATATTGATCCCTGGAGGCGCTGTAATGCCAATACGTGTAGTGCCATTGAGACTACCCAATACAGTGACTTGAATGTTTTCACCCAGCCAAATGGACTCACCTGATTGACGTTTTAAGATCAACATTTTTCATTACTCCTATCTCTTTTCAAAAAATCATTCGCTATAAAATTCATGATAACCAAACTATTTTTAGCATTGCTATCCTGAAAAGTGAGGGAGGTCAGGTTTAAAATCCAAATTTTTTAGATCAAATTTAAGATTTTTTTGATTCATCTCTGATGGCTTTCAGCTTACTAGCAGAAAGTTTAAATTGATCTGCAGTTTTTTAAATGACGAACTCATTAACAAATCAATACCCCTTTATTACTTGTTTTTGTTCCTAACTTTAAAACGACACTTTACCTATTTGATGCGTTCAGTGCAGATATTGGCGACAGCGGATGAGTAAATGGCAGTAAATTCGTTTGCAGTTTAGTTAAGAAGCATCTTTGATTTACAAAATTTCTGGTCATGAAAGCAATATTTTTGGCGAAAAAATCTTTTTTTCCTTAAGAGTGGCGCCCAGGCACCACTTAATGCCTATTTATCGGCACATTTTTTCACGTCGCATTCAATTATATTTGATTTTACAAACACTTACCGCAATTGAAAAAAAGGCACAAATGAATCGTTTTTTTTCAGTACGATGGCAGAAGTATTTAATGTTTATGGCGGATTAGGGAACATTATAGATTACCGTTAGGCATATGGCTATCGGAGAAACAGGATGTTTATATATCTAAGCGCAAAGGAAAAAATAGTCCATCAAGCTTTATTGGCAGGTATTCAACTTTATGGAACGATAGAAAATTTTGTCGAGGCAGTAAACAAATTCAAGCAATCACAATTAGAGGATGGAAAAATGCTTGAAGAAGATGACATATTAACGGTATCAAGAATGAAAAATTATGTGAATCGGAAGGATGGTATTCCGTTTGATGATGCTATAGCCATGTCCTACGTTACAAAAATTAATCTTGAATGCTTTAGGCCCGGTAAATCAATGAATAAACTAGTGAATAGACTTGTAACGCTCGATCAAAATTCGCCATTCTTAAAAATTCCAGCTGAAAGCATTTTAGAGCAAAATCCAGAATGTTTACGAGAAATTAAAGAAGACCGAACCGTCATTATTGGTACGGATTCTGTGATAATTGCGGGATCAGAAAGAGTAGAAACTTATATAGCTTCCAGAATTAAACACATTTCAATAGCTTGCATTGATTTAGAATCTCTTTACTTAGGCACAAAAACTATTGAGAGCATTGGTTGCCATTTTTTAAAGACCGAACTTGGCGCCATTGGGTTGCGTATAGAACAGTTACTTCGCACGGGTGAGTGGTGTAAAGACTTCATCGTGATAGGCAGAATAGAAGATTATATTGCTAGAATCCTTGGTTTTGGCAGCAGAGACACTTATCGCCGCATTAAGAAAATTTGTTTGCAAGGAACCTTAGAATTAATACAAGCAGTTGATGAAGGGCATATTCCCATTAAGGCAGGAGCAGAGATTGCTGAGCTTCCGGCCGCTGAACAATTGATGAGCCTTCAATCGAAACAGAAAAAAAACAGTCAATGCAAGCGAAACAATCTTATTTCAATGAAATACCAGAGAGAAATAGTAGGAGTGTGTCATTGATGTAAATCAGGTGCATATTTTAAAAACAATGTTCATTCAATAAAAGGAGCAAGATAATGGCGAGAATTCGTAGTGTCAAACCGGAATTGTTTACGCATGATGGTTTATTTGAAGCAGAGCGCGATTATAAGTTGCCGCTGCGTTTAGCATTTATTGGATTATTTACCCAATGTGATCAGTGGGGTTGTTTTCGCTGGGAACCCAAACGTTTAAAGTTGAGTATTTTGCCTTTTGATGATGTCGATATCGTACAAATATTTGATGCATTAGCATTGCGTGGTTTTCTCAAGAAGTATGAGGTAGCTGGTAAATGGTATGGCTGTATTCCTTCTTGGGCAAAGCATCAAAGAATTACGAGACCTGAACATCCCAGCGGCATTCCAACACCAGAAGGCTTTGTCTTTGAGAAGCCTAAAAGAAAGGCTTTAAAACCGGAGAACATTGAAGCGCCAGCTTCCTTAAATGGAACTTTGCAAGTTATGCAACCCACAATTCCAGTAGAGTTAGAGAGGCCTGTACCTAAGAATGTGCAGCCAAAAAATGCAGAGCAACCTCAACATACGGTAATCACAACGGACAATCTTGATATCCAGAATGCATCCGAATGTCATGCGGTTGATGTTTGCTATAACCCTGTGCTTACAAAAAATAGGCTTCAAAATAACATGATAGAGAACCAAGTTAATCTTGTACATACAGAGGCTGAACAAGGGCGCACCGCTATAGGTGCTGAGCCAAAGTTTGTGCGCATCGGAAGTGAACATGAGTATCACACGGTACGCACCGAGTGTAACTTTGTACACACCGAGTGCGAACATGGGTGTAACACAGTATGTACTGAATACAACCGTGTACACACAGAGAATGTACTTGGAAGAACTTTGTGCACGGGGAATAGGGAATATGGAAATGGAATAGGGAATAGGGAATATGGAAATAAAACCATTGTCGCGCCAGAGGCGCGACGGCATTCGGTTTTTGAATCCGAATTCGTTTTTAAAATCTTTGAGCATTGGCAAAACAAGATGGGACATCCCCATGCCAAGCTTGATCCCAAACGCAAAGTTTTAATTAAAAACGCACTCTCGTGGGGCTATAGCGTTGATCAAATTTGTGAAGCCATCACCGGATGCAGCCTAACGCCGCACAATCGCGGAGAAAATAACCAGGGACAGCGTTACGATGGCTTGTCCCTGATTTTGAAAAACAGCGATCAAATCGATCGCTTCATCAAAAACTACCATTGCCCACCTAAATTGTTAGCTCAAAAAATGGCGGAGACAAGTACCCATGATTGATCCTGATATCAAACGGTTTATGGAATTGATTGCCAGTATTGGCGAAATCTACAGCAAACCCATTTCTACATCGTTAGCAGAGATTTATTGGCGTTCGCTTAAAAGTTTTGAGTTCGAAGATGTGGAAAAAGCCTTTCATGCGCATATTCATAACCCGGATTGCGGACAATTTTTTCCAAAGCCTGCCGATATCATCCGGTTTATCGAGGGCAGTGGTGAGACCAAAGCTTTGAGAGCTTGGACCATGGTTGAAAAAGCCATTCAGCAAGTCGGCAGTTACCAAAGCGTTGCCTTTGATGATGCCTTAATTCACGCCGTCCTCGAAGATATGGGCGGCTGGGTTAAGCTTTGCAGCACAACCTCGGATGAACTGCCCTTTCGCGTGAACGAGTTTCAAAAGCGCTATATGGGCTTTCTGATTAAAAAACCTGAGCGTCATCCCAAATACTTATCAGGCATTGCAGAGACAGGGAATGCTAAAAACGGTTTTGAAATTAAACCGCCTCTCTTAATTGGCGATGCTAAAAAAGCAGAGCAGGTGATGTTAAGGGGCGGCGGCAAACCCTTGGCTATACAAACATTTACACAGTCGATTGCAGCAGTCATGCAATTGCCTTCAAAAATCAAAAACGAGGAGAATACATGAAATCACTCTGCGCACCCTTAGCTTTAACGGAACGGCAAAAACAAATCGGCATTTGTTTGTTGGCGGGATTGCCACCTAAAAAAATTGCACGTCAGTTTAAATTGTCTATTAACACGGTTAGAGAACATCAAGCAGCTATCAAGAAAAAACTGCTTTGCCAAAATGCGTATCAAGCGGGTTCTAAACTCGCCGTGTTATTTGGAGCAGACACACAAAATCTTAATTTTTATTTAAAAAAACTGGGGTTTAAGGGTGACCACCCTTACTTTTGAGGGTAGTAATGCAGAAAATCGTTTGGTTATCATAGATTTTGTGAATGACGATTTTTTACAAAAGGTGAAAGTTGTTATGAAAAATAGTTCGAATGGGTTTTGATACGCATATAAAGAGGAGTTAAGCATGACTACTGTATTGCCAACAAAGCTTCAGTGCAAAATGTTTTGGTTTTATAAAAGTCCAGGGCTGTTTTTATTATTGTCAATGCTGAGTACGATGGCTCTTTTTCTCTTTTCGGGAGAAAGTGCTGCGCTTGCTCAGCAAGATCAGGTTGCTGAGATTAATGCCTTAACGACAGAGATAACCAAGATTGCGAAAAACGGCTGCTATATTGCGGGCTGTGCTTCGGCACTCATTGGCGCTATTTTTGCGGTTGCGCAACAGAGCTTAAAAATCTTTGGGGTTACGGCAGCAGTGACTTTACTGGCTTTTAAAGCGCCCACTTTTTTTACGTCTGCGATGTTGATTTAAGATGGAACAAACAGAAATCCCCATTCCTGTTTTTTTAAATGAGCCAGAAAAAGTGATTTTTTGGACCTGGCATGAGCTTTCGTGGTTTTTAGGCATCTTTTTTTTAGTGTGGATTTTATGTTCTTTTTTATTGGGGCTGTTATTGGGTATTGGCATGGTTAAATTATTGCGAGTCATGCAAAAAAGCCCCTTGGGCGATTTAACTAAAATTGGCGCGTATTGGTTTTTGCCAACCCAAAATAGTTTTAGAACATTGCCGCCTTCTTATATTCGAGAGTTTATGGGATGAATCAGCAAAACTTAACAGATCACTACAACCGTGTATTAACCGAACGCAACCGCTTGTTAATAGCTTTTGCGATTATGAGCAGCTTAACGCTTTTATTGAGTTCTTCTCTTTTTTATTTGGTTGGCAGAGAACGTGTGGTGATTGTGCCGCCGATTGTTAACCGGGATTTTTGGGTGGGAACGGATACGGTATCGGACAGCTATTTGGAGCAGATGAGCGAGTTTTTTGCAGGGTTACTCTTAAATATGAACCCAAGCAGTTTTAAAACGAGATCTGAGCATTTACTGCAGCATACAGCCCCTCATGCGTATGCCAGGATTAAAACACAATTGAGCGCCCAGCAGCTCGAGCTTGAACGCCGGGCCATGTCAACCGCCTTTTATCCGGCAAGCTTTAAAATCGATAGGCATAAATTGTTAGTCGAGCTTAAGGGGGAATTGAAGATTTTAGTCGGTAACGCGCCTATCGAGTCTCAAACTAAAACCTATCATATCCAATTTAGCCAACACCATGGTCGTCTTTATATCCAACAGTTTAGTGAGGTGCCGCATGTTTAAAATCTTAATCACGGTTTTATCGGTATTGTTTTGTGTTTGCGCATCAGCAGAGCAAAAAGTGCCCGTACAAGAAGGCACAGAAGTCAGTATTAGCGTTTCATCAAATGCGCTTAATCGATTAGCTGTTGAGAACGACCGCATTATGACGGTTAAAGGGATTACGGGTCAGTTCGAATTGGATAAAGACGGAGAATTAGGGCAAGTGTTTATTAAACCTGTTGCAACGGATAAACAAGAACTCATTCACTTATTTTTATTAACCGAAAAAGGGCATACCTACCCTTTAAGCCTGACACTGCACGAAGGTAAGGCTGAAAGCATTTTATTAATGCCGATGGAAATAGAACCCACCCAATGGGAGCAATCGAGCAGTTATGAGACGCTATTAAGAACCTTAATTGCAGCGATGCATAACCAAAAGCCGCTGGAAGGCTTTAGAATGAATAAAATTAAAATACAATTACCTCATATTAAACACGCAGCAGTTAAGTATCTTCAAAGTTATACGGGCAAACAATTACAAGGTCATGTTTTAGAAGTCTCTAATACTTCCAAAGAAGAATTGGTTTTGATCGAAGCTTTTTTTCAACTAAAAAATGTCAGAGCCATCTGCATTTTAAATCCGATTTTATCAGTCAATGCCAAAACACATGTTTATGTGGTGAATTAAGATGAGCGGTATTTCTATTCCCAATATTAGACTCAAAAAACAGCAATTAAAGATTTTTGGACTTGCTGTTGGCGCTTTAGCCCTGATTGGCGCGTTGTTCTTTTTGATAGGCACGGACAAAGAATTGCCGCCCCCTGACACCATCAACCAAAAAGCGCCTCTTTACGATGTTACAGAAGCTTTAGAAGATAAAAGCTTTTGGGTGTTTAAAGCCGAGAATCAATTAGCGGAACAACAAAAACATCAAGCTAAGTTGATGCAGGATTTAGAAGAAATTCGAGAATCTTTAAAAAAGCCTGAGGATGAGGCTAAAACCGAAATCAAAACCTTAGGCAATCGACTCGCTGAACTTGAACAAAAGTTAAGTTTGTCATCTTTTGGCAAATCAACTGAACAAGATGAAAGCAGTGAGGTAAAAGCGGGACTAGAAACGCCTCCACCCTTCTATACGATGAGCCACAATTCTACACAACATTTTAAGTCAGACAATAATAACGCTCCGGCAGCTGTACCGATGCGCCCTAGGATTTTTTCAGAAACGGTCACTATCTCAAACCTCAATGAATCAAACGCTAAATTTCATCAGGATAATTACATTCCCGCCGGTTCTTATGTAAAAGCCGTACTCTTAAGCGGGGTTGATGTTTCCGTTGGGGTGTCTTCTCAATCTAATCCGCAACCGGTGTTATTAAGACTGGTACATCCGGGGAGTCTGCCCAACTATGTTTTAGGCAAGATGCGAGATTGCCGGATTATTGCAGCAGCATCCGGGGAATTGTCGACTGAGCGCGCACAATTCCGATTAGAGAAATTAAGCTGTATTCAGAAAGACGGTCGTGTGATTGAAACCGATGTCGATGGTTACATCAGCGGCGAAGACGGTAAAAATGGCATGCGGGGACGCATGGTCATGCGGGACGCTGAAGTTTTGAAACGTGGCTTTTTAGGCGGGTTATTATCGGGCTTAGGTAAAGCCACAAGCCAATCCTTTAATAGCACCAGCGTCTCACCTTTGGGCGCTGTTAATACTGTCAAAAACGGTGATATCTTTAAACAAGCGGGTGCTGAAGGTGCAGGCAACGCCTTTGAGTTAATGGCGAGATACAATATTCAAAGAGCCGAGCAATATCAACCCGTGATACAAATCAGTGCAGGACGAGAAGTCTTTGTGATTTTTCATTCGGGTAGAGCCTTTGGCGAACATCGCGCAAAACCTGTTACCTCTCTTGAACCCAAATCCCATTTACTTTTTGGAGATAAACCATGATCAAACCATTTGTATTGTTGCTTTGTTTAAATCTCACTGCTTGTTCCCTTTCGCAGCAGTTTGATTGTCCATACAAAGAGGGCGCGCGCTGCTTAAGTGTCGGTGAAATCGACCAAAGGATTAATACCGGCCAGTTGGAGGAATCCACCGAACACAAAAACGTCTTTAATGCTAAAAAAATAGAAGTATTCCCAAATAGTACCATTACGCCCACTTCCTTACGTACGCCTGAAACCGTACTCATGGCATGGATTGCGCCTTATTACAGCACAGACGGCGTTTACCATGAAGCGCACCGCATTCATTTTGTGGGAAGTGAGCCTGCTTGGATTAATACCAACCGTGAAGTCAATATATCCGGAGATAACCTCTAATGTTTTCAGCCTCTCTTCCTAAGCTTAAGCAAATCATTGCGGACTTTTTGAAATCTACGCTGCTGCAAGATGATGAAAAGCCGCTGCAATCCGGCACCTTAGAGAATTTAAATAAAGTCTTGAGCCTTCATTCTATTGCCGAATACTTGCCTTATGAAAGCTATAATGTAGATACCGAAATTTATGAATGCAAAAATGCTAAAGGCATTGTTTTAGAAGCAACCCCCATGGTTGGTGCTTCGGACAATAATGTGGATGCTTTTTATGTTTTGTTGCAGCGTATTTTGCCAGAAGGTACCATTGCACATTGTTTATTATATGCTTCACCTTTCCTGGGCCGTTCTTTTGATGCCTTTATCAAAGAACGCCAGCATCCACACCCGCTCATTAAACGCTTAGCGAAACAACGTATCGATTTTTATAAAAAAGGCGTTCATGAAACCTTAATTCCAGGCCAGCAAACCGTATTACGGGATTATCAATTATTAGTCTGCCTGGTTTTTGATAACGCGCTTGGCTTTCATGATGATAAAATACTCTCTTTAAAAAACAGCTTAATCAGCACCTTAAAAGGTGCTGGCATTCACGCAACCTCACTTTCCCCCGAACCTTTTATGCAATGGGTAGATGCGCTATTAAGGCCGAGTGATGCTTTATACCCCGAATCCTTTCATTGGAACAAATGTGACACGATTGCTCATCAATTAGGCGCATCCCATTATTCGAGAATTGTGACCCCTTCTAAGATGTTCTTATATGAAGGCGAAAACCAAGGCAAATGGCAAATCCGAAACTTTAGGGTCAGTCATTTTAAAAAATATCGGCCGCACTTAAGTGAAATGTCGGATTTTATTGGTAGCCTTTTTGATAACACCGCCCAAATCGGCTGCCCTTTTTCTTTAAGCTTTATGATTCAGATCTGTAAGCAAGCTAAAGAGCAGAGCATTGCTCAAAGACGCGCTTTCAGAGCCCAGCAAAGAGCCGAGGAGTTAGCAAAGCACAGTGAAAAGGCCATTATTGATGCAGGAGAAGCAAGAAGAATTATGCGGGCAATCGAAGATAAAGAAAGAGTCGTTTTAGTTTCTTTCCAAGTGTCGCTCTATTGTAAAACCGAAAATGCAGAAATCCAAGAAGCAGCGCTCATGAATGTCTTTCAAGCCTCCAATCCCAAATGGCAGCTGGTTAAAAATTACCTCTCGCAGATGGTGATGCTTTTAGCGCACTTACCTTTGAGTCAAAACCATGCGCTTATGAAAGAATTAAGCCGTCTTAAATTAACTTATAAAATTTGGGCAAGCGACGCTGCGAATATGTTACCTGTCATTGCTGAGATGAAGGGCATGCAAAGCCACCGCTTAATGCTCGCGGGTCGCCGGGGTCAAATACTTTTCTGGGATCCTTTTGGTAACCAAAAAGGCAACTATAACACTTGTGTCGCTGGCATATCCGGTAGCGGTAAATCGGTGACTGTTCAAGAAATGGTTTCTGCTTTGATTGGTACTAATGCCCGCGTGTGGATTATTGATGTCGGACGTTCTTATAAAAAACTCTGTCAAGTATTAGACGGGCAATTTATCGAATTTAATGAAGAGGCCAAACTTTGCCTAAACCCGTTTACTACGGTTAAGTCCCAAGAATTTAAAGAATTCATCGGTTTTATGACGCCCTTTATTGGCGCCATGATTAATGCTAATCAAGAATCTGATTCGATTGAAATGGCTTTTATTGAACAAGCGGTTAAAGCCGTTTGGGATTTAGAGGCTAATCAAGGTTCGGTGACCAGCATTGCTGATTGGTTATTGAGGCATCCCGATTCACGCGCCCGGGATTTGGGTACAGTTCTTTATCCTTACACCGCACAAGGGCAGTATGGTTCTTATTTTAATGGAGAAGCCAATATTAATTTTAATAATGCCATGGTAGTTTTTGAATTAGAAGAAATCAATTCAGATAAACGGCTGCAAAGTATTCTCTTTATGCTGTTGATGTACCATGTCACTGAAAAAATGTGTTTAGGTGCGCGTAAGGTTCAAATGGCTTTAGTGATTGATGAAGCCTGGGATATGTTAAAAGGCGGGCAAGGTGCTAAAATCATTGAAAGTATCGCGAGACGTGCGCGCAAATATGCAGGCTGCCTAATCACCATTACCCAGTCCATTGCTGATTATTTTGCATCCAGTGCGGGTTATGCTGCTTATAAAAATTCCTATTGGAAAATCATCCAAATGCAAAATAAGGCAGATGTGAATACCTTAGTCGATGATAAAAAACTCATTTTAAACCCTTTTCAGAAACGATTACTTTGTTCGGTCACTACCGAACACGGCCTTTATTCTGAAATGATGATTTTAGGGGATAACAATGAGTGTGCGGTCGGACGCTTATTATTAGATCCGTATTCACGTATCCTGTACTCCACCCAAGCCAAAGATTTTGCGGATGTGAATGAACTTTGCGAACGCGGTATTTCTTTAGTTGATGCCATTGGCATCGTTGCTGATGCGCGTTTTCCTTCAACAACAAAAACAGGAAGCAAATGATGTTTATAGGACAAACACCCAAAAAACCTTTAAGACCCGACAATACATTATTGTATGCAGCAATTAACCCAGAGCCAAATTTTAAGCAAAAAGAAAAAGAATCTTTAAGTCTTAAATTTAAGCGTTTTAAGGATTCTAAAATATTCCGCTATTGGCCGTTATTACTCATTCCTTTAGCGTTTTGGTTAGGAAACCATTTTGCCATTGTGATTAACCAAACCGACAGCCTGCCGCAAAAGGTTTGGGTTATGGCTTTAGATCAAAAGCCTAAAAGATACGATTACGTTGCCTTTAGACCCTCGCTTAAAAGCGGATTGCCGAGAAATATCATTTTACACAAACAAGTTTTAGGCGTGCCCGGAGACATTATTAGCTTAAAGGGCAGGGACTTTTATATTAATGGGCACTTTGTTGCAAGGGCTAAAACCCATTCTTTGAAGGGTGAACCTTTAGCATTAGGTCCTACCGGCACATTGAAAGAAGGACAGCACTATGTTTCAACACCGCATAAAGACAGCTTTGATTCCCGTTATCAAAAGATGGGTTGGATTGACTCTGATGAGCTTTTGGGCGTGTTGTATCCCTTGTGGTGAGAGCTTGGCTGCCAATCTCTGTGTGCAAGGGAGCGTCTATGAAATTGCAGAACAAAACGCATTAACTTGGATTAGAGAGAAGTTAACGATGATGGAAATGAATGGCGAAATAGAAATGCAGAACCAAAAGCTTAAAGAACAGGCGTTGAGAACGGTAGAGCGTCCTGCAGCACTCTATTTGAAACCTACTACACACCCTAGAACCTTTGAAAAAGACCTAAGCGTTACCGTTTTAATGGATATCAAAGATGCGAATGGAAATATCTTGCATAAAGCAGGCACGCGCCTTAATCCGCTTAAAAAGATGTGGAGTCCTCAATCGCTGATTTTTTTTGACGGCGATGATGTCAAACAATTAAATTGGGCATTAGAAGAATATAAAAATAAAAAAGGATTAGCGAAATTGGTATTAGTCAAAGGCGCGCCTTTAGAGCTGATGCGCCAATATGCTATTCCATTCTACTTTGACCAAGTGGGTAAATTGTCAGCTTATTTTAACTTAGAACAAGTGCCTGCGGTTATTCGTCAAGAAAACGATAAGTTAATGATTTCAGAGATCAAGCTATGAAAATGCTGAGAGTGATAGGGTTGCTGAGTATTTGGCTGCTGCCTTCCGTATTACAGGCAGAGATGACTTGCAGCGGCAAGTTTGTCAATCCCATTACCGATATTTGTTGGAAATGTTTGTTTCCATTGTCTATTGCAGGCAGAAATGTTGCGAATCCCAACCAGGATAAGGCAATACCAGCTGAAGACAAGAGCTTGATATGTGCTTGCGGCAGTCCTGTGCCGAGAATTGGGATACCTATCGGTTTTTGGGAGCCGTTTAGATTAGCGGATGTTACTTACAAGCCTTTTTGTATGGTGAATCTGGGCGGCATTGATTTAAAGCTTAAATTGGGAACCTCTGCCGGTACGGTTAGTGTTAAACAGGACGGCGAAACGGCTAAAAAAACCGCTTTTTATCATGTGCATTGGTATGTTTATCCAGTGCTGTATTGGATGAATCTCGTCGTTAATCTTGCTTGTATGACATCTGAATCTTTTGATATTGCCTATATGACGGAATTAGATCCGCTTTGGAATAATGATGAGATTTCACTTTGGTTGAATCCTGAAGTCGCCCTTTTTGCAAATCCCATTGCGCAAATTGCTTGTGCTGCAGATTGCGCTGCAACATCTGTTTCTACGCCCATCAATAGCTTATTTTGGTGTGCAGGCTGTCAAGGCGGTGTGTATCCGTTGACAGGAACCTTAAGCTTTCATAATGGCGGCGTGGATGCCAGCACTTTGATAATAGAAAAGCTGATTTTTAAATTACACCGGGAGATGCTGCTCTGGGGTTCTATGGGTAAAAAAGCCGCTTGCAGCCTTTACCCGATGCCTTGGTGGCGTAAAGATCAATACAAATTACAAATGACTTATCCATCGGTGACTAAAGATACTAAAAAAGCTTGTAACCCTATTGGCAAAACCACTTTCTTTTGGGGAGCTAATAAAGAATATCCCATTAAAGGCGAAGACTTTGGGTATCTTATCTGGAGAAGGAGGTTATGTTGTGTTCTGTAAACGGTTCATCGTTGGAGCGCTAATGATTTTATTTTCGGTGCCGGGTTATTGCAATAAGCCTTATGATTCGGGCTTATTGATTTTTGTGTCTTTTAGTATGCCTGAAGAAAGTTTAAAGCTGTGGGCAGAACAAGCGAGCCGTCTACAGTGTCCATTATTGCTCCGGGGTTTTGTGGATAATGATTTAACAAAGACAACCGCAAAAACACAAATCATTTTTGGTGAAAAAGCAGCGGTTGAGATTTCAATCGACCCCGAAAAATTTGAAAAATTCAATATTGATGTCGTGCCTGCGGTTGTGATGATGGAACCCGAAACAGGAAAGGCAAAAACAGCAAGCTTAGGAAAAGAAGAGGTAGATGATAATTCAGTATCGTACTTTGATGTCATCTATGGCGATACGTCTTTAGAAGAAGCCTTAAAGCGTATTTCTAAATCGGGGTCACCCGTCAACCAAAAAGCCGCAAGCCATTATCTTAAAAAATACTGGGGTCAACATGAATAAGCGATTTAATAGCCAGAGGCTTATTTTTAAAAATGCAAAACGGTTAATGACTTTTTTGTTATTAAGCGCTCAGTCTCTCAATACGACGGCAAATCCAGCTGACGATGCTAAATTGTTTGCGGAAGGGTTTCGTGAGTTTGAATCTAAGAACCAAATGGAAGCGATCAATGAAATGCAACGAGGGTGTGCTAGTCAACCCCAGAACCAGCATTTAGAACCACAAGCCTGTGAGCTTAAAACGTTCTTTGATGGACATTATGACAGCGGTGATAAGGAAGATATTTTGAAATCACACTTTGCTAAAAAGAATAGCGCAACATCCCAAACGCCGCACATGAGTCAACCAACGCTTAAGGATATGGAGGCGCTTTTAAAAGAAAAACACCGGTTTCAAATAGCTGCTGACGATCCACTTTTTAAAACCTATCAAGCGATTACGGAAACTGTACCAGATGAGAAAAATAAGGCAGAAATTTTGGGAAAAGGCTTAACGCCTGCAGAGCCGAAATCTCTATTAGAAGATAAAATCGTTAGATGCAGAAAAGGCGTGTCATCAACACTTCGAAGCTGTGTTAAAAAATTAGTGGTTAAAGCTCTGCCCCAGCCAGATTTAGTAAAAACCGTAACCGCTTATTTTACAGCCCGATGCTGGAATGAGGTGACATTTAACATTAATTTAAAAACGGGGAAAATCAATGTATCATATTGCCAAAATCCAGGACATCAGAATCTCTCGGTCGATAACCCCATAGGTGAGCCAGATTATCCTGAAAGAACAACGGTTGCATTAATGAGCAGCCAGCATATTGGCGATGACGATATTACTTTTACAGCCAATCTAAAGCCAAGTTATGCCAATGGGTTTTCAGGTTCTTTTACCGCTTTAAGGGCGTATTACGGTATACTTCAAAGCGATATACTTGATGAAAGCAATAAAAATCGCGTTAAGGGTGGCCGCTACGTCTGGAAAGTCACCATGCCTCAAAAACCCATATTACAGGAATATTGGGTTGGGTGCGAAGATTTAGAAGTACAAAAAGAACAAAAAATTTGTGAAGAGGTCTTCTCAGAACAACAAAATCTGAATGAAACCAGAACAATCGCAGGTTTTGAGGAACCTGTCACAAGAGCGCATTGGCTAGAAAACAAAGAGTTTCTTTGCGGCGGCGGCAGAGATATTGATACATGTGAGCCTTTTATAGAACAAAAATGTGAACAAATTGATTCTAGATGTGCGGTTTTAGAGGGTAAGACTTGTGTCGAATATGAAAACACTTTTCGCTGTAAAGCCGCTGATTATCAAAAAACGGATGGCTTGAGCTTTAGCCAAGGCCAATTAAGCTTTTTACCAGGCACGGGACAATCGGTTACAGAAGGTTATAATGCAGCCGATTTTGGGGAAGCGATAACCGGCTTTAGCGCTTTAACGGAAATGGGTAAAACACTGGAAGACGGATTAGGCGGTATCATAGGTGATCCCAATAATCCAACCGTCTTTCAAGGACAATGTAGGCAATGCCGTGTTAATTTAGGTTCTTTTGTTCGAGATTGCTGCAAATTAAAAGGCGTTTTACAAGGACTCTTAGGCCGATGCAACGAAGAAGAAAAGAAACTAGCGATTGCTGCTGTTAAAAATAAACGCTGCATTAAAATTGAGGGTAATTATTGCCATAAAAAAATTGCCAAAGTCTGCGTTGAAAAAAGAGAATCTTATTGCTGTTATGGGTCGCAATTAGCCAAAATCATCCATGAAATTGCCCATCAACAATTGGGCATATCGATGGGAGACGCCAAAAATCCGGTTTGTCATGGATTGACTGCAAGTCAATTAAGCCAATTGAATTTTGACACCCCTTTTGCACAACAAAAGTTGTCCGAGATTTTAGGAGAAGTACAAGCCAGTGCACAGGATAAGTTCAATCGCGTTCAACAAGCAGTGTCTGCGGCTAAAAGCCTGCAAGTAAAAGCGGCGGATTGGGAGAAAAAGCAAATAGAGATTGAACGGGATGTGAAACACCGCGCGGAAAAGCAAAAACAATTAAATTTAAGCACAGAGCAAAAACCATGAAAATATTAGACACATTCAAAATCCTTCTCATAATAAAAAATCTGAAAATCCATTTCTTGAAGCTATGCTTGATTTTATTGATACCTTCTCTTGGCTTTTCAAAACCTTTTTTCGAATCTCACAGCGACGGGTGGTTCTGGTATCAAGATTCACCCTTCGCGACTCAAAAGCAGCCAAATCCTAAAACCAGTCCTTTAAACGGATTGCCTGATGATTTATCTAATCCCACAGCAGCCATGCAGTCCCTTCGAAAAAAAGTCGAAGACAGTCTTAACCTCGCTATCTTATCTCCAACACCTGAAAATTTAAGAAATTACGCAGAGCAATATTTTGAAGTGATTCGAAAAGGGCAGCGGTTTACCGATGCTTACAAGGTAATGGCGCTTCATTATCCGCAATATGATTACAGCTTAAAATTTCCGACCAACCATGTGGCGCAACCCATTTATATTGCAGAAGAGCTCAAAATCCGAAAAAACAAAATCCATGAATTCTCAAAGTCGCACGGCTTCTTTTTCTTTTTAGCAAGTCATTGCCCCTATTGCCATGCGTTTTCACCTGTCGTTAAACAATTTACAGAGCAATATAATATTCAAGTTGTGCCCATTACTTTAGATGGCGGCGTGCTGCCTGAATTCCCCAATGCCGTGCCTGATAATGGGAGCGCTAAAGCTTTAAAGGTTTATAGCCTGCCTTCTTTGTTTGCGGTAAACCCAAGCACGCAGCAGATTATTCCGATTGCCAATGGCGCTTTAAGTTTATCAGAGCTTGAAGAAAATATTTTAAAAGTAATAGCGGTGCAGGATGAGTAGAAGATTTTTGGGTTTCACAATGGCTTTTAGTCTAACGCTTTTTTCAGGCCAAGCTCAAGCAAGCTTAGAACACGATATGCAACACTTTTTCGATAGCATTAGCGCACACGCTAATGTAACCCCAAGCGGTGCTTATAAAGGACAAGAGGGCGGGTTTTATACAGGCGGCAGTGTCTTTAGCCGCACACCTGCCCGGGAGGTGCAAATCGTTAATCTGCAAATGCCAAGTATTGGAGCAGGGTGCAATGGCATTGATGTCTTTACGGGCGGCATGGGTTTTATTAATGCAAGCCGTCTGATAGAAACCATGAAGGCTATTGGCGCGAATGGAGCCGGTTACGCCTTTGCTTTAGCCTTAAAACAAATGTCTCCCCAAATTATGAATCAAATCGAAGAGTTTATGGCGATGGCCAATAATGCCAATTGGAACAACATTAACTCTTGCCAGATGGCGATGAATCTCGTCAATAATGGGGCCGCCATGTTTCATGAAACGGGCGTTAGAACCTGTATCCAAAGTCATTTAAACAAAGGCAGTGCGCGTGATTATATTGAAGCTCGGGATAAATGCAAAACCCAAGCTTCAGTCAATGCACAAAATAAAGAAGCCTTATCTGATCCTGCCTTAAAAGATTCTAGCATGAGTGAGGTCAATATTGTATGGCGCGCTATTCAAAACAATGGCGCCTTAGCGCACCTTCATGAAGATTTAAAATATTTCCTGATGTCTTTAACAGGCACCATTATTATTCGTTCAGGTAACAATGGCGCTCAAAAACAGATTTATCCCTCCAAACTTTATAAAGACGAAATCTTTAGCAGCCGTCAAACTTTTACGGTGCATGCTTGTGCAGATGAACACGATACAGGCAACGGGTGTTTAGTGCTCACAGATAAAACCATCACTTTAGCTAATAACAAAAGCTTTATTGGCCGCGTGCGTGAAATTTTAAAAGGCATGGAACAAAAGATTGAGGATGACACGCCTTTAACACCTCAAGAAAAAGCCTTTTTAGAATCTACCGCTCTCCCTGTTTACAAAATGCTGAATGTTCATTCCGCCTTTGGCAGAGGTGTTTCCTTAATGCTGCCGACGGAATACGCAGAAGTGATTGCCATGGATATTCTTTATCGTTATGTGGATGCTGGCATCTCTGACGTATTGCAAGCCTTTAATAGCAATCAATTGCCGCAAAAATTGCAGTCGGAATTTTTAGAGATGGTTGAAAAGGCTAAAAAGCAAATTAAACACTTACGAGCCTATCATCTTAAAAAAATGGCAAATACCCAAGATTTGATTGCCAAAGTGCAAATGATGGAAAAACAAGCCTCAGCATTAATATCGAGCGAACATTTTAATGATTCTGTTGAGGATTTTGGAGGTTAAAAATGGCATACGATGTAATAACCCACGGTGGCGGTGAAGGCTTGGTCTATGTACTCAATGCAGTGGCAGCGCTTTTTAATGGTAAAAAAGCGCTAGGGGCTTCTATTGTTTATATGGCAAGTTCCTTTGCGGTAGTTCTGATGGTCATTGTGATGGTTGCCAAACAAGAATTACTGCCTACAGCTAAATGGTTTTTTGGTTCTCTCATTATCACTTCAGCTTTAATGCTGCCCAAAGTCGATATTATTGTGAAAGATCGCATTACTAAACTGGAACGCCCTGTTTCGAATGTGCCTTTTATGTTAGGCGTGTTTGCAGGCATCTCGAGTCAATTAGGCGAAGTCCTGGCTAAACAAATGGACGCTATTTTTGCGAAAGCCGGTCCCAGTTATACCGGTAATGGCGTTGCAATGGCCTCCCAACTTTTATCTAAAGTCAATCACTTTCATATTCGTGATCCCTTAATGGCTTCTAATATGCGGGGCTTTGTGCAGCAGTGTATGGTATTTGATATTGCCAAAGGCAAATATACCATTAAAGAATTACACCGTTCTGACGATATCTGGAAACTTTTAAAAGATAATGCCTCCAAAGCCCGCGGTTTTGTGTATAAAACGCATACCCCAAACAGACCCAAACCGGTGAGTTCAGAAATCTTGACTTGTGAAGAAGGAGCGAATGCCTTGGAGCAAGCCTGGAATGCGGCTTACAAACAAGCGGCACTCACCTATGGCGCTAGGCTTTATCCGAGCGCCCCCAATCCTGCCAAACTCTTTATGAAAAATTTGCCGCTTGCCCATGGTTATTTAACGCGGCTCTCGCATTCAGCAGAAGCCATTTTACAGCAAAGCATGATGTCGAATGCCATTGATGATGGTTTATTAGAATTAAATCAATTAACCGATGCTAATGCTGCCGTCACAGCCTATGCTGCTAAACGTGCGCAAGCCCAGCAAAGGGTGGCTTATTCGCTTCAAGGCAGTATGGCTTCTCTCTCGCTTTCAGTTTTAAAAGTCGTTGTAGAAATCCTCTTTTACGGGCTTTTTCCCATTATTGTGGCAATTTCTATTTTCCCAGGCGGTTGGGTAGTAATTAAGAAATACATTATTGCACTTTTTTGGATTCAGAGTTGGGCACCGATGTATGCCATTTTAAATATGATTATGAATATCTACGGCAAAGCCAAAAGTGTGGCGCTTGTCTCAGCGGCTGGTAAAGGCGCTTTAAATATATACTCGCTAAAAAGCTTGTCCGAGGCAAACGAATGGATATCTTCCGCTGCAGGTTATGCCATGATGTCAGTGCCTTTTTTATCCTATGGGATTATTCATTATGGGGCTGGTGCTTTAAGCCAGCTTGCAACGCATTTTGGCAGCGTTACCCAATCTGCTGCGAGTCATGCTGCAGAGGAAGCGACCACCGGCAATTACAGCATGGGAAATACCAGCTTTGATACGCATAATAGGCATAATATTTCTGGATTTAAACAAGATATCAATGCTTCGGTTGCAACAGGACGCACAACTTTGCAACGCGAGGATGGTTCATTATTAAGTGTTAACCGTGATGGAAAGCCTGTGCTCGATCGCACACCCAGTATCTCTAATTTAGGTGCAAGCTTTAATAAAAATGACAGCTCGCAGTTGGGTTTCAGCAAAATGGCAGAACAAAGCCATCGGGCGGGTATGCAGCATATGACGGCTTATCAAGAAAACCTGGCTTCTGCTTTAAGTCAATTTCAATCGATGCAAGATAATCACCGGCAAGGAAAAGATAATTCGAAATCTTTTGTGCAGGGTAATTCTGTTTACAAAGAGAGTGGTCTTTCAACTTTATCGGCTGCCTCAAAAGCATTATCGAAAAGATTGGATGTTGATCGCTCGGTTTCTAATCACTTGTTACTTGGAGGAAATGCAGGGTTGAATGCAGGCATTGGGATTGGCAGGGGTGGAGCTGGTGTGAACTCAGGCGCAAGCGCTGGCATTTCTTTTGGAGGCTCTCACGATGAAAAAACACATAATGCAGAAGCACAAAGCGTTATTCAAGAGGTTTCTGAAAAATACGATTTACAAAATGTGCTCAAGAAAGTAGAGAACGAATCCAAAGAGGGTCGGTATAGCGTGGTGGATTCTGAAGGTAAGTCCTTTGATTCTGGCATTAGAGCCAATCTTGATGCAGCATTTTCAGAGCAAAAATCCGCACAAGCCTCCTTTAGCCAAGAAAAAGCCTATAGAGAAGCTGCTCAACTCGTATCTAACCAAGGCGTTGATTCTACGCAAAACTTGTCTAATGAAGTTTTAAAACAGCAAATTGAACAATATGGCTTACAAGGCGCTATCGAAAATATTTCAAATACGAATTCACTGAATACAGTTAGAAAAGAATTTGTTGCTTCAGAAAAGCCAGAATTGGAACAAGGACTGGAAAGCCATCAAAGCTATATTGCCCCAAAAGAGCTTGAAGGGCAGCACAATGAAGATAAGAGAATATTGCAAGAAAATAATAATCCAACTATTCATTTTGAGGAAAACCAAAAAAAGATTACTGAAATGGCGGAAAAAGAAAATTTAACAAAGGCAATTACCTCAGATTTGCCGGATCAGGTTGCGCATTCAATGCAAGATACAGAGCAAAGACTGCGACAAAAACAAGAAGCCTTTTCAAAACAAAAAATAAAAGCGGAAAGTAATTACAAACAATTTACAGAAGATAACCATGTCACTGACTATGGTAAAAAAATTGATGGTGTTTTTAAAGCAATTTCAGGTAAATCCAAAAAAGAAGATCCTGATGAAATATTCGGAGACAAAAAATGATTTGGTTTTTTATTGGCTGCCTGGCAAGCGGCCGTTCAAAATATTGTATTCGTCGTGATAACTGTAACGATGATGCAAATCATGAGATAACAAGACATCAGCTCTGCTTGTGTAATGTTCGTGATAGTAGTTTTTATGATCAAACATCGAATTGGTATCGACTTGGTAATCAACCCATTTTACGCCGCCACGGATGAGCTTGACGATGAAATATATCCATCCTGAAACAAGACTTAAAAAAGCGAATAGACACAAGAAATCGGCAAGATACATATGGGTTCATCCTAAAAGCGTTATTTGTATGCATTATAGTCCAAAGTCGTTTAATGTTCAACTGTGTTTTTTTACAAATTTTTTAGCAAATTAAGGGGATTTTTATGCAAAAACAAGATCCATCAACGCCATTAAGAGATTTGACCAGGGGCGGTCAAACTTTCATGCATGCGCTTCGAATGTCCATACAAGTTTTTAGATATGGCTTTTTTAGTGCGCTTACCTTGTTTCTGTGCCTGGTGGCTACTTTAACGTACTTTAAAACAACGCCGTATAGCCGATACCTGTTTTGCGAATATCTGGAAGCAGAAGCCAAGATTGTTTTTAATGAAAGTGCTTACGCTTTAATTAAAAACCCAAAAGGCATCCATCCCCCTCAAGTTAAACTACTCTGTTCACAATTTATCAAGGCGCCTGCAACACAATACCACCTGACGCAATGTATTAATGGGTTTGCATGGGCAGTACAATGGTCAGCCATTTTAAGCCTGAGTGGATTTTTTCTGTTTTTACTTTTCCTGAAACAAAAAGGCAAACGCGCAAGAGCCAGCGAAATGGTCTCAGGGCAAGGCCGTGTGACCCCCAAAGCCTTAAGAAAACAATTGTACGCAAAACAGGAGGCTTCAGACTTAAGCATTGCAGGCGTGCCCTTGGTTTTGGATTCTGAGGTGCAGCATATTTTATTAGCGGGTACAACCGGTACGGGTAAATCGGTTTGTATACAAGAATTGATGGATCAAGTCAGAGCTAAAAAACAAAAGGCCATTGTCTTTGATATTGATGGCGCTTTGGTTGCCAATTACTATAGACCTGAAAGAGATATTCTATTAAATGCACTGGATGAACGCTGTCCCGCCTGGAACATTTGGCAGGAATGCAGAGACAAGGCTGATTATGAGACTATTGCTCACTCTTTAATGCCGCTTTATTTATGGAGCAACGATCCGTTTTGGGTGAATGCAGCACATACCATTTTTACGGAACTCGCTGAAAAACTTGCCCTTGAAAACAATACAAACATTTATTTATTAGACGCGCTTTTTACCGAAAAATTAAACAGCTTATCGCGGTTAGTGGAAGACTCTCCTGCAGCGCCTTTAGTCTCGGATAAAAATGAAAAAATGGCTTTATCCGTTAAGGCTACCCTCTCAACTTATTGTAAAAGCCTGCTTTATTTGCGTGAGGATGGGGAATCAGCTTTATTTTCGATACGGCGTTGGATAGAAGGGGCTACAGAAGACAGCTGGCTCTTTATTGCAACCGATGCACAAAAAATAGACGCGCTAAAACCGCTTTTATCCGTTTGGTTAGATATAGCCGCTAAAGCTGTTTTAAGTTTGCCGCCCTATTCAAAACGGCGTTTATGGTTTTTTGCAGATGAATTGCCGAAACTTCACCGTTTACCCAGTTTAATGAATCTTTTAGAGCGCGGTCGTAAATATGGGGCTTGCTTTGTAGGTTCAGTACAAGATGTGCATCAAATACATTCCGTTTATGGCCGAAACGATGCTGAGACCTTCACTTCTCTTTTTAACACCAAGTTGTTTTTTAGAAGCTCTGAACCTCAATCGATGGCTTGGATGTCCAAGGTCCTAGGCAGTTTAGAGTTTATTGAAAAAAAGGAAGGCTTTTCTTACGGGGCTAATGATATGCGAGATGGGGTTTCGATTCATCAAGAACGACGGCGTGAACCCATTGTCAAAGAAGGAGAATTTTCAGAACTGCCGGATTTACACGCCTTTTTAAAGCTGCCTGGTGCATGGCCTGTTACAAAAGTCGAATTTAAGGTTGAAAAAAGAGCGTTTCATCAGCCGTATTTTGTGCCACGTTTAAAGCAAAACACCATTCCAGAAACGCCAAAAACCTTAGAAGGATCGCTGGACAACATTCAAGCTATAAATCTTGTAGAAACAAAAACCCAATCCGAAAAACCGTTGCCTGATACTACTGTTAAAGCAATCGCTGTTAAACCATTGGTAGAGGAAAAAGCTGATATCAATGCTTAGCATTTACACTTTAAAATCGGCATCGGATGCATTTAGTTATTATCAAAAAGGAGATTATTACACCAAAGAGGGCACTGATGCGCATAGTTTTTGGTTTGGTACGGGCGCCAAAGCGCTCGGATTAGAGGGCACAGTAGATTTCCTTATTTTTAAAGATTTATTAGAAGGCCGCTTTCCCAATGGTTCATTAATGCGCAGCACCGCACGCGGCGAATATCATCGGCCTGGCTATGATTTAACTTTCTCAGCACCCAAATCGGTTTCCATTTTAGCCTTAATTGGCGGAAACAAAGAAATTTTACAAGCTTATAGAGAGTCTGTAGAAGAAGTATTGGCTAAAATAGAACAAAAGTACGGTGCTTGCAGAAATAAAAAACAAGGCATCGCCCATATTGAGCATACAGGCAATATGGTTTTTGCAGTATTTGAACATGCGGATACTAGAGCCGGAGATCCAGGGCTGCACCACCATTCTGTTTTACTCAATATGACCCAAAGGGCTGATGGTGAATGGCGCACTCTTTTTGCAGATGAGATTTATAACGATAAACTTCTAAATGGTATGGAGCAGCGTTCTATTTTGGCGCGTAAATTACTTGCTTTGGGTCATCCTTTAAGGGCAGGCGAGAAGGGTACTTTTGAAATCGCAGCTGTGCCTGAATCTCTGATAGACTTTTTTTCTAAGCGCCATGATGAAATTGAAGCTTGGTTAAAAGAACGCAACTTATCAGGCGGGGAGGCTGCAAAAATCGCTAATTTTCAGACCCGTGCGCCTAAACAAAATCGAGATCCTTCTGCGCGAAAAGACCGGTGGATCCAAGAACTCAATGAGGCTGGTTTTAGTCTAGGGGATTTAGAGAAAATTTGTGTGGAGGCCAAAGTCCGCGGCCCGATTCAATTACCAGACCCGCTTGTCATTGCCAAAGCCTCTGTTGATACGGCGATTTCGCATTTGGGCGAGCGAAAATCTTTTTTTACAATTCCAGATGTATTGAAATCCGCCAGAATGTTGTCCATTTTTCCGGGTAATGAAGGAGACTTTTTGCGCATTATTGAAGAAAAAATACAGGCTAAGGAACTCCTTTATGTAGAAGATAAGCGCTTAACAACCCCTGCCAATATGGCTTTGGAAGCGCAAAATAGCATAGGTATGCAAAAATCCAAAAATGCGGTTACAAGCATTATGGCAGCTTGGATTTTTGACAGATTTCATAGTGCTAAACTTAAAACCGAATCAGCACGCGGTGCTTTAAAGTTTATGTTAACCACTCACGACCAGCAAGTTTTAATCACTACAAATTCAAAACCCTTTTTAAATGAAACGCTAAAGGTATTTAATACCATTTCCCAAAACCAAGGCTATTATCCCCGGTTTTTAACTGAAAAGGCTTCCACTGTTGACTATTTAAAACAAAAGCTTAATACCGATAAGGTGATGACCATTGAAGGCTTTTTATTAGCCTGCGAGACACGTGCTGAAAAGCAAAACCCCAATCCCAATCTTTTAGAGCGTTGGAATCAGCGTTTTAGAATAAAAGAGGCACAGGATATTTGGGTGATCCATCAGGACGTTTCTTTTAATCAAGTATCCCGCCTGCAGCAATATGCTAAAACCTTGGGTGCACGTCTTATTTTTAGTCAAGCATATTATCAGGACATTCCGGCTTTATCAATGCTCGCACGCGAAGGCATTAGTCAATATCAACTTTTAGCGCCAGCGTATTATAAGGTAGAACTCAAAGTCAAAGATGCGCTTCTTGCCAACCTTGAGCGCATGGATGCGAAACATCAACTGCTGAGCCACTTGGATTATCAAAAACGCTTAGCTTTAGCGACAGAATATAGCCTCTCTCAACCTACGCGGCCGTTGTTATTAACTTTAACAAATGCGGAACGATTATTACTCAATGAGCAGCTGAGAAACGGTTTAAAACAAAAACATTGCCTTGGGCATGGAGCCATAACAGCGCCTATCTTAGAAGCATTGGCTTTAACTCAAACCGAAAAAAGCGAGGCGCATCTTTATCAGCCGGGAGATGTTATACGCTTTAATATCCTGATACCAGGAACACTTTTTGATAAACGTCAAAAGATGAAGGGGCAGTATTTTGAAGTGTTAGGCGTTGATTTAAAGACAAACCTTCTAACACTACAAGACAGCGATAAGCATCAAATTACTTGGAATCCAGCACTCGAACAAAAGCTAAAACAAATTGATATTTTTAGAGTTGCAGCGCGGGAACTGCGGGCGGGTGACAAAGTGGTCTGGACGCGAACGCTAAAAGATGCACACGATAAAACCTTGAATAGAATTAAAAACCAAAGCGCTTTTGTGGTGTCTATATCCTCTGAATCAGTGACTGTACAGTTACAAAACGGCAAAATGACAAGCTTTAACCCCAATGAACGAGGAGAACAGCACTGGGATTATGGTTATGCAATGGTCTTAAAAAATAGAGACAGCGCCGTGCTGGAAAACACTCTCTTTGTTATACAAACTGATAAAATCAATGAGAAAACAGTCGAAATACTTCAAGAATCGTTGAGCCAGCTTCAGGAACATCAAAAGACTGCAACTATCGTTTGCAACGCTGTTGAAAAATTAAAAGAAGCTGTTGCATCAGGCGGTATGAGCCATGGTATTGAACCCAAAACGGAAATGCCTTATATACGTGCAGACGCCTTAGCTGAACATCAAACGACTATCACGCAACCCATATTTCATGGATTACAAGGCGAGTATTTAAAAGCAAGACAATTAAACCCAGAGTTTTTGCCTCAAAACCTCTCTCAACTTGAAAACGTGCATCACAATTATTCGCCCGAATTTAGGCTGGCTTGTGATACCGTTGATTACCTTTGTTTATATCATGCAGAGCGGGAAGCGGTTTTAGAATTAAAAGCCTTAAAATTAGAAGCGGCGCAATTAGGCGGTCTTAAAACGTCTATTGAATTAATTGAAGGTGCATTTGATTTAGCCATTCAAAAAGGCTGGTTAGTACGACTGCCCAAA
The DNA here is from genome assembly GCA_044225595.1 of Gammaproteobacteria bacterium. Lineage (GTDB taxonomy): Bacteria > Pseudomonadota > Gammaproteobacteria > UBA6186 > Azoamicaceae > CADEGZ01. The sequence continues at coordinate 42,025 of JBGAIG010000010.1, forward strand.
AAATTAGATTCCGATAAAGAATATGTGGCTGCACGGCATACGATTTTGATGGAAAAGCTTTGTATTCAAAAAATAAACGAAGGTAAAAACCAATTGGCACCTATTTTGGCAATAGAGGCGCCTGCCTTAAAAACGGTGGCAGCATCAAAGCTGACGCACAGCCAAAAGCAAGCGATTAACCTTGTTTTAACCACAGGAGATAGATTTATCGCTATTCAAGGTATTGCAGGGGCAGGCAAAACAAGTGCTTTAAAAGAACTTCATCAACAATGCTCTAATGCCGGTTTTAAAACACTGGTGTTGGCAAATACGGGTGGCGCTAAAAATGAAGCGAAGCATAGTTCTGGTATTAATGCCATGACCACGGCAGCGTTTTTAACGCAGGTAGAAACTTTAGTCGCAACAGATTTAGATAAAGCCAAACAAGACTTTGGCAACAATCAATTAATCATTGTCGATGAAGCATCATTTGTTGCAACACCTGAAATGTTCAGACTAAAAACCATTATCAATCAGCTCAATGCCCGCTTATGTTGGACAGGGGATTTTAAACAAATAGGCTCCATTGGCAGGGGAGACGCTTTTCACGATACCTTGGCCTATGGCATTACGAAAGCTGCCATGATAGAGAACGTGCGTTTAAATGATCAGACTGCCCTTGGAGCCATGAAAAGCGCTTATGCCGGCGATATGAAAAAAACCCTTGGTTTTTTGCAAAACCGCATTGAAGAAATACCTGTTAAAATGGATGCCCTTCAAAAAATAGTCGAGACCTATTTTTTAGTGCGGGATTTAAGAAAAACAGAACCCGTTGTTATTATGCCCTTAAATAAAGATAGAGAATTTGTTAATAATAGCATTCGCGCATACCGCAAAGAGAAAGGTGAATTAACGGGAGATGCCTTCAAAACGGTTGTTTATCTACCAACGGATAGACGGGAAATTGATAGAAAAAATATTGCAGCTTACGAATCAACGGACGTCATTCGCTTTAGCACAAATCAGCCGCGCTTAGGGGTGAAAGCAGGTGATTATGTCACTGTGCATAAAATTGACAGAGAACATCATCGGCTGCATTTAGCGTTTGAAAATGGTCAAACTTTTTATTGGTCGCCCAAAAACCTACGAAAACCGAGTGACATTGAGATTTACAGACAAGAAAAACGGGAATTTCTGAAAGATGATATTATTATTTTTAGAAAAAACAATGCGGAACTGGATATTTTTAATGGTGACAAAGCCGTTATTCTAGACATTCAAAAATCCAAACTCACAGTGGCCTTAGAAAATGATCGAATCATTACTCTAGACTTAAACCAAAAAGCTAATCAACATTTGGATTATGGCTATGCCATAACACCGCTGGCCTCTCAAGGCCGAAACATTAAATATGTGATTGCTTATGGGGAAACGCCAAAACCTTATGCCAGAAAAACATCAGAACTTAAGGTAGGGGATGTTGTGATTGTACCTATCGATCCCAAGGAAAAAAACACCGATGAACCCGAGTATGCCAAGCTGGGTGAGGTGACCGCCGTAGACGAGAATAGTCTAAGCATGAGCATTGATGGCCACCTCAAAAGCCTTGTAACAAACAAAGACGAGGTATGGGAATATTTTCCGCCGTTTGAGGAACGGCAAGACTATGAATTGCCGCTCTCAACTTCCCAACAAAGCTTTTTGGTGCAAATAACTAGAGGGAACTGGTTTTATTTGATAGTAGGCAATAAAAACGATTTCCAAAAAACCTTAGAGAAACACCATCGAATAAAACAATCGGCTTTAAGTCATCTAGACCCTAGATGGCAGCGCTTAAATGAGGCGGTTAATCGCTTAGTTGCAAATATTAGTGGTAAAGCGGAAATTAAAGAAGTTGAGAATAGAGCCGCCAATAATACGCTGCCTACAAAAAAAGTGAAATTGTCACGCTATCAGGAGCAAACACCAAAAAACTACATTGATCAAGATACTGTCAATGCGCATTTAGAAAGCAACATTTTAGGCTATGCGACAGATTGGTTAGGTAATCCCAGTAAAAAGAGCGGCAAGGAAGCGCGATGGGGTTCTAAGGGATCACTTTGCGTTAATCTCGCAGGTTCAAAAGCAGGATTTTGGAAAAATCATGAAACCGGTGAAGGCGGCAAGGGACTGATTTCGCTTTATATGGCTATTTATAATGTGGATTTTAAAACGGCCTTAAAAGAACTTGCGGATAAAGCGGGTTTGGGTAACCAGGAATTTAGAGTTCGTAATGATAAACCCAAAATCCAAAAACATGATTTAAAAGAAGAACAAGCCTTATTAAACAAAAGAATACATTATGCGCGTCAACAGTACGAAAAGACGCTGCCCTTAAAAGGCACATTAGCAGAAAAGTATTTACGGGAATTTAGAGGTATCACGGGAGAGTTACCCAGCAGTTTTAGATTTAGTCCAGGCATTAAGCATTTAGACACCCAAAAATTAACGCCTGCTTTGGTGGCTCCCATTCATAATAAAAATAATCAGATAACCGCAATAGTGCGCATTTTTTTAAATGCGGATGGTAGCAAGTTGCGAGAGACTTTTATTAACCAAAAAGGAGAAGTTCAAAAAGCAACAGATAAAGCCAATTTAGGCGTATCTGGCGATGGCGCTGTCATTGTGCAGAAAGGGCTATCAGAAACCGTGTGGGTAGCGGAAGGCATTGAAACAGCTTTGAGTGTTGCTAAAGCAACGCCGGGTGATACAGTTATGGCAAGTCTCTCTATCTCTCAGCTTAAAAATATGCCAGTTGCCAATACTATACAAACAGTGGTTATTTGCGCTGATAATGATCCACCGAGTGCGCAGGGCAAAAAAAATATAAGTGACGCAGTCTCGCATTATTTATCATTAGGAAAAGAGGTATTTGTAGTGATGCCGCCTGCGGTTCCTGCAGGTGTAAAAAAATATGATTTTAATGACTTATTAAAACAAAGTGATATTTTTAGGGTGAGGGAGGTATTGGATACCCGCGTAGAGATTAAAAGTGCTACATTATTAAAAAATCTAGAGACAAGTTTATTAACCGATTTAGAAAAAATAAAAAATGTGGTATTAGAAACACCACAGAAATCGTCTTCTCAAAAAATAGAAATTCAATTAGAAAAATAACCGGATAAATGTGCGAATGGTAAATAACTGTCTGATCAGCTGCTCGATTAATTCTTCGTTATTTGTTATAAAAACCATCTCATATCGATTTTTTCTAGAACAACTTACTTAGGTTTGTAATTTTTATCCAGCTTAGGTACCATACAATCATGAGAACACAATACTATTGAAACTGAGGTAGATTTATTGGTTTATCTAATTGAAACGGCTATGTAATAAAATTTAGAGATTGACAGTGATGAATGATAAAAGCGAATCGTTCGATACCTGGGGAGTCAATGAAACGGTTAACGAAGATTTCGACTTTGGAGAAGGCGATACTCAAGCGCATCCCATAAAAATCAAGCCTGTCAGCAAATACAATAAAAAAATGATTGGCTTTATGTTTGTTATTATTATCGCTTTTGTGGTGAGCCTAGGATTAGGATATCGGATCTACAGCCACAAGTCTTTAGCTTCTAAAAATGCCTACAATAAAACCGAATTAACAAAAGCATCCCTGCCTACTGAAACGATAGATTCAACACCTTTCCCTAAAGATATAAAAGAAACACCAGCAGAAATTAAAAAACAATCGGATGAATTTGGAGCTGCCTTTTCAGATATTATGCCATCTGCTCAAGCTGTACCTGAATCCGCTCTAACTCAGCCAAAATCAACCATCGCTTCTGCACCAATGCCAGAAGATACACCTGCGCCAGTATTAAGCACACCGACAGCAGAAAAAAATAGGCTTTTAGAAGAAGTTGAAGCGCCTAAACTTCATCAAGAACTGAATGCATTGAATAACCAAATTGATTCTATTTTAAACCAAATCAAATATTTAGATACTTATAGCCGGGAAGTATCGGCTAATTTAAATAAGCTTAATACATCTTTAAACGCTATGGATAACCGATTGCTAACCCTAATAGCCTCTACTGCTACCTTATCTCAAGAAGTAGGCGCTGCCAAAAGCGAGATGGGACAAATGCGGGAAATCCTCAAAGAAAATAGGCTAGATACCACTCCCCTTTTTTTGCCAAAAACAAAACAAGAACAAAAAGGAGTTCCAATAATTATTGCAAAACCAGAATATAAGGTGCATGCTGTAATACCCGGCCGCGCATGGCTGAAGTCGACTAAAGGTCAGATTGTCACCGTTACTGAAGGAGATTCGATTGGCCACTATGGCAAAATTCTGGTTATTGATGCACCGAATGGCGTTGTGCTTACGAGTTCGGGCGTTGTTTTTCGTTCATAGGAATCCCCTCAGAACCTGGGCCTGCCTTTTACTTGCTTGCATTTCTGAAAACGCCTATGCCGCAGACGCACAAAATATTCTGAATAATATCAGCAGGGTTATTGTCCCCTTAACCTTAATGGTCTTAGCAATCTCCTATGTAAGCGGTGTTTGGATGATTATCCACGCTTTGACGAAGCTCAAAAAATTTGGACATATGTCAATGCAAGCTCAACCCGGTGAATTAGGCGGCCCTTTGATGCAACTTGTTGTAGGCGCTGTCTTAATTTATTTGCCCACGGCTACTGACGTTTTAACGAATTCGTTTTTTGGAACGAGTAACTCTATTTTTGGTTCTGGCAGCGTTAATTACAGAAATGTGGGCTATGGTTCAGAACTCTTAGGTTATCTGCCAACCGACAGCTTTTCGCAGCAGTGGGCTTCTATGGCCAATACCTTGGTGTTATACATTCAATTTGTAGGACTTTTGTGCTTTCTAAAAGGATGGTTTATTTTATCTAAATCGGCAGGGCATGGCGCTCAACCGGGGACCATTGGAAAAGGTTTGACGCATATTATAGGCGGGATTGTTGCAATCAACTTTATTAGTATGGCGAAGATTATCAATAATACAATTTTTGGTATCTAAGATTTCACTCTTGAAAAAATTTAAAGCTAAATCAAACCCTTTTCTATTTTGATTCAGAGCCAGAGCCGAGCTTTCTTATTTTTGTCAAATCAACGCCTAAACCAGCAGCCGCCTGAGCCAATTAATTTCTTTATAAAACGATCTGAACAATAATATTTATCGGCAACAAAATAAACTGGGGATGGTAGCTTTAAATCCACTAACATTTCAAAAATTTTATGCAATAGGGTTCGACCATCTTTATAACTCCAACGAATGCCCCCATGAATTTCACCTGCTAGCGGGATAGAGAAAAATGTATTTAACCTCTTTGCTACAATGCTGACTGCTTGAATTGAATGCCCCATGATATATTCGGCTTTGCTATTAGACTCCGACGCTTGATGCAGCCATTTAACACCTGGCATTTTTTTACCTTCTTTGCCAATCTTAATTCCATCATCTACCAAGAGGTATCGGCCGTTGATCATCACCAATCCCCTGAATTGATTAAAGACTATTGCTATCCACAGTGACTGTAGTACTTCAATATTCACGGCTGTTGAATTAAAAAAGTGCAATAGGCACGTGTAGTAATTAGGCAACAGCCTAGCTCCGCGAGCGATACTAGAAACTCCAATTGCATCAAATTTGATGCTGAATCCAATTAAAATAGTGACTAACCAAAAAACGTCCGCTGCCTTGTACAAGCAGATTTAAATTGATTGACAATCGTCATCCAAATGTTCCATAATTCCATCGTGATTCCTCTTTTTTCGGTGTGGTTTTTTTTTCACTAACAATTATACCAAGAAGGGGAATCCACTGCTGGATCAATTTTGAGACAAATTAGGGCGAACCGTAGAGTTTTAAACGGCTATGAATCCCACCGAATGAATTAAGCATAGGCAGAAAGTTAAGGATTTGTTTGGCAGTTTATGCAGCTAAGAACTTAGGGTTCTCGAGGTATTAAAAAAATTGCTTTTTTAAACAGCCTGTGATTTATTCAGAAATAATCTTACAATTTTAATATCCCTGTAAGAATATTTACCTTCAAATTTTTCATATATCGGCTTTAGCTTCCCATCTTCGGATTGATTAAATTCAGAAAAAATAAGATGAAAATCTGTTTCTGAAATCATTTTTTTTAAACCTTCTATATCAGCAATCTTAATTTGTTTTAAACCTTGAAGCTTTTCTATATGGTTAATGAGAGTATCAACTGAAATTCCGCGCTGTTCAGCTATCGATGCAATTGTTAGATTTTTCTTTAACATTTCCAGCGTTATCATGTGAGTGGCGGTTGGAACTCTCGATTTTTTTCTATTATTTCTCGCTTTCATGCTTGTATTTATTTTTTCTTTGATGCCAAAATGTTCTATTAGTGTTTTCTTTTGATAATGTTCTATTTCTTTTTCAGATAGCGTTTGTAAAGATTTAAGTGCAATATCCGAATCATTTTTAAAGATATTATCGTATTGAAGAATTTTAGGATGCACTTTTAATGCCAATTCATTTAAATTCATTAGTTTTAACCCGTCTAAACTACGGACTCTTGATAATGCAACATATCCCATGCCTAATTCAAAAACGTCTCCTAAATCCATCTCTACTGCATCCAGTGTCATACCCTGACTTTTATGGATCGTCATTGCCCAAGCAAGACGAAGGGGTATTTGGGTAATGGTTGCAGCCACTATTCCGTTTTCTTCATATTGCCATTCCTCTGGTAAAGCTAAAACTATTTTATTATCATAAGTCCTAACAATAGGCCAACCTTCATGTTTATCAAAACCTATAATAACCCCTCTGGTGCCATTAACATATTTACCTTCCATATGATTCTTGATAAACATTACTTCTGCATCGATCTTTAGCTTTAATATCTCTTGAGCAAGGCAAGATTTTTTTAAGCCATTTACCAAAGCATTAAAACCATAGGTTGTCATATTAAATATTTTTTCATCGTTGCGAATAGCTTTTAGTTCAGATTCATTAATCTCATCTACATTGATATTACGAGAGTATAATTTAGTCGCTTTTGTCGCGCCTTTCGGTTCTTTTTTGTAACGGGTTCGTAATGGAATTTTAGTGTGTTCTCCTGTTGTGCCTCTTCGTATATCTTCTAAAATAGTCAGTAAAGGATCATTCCCTTGCCGGTGTTGTTCTTGTAAATAACAAATATGAAAGCTTCCATTTTTCCAAGCGTTAGCTTCAAATCCCCCTGTTTCAGGAAAGTTGTCGCCTCTGAATTAACTAACTTAGTGGGGCGATAATGGAGTCCTACTATGCGTAAATGCAGACAATACTCGAAAGAGTTCAAAGAGAAATTATTAGCTAAAGTGTTTTCCCCTAATGCCCCTAGTACTGTAGAATTAGCCCGAAGAGCTGGTATTCCCTACCCTACGTTAATAACTTGGATCACGATGAGTAAGAAACAACCTATTCAATCTAACAGTGTCACCCCGAAGCATTCCAAAGATAAATCGGCTGTAGCAAAGCTTCAGGCTGTCTCTGATACCTTAAGGATGACAGCGGAAGAAAAAAGCGCCTATTGCCGTCAACACGGATTTTATGCGCATGAACTGGATGAATGGAAAACGCAAATGTTGACTGGGATTAGCTCACCAAAGGAGCAGAAATCAGAAAATCGTCAATATATTTCCGAAATCAAGCAGCTTAAAAAAGAATTAAATCGGAAAGAAAAAGCATTAGCAGAAACATCGGCCTTGCTTGTCTTGAAAAAAAAAGCGAACTTAATTTGGGGGGACAGCGAGGACGGTTAATAGCGGTTGAGAATAAAGCGGCGGCTATTAGCTTGATCCAAGAAGCTTGCCAAGCTGGGAGCCGCCGAAAGCTAGCTTGTGAATTATTAAGCATTACAGTTCGGACATTAGAACGCTGGGAACGGGAAAAAGATCTTGCAGATAGACGCTGCGGGCCAATAACACAACCCGCCAACAAATTAACAGAGGCTGAGCGTACGCAAGTATTAGAGGCAGCAAATTCTGCTGAATATTGTAATTTGCCTCCCAGCCAAATTGTTCCTAAATTAGCTGATAAAGGCATTTATATTGCATCAGAATCTAGTTTTTATAGAATTTTGAAGCAGGAAAATCAGTTAACGCATCGTGGTATATCGCGAGCAAAAAAGCACCACAAACCGGCTGAATTGATAGCCACCCAGCCGAATCAAGTGTGGTCATGGGATATTACGTATTTGCCAACATTGATTGCAGGTAAGTTTTTCTATCTGTATTTGTTTTTAGATATTTTTAGCCGCAAGATTGTTGGGTTTGATATTTTCGAAGAAGAATCTGCTGAACACGCTGCAAGCGTTGTTTCTAAAACTTATATTGAGGAAGGTGTTCAGGCTGGGGAAGTGGCTTTACATTCAGATAATGGAAGCCCTATGAAAGGTTGCACGATGCTGGCAATGTTGCAAAAATTGGGGATTATGCCTTCTTTTAGTAGACCTTCTGTTAGTAACGATAATCCTTTCTCTGAATCTTTATTTAAAACCTTGAAGTATTGTCCGCAATATCCGAGTAAGCCATTTGCTTCTATCGAAGATGCAAAGGCTTGGGTGATAAACTTTGTTTATTGGTACAATAATCTTCACCAACATAGTGGCATCAATTTTGTTACGCCCATGGCACGTCATCAAGGGTTAGACAAAACTATTTTAGAAGATAGGGTTCGGGTGTATGAAATTGCAAGACAACGGCATCCGAACCGTTGGTCTCGTAAGATACGTAATTGGGAAGCTGTTGGCCCAGTTTATTTGAATCCAAAACATACGCTTAAAGCGGCGTAATAATACTGAAGGCTCAGCAACCTATCAGTTTTAATTTATTTTAAATTGATTATTGTAAAATTTAAGGTTATGTGTGGATGAAGTGTTGATAACATCTGTGAATAACCCGTTTGAAATCTTTGTTGTGTTTTGATTGGTTACTGGTCTTCGCTGATTTTCCACGGGTTATGCATCAGATTTATCAAAACGTTGCGTAGCATCATCCACACATTCAATTTATTTTTAAAAAAATCCTTGCTTTATTTTTTGTGATTCGTTATTGTAGGGTTCGTGAGGCAATTCGTTTCACATTAAGCGACAACTATCCTGAAAATTACCGAAATGCAAACTGTATTTCCTTTGATGAGGAAGAAGACACTGGCGGCAGCTGAAAAAAATCACCACACAGGATCACTTGAAGGCCGCCAAAAGGTTTATCAGGTGCTAAAATATGGCGGGCAATGGTGTCTATCATATCGAGCTGATGCTTGTGCAGCATTGATATCTCATCAATAATTAGCGCTTTAGTATTTTTATAATTACGTTTTATCAAATTTGATGTCAATATTTTTTCCAAATCTTTTTCATTAATACTATCTTTTATCCCAATTCCAGACCACGAATGTATAGTGACGCCTTGCAAATGCGTGGCTGCTATACCTGTTGAAGCAGTTACGCCAATTTTTACGTTGTGATCATCAAGATAATGTATATATTTGTTCAATAGGTGAGTTTTACCACTGCCAGGTGCTCCCGTGAGAAAAATATTTTTCCCCAATTTCATTAGATTAAATGCTTCATCTTGCTTCATAAAACGACCGCTTAATTTTCCATCTTGATTGACTGTTATATTTCCGTTTCTGTCAATGCATTATCTGCAATATTGCCTTTGTTGACATAGGCGAACAACTGGGTCATTTTACACTGCCATTTCATGCACTTCATCTATAGGTTTAAATAAGAAACTGAGATCTTCTTTGGTAAGGCCAATTTTATCCGTCTTATTTTGATTTTCAAACAATCCGTCTAACAAGGCCCGTTTTTTATGCTGCATCATTAAGATCTTTTCTTCGACGGTTCCTGTGGTGACTAATTTATACACGAATATAGATTTGGTTTGTCCAATCCTATGTGCCCGGTCAGTTGCTTGTGCTTCTGCTGCTGGATTCCACCACGGATCATAATGAATGACTGTATCAGCTGCGGTTAAATTCAACCCGGTTCCACCGGCTTTTAAGCTGATTAAAAATACCGGAACCTCTCCTGTTTGAAACGCTTGAATGGGTGTCACTCGATCTTGGGTGCTGCCCGTTAACTTAACATATTGTATCATTTGTTTTTTAAGTTCTTCTTCTATTAATAACAACATTGAGGCAAAAGACGAAAACAGTAAAATTTTTCTTCCTCCTTCAACGAGTTCTTTCAGTAGTCCGAGCACATAATTTAATTTTTCAGATGTTTTAATTTTTTTGGCTTGTTCTAACTTTAATAGCCTTGGATCACAACAAACTTGACGCAATTTAAGCAGCGCATCTAAAATAAAAATTTGACTACCCGCAATCCCTCGCTCAGCAATAGCCTGTTTTAATTTATGCTCTACAGAGACTCTAATGCTTTCATAGAGGTCTCTTTGCTCCTCTGGCAACTCAATATTACAAATAATTTCAGTTTTAGGAGGTAATTCCTGAACCACCTGTTCCTTAGTACGTCTTAACATATAGGGATAAATGCGTTGATTTAAACTGTGTTGACGGGCTATATTGCCTTGTTTTTCGATAGGTGTTCTAAAAATTTGCGAGAACTGCTTAGCGCTGCCTAATAATCCTGGGGATAAAAAGTTAAATAAAGACCATAATTCTCCTAAATGATTTTCCATTGGCGTTCCGGTTAAGCACAACCGGTGTTGAGTGCGTAATTGCTGCAATACTTGATAGGCATTGGTTTTAGCATTTTTAATATATTGAGCCTCATCTAAAATAACCATTTCATATTCATTTCCCAATAATAATTCTTGTTCTCTGATGATCAGTGAATACGTGGTTAATACCAAATCAGCGGTTTGTATTTCATTAAAAAATTGTTTTCTAGACTGCCCGTGTAATGTGATAACGCTTAAGGACGGTGTAAATCGTTTAGCCTCCTGATTCCAATTATTCATTAAGCTGGTTGGAGCAATCACTAAGCAAGGTTTTTTCAGACGTTCTTGCTCTTTCTCTGCTAAGAGATGTGTCAATACCTGTACCGTTTTACCAAGTCCCATATCATCCGATAAAATCCCGCCTAACTGATATTCTTTTAAAAATCCTAACCAATCAAGCCCTTGTTTTTGATAATCGCGTAACTGGCCCTGAAATCCCCGAGGGATTTTGACTGGTTTTATAGCCTTAAAATCGCTTAATTTTGCATTTAATTCTTGTAATCGCTCTGCACCTAACCAACGTAACTGGGTCGTCTGCATGGCTTTTTCCAAGTCTAACAGCTGATTTGCCCTAAGCCTAGAAACCAACAATTGGTGTTCCTGATTAAGGCTCTTTTCATCATAAAGCTCAGATAAAATGGCTAAAATCCCTTTGATCCTGTCCAAAGGAATTTGTATTATTTGTCCATCTGCCAACGTTAAATGGTAATCTTTTTCAGTACATTCTTTCAAAAGCCGCTCTGTAAATTTAGTTGGGCTTTGTTGTATTAAACGAGTGAGTAAAGGCAAAATATTAACCTTTTGACCATTGAGTAAAAATCCCAATTCCATACTGAACCAATCATATTCACTGGTCTCATGAAGTTCGCTATACCATTCGTCAACCGGTAACACATATTCTATCGGAAAACTCGGATCGACAAAGATTTCCCATCCCAAAGTCCGTAACTCTGGCACAGTTTGGTACAAAAATTCCTTCTGTAAATCTTCACGGCCTATCTCAGTAATCAAAAAATCCTGTGGACTGAGCTTTGCTGCAAACCGATGTCTTCGCTTAGAAAAAATCGAGCCGCCTTTTTTTAATAAGCAGTTAACATATTCCAACTCTAATGGGAACTGTCGGCTGATTTTTTTTAATTGCTTTTTTTGCCGATCTAATACATGGATTTGTTCCGGTGCATCAAACTGCAGTTCGACACCTTCATATAAAAAAGTTAAGCGTCCTAAAGGAATACTGTCTAAATCAGAAAAATGTTTATCAAAGATGTCGGCATAAGGATTCATGCCAAATAAAACAAGTTTTGCCCTGGGTTTAAGCTGTTCGCCTTCTATTATTGCAATGGACTGAGGCAATGGGATCAAAGACTGACCGTTTTGAAACTGTTGTTTAATGATACGGCTTACATCTTTTACCTCTGTGGGTAACAAAGGGGGTGTGAATAACCAGGGATCTGCGCCATTGGTTAACAATCGGCCGCAAATACCAGAAGATTTTTGTATATACCATGCAGGTTTTAGAGGTAAAACTTCCACTTTTTCTTCATTCACTTCACAAATTAATTTTTGCACTCCGGTTTCTTCTATTTCCCATACTAAACGGCCTGTTTGTTCTGGACCCAGACTTAACAACAGTTGTCTTGGTTCGGCTTGCCAATAGCAGCGTTCCGTTTTTAATATTGCTTCTAAGATTTTATCGGTTTGTAAGGCAGAAAGCCGATAGCAATTTTTATACAAACTTCCGGCAGGATTCCCATGCTTTCTATCCATTATTTCCAACGTATGCAATATATCGTGATCAACCGTAAGCAAGGATTTATAATGCGAGACGAGGTGTTCGTAAAATGTCTTTTGGGTTCCATAACCGCCTTTCTTTAATGGCTTAGCAAGTACCAAATTAATGACCATAGAAGCTTGCTTAGGCGGTTCTAGGGCTAATAAATAAAGCAGCCTAAAATCACCATTTTCTTCCGGGGGCAATACTGCACGATGATGGACATTTTGTTTGAGATTATCTAACCATGCCTTAAAAGCCTCTGGCCGAACGCCTTTGCTCTGTTGGCTTATATTCTTTAACCACTGGACTGAAGCAGCTTCTGTAGCATTATTGGCTTCTATATTAATCTGTTGATGGTTTTTAACAAATTCTAGCAAGACCGCAGCAACATGCTTACAATTAAATTCCATGGGGCAAGAACAGTCCCCTGATATTATTTTGTAGCCATTTTCATGATCTATATCTATGTCTATGGAAATCGTGTAAGGCTTTGCTCTACTGCCCTGCACCTCTGCCTCTAACTGCCATTCATCCGCAGTAATACCCTGTAGAGATAGTTTATGCACTTTCCCTCTACGTTGATAATCCTGCGCTTTTGCAAAAGTATGATAATCAAACCCTGCTCGAACTTCACGTTCAGAAAGCTGCCACATTAAACTCGCTCCCTTTGCATCCAATCGTCCATTATACCAAACAGAACTTAAAAATTTATTGCCTGTATTCAGGAATGGAGGAAAAACTTTCTAGGTGTCAGTATTCATATCGAAAAAAAACGTTATTTTTAGAGTTATTGCATCATAAAAAGACAGCGTTTATTGAGGCATTGCTTTAGATAACGACTCTATATTTTTCTAAAAGCCTTATGCAAATTTCATCCGTTAATGGCTTAAGGATATAGTCATCCATTCCTGTTTGTAAGGCACGTAACTGTGTGTCGGTGTTTGCGTGAGCACTAACACCGACTATAGGAACCCGCGATCTGTTGTTTTCTATTTTACGAATATTGGAAGTGACGATGAAACCATCAAAATCAGGCAAACCGATATCCATCAAAACAAGATCAAAAGTTTTTTTGCTAAAAAAATCCAGCGCCTCTTGACCATTCTCGGCTAAATCTACTTGACAGCCTAAAGAAGACAGGATTTCGATGGCCAACCTTTGTGCAATGGGATGATCTTCTACGAGTAATATCTTGATTTTTGTTATGAAATTATTTGCCTGTTGCATTGAATATCCCTAATAATAAGTTCATAAAATAATAAAAAGCAAGCTTGCTAACAAATTTTAAGTCTTAAAATTATAACATGGATGCAAGGATTTATTCAAAATACTGATAATAATACGGTAGGGCGATTTCATGAACAGTTAGCAAGTTAAAGATATGTGTTACCCTACCCCTATTTGATATATCAGGGGTAAGGGTATGCTGGCACGAAGTAAACAACAATTTATTGATTATTTTAATGAAATTGATGATCCAAGGCAGGATGAAAAGGTCTTATATCCCTTACATGAAGTCTTGTTTTTAGTATTAGTTGGTGTGTTAGGCTGTGCCGAAGATTGGGAAGCAATAGTTGTTTTTGGGGAAGCAAAGCTAAACATACTAAGAAAATATTTTCCCTATGAGCATGGACTGCCCAGTATTTCGACATTAATGCGAGTGATGGGTTTGATAGATAAGTCATACATGGAATCTTGGCTTAACCATCATGCGCAACAGATAGTGGGATCTCTTAAAGGCGAGTTAGTTGTTTTTGATGGTAAGGCACTCAGGGGTAAGAAAAAATTTGTAGATGAAAGCCAAAATGCACATATACTCAATGTATTTGCCAGCAAACTTGGAATAGCATTATCACAGAAAGCGATACCGGATAAGAGCAGTGAGATTGCAGCAATAAATGAGATTTTAGACACTGCAAATTTAGAGGGTGCGACAATTAGTATTGATGCTATAGGTTGTCAATTCGCAATCGCAGAAAAAATTATCAATAAAGGCGGTGAATATTTTTTGGCTCTAAAGGCTAACCAGGGTTCATTAATGTCTGATGTGGAATCGATGTTTTCTGCTAAAACCACTTATTTTCCTGATATTTTTGAAGAACATGATAAAGGACATGGCAGAATAGAAACGCGTATTTGTGAAACGCCAGGTAATATAGAATGGCTACAAGAGCGTCACCAAAAATGGAAAAATTTAAAAAGCATTGCCAAAGTTACGGTCACTAGGCGTATGAATGGTACTGAAAGTACAGCTGTCCGATATTATATTTCTAGCCAAGATGCTAATGCAAAGAAACACCTAGAACGTTCCAGGCAGCACTGGGCTATAGAAAATAATTTGCATTGGGTCTTGGATGTACAATTTAGAGAAGATAATTGTTTTATCAGGAAAAATAACGCAGCTGAAAATATGGCGGCTGTTAGGAAAATGGCACTAAATATTATAAAGAGTTATAAGACTCAAACTGGCAAAAAACGTTCAACCAATGGATTTCGGAGATCTTTTGGGTGGAACGAGGATGTAATGGGGGACATTTTAGACAGCTGGATCAATAACTGTTCATGAAATCGCCCTAAATAATACGGCGGCAGGGGTTGATAAAAATCCAAACTAAAGCGCATAATACTTTTTTAGTAGATAAATGATAGAAAATATTTTCCCCTCTGAGGGAGTTTAAAATAGACGTTTGAAATTAGGATATTGAGGGATAGACGACGCATCATGGAATCAGGATTATCATTATTTGCAAAACATAGTTCAATAGATGTGAAGGAAGAGTATATTGCACACTTAGAAAATATACTATTTTTAATGCCCGTTCATGTGTATTGGATAGATCGGCAGAATGTTTATTTGGGATGCAATGATCTTCAAGCTAAATCTTTTGGGCTTTCTTCTCATAAGGAAGTCGTTGGAAAAACGAATTATGATTTGCTTCCTAATAAAGAAGAAGCCGAACAAGTCAATGCCATTAATCTGAAAATTATGCAGTCTGGCATTGCGAGAACAATAGAAGAAAAGGTCGTTTTAGCAGGAAAAGAGCGCGTTTATCTTTCAGAAAAAGTTCCTTTGCGTAATCAAGAGGGAGCGATTATTGGTTTGCTTGGTGTTTCCTTTGACATTACGCATCGAAAACAAATGGAACTAGCATTAAAAGAAGCTAAAAATAAAGCAGAAATTGCTAATCAAATTAAAAATGAATTTATTGCGAATATGGAACATGATATTAGAACACCCGTATCGGGTATTATAGGTATTAACAACCATCTTAAGTCTTTAGAAACGGATCCACGTAAAAAGCGGATGTTAGAAGATGTTGAGACTTCTGCTTTAGAGTTAATGAAATATTTTACTGAAGTGCTTGAATTCACATACATTGAAGCAGGAGAGATCCCTGTTCTATCTAAAAAATTTGACTTAAAAGCATTGGTTGAGAATATATGGAATATGGAATTGCCTGCAGCAAAAAATAAGGGTTTAGAATTGATCGTAGATTTTAGTGAAGAGATGCCTGCAATGCTGCTGGGCGATAAGTTTAGAATACAGCGGATACTGATTAATTTGATCAGTAATGCTATAAAATTTACTGAAACAGGTTATGTAAAAGTGATTGTCCAGTTAGCGAAAAAAATTAATAAGAAAAATGTGATTGTAGCGATTATCGTAGAAGATACAGGCATCGGCATTCCCGAATTCCAACAAAATATTCTATTTGAAAAATTTAATAAAGGCGAAGCCTCTAATAAAGGAACTTACAAAGGTATAGGTCTTGGACTGCGCATTGTTAAAAAGCTTATTCAAGAATTAAATGGGGAAATTGAGGTCACGAGCCAATTAAATGCTGGAACTAAATTTGCCTGCATACTTCCTTTTAAGCTACCTCTGCTACTAGATACGGACCTTTAGCAGCCTGTCTTTTTTCTTGCCGTTTGCTATGAAAGCTCGAACTCATGCCTATCAATTGATGATTGCTGATAGTGGTTCCGGTAGGTTTAAATTGGTAGTGTATAGAAAACCAAGGCAGTGAAACACCAGGCAATAATCGACGATGCGTTTCTTGCATCAGGGCGTTTGGTTCACTGTGATATATTGTATAATCACTGGATAAGGTAGAAGGTAAAATCAAGGGACACTCTTCTAACAGATATTGGGCACACATTTCTCTCGCAATTTCTCTGTGTGCTTCGTTCTTAAGAACTTTTTGGTGATGTAACAAATAATCGTCAACGCTGTTTGTGGAAATTTTTTGATAACCTGCGTCTGTTTTAAACCACTGGTTAATAATGTTAGCATTTTCTTGATAGCGTTCAGAATCCAAAATAGCCTGCCAGCTTACAAAAGAAATTTTTGTGTGGGGTAGTTTGCTTTTGATAATGTGTTCATTGTCGTTTAACCAAGCTAGTTCTCTAGTCACACCCTCTTTTTCCAAAACATCAGTATCACGCTTTAACACATCTTTTAATTCTTCGACTGAATATTTTGACCATTGATTGTAAGCATTTGCATTCCAAAAGCTGTAACGTTGAAGTTTACCTGCAATAACAACACTGACTTTTTGAGGCTTACAAGCATTTAGTAGGTCAAAAGTTGCTTCTAAATGTTGTTGTTCGTGGACGTAGGCTTTTTTTGCCCCAGCGCTGATTAAAAGAACAAGGTGCGCTTCATTCAGAGGTGTGGTTAAGCGTTCTGATACTTGATTATCCCTAAAACTTGCTGTTACGACCGCATTAGACATAAAAAATCTCCTGCTTATTAAAAGGTTAGAATGAAACCGTGATTGATAATTCAAATCACTCCTTCAACGCAGCAAAGATATCGCTGACAGCATCAGATGTCAAGATTCTATCGTTTTATAGTCCATACTGGCAGGCGTGATAATAAGCCATTTAAACAATTTCTAATCATTATTGCTGAAGCAAATTGTGTTTACTTTACCGTCTCGTACTGATTAGAACTTTGTCCTAAGATTTTTTCAATTGCCTTTTTACCTCTTTCGTGAGATGTATGGCTGCGCTCTATGCCTTCCTTAGAATGCTCAATCTGATCTTTGAGCAAATAATAAGAGGTGACAACGTTCTCTAATATTTTGTATTGAATTTTATCATTGTAAGCGTTATCAGTTTCAGTTTTTTCTAAGGCGGTGCTTAATAAAACACGAACGGTATCACTCATGGAAGGCAGTTCCATTTCGCGGGTTTTGGTTTCTAATTGTTGATGTAAATAATCAGGGATTTTAACAGAAAGATGGATCATGTTTTTATCTCCATTTAAAGTGGTGTTACAACGTCACATGAAAAATTTAATGATGTTACAGTGTAACACGTTTTTGTATTACACATGCAACACGCTGAAAATTTTTTAACGCATTGATTTTTATAAAATTAAAACCAGGGTGTGACAAAGTCACACGCCGGTGTTACAACGTCACACGCATTGCCTCAAAAAAAAACAGCATGAAAATTTAAAAAAAGCCTATAGAAATAGGTAAAAAGTTAAATTTTTGGAGTGGTGCGTCCGGTGTGCGAGGATTAATAATGATTTGCTTTAGTGTTTAGATTTTGTCGATTGTTTTATTTAATTTTCGGCCAAAGCGGCCTTTTAAGCGTCATTATGGGAGCAGGCTTAATGCCGAGGAGCCCCTATGAATTAAACTATACTTCCTGGCAAGCCATTTTATAATAAAAGTCCAAGTATAATAAAAGTAGTTTTGGCTATGGTTCGGTACAATAAATAATCCCAATTAGGATATTTCGCGGGTTTATAATTTATTACAGTTGAAAACCTCAATTTTATCTGGTTTGATTGGGAGGTGGTTCAAACATGGATTATCAAATCATGAAAAAACAAAAAGTGTTGCCGGCAGATTTACAGCAATGGGTAGATGCCCGTCAGCGGTTTCGTTTATCGCATAAGCATATCCAGATGGCGAGAGAATTGGGGTTAAATCCAAAAAAATTTGGCAAACTTGCCAACCACAAGCAAGAACCGTGGAAAGAACCTTTATCAAATTTTATTGAGACTTTATACTTCAAAAGGTATGCAAGGTTAGAACCAGTCACGGTATCGACTATACAAGAATTGTTTGAATTAAAATTACAAAAAAAGCAGAAACGAGAAAGCAGAGTTAAGGCTAAAAAGCTGGAACTAACAGCTACTATTCATCCAAATTGAGATGTTTTAAAATTTAAGCACTATGTCTTTCAACGAATATGCTATTTTTACGCTTTTTGTCCTAAGCGTTCCTAGAACAGTTAAATTTATTTTAAAAAAGGTGTAAATGGGGTGACAGAAATGATGGTTCAAAATGGATTAAATAATTGCACATTTTTTTAGCGATAAAACCTTGTGCAAATCAAAAAATATTTTCAAAAATGTCTTAAAAATCATTGATTTTTACAGCGTTATTGATTATAATTCAA